>JBKXQO010000023.1:0-59447 GCA_047014865.1 Blautia sp. | reverse complement strand
ACCACGGAAGGATTATTCCATGGTAGAGAGTAAAATGGAGAATATATAAACGGAAAAAGTTGCATGGGGGTGATAGAATGCCAGATTTATTTGAACTTCTACGGGAGAAATTAGGGTGTGAATACATCTCTGATCTGCGTCAGCCTCGTTACTTGGCGGAGAGTAGGAGGATGGTGGCGAGACTGTCTTTGGACGAGTATTCTCTATTTGCTCTTTCCGATGTGGCGGAGTACTTGTATGGGGAGAAAATATCCTTTGACAGTGTAGAGCAGGCGAAGATCTTTTTTTCACGGCAGATGAGTTAGAGGAAATTCTCGGCTTGTCTGTGGTTTTCGACAGGTGTGGGGTTGAGAGGGAGTGGAATGCCATGGATGTTGTCTTAACCCGACTCTTCTAGGGGAAAGTACGTGAGGAGACGGTCTCAGGGGATGAAAGATGGTGTCCGGTTTTTCTCCCGGCTAAGGCTTTGACTGGATGTAGGATTATGGAATCGAATAAAAGGTATGTGAGAGAGTACAGAGGACTGTCCTTGATATTGGACAGCCCTCTGTTTTTGTGTTCTAGGAAAGTATCGCAACTTTCCTAGAACACAAAAATGCTCCGCGAGGATCGCACTGCGGCGGAGTGGGAATATGTCGCTCATGCGACCCGCCGCAGGCGGAAGAATCCAGCGTCGCAGGATTCTTTGTTCGTCATAGGAAAGTATCGCAACTTTCCTAGAACACAAAAACGCTCCGCGAGGATCGCACTGCGGCGGAAAGGGATGATATCGCCTATGCGATCCACCGCAGGCGGAAGAATCCAGCGTCGCAGGATTCTTTGTTCGTTATAGGAAAGTATTGCAACTTTCCTATAACACAAAAACACTCCGTATTTCAGAGTCTTTGAGATAGACTTAGATGTCCGCGTCGAAGTTGTACTGGTAGTGTCTGCGGAGAGCCTTCTCCACAGTGGAGACATTCCCGGACAGTAGGGCTTGGATGATATCCTTCTGGTATTTGCGCGCTCTTTGCATAGAAAAGCGGTTCCAAGAGGGGTAGCTGGCATTTAGAAGTACAATGCTCTTCATGTAGACGGTGTGAATCGAGGCCAGGAGAGACTCCAGGAGAGGATTGTCCGTCAAGGAGGAGATAAGGGAGTGAAACTGCAAATCGATCTTCTCCAGCTCCTTGGTCGTCTCTGCCTGATCGATGGAGAGGATGAGCTCTTCTAATTGTCTTCGCGCATCGGGATCATTTTTATTGATGATCTCTTTCATGATCTCCAGCTCAAAAGCATATCGGAGGCTGGTCAGGTCTTTTGACTTACAGTGATCCAGTACGAAGATCAAGGAGAGGTTATCAGCCATCTGGGCTTTTAGGTGATTGACGATATAGTTTCCCCCTCCATGGTGAGATTCCAGTAATCCGATGGTCTCCAGAGCCTTCAGGGCTTCTCTGACACAGGCGCGGGAGACTTGGTACATCTCGGACAGATCCCGCTCGGAGGGAAGGCGATCCCCTATCATAAGTTCTCCGTTTAGAATCATCTGCTTGATCTGATCTACGATATATTGATAGTTGTTTTTATTTTGTATTGGTTCGTACATGATGGCCTCCGGACAATGAATTTTCATTGGCTCTAATCATACCTTGCCTGTGCACAAAAGTCAACTATTCTCAAAAAGAAGTAGTGTACAATAATTTGTCTGAAATTTTGTGAAAAATAATGAAAAAGAAAAATAATATTGACGAGATGAGAATAAATGTGATATCTTAAACTTGTCTAGTGGTCAGACCACCAGATCAAAATGAGAATTTTATGGAGGAGGAAATTACATATGAGCAGGCTGATCATTGATGGGAATCGGTGCAAGAGCTGTGGATACTGTATTGCGGCATGTCCCCGGGAGGCGCTTTCTTTTTGCAGGCAAGAGGGAAGATTATACGATACAGTCTCTGTGGATGAAGAAAGATGTATCGGCTGTGGTTCCTGTTACCGGGTATGTCCGGATTATGTATTTGAGATTGTGGAGGATGAAGGAGGTGCAAGAGCTTGAGTGAGAAGGTTCTGATGAAGGGAAATGAAGCCTTGGCGGAGGCAGCGCTGAGAGCAGGTTGTAGGTTCTACAGTGGGTATCCGATTACACCGCAGACGGAGATCTTAGAGTATCTGTCCTGGCGGATGGAAGAAGTGGGCGGCGTCTTTGTGCAGACAGAGTCTGAGCTGGCGGGCATTAACATGTTGTTGGGGGCCTCGTGCGGGGGAGCCAGAGTGCTGACCAGCTCGGCTGGCCCAGGATTTACGTTGAAACAGGAAGGGATTTCCTACCTGTGCGCCAACGATATCCCAGGCGTAATTATTGACGTTATGCGTATCGGTTCCGGTTTGGGAGATATCTCTCAGGGACAGGGGGATTATTGGCAATTGACCCGGGGCGGAGGGCATGGAGACTACCGCACGATCGTATTGGCGCCTGCCTCGGTGCAGGAGAATGTGGATCTGATGCCATTGGCTTTTGACCTGGCTGAGAAATACCGGCATCCGGTTCTGATTGGCTCGGACGCCGCGATTGGGCAGATGATGGAAGGGGTAACTCTCCCTGAATTCCAAGAAGAGCCGGATCTTGACAGAGATGACTGGACGTTGAAAGGGTGTAAGGGGGAGGAATCTCACAAGACCATCCAAAATATGTTCTACACAGATTTTGACTATCCGAATACGTTGCGCAAAAAGTACAGCGAGATGGAGGAACAAGAACAGCGCTGGGAGAATTACAGAGCGGATGACGCCCAGATTGTGTTGGTGGCCTATGGGTGTAGTTCCAGGATCTGTAAGGAGGCGGTGGAGATGGCCAGAGCGGAAGGAATAAAATTGGGTCTGATCCGTCCCATTACTCTGTGGCCGTTCCCCGTGAAGGCGTTTGAGAGTCTAAAGTCGGCCGAGGCGTTTCTGACGGTAGAGATCAATATACTGGGACAGATGACGGATGATGTGAAGCTGGCCGTGGGCAGTCAGCGGCCGGTAGGCTTTGTGGGGGCGTTTTTTGATGTGCCGGAACCGGATGCTATTATCGCTGAAGTGAAGAAATTTCTGTGAATGGATTGGAGGAGAGAGAAATGAATCTGAGGAAACCTGACAGAATCGGGATTGTCCCGGAGACTGGATTTTGCCCAGGCTGTGGACATGGCGTGGTCACTCGTCTGGTGGCTGAGGCGGCTGATGAATTGGGAATGAATGAGAGACTGGTTATGACGCATGATGTGGCCTGCGGCTATATTGGGGCGGCGTCCATGCGGTTTGACGCGATTGTGGCGGCGCACGGTAGGCCGGTGCCAACCGCGAGCGGCTATAAGAGAGTACGGCCGGACAATATTGCCTGTGCTTATCTGGGGGACGGTTCTGCGTACTCCATCGGCATAGCGGAGTTGATCCACGCCGCTCTCAGGAATGAGAATATCACTGTGGTGGTGGTGAATAACACGGTATACGGTATGACCGGGGGACAGATGGCGCCCACGTCTCTGCCTGGGGAGAAGACCATGTCCTCGGTGTACGGCAAGGACCCAGAGAAGTATGGAACTTTGAATGTGATGGATCTTCTGGGAACACAGAAGATCGCCTACCTGGCCAGAGGTGAGATCTATGATGTGGCCAGCACTGCGAAGGCGAAGAAAATGATCAAAAAAGCTTTCCAGTGTCAGATGGAAAAAAAGGGATTTAGTTTGGTGGAAGTTCTCTCCCCCTGCCCTACGAATTTTCATATGACGCCATTGAAAGCAAAAGAATATATACACACGGAGGCGGTAAAATATTTTCCGCTGGGAGAGTTTATCCACGGAGCAGAGGAGGGGGAAAAATGACAGGGATAATTTTTTCAGGATTCGGCGGACAGGGCATCCTGACTACCGGGATGATTGCCGCTGAGGCGGGGATGAAGCTGGGAATGCAGGTGACATGGTATCCTTCTTATGGCTCCCAGATGAGGGGCGGTACGGCGAACTGTAGCGTGAAACTGGACACCAAAGAGATTGCCAGTCCCTATGTCAAAGAGATTGACATTTTGTGTGCCATGAACGCAGCTTCGGTGGATAAGTTCCAGGAACATATGAAGCCGGGTGGATTACTGTTGGTGGACGCCAGCTCTGTGCCAGAATCGTATCCAGTGAGAGAAGATGTACAGGTGGTACGGGTTCCGGTGGCCGATATCGCCAATGAGTGTGAGAATCCTAAGGGAGCCAATTTGGTGATGTTAGGGGCGATCGCAGCCCATACGGACCTGTTCCAGGTAGATACTTTGGCGAAGCTGGTAGACGAATTTTTTGCTAAAAAGGGGAAGAACAATCCGAAGAATAAGTTGTGTCTGTTGGCGGGGGCTAAGTGTAGTTGATCTGTGAGAAGTGAAGGAGTGAAAAGAATGAACAAGGAAAAAAAGAAATTTCCCTGGCTGGCCATGCTGGCACTGTCATTTGCCTATGCAACGGCTTTTAATCCTCCATATATCCGTTATTTTCTGTATGATTCTATGATTGAGGCTATGGGATGTAGCAATGTGCAGCTGAGCTTTCTGGCGACGGCTTCTGTGATTACCTCTGTGATTGTCTCCGTTCCAGGGGGATGGGTGGCGGATCGCTTTAACACGAAGAAAATCTTGATGATTTCTCTGGCCGCCAATTTTCCACTGGTATTGCTCTCTGTGATTTTCGTCAAGGTGTACTGGGTACAGGTGGTAATCTGGGGAATGTTCGGGATCACCACAGGATTCGCGTTTTGGCCTGCGATCTTAAAAGGTATCCGGATTATAGGTGGAGAAGAGAATCAGTCCACGGCTTTTGGAATGTTTGAGGCGACGCAAGGATTGGTGGCGACGGTTGGCAATATGATCGCGCTGGGAGTGTTCACGAAGTTTGCCAGCGAGACTTGGGGTTACCGGGGAGCACATTTATCCATGGGTGTGCTCTGTCTGGTTGGGGTGGCGCTGATAGCAATCTTTTATAAGGATGAATTACAGGCCAAGCCTGTGGAGGAGAATGAGCAGGCCCAGGAGGACGAGGGAAAGTTCAATGTCAAGGATACTCTGACTTTGCTGAAGAATCCCAGTCTGTGGCTGGTGGCGGTGACGCTGTGCAGCGTGTATGGGTTATATATCAGTCAATCCTATATGACTCCTTATTTTACCGGCGTGTTGGGGGCTTCGTTGACCATCACAGGGGTCTTTGCCATTATGAGAGATTACGGGAGTAAGGTGATCGGTGGGCCGATCGGCGGACTGATCGCCAAGAAGATGGGGTCTCCCTCCTTGTTAAACGCTGTCTGCCTGTTGCTCTGTGCGGTGTTGATTTTTACCATATCTCGGACGAAGGCGGGAGGAGAAAATGTTGTGACTTTTGCAATTTTCTTCGTGTTGGCCAATGCGTTTGTCTGTTGTATGGCGAAGGCTACCATGTGGGCTACCATGGACGAGGCGCAGATTCCCATACGTCTGACGGGGACGGCTATCTCTATGGTAACTCTGGTTGCGATCTTTTTGCCGGACGCGGTAATGCCGTTAATCAATGGATGGCTGTTGGATACGTTCGCGCAAGACCTGCCAACGGCGTATAAATATTATTTTACTATCCTGATCACGTTGTCTTTGGTGGGGGCGGCGGCGGCCATCGGAATTTATATCCGCAACCGGAGACATAAAAGAGAACCTAGGTAAAGAGTAACTGTTGGGAATGTATTTATAGTAGAAGAGAGGTAAGATTATGACAGAATTGGCAAGGCGTATGGAGACGGCGGAGCCTTCGATCGTACGAGAGCTCTACAAAGTGTGGGCGCTTCCAGGGATGCATTCGCTGGGAGCGGGTAACCCCTCGTTAGAGACTTTTCCGGTCAAAGAGATGGGGGAGATCTCCAGAAAAATTTATCAGGAGTGTGACAGCGACACTTCTATGGTGGATGAGATTTTCTCCTATGGCGTGACGGAGGGAGACCACTCGCTCCGTAGAGTATTGAGACGGCGTTACATGGAATATTACCGAAACGGAAGCCCTGACAGGGATGATTTGCAGATTTTTACCGGCGCCCAGCAGGTGATTGATCTGACGGCGAAATGCTACCTGAATGCCGGGGACACGGTTCTGGTGGAAGAACACAGTTACTCAGGCGCTATCTCTGCCTTCTGGGGTTATGAGGGAAATGTGATAGGCGTGAAGTCGGATGAAGAGGGGCTTGTGCCGGAGGCGTTGGAGGCGGCCCTTAAGAGAGAAAAAAATGTAAAATTGATCTATCTAATTCCCACGTTTCAGAACCCTATGGGAATTGTGACAACCTTAGAGAGACGCAAGGCAATCTATGACTTAGCCGTCCAGTATGATGTGATGATTCTGGAAGACAGTCCTTACTTTGAGCTGCGCTATTCGGGGGATTATGTGCCCTCTATTAAGAGTCTGGACAAGACGGGACATGTGATATTTGCAGGTTCGCTGTCGAAGATTCTCACCCCTGGCGTGCGGCTTGGGTTTGCCATCGCGGACAGACAGGTGTTGGCCAAGCTGACGATAGGGAAACAGTGCCAGGATATGAACAACCCAGGATACAACCAATGTGTGGCGGCGCGGTACATGGAGGAATATGATCTAGACGCTCATATTCAGGATTGCCGTCAGATCTATCGGGTGAAACGGGACGCTATGATGGAGGCTCTGGAGAGTGAGTTGGCCGGGAAGGCTATTTGGACCCATCCGGAGGGAGGGTTCTTTGTGTGGCTGACTTTGCCGGAGCATATCTCAGGAGACGCTTTCACCAGATATCTGATCGATAAGAAGAAATTGATCACAGTCTGTGGGTCTGCTTACCGTCCAGATGGAAGCGACGTCAATGCGATCCGGTTGAACTTCTCCGTTCCGTCCCAGGAAGAGATCCGCCTGTGTATCGGTCTGATCCGGGAGGCCTTGGAGGAATGGCAGAAATAAAAATTGTATATCCGTGA
Organism: Blautia sp.; assembly: GCA_047014865.1. Classification (GTDB taxonomy): domain Bacteria; phylum Bacillota; class Clostridia; order Lachnospirales; family Lachnospiraceae; genus Blautia_A. Next base: position 52,492 of record JBKXQO010000023.1, on the reverse strand, counting down.
CAGGCAGACTTCAGGAGGAGACAAGAAGATTGATGAAGCGTGATTAGATAGATGAACCTACAATGAGAAGAGAGAATGTGATATGGAAAAAATTTTTTCGATTATTATCAATGGAGCCAATTGGCTCTGTGGGACGCCGATACTCGCGGCAGCCAGCGTGGTGGCGTTGATTCTTATGATCTCCACGAGAGGTTTTGTGTTCCGGAAATTTAGCTATATTGTGTGTCAGATTGTAGGTGGACTAAGGAATAAGGAGGCGACGGAGAAAGGGATCTCTTCTTTTTCTGCCTGTTGTACGGCCCTGGGGAATACGTTGGGAGTGGGGAATATTGCAGGGATCGCCATTGCGTTGGCATCCGGGGGACCGGGAGCGCTGTTCTGGATTTGGATCGCCGGAGTATTAGGGATCGCGATCAAATATTCCGAGGTGATCCTGGGCTCTCATTATAAAGAACAGGACCCTGAGACGGGAGTGTACCGGGGCGGGATTATGTATTACATTGAACGCGGCCTAGGGGCGAACTGGAAGTGGATGGCGGTACTGTACGCGCTGGTCTACGGCCTGTCTAATTTTATCATAGAGGCCACGCAGATCAATTCTGTGGTAGGAGCCTTTCAGGGGGTGTGGCAGTTTCCGCCTGTACTGGTGGGAATTGTGGCGGCAGTCTTGATTGCCTTTGTGCTCTTTGGGGGGATACGCAGGCTGAGTGACGTCTCCAATAAGCTCATCCCTTTTGCGGCATTGCTGTATGTGGGGGTCAGTTTTGTCATTGTCCTGCTCCATATCGCACAGCTTCCAGGAATCCTAAAAGAGGTATTCCTGGCTGCGTTTACAGGTTCGGCCGCCTGTGGGGGTTTTGCGGGGGCGAGCGCGAATATGGCGATCCGCTATGGAATCATGAGAGGATTTTATTCCAACGGGGCGGCCAGCGGCGACGTAGCTTTCGCTCATTCCACGGCGGATGTGCGGCACCCGGTGGACCAGGGAATGTGGGGAGCCGTGGAGGTGGTGGTGGACACGATTGTGTGCAGCAGTACGGCTTTGGTGATTTTGACGACGGATGTGTTGGGCAGTGGACTGACGGGGACGGCGCTGACCACCGCTGCGTTCTCCGCATTTTTTAGAAATGAGCAGGCGGGCGCATTGTTTATAGGGGTTATCATTGCGTTGTTTGCCTTTACTACGGCTATGGTCTGTGCGTATTATGGGGAAGTTTGCGTCAAGTACCTGATTAGAAATCAAAAGATTTCTAAATATGTGGACATGGTTTACCGCTGCCTGATTTGTCTGTCGGCGGTGGTGGGATCTGTGGCTTCTCTGGAATTTCTCTGGAGTTTTACCGATTTCGCGTTGGCCTTCTGTATGTTTATCTGTATGTTCACATTACTGAGATGCCGTAAAAAGGTCTCTGATTTGACGAGAGAGTATGAGGCTTTCTATATCGACGGGACAGGGACAAAAAATTCGGAAGGGAGAGTCAGATGAATAAGGTAGTTGATATTCAGACCGCGATGGATGGGGTCAAAAGTGGGGATAGGGTGATGATTGGGGGATTTACCAATTTCGGCTGTCCTTTGCATTTGTTGTATGAGTTGGCCAAACGGCCGCAGGTTAAGGAGTTGACGTTGGTCTCCGAGGATCTGGGTTACGGCGGTTTGCCCTATTTACAGGGGCCAGGCCGGTTATTTGCCAACAACCAGGTGAAAAAGTGTATCACCTCGTTTATTGGAGCCAATCCAGACGCGGTGGGCAGGATTTTTAATAAAGAGATTGAATTGGAGCTGGTTCCACAGGGAACTTTGGCGGAGCGAATCCGAATTGGCGGTGCCGGGATCGGAGGATTTTATACGCCTACGGGGGTGGGAACTGTGGCTGAGGAAGGGAAGGAGACGAAGGTAATCGACGGGAAGAAATACCTTCTGGAACTGCCTCTTCGGGCCAACGTGGCCTTGGTGAAGGCCTATAAGGCAGATCGGCAGGGAAATGCGGTGTTTAAGTACACGGCTGCTAATTTCAACACGGTGATGGCCACGGCGGCAGACTTGGTGATCTTAGAGGTGGAAAAGATTGTGGAGATGGGGGAGATAGAGCCGGATCAGGTACAACTCCCGGGGATCTTCATCGATCAGATTGTGTTGGCAGAGGAGGCGATATTCTGATGGCGGAAAAGAGAGAGATGATTGCAAAAAATGTTGCGGCTATGCTTCATGACGGCGACGTGGTCAACTTAGGAGTGGGGATTCCTACCTTGGTGGGAAACTATGTGCCGGAGGGAAATATCGTGTGGTTCCAAGGGGAGAACGGCTGTATCGGGGTTCATAAGGAGCTGCCGTTTCCCTGGGATTTCTATGACTATGAGAGTATAATATCGTGGATGGCGAAAAACGGTGGGGAGAATGGCGACTGGAGGACGGGACACCGGGATCTGGGGAATGCCAACGACATCTTGGTGACGTTGTTGCCCGGGGCTTGTTGTTTCGACAGCGCTCTTTCCTTTGCCATTATCAGAGGGGGCCATCTGGACGCCACGGTTCTGGGGGCGCTGGAGGTGGATATGGACGGTAATCTGGCCAACTGGACCATCCCCGGCAAGAAACTAAGCGGCATGGGGGGAGCCATGGACCTGGTCAGCGGGTCCAAGAAGGTGATCGTGGCCACTGAACATTGCAATAAGCATGGAAAACCCAAATTGCTCAAAAAGTGCACGTTACCTCTGACCGCGGTGAAATGTGTGGATGTGATTGTGACGGAGTTGTGCGTGATCTCCTGTGAGGAAGGCCGTATGGTGGTCACAGCCATGGCGCCGGGAATCACTCGCCGTGAGCTGGAGCTGAAGACGGAGGCTTCCCTGTGTTATGCCAAGGACGTTGGCGTGATGCTGACCTAGGTGGATTTCACTGGCAACTGGGCCAGAATGATGGCGGCGAACATGAGGAGACATCCCAGAAGTTCCCGGGGGCTTAAAGCCTGGCCAAGAAGCAGCCAGCCGGCCAGGACAGAGATACAGGATTCCAGGCTGAGGATCAAGGAGGCCACAGTGGGGTTCATGTTCTTCTGTCCCACGATCTGCAAAGTGTAGGCCACTCCGCAGGAGAGAACTCCGGCGTAGAGAAGTGGCAGCCAAGCCATCCGTATCATGGTCAGATCTGGAGACTCAAAGAGAAACATACCTACCACGGACAGCAGGCCGCAGATCCAAAACTGGATGCAGGCCAGTTTGACCCCGTCTGTCCGCGGTGAGAAATAGTCAATCACCAGGATGTGGACAGAAAACAAGAGAGCGCTGATGAAGACCAGGACATCTCCCAGATTGAGGGAGAAAGATCCGGCGATACAGAGAAAATATAAACCTGCCAGGGCTAACAGGACGCTGGCCCAGATCAGCGGCGTACATTTTTTCCTTAGAAATAGACCTAGGATTGGGACGATGACAATGTAACAGGCAGTGATGAATCCGGCTTTCCCCACAGTGGTGTACTGGATGCCGAACTGTTGAAAGGAGCCGGCCGAGAACAGACACAGCCCGCAGAGAGTTCCTCCTAGAATCAGATCACGGTTGTGGGCGGCTGGCTGTGTATGACCGGACTTTTTGCGGTTGAGGAGGAAGATACAGGGGACCAGGACCAGACCGCCGATCAGAGACCGGATGCCGTTGAAGGTGAAGGGCTGCACGTAGTCCATCCCCACGCTTTGCGCTACGAAGGCGACGCCCCAGATGGTGGCGGTCAGCAGCAATAAAAAAGAATTTCGCAATTGTGAGTTTTTCATATTTTTACCTCTGGGATTTTGATTATAGAAGTCTTATAAGTTTTTGGGAAAAGAGAGCCGGAAGCAAAGGGATTCCTTTGTCTCCGGCTCTGGGTTGTCCAGTTATACAGGATCTGCCAAGTTCGGCTCCATCTGTCAGATTAGAATGTACTTTAGAATGAACAGTACGGCCAGCACATACATGACTGGGCTGACTTTCTTGCCTTTTCCGGTCAACAGATTTAAGAGAACATAGGAGATCACTCCCATGGAGATGCCCTCTGAGATGCTGTAGAAGAAAGGCATGGCCGCGATGCAGATAAATGCGGGAATTCCCTCGGCAGGATCAGTAAAGTCAATGTCTGTCACAGCGCCCAGCATATAGAATCCCACGATTACCAGTGCGGGAGCGGTGGCAAAAGAGGGAATGGCCAGGAAGATGGGAGACAGGAACAGAGACAGGCCAAATAAGATGGCTGTGGTGATGGCTGTCAGCCCGGTACGGCCGCCCTCGGTTACACCGGAGGCGCTCTCTACGAAAGTGGTCGTGGTGGAAGTACCCAGCACGGCGCCGGCGGTGGTGGCCACAGCGTCGGCCAGCAACGCTCCCTTGATGTGGGGGAGCTTTCCATTCTCATCCAGCATGTTGGCCTTTGAGGAGACACCGATGAGCGTTCCCAGAGTGTCGAAAAGGTCTACGAACAGGAAGGCGAACACAATGACGATAAATTCCAGGACAGGGACGCCTTCTAAGCTGAACTGGGCGAAAATTGGTGACAGGCTGGGAATGGAGATCCCGCTGCTGAAATCTGGGAGCAGGGAATAAAAGCCCAGCGCCGGATTGGGAATGTACAGCCCAGCGAACTGGCAGAGGATACCCAACAGCCAGGTGATCAGGATACCCCACAGGATGTTGCCCTTGATGTTCTTAGCCACCAAGATTCCCGTGATGATGATTCCCACAACAGCCAGCAGGACGGTGATTCCCACATCATTCATGGATGCGGCCACGTACTCGGTTCCGTTGACTGTGGCGTTCTGCTGGAGGATGGAATTGTAGCCGTCGATGGAGAACAGACTGAGCAAAGTAGAGCCCCCGATGACCACTTTTGCGTTCTGTAAGCCGATGAAGGCGATGAACAGGCCGATCCCCACGCTGACAGCTTTCTTCAGATTATAGGGGATAGCGTCGAAGATGGCTTCCCGGACACTGAGCAAAGATAAGACAATGAAGATGATACCTTCCACCAGTACGGCAGCCAGAGCCACCTTCCAAGTGTACCCCATGCCCAGAACGACAGTGTAGGCAAAATAGGCGTTCAGTCCCATACCTGGGGCAAGGGCAAACGGATAGTTGGCAAACAGCGCCATCAATAAGGTTCCCAGGAATGCAGCTACTGCTGTGGCAGTGAAGACCGCGCCGTGGTCCATTCCCGTGGAGGATAGGATGTTTGGATTGACGGCCAAGATATAGGCCATCGTCATGAAAGTGGTAATACCCGCCAAAATTTCAGTTTTGACTGTAGTATGATTTTCCTTCAGATGAAAGAATTTTTCTAGATTCATCTCGAATCTCCTTCCCTTTAATAAAATCAGACAGTTTTCTGCCCGAATTAACTATACGTTACATTTAATTTTGAGTCAATTCTTTTTTTATAAAAATTTAATCTTTGAGAAATTTTATAATTCTATAGGCAAAGGTTCTGGAAGATGTTATGATTACCAACATAGGATTTGGAGGGAACTATGCCGAGTTCTGCGGAATCAGGAGACCTCTCTGATAAGGCTAAATCAGAGGAGATATTTTTGATCCAGGATAAGTGATAAAAATTTGTCCCGGATGTCTATAATATAGAAGGGATGATGAGACAAATGAAAAAAAACGTAGATTACACACTGTATGTATGCACAGACCGAGGTCTGATGAGTAGTCCCACTGTGGAGGAGTCGGTGGAGCAAGCCATTCAGGGTGGCTGCACGGTGGTTCAGTTGCGGGAGAAGTCCTGTTCCTCCCGGGAATTCTATGAGATGGCCTGCAAGGTAAAAGAGGTGACTGACCGCTATGGAATTCCACTGATTATCAATGACCGGGTGGATATCGCTCTGGCTGTGGATGCGGCTGGAGTCCATGTGGGCCAGTCTGATCTTCCGGCCACGGTGGTGCGGAAGATCTTGGGGGATCAGAAGATCTTGGGGGTGTCGGCGGCCACTGTGGAGGAGGCGGTGAGAGCCCAGCAGGAGGGTGCGGATTACCTGGGAGTGGGCGCAATGTACACGACTGGCACGAAGAAGGATACGCGAAATGTGACGAGAGCAGGTTTGACAGAGATTTGTAAGGAGATTGAGATCCCTGTGGTGGCCATCGGCGGGATCAACAAGGAGAACGCGAGAGAATTGCGGGGAACTGGGATTTCCGGCCTGGCTGTGGTGTCGGCTGTGGTAGCTCAGAAAAATGTGGCGGCTGCGGCCCGGGAGTTGAGGGAGATCTTTCTCTCATAAGGTTCTTTGATGCAAGAATTTGACACCTAGATTAAACTTTTCAGAAAAGAGTAGGCAGTACATAAGAAAGGAAGAGCAGATGAAAATTTATCCCTATGTGATTTTTGACATGGACGGAACACTTTTGGACTCTATGCATATTTGGAGGAATCTGGGGAGGGACTACCTGAAATCCAAAGGAATCTGTCCTCCGGGGGACTTGGATGAGAGAACCGCGGCTTTGAGCATGGATGAGGGGGCGGAGTATTTTCGCAGAGAGCTGGGTGTGGAGGAGACGGTGCAGGAGATTCACCGGGAGATGAGCCAGATGGTGGAGTGTGCGTACCGGGAGAGCCTCCCATTGAAGCCGGGAGTGCGTGGGCACCTGGATTTTCTCAGAAGGAGGGGGATCCGGATGTGTGTGCTCACGGCGACGCCGTCCTATCTGGCGCGTATGGCGTTTGATCGGTTGGACATCACCGAGTATTTTGAGTTTGTCTTGGACTGTGATGAGGCGGGAAGTGGAAAGACGCAGCCCGAATGCTTCTTGGAGGCGGCGAGGCGTCTGGGGGCAAATCCCCGGGAGATCACCGTCTATGAGGATGCGGACTTTGCCCTGGAGACGGCCAGGAAGAACGGATTTCACACGGTGGGAATCTACGATGAAGGGATGGCGGGACGCAGAGAGGAAGTGAGACGTCTCAGTGAGATTTATGTGGAAGATTACGCAGAGCTGCAAAGACAGTTGGAGGATTGAGCAGAAAGCCGGATTTGTTGCCGCAGCTCTTTGGAGGTAGGTATGCAATTAGACAGAGAAAATATGAAGAAAATTATGCTGATGGTTCTCTTTACCGTTCTGATCTTGGTGGGGATTCAGAGGCTTGACAAGATCTTAGATATGCTTAGTCTGTTCTGGCAGATTTTGTTTCCGTTTGTGTTGGGGGCGGCGATGGCGTTTATTCTCAATGTGCCCATGCACTTTCTGGAGGAGAAGATTTTCAATGGGAAGAATGGCGTCAAGAGAAAACTGGCCAGACCGCTTTCCCTGGTGACGGCCATCTTTCTGGTTCTTCTGATTATCTACCTGGTGTTTCAGGTGGTAGTGCCGGAGCTGGGAAAGACGCTGGTGACGCTGGGGAAGACTGTGGAGAAGACGATCCCGGAGGTACAGCGCTGGGCTGCGGAGATCTTCCAAGATAATCAGCAGATCTCAGATTGGATTAATCAGTTGGATTTAGACTGGCACAAGGCGCTGACCTCCGCGCTGGACATACTGCGAAACGGCGCAGGCAGCGTGCTGACTTCCACGTGGACGGTGACTATGGGAATTGTGCGTGCGGTGATGAACCTCTGCATCGGATTTGTCTTTGCCTGCTATATTCTTTTACAGAAGGAAAAACTGGGACGACAGGCCAAGATGGTGCTAAAGGCAGTTCTCCCGGAAAAGACGGAGAGATATACGCTCCATGTATTTTCCCTCAGTTACCGGACGTTTGCGAATTTTGTGACGGGACAGTGTATTGAGGCGGTGATTCTCGGCTCCATGTTCTTTCTGACACTGACCCTTTGTGGATTTCCCTATGCAATGTTGATTGGGATTTTGATTGGATTCACCGCTTTGATTCCCATCTTCGGGGCGTTTATTGGCTGTGCCATCAGCGCCTTGCTTCTATTGATGGTTAGCCCGGTGAAGGCGCTGGTGTTCATCGGAATCTTCCTGATTCTACAGCAGATAGAGGGAAATCTGATCTACCCCCATGTGGTGGGCGGCTCGGTGGGACTTCCATCCATCTGGGTGTTGGTAGCTGTCACCGTGGGCGGCAATCTCATGGGAGTGGCGGGGATGCTGATCTTTATACCGTTGACCTCAGTGGCCTATTCGCTTCTGCGGGAGTGGGTACATCACCGCCTGGACGTTAAGAAGGCGAAAGAAAAACAGAAGGCTTAGAGAAAGCCCGGACTCGGTCTGTAGGAGTCTGGGCTTTTTGTTGGTGTTATAGGAAAGTTCTTCGGATTCTCCTATGGTCAGTCTTTTAGTATCTCTTGTTTTCTCTGGAGAAGGTCGTCGCAGAGCAGTTGCCGCTGGACGTTCTCGAAGCCCAGGCGCTGTATGGTGCTGGCGAAACGCTCCCCAGGCCTGCCCTGTTCGCGGAACAGTAGAATAGCCTTCTCGATGACGTTCAAGGCTTCCTCTTTGTCCTGAAAGATTTTGCTCAGAGCGCGGCCATGGGAGATCTTTTTTCCCCAGCGGCCGCCGATGTAGATCTTGTATCCGGGTTTGCTCTCTCTGAGCGCTTTGAAGTGGCAGCTTCTGACGCAGCGGCCGCAGTGGATACATTTTTCAGGGTCGATCTTGGCCACGCCGTCCACCATCTCCACAGCGTTCATTGGACAGACGGCCATGATGCTGCATTTTTTGCAACCTTTGCAGCCGTTCTCCTTGAAGGCTGGGAGCATCTGCCCGATGATGCCCACATCGTTTAGGTTGGGCTTGACGCAGTTGTTGGGGCAGCCTCCCACGGCGATTTTGAATTTGTGGGGAAGCTGTACACTGTGGTATCCCTCGTAGAAACGGTGATGAATCTCCTCGGAGATGGCGAAGGAATCCAACAGGCCATACTGGCAGGTGGTTCCCTTGCAGGAGACCACAGGGCGCACCTTAGCGCCGGTACCGCCAGTCTTCAATCCGGCCTTGGCGATATAGGATTGGAAGTCTTCGATTTTGTCAAAGGGAATTCCAGGTACCTCCACGGTCATACGGGTGGTGAAGGTGATATTGCCGTCGCCAAATTTCTCGGCGGCGTCTGCGATCACCCGCTGTTGCTGGGCGGTGATTTTGCCGTTGACGGTGATAATACGTGCTGAGAAGTTGTCGGTCCCCTTGTTGCTGAGAAAACCAAGGCCCTTGACCCTTTTTTCTTCTGCAGGGTTGATTGTGAGTGTTGCCATGTTGTGTTCCTCCTTCGTTTTTTCATTCATTTCTATTATATCTCTTGAAAGAATATAGGTAAATTATTATAATCTTATATATATCATAAAGTTTACCTATTAACAATAGAGAAAAGGGGATGAGGATATGACTATTCGCCATCTCAAGATTTTTCTGGCCGTGGCGGACAGTGGGACGATGAGCCAGGCGGCGCGGCGACTGTACATCACCCAACCTTCCGTCAGCCAGGCCGTCCGGGAGTTGGAAGAACACTATCATACTCAGTTGTTTGAGCGTCTGGGAAAGAAGTTGTATATCACAGAGGTTGGAAGGGAGTTCTACTCCTATGCCAAACAGGTAGTCTTTCAATTTGATCAATTGGAGGAACATATGTTGTGGGATCTCAAGGAGAGACTTCGGATCGGAGCTACTGTGACGGTGGGAAGCAGCGCGCTTCCGGAGATAGTCCGGGAATTTCGGGAGCGATATCCATCTGTGGATGTCTTTTGTTATGGAGGCAATACACAGACCATCGAGGAGAAACTTTTGTCCATGGAATTGGATGTGGGAATCATCGAGGGAGAAGTTCAAAGCAGCGACTTGGTGTCCATTCCCATGATAGACGATTATCTGGTGCTGGTCTGTGGGATGGAGCACCCATTTATGGGGAGCACGAAGCTTTTTCTCTCTGATCTGGAGGGACAGGAGTTCGTCATGCGGGAGAAAGGCAGCGGTACCAGAGCGTTGTTTGAAAATTATCTGAGACAGCACGGGGTGGGGGTTAAGGTGGTGTTCGAGGAGAGTTCTCCCTCGGCGATACTTCAGACTGTGCAGATCAATCGGTGCCTGGCGGTTCTGTCTGTCAGCTTGATAGAAAAGGAATTGAGAGAGGGCCGGTTGAAGGCGTTTGCCCAGGAGGAGCAGGAGTGGAACCGGAGGTTTAGCTTCGTCTATCATAAGGACAAATTTATGACGGATGGAATCAAAGCGTTGGAACAGATTGTGCGAGGGTACGGCGAGCAGGATGTGCTGGCTGAGTTGCCGGTGGGACGGCTGCTGAATTCCTGAGCACGTATGGTGAGCAGTGGAATAAGGAGGATAAAGTTATGGGATTGAATAGTACACCGTCGTCAGACCGGGTACATATTGGATTCTTTGGAATGCGCAATGCGGGAAAATCCAGTGTAGTCAACGCGGTGACAGGACAAGATCTGGCTGTGGTGTCGGACGTGAGGGGAACGACCACGGACCCTGTGAGTAAAGCCATGGAGTTGCTTCCTCTGGGTCCGGTGGTGATCATCGACACCCCGGGTATGGATGATGAGGGAGCTCTCGGAGAGCTGAGGGTGAAGAAAGCCCGGCAGATTCTCAATAAGACAGACGTGGCTGTCCTAGTGGTGGACGGCGTGGTGGGAATGAAAGGGGCGGACAGAGAGCTTTTGGCGATTATTCGGGACAAAGGGATCCCCTATGTGATTGTGTACAATAAGTCGGATCTCTTGGAGAAAACGCAGCAGCCTGATTCTCAGGAGATCTATGTCAGCGCGGTGACGAAAGAGAATATCTATGAGTTGAAAGAGAAGATCGCCAGTTTAGCGGCGACAGACGAGCCGGAACAGCGAATAGTGGGAGATCTGCTCAGGCCGGCGGACTTTGTGGTCTTAGTGATTCCGGTGGACAAGGCGGCTCCTAAGGGCAGGCTGATTCTTCCCCAGCAGCAGACGATCCGGGATATCCTGGAATCGGACGCAGTGTCCGTTGTGGTGAAGGAAGATGCCCTGAAGGAGACATTGGAGAATCTGGGGAAAAAACCCCGTCTGGTGATCACAGATAGTCAAGTATTCCAACGGGTGAGTCAGGAGACGTCCGTGGATATTCCCTTGACGTCTTTTTCTATTTTGTTCGCCAGGTACAAAGGTAACTTGACAGAGGCAGTGAAGGGAGCGACGGCGCTGGACCGTCTGCAGGACGGAGACCGGGTATTGGTGTCCGAGGGGTGTACCCACCACCGCCAGTGTGACGATATTGGGACGGTTAAGATTCCCAGATGGATACAGGAGTATACAGGAAAAGCTCTGGAATTTACGTTCACTTCAGGGGTGGAGTTCCCAGAGGATCTTACTCCCTACCAGTTGATTGTTCACTGCGGCGGCTGTATGTTAAATGAGCGCGAGATGAAATATCGTATCAAGTGCGCACAGGATCAGAAAATACCCATCACCAACTATGGAATTTTGATCGCCCATATCCGGGGGATCCTCAAGAGAAGCGTACAAGTATTCCCAGATATAGCTGAGAAGCTGTAGGGCTAGGGGGACGAGGACGAGGGCTAAATCAGGCGAAAGTTGTTACAAGCTGGAAACAACTTTTCTCCTTACAGTATGGTATAATTGATGTGCTACGGTGGGAGGGGAGGCCTCTCCTTCCGTGACAGATGTATTGCTGCACACCCAACCGGACTGTAAGGAGATTTTTTTATGTCTGAGATATTGATCGTGGATGATGAGAAGAAAATTAATGATTTGATTGCTATGAATTTGGAGATGGTGGGGTACCAGACTTTACAAGCTTTTACGTCAGAGGAAGCATTGAAGTGGAATCAGAAGGAAGAGCTGGACTTGGTACTGCTGGATATTATGCTGCCTGGGCTGGATGGATATCAACTACTCTCTTATTTTGCCCAAAAACAAGTTCCTGTGATCTATCTGACTGCCAAGGATAGTGTCAAGGAGAAGGTAAAGGGACTGAAACTGGGGGCTGACGATTATATCACAAAGCCCTTTGAGGCTATAGAGTTGTTGGCCAGGGTGGATACGGTGCTGCGCAGATGTGGGAGGAAGGAACAGGAATTCTGCCTGGGAGATGTGAAAGTGAATTTTGCCCAGAGGAAGGTGTGGAGAGAGGGGCAGCCGGTGGAGCTGACAGCCCAGGAATTCTCTCTCCTGGAGGTCTTGGCAAAAAACTGCAATCTGGCGCTCTCCAGAGAACAGATTTTGGAATTGGCTTGGGGGTATGTGTATGAGGGTGGCACCAGGACGGTGGATATCCATATTCAGAGACTGCGCAGGAAGCTGGGATGGAGACGTGAGATCGAGACGGTCTATAAATATGGGTATCGTCTGGAGAAGAAGAGATGAGGTTAGGGCTAAAGATCGCCTGGGGGATTTTCTGGGGTCTGATTCTGGTGGCGGCCTTTTGCAATGGCGCGAAAACTTATCGGGGGAGAAAAAATAAGAAAAAAAATCGGAGAAAACTGAGGATTACAGGCCAGCAAAATCGTTATTGTATAATGACAACAGACAATCGGCAAGAGAGTCTGTGGCAGGTGGATGGGAAGTCTCCGGAATTCATTGAGGCTATGATCCATGAGGTCAACACTCCGCTGACATCCATATTGGGGTACGTTCAATATCTGAAGATGGCCAACTGTATGCCTGGGCAGAGGAGGGCGGCTCTGGAGAATATTGAGTCGGAGGCGAACCGGATTCGCCAGATGTGTCAGAGATTAATGCAGATCTACCGAATTAAGGTGGATGGCTGGAAGTCGGAGCTTGTGGATTTTCACCAATTGGAGATGGCGCTCAGAGAAGATCTGGGATATCTTCTCAGGGAGAGGCAGGTTCTCCTGGAGAGCCAGTGGGAATTGCGGACAGTCCGAGGAGACTTTACGTTGTTTTACATATTGTTGTCAAATTTGTTGAGAAATGCGATCTCATACTCTCAAAAAGGCGGCCAGGTGGTCATGAGGAATAAAGTCTGGGAAAATGGTTTTCTTCTGGAGGTGGAGGACTGGGGTAGTGGAATTCCCAAGGAGGTATTGGGACAGGTCGCCACGCCGTTTTACAGGGGAGACCGGACCAAAGACCGCCAGATAGGCGGGTGTGGAATTGGACTCTATCTGTGTACGATGGTTACAGAGCAGCTTCGCGGGGCGATGGAGTTGGAGTCTGAGGAGGAGAGGGGGACGCTTGTGCGAGTGAATTTTCAGGATGTAATCTGATGGAGAGGAGGGATTACCATGTGTGGCATTTGCGGTTTTGTGGGGAGAGTAGAGAGTCAGGGAATCGCTCTGGAAGCCATGATGCAAGCGCTGTACCGGCAGGATGACGATGACCAGGGAGAATATTACTGGGAGTCAGGGGCTATGGCGTGTAGCCAGGAGGAGATCGTGGAGGTGAAGGGGTGTCATCAACCGAGAGTCAGTGAGGATGGGCGGTTGGTGCTGGTCTGTGACGGTGTACTCACAAACACGGAGAGTCTCAAAGAGAGCTTGGAGAGAGTGGGACATCATTTCCGTTGTGGCAGTGAGAATGAAGTGATTCTGCACGCTTACGAGGAATTTGGGGAAGAGATTGTCAACTATCTGGAAGGCTCCTATGCATTGGTAATCTGGAATCAAAAGGAAGAGCGCTTATTTGCGGCCAGAGACGTTAAGGGAGGACGTCCACTGTACTATGCGCTGGTGGGAGGACGATTGGCCTTCGCCACTTCTCTGTCCAGTATCTTGGCTTTTGTACAGTTCCTGGGAAAGACGGCAATGTCGGTTGCGCCCTCTGAGATTCGGGAACTGTCCGCACAGACTGGGAAGACTTCCTGGAAGGGCGTTTATCAGTTGGAGGCAGGCCAGGATTTCTGTTATGAGAAAAATCTTCTGAGGGTTCAATGTTACCGCCCGGCGGAGATTGAGCAGCAGGGTGAGGAACTGTCAGAGTTATCTGGGGAGGCGCCGATGCCGGAACCGGAACATGCAGGGCTTATCTGTAATCTTCTCCGTTGGTGGAAAAGATGGATGAACAAACAAATTGGAGCATAGGGTTGAAAAAAACGCGCCGTGGGCGCGCTTTTTTCATGTGATGATGCGCACTCACGCGAAGATGAAGAGTGTCGCAGGCGGCCGCGCCCGGCGCGAGAATGTGCCAAGGCACCATCTTTTTTATTTTACAGGAAAATTTTTTGGAAGTGAGATCTCTCCCTCAAAAACTGTGGTGGCAGGCCCGGTCATGTAGACCAGGTTTGCCTGGCGATCCCAGAAGATTTTCAGATCTCCTCCCAGGAGTTTGACGGTGACCTCGTCTTCCGTGAATCCGTTTAAGATGGAGGATACGGCGACGGCACAGGCTCCGGTACCGCAGGCGAGAGTCTCGCCGGAACCTCTCTCCCACACGCGCATCTGTACTGTATGGCGATCGATAACTTTTACAAATTCTGTGTTTATCCGGTCAGGAAAGATTGGATGATTCTCAAATTTGGGACCGATCTTCTCGATGTCCAGTTGGTCCACATCGTCCATATAGACGATAGCATGGGGATTTCCCATGGAAACGCCGGTGATGTGGTAGAGATTCTGATCCAACGACAAAGGTTGATTGATCACCTGCTCTTGGCTGGAGAGAATGGGGATCTCTGAGGCTTTCAAGATGGGAGCTCCCATATTGACTTTCACCAGTGAGACTTTTTGGTCCTCCACAGTTAGCTCTAGCTCTTTTATCCCACTTTTTGTGGCAATGTGGAGGGTGGGTTTGGAGACGAGACCGTGGTCGTAGACGTACTTGGCCACACAACGAATTCCGTTGCCGCACATGGCTCCCTGAGAGCCGTCCATGTTGTACATATCCATCTCGCAGTCTGCCACGGGAGACGGTTTGATCAAGATCAGGCCGTCGGACCCGATGCCGAAATGGCGGTCGCTGACGAACTGGGCGACCTTGGCAGGGTTCTCCACTGTCTCCTCAAAACAGTTTACGTAGACGTAGTCGTTGCCGATACCGTGCATTTTTGTGAATTTCATCTTAGTCCTCCTCAGAGTGGTTGCGATCTTTCGGGATGGTCAGCAGATTACTCACCTCTATTCTTAAGGCGATAGCCAAGGTGGACATCAGCCTTAGGGTGGGGTTGGCTCTGCCATGCTCCAGTGCGCTGATATAGGTGCGGTTCATTCCCACCGAGCGACCTAGGGCTTCCTGCGTCATACCGCTGAGACGGCGGTAGTGAGATAGATTCTGTCCGAACAGATCAAAGTTGTACTGATATTTCTTTTTCATAATAGTGTATATACTCCTTTATTTGTCTATTAAT
Source organism: Blautia sp. (assembly GCA_047014865.1). Taxonomy (GTDB): domain Bacteria; phylum Bacillota; class Clostridia; order Lachnospirales; family Lachnospiraceae; genus Blautia_A. The sequence goes on along the minus strand of JBKXQO010000023.1, from coordinate 37,262 downwards.
ATATCCGTATAAAATGTAAAAAAATATCAGTTTTAAGTGAATTTTTTGTTTTAACATGTCGAAATCTGGCATGTATAGGGGCAATTGCCTTAGAAGTCGAAAAATTCTATCTTTTTGAGAGAGTTTTGACTCTTGGATTAGTATAGAAAAAAATGGGGGAAGATGCAAGATCTATACTTGTTTTTTTGGGGAAAGATGATACAATGTTAATTATCTATGGAAAAGTGAATATTTAGCCAAGGAAAATGAATATTTATTAGTTTAGGAGGAGAAACGATGAAAAAGAAAGTGTTGAGCGTACTTTTGGCAGCGGCTTGCGCCATGTCTTTGGCAGCCTGTGGAGGCGGTTCCGGCGAGGATAGCAGTAAGGACAGCGGGGAGAAGGAGTCGGCGGCTATCGAGTCCAGGGATGACTTGGAGGGCAAGAAAATTGGTGTGCAGCAGGGAACCACAGGGGATCTGGCTGTGACCGACGAGTTCGGGGACGAGAGCGTTGAGCGTTATAACAAGGGATTCGAGGCGGTGCAGGCTCTGTCTCAGGGAAAGATCGACGCGGTGGTTATCGACGACCTCCCGGCCCAGGAGTTCGTAAAACAGAGTGAAGGTCTGAAGATTCTGGACGGCGCTTACAGCGAAGAGGAGTATGCACTCTGCTTTGAGAAGGAGAACCAGGAACTGTGCGATAAGATGAACAAGGTTATCGGAGAATTGAAAGAGGACGGGACCTTTGAGCAGATTGCAAATTCTTATATTGGAGACACTGCCGGAGAGAATTACTACGAGTCCCCGGAGGATGTGGACCGCTCCAATGGAACTCTGGTAATGGCTACCAATGCGGAGTTTCCACCTTATGAGTACTATGAGGGAGATGAGATCGTAGGGTTAGACGCAGACTTTTCAAAGGCGATTGCAGATAAACTGGGTATGGAATTGAAGATCGAGGATATGGCCTTTGACTCCATCATTCCTGCCGTGACCAGTGGAAAGGCAGACTTTGGCGCAGCCGGAATGACTATAACCGAGGAGAGAGAGCAGCAGGTGTTGTTCTCAGATTCTTACTACACGGCACGCCAGGTTATCATTGTGAAAGAATGAGGTAGGTACTTTTACTGAGGATACGGATAGGAGAGTACATGGAAGCATTAAGAGATAGATTTATTATTAACTTTGTGAGTGATGATCGGTGGAGATATATCACAGACGGCCTGAAGGTGACCTTGGAAGTCACCTTCTTGGCTGTCCTGTTGGGGATTGCCTTGGGATTTTTTGTGGCCATTGTCCGCTCGACTTACGACAAGACGCATAAGCTGAGGATTCTGAATGTGATCTGCAATATTTATATCACGGTCATCCGGGGAACGCCGGTGGTGGTTCAGCTTCTGATTATTTACTTTGTAGTGTTTGCCAGTATGGATGTGAGCAAGGTGTTTGTGGCGGTCATGGCTTTCGGTATGAATTCAGGAGCCTATGTGGCGGAGATCTTCCGTTCAGGTATCATGTCCATAGACGAGGGGCAGTTCGAAGCCGGGAGAAGCCTGGGCTTTAACTATGCGCAGACCATGCTCTATATCATCATGCCTCAGGCATTTAAGAATGTACTTCCGGCCCTGGGAAATGAGTTCATTGTTCTGTTGAAGGAGACTTCTGTGGCTGGCTACATTGCACTTCAGGATCTGACGAAAGGCGGCGATATCATCCGAAGCCGTACTTACGATGCGTTTATGCCATTGATCGCGGTGGCGTTGATTTATCTGGTTATGGTTATGATTTTTTCAAAGCTGGTAACCTTGCTGGAAAGGAGGCTGCGCAACAGTGACCACTAAATGTGAGAGTGATGTATTGATCCAGGTGGATGATTTGCACAAGGTGTTTGGAGATTCTCTTCATGCCTTAAATGGAATTACCACACAGATCCGCCGCGGTGAGGTGGTGGTGATCGTAGGACCTTCCGGATCCGGCAAGTCTACCTTCCTGCGTTCCTTGAACCTGTTGGAGGTGCCAAGCTCTGGTCATGTCTACTTCGAGGGAGTGGATATTACGGATAAGAAGGTGGATATTAACAGACACCGCCAGAAGATGGGAATGGTGTTCCAACACTTTAATCTATTTCCACACAAGACAATCCTTCAGAATATCACGCTGGCGCCCATAAAATTATTGAAGAAGAGCCAGGGGGAGGCGGAGGAAAAAGCTCTGGACTTGCTGCGGATGGTAGGGCTTGAGGATAAGGCCAATGCCTATCCGTCCCAGTTGTCAGGGGGCCAGAAGCAGAGAATTGCCATTGTCCGCTCCCTGGCCATGAATCCGGATGTGATGCTCTTTGACGAGCCCACCTCGGCCCTGGACCCGGAGATGGTGGGGGAGGTGCTGGAGATCATGAAAAAGCTGGCTGGCACCGGTATGACCATGGTGGTGGTCACCCATGAGATGGGGTTTGCAAGAGAAGTCGCCACCAGAGTGGTGTTCATGGACAGTGGGCAGATCAAAGAGGAGAATAAGCCGGAGGAATTTTTCAACCATCCAGAGGATCCCAGGCTCCAGGAATTTCTGTCTAAGGTGCTCTGAGAGAAGAAATACCGGGACGCTTTTTTATTGAGAAGACTCGAAAAATTTTTCATCAAAAAAGACACAGGAAACGCGGGATCCTGTGTCTTTTTGTCGCGATAAATTCTTCTGTGAACCTACGAGGGTGCGCAGGCCGGTACTATCATGTGGTAGAATTCTTCATCATAGAGCGGTGCGGGACGTCAATGCTCCTGCTCGGCAAGTTTTTTATAGCAGAAACCGATGATATCCTTCCGGGTGACGATGCCGATGAAGCTATTTTGATCGTCCACCACAGGGACGTAATTCTGGTTCATAGCTCTTTGAATCAAATTCTCCATTCGGGAGTTCACGTGGATGGCCTTGTAGTGGTGGCCCCTTGGAATACTCATGATGGAGATATCCTCCATGGCGTGTAAGGACAGAGGCCCTCTTCTCTTGATTTCCCACAGGAGGTCTCCCTCGGAGATACTGCCGATGTACTGTCCATCCATGCTCAGGATGGGGATGCAGGAGTAACGGCGGTTCTCCATTTTCTCTAAGGCCTGCCGAAGCGTCTCATTCTCATAGATATAGGCGATGTCTTTCTTGGGAGTCAAAAAAAATAGAATATTCAATTTGATTACCTCTTATTCTGATAAAAGTCTTCGATTGCGGCGACGACCTTCTCTTGATCGGAGCGGGTTAATCCATAGTACATAGGGAGACGCAGCAGGCGGTTGCTCTCAGCAGTTGTGTAGCGATCCTCGCCGTGAAAACGCCCAAATCTCTCGCCGGCCGGGGAGTTGTGCAGGGGAACATAGTGGAATACGGCCATGATCCCACGCTGGCCCAGATATCGGATCAGTGCGGTCCGGGTGTCCAGGTCTGCGGCTTTCAGGTAGTACATATGGGCGTTGTGTACCGCATAGTCTGGGATATAGGGCTGCTGAATCTTACCGGCATCCGCCAGAGGTCTGAGGGCCTCGTTGTAGAACTCCCAACTGTTCATTCGATCTTTCTGGATGGCGTCCGCCTGTTCCAGTTGTCCCCAGAGGTAAGCGGCATTCATATCACTGGGGAGATAGGAGGAACCATAGTCCACCCAAGTGTATTTGTCGATCTGCCCTCGGAAGAACTTGCTGCGGTTGGTTCCTTTCTCACGGATAATCTCGGCGGCCTCCTGGAAACGGCTGTCCTGGAACATCAGGGCGCCGCCCTCTCCCATGGTTAGGTTTTTCGTCTCGTGGAAACTGAGACAGCCAAAATCGCCGATGGTTCCCAGAGATCTGCCTTTGTAGTAGGCGTCAAACCCCTGAGCGGCGTCCTCCACCACCAGTAGATTATGTCTGTGGGCGATATCCAGAAGAGTATCCATCTCACAGGAGACACCGGCATAGTGGACTGGGACAATCACCCGGGTCCGCTCTGTGATGGCGTCCTCCACCAGCGCCTCGTCAAGGTTCATGGTATCTGGACGGATGTCCACAAACACGATATTTGCACCTCGCTGTACAAAGGCGTCTGCAGTGGAGACAAAGGTATAGGACGGCATGATTACCTCGTCGCCCTCCTTAATCTGAGTCAGAACAGCCGCCATCTCCAATGCATGGGTGCAGGATGTAGTCAAAAATGCGTGATTGACATGGAAATGGTTGCTGATCCAGTCACTACATCTGTGAGTGAATTGTCCGTCGCCACATAATTTGCGGTTGGCAATTGCTTCCTGTATGTATTTTTGTTCAGTCCCCACATAGGGGGGGATATTAAAATCAATCATAATTGTATTATACCATAGATCTGTTTCGAGTGTCAAAATATCTTTCGGCTGTACAGGCGCCGCCGGAGGTGGTGCTTACAAATAATTGCGCAGAAAGTAAAAAAGTATCTTGCGCAGGAGATATAAAATACGTTATACTAAAAAAGTTATATTATTTTAATGGAATCTTAACATTTAGATGTGTTGATGAAAGTCGGAGGAGTTATGAAAAAAATCGCCAAGAGGATTTTGTCGCTGATATTGGCAGGGGTGATCGGGGCCACTTTCGCGGCCTTACCTCAATCACCGGAGAGTGTACAGGCAGCCTCAACCAAGGCCTGGAAGAAGATCAATGGAAAATGTTACAATGGAAAAGGAACGGTTATCTCTGGAGCCGTGACGAGAGGCATCGACGTGTCAGAGTGGCAGGGAAATATTAATTGGAATAAGGTTGCCGATTCTGATGTGGACTACGCGTTCATCCGGGTGGGCGGATATGGAAATGGCAGTTACCAGAGACTGGATAAGACTTATGAGGCGAACATCAAGGGAGCCAACGCTGCTGGAGTTCCGGTGGGGGTCTACTATTATTCCACCGCGAAGACCACGACACAGGCCAAGAAAGACGCCCAGTATGTGATTAAGCAGATCACAGGACATAAGATCTCTTACCCAGTGGTGATGGATATGGAGGATGCCACGTTGACCTACTTGTCTCCTACCACCAAGTCTAAGATTGTGGATGCATTTCTGTCGGAGATCAAGAGGGCCGGATACTACCCTATGGTCTACACCAACGTCAATTGGTATAACAATGAGTATAACATGAGCATGTTGGCTGGGTATGATGTCTGGATTGCACAGTACAATAGCAGCAGCACCCCGCCCAGCAAAAGCAATTACCGCTATTCAATCTGGCAGGCGACGGATGGGACTTCGGTGGTTGGCTTGCCTACCACCAAGGGATTGATCAGCGGGATACCTTCTGAGAATGTGGTGGATTTGAATTTCGGTTATGTGGACTATACCAAGAAGATCACGCCCAGGACGAAACCGCTTTCCAGTTACAGTCCGGATGGAACAGTGAAAAATGGATGGGTGAAAGAAAACGGAAAATATTATTACTACAATAAGGGAACTCTCTATAAGAATAAGTTGTTCAAGGTGAATGGACATATCTATTATGTGGATAGCAGTGGGGTCCGCCAGAGTGGATGGAAGACCATCAATGGAAAGAAGTATTACTTTTATTATCGGACGGGGTATGCCCCCTATGGATGGATCCCCATCAATCAGAAATACTATTACTTTTCTAAAGTGGACGGACATCTTTATATGAGCCATCTGTTCGTGTCCTCCACTGGCAAGACGATCTATTATGCAGATGCCAATGGAGTACGGGTGAAGAATAAGCTGGTGTCGGCCACTTACCAGGGTGTAAAGAGGGCGTATTATTTTGGGTCTAATTATAATGCAGTGAGCGGCTGGTTTACTCATAAGGGTGGGAAGTATTATGCGTTGCCCACCACAAGAGGCGTGGTTCGAAATGGCATTCGGAAGATCGGGAGTAAATATTATGGATTCGCCACTTATGGGCAGATGTTGACGGGATTTCAGAGAATCAACGGGAAACTCTATTTCTTCCACAAGACGACGGGGGTGCAGTACCGGAACCGGACGGAGAAGTGGAGTGGAAAAAAATACGTCTTTGATAAGAACGGTGTGTGCACCGTGAAGAGATAAGAATAGGATTTTATGCTGGAAAACGAGAGAGCGAGAGGGTTCTCCGTGTTCAAAAAATGCTGTGGGAAGACAGAGGCCTTTCCACAGCATTTTTTTTGTTAATGGAATTATGTCGCTTATGCGACTCGCCGCAGGCAAAGAATCCAGCAGTGCAGGATCTTTGCTCTACGACAAAAAACTCGAGCTGGAACTAGGGCCTAGGGGTTATCGGACGACGACGATTCCAAAAGCCCACAGGGCTGTGAGAGCATGGAAGGCAAGGAAGGTGAAGATCATGCCCTGGGTGATATCTTTTCTCAGAACTAAGGTCTGATTGCGGGTGAGCAGCAGGAGCAGCGGCAGGATGGGGAGAAAATAGCGGCCTTGCACTCCCTCGATGACGGCGGAGGTCTCAGGAGTCCAGTCAAACATAAGTCCCAACATTGTGGCGCCGACGACGCCTGCGCAGATCACGGCCAGCCATAGCTTCTTGGGCGCGGACAAGGAGAGGGTGTCTTTTTGCTGGGGGATCACGGACAGCAGCAGCAAGGCGGCGAATACCAGGATGAGCATCCAGGGAATGTCCACGTCCAGACGCCCCAACTTTCCACCTAACATGGAAGAGAGGTAGAAGTCGCCGTACTCTTGGAAGGTGCGTACGTACATTCCGATCAATTTCTGCGGAGCTTGGAGGAAGTATCCCAGAGTATAATTGGTTCCACCTAGCGCCACTTGGTGGCTGTCAGAGGCCACAGAGCTGATCTTTCCCGCCTGAAAGATCAACAGGGAGATCAGGGAGGCGGCCAAAGTAGCGGCCACGCCGGTATAATAGTGCCAGTTTTTTGCCACCTTTGTCCGGGGGATCAGAAGACAGCAGAGACTGATCAGCACATAGACTACCTTGCAGGGGGCCAGGATGGCTGACAAGGCTACCAGCCCAATCCAACGGCGGGGTGTCATTTTGTCTACCTGGAAAGCCAAGTGCAGACAGTAGGCGATTAACAGGAAAGCCAGGGCGTTGACGGTGGTGTCATAGGAGAAGGATGTGGCCTGCTGAATACTGATGGGGAGCAGGTACACCAGGAAAAGCATATTCTTGGCGAAAGGCATCAGGCGGATGGTGAAAAAGCCGGCAGCCAGATATCCCAGGAAGACGAAACCTTTGCCGAGAAAATACATGAGATATTTCCCCAGTCCCAGGAGGCGTGCCAGTGCAATTCCGGCTCCGGATAGCCAGTAGCAGTAGCCGGGCGCCGTCAAGGGCGGGTTGTCGGAGGACACCAGCTTCTGGGAGTGGTCCATGGCAAGGAGGTTATCCCAGGTGGCGATCAGACTCTGTCCATTGGCTGTGCGGAGTTCATAGAAAGCCCGGTAGTCCTCCTCACGCACCAGGACGTGTCCTTGTTTATCCACACCTTCTTGGCCCAGCATCCGGCTGGAATGGTAGTAGGCCGTCTCAAAATGGATGTTGTCGTCAGGGGCAGACAGGGGTGGAAACAGAATCATATAGAGTCCTCCCAGTAATACTGCCATGACAAGAAACAGGTACTCCAATTTCAGAGGGCGGAGATATAGGAAGAAAAAGATTATCAGGACGGACACAAGCAGCAGAACCAAGAAAAGGACGAAGATCTTGGCGAGCATTTTGGCCGGCTGGCTGTAGACCCGGAAGCACAGGTCTGTCTTTGAATTTTTTCCGTTTTCATACAGAGCGCCGTCAGGGTAGGTGTTGCCGCTGGAGGCAAAGATGCCGATGGCGTCGTCCTCGCGGCCGTCCAGGGAGGTGATCTCCAGGTAGAAAGTATCTCCGGAGGCGTCAGTGACAGGGTCTGTCAGGTAGAAATCCAAGAAGTCCCGGTCTTTTACCCCGGTGCTCAGGATGTCCCAGGTCTGAAGGGGAGCGTCGTCTCCCTCTCTTCCCAGGGAGACACGGAAGGTAGAGTCGTTGCGCCTCTGGAAGGTGGTCGCGTAGAAGTCGAAGCCGGTTAGGATATCATCCTCAGCCACAAAAGTCTGACGCCAGACCGTCCCCTGGGTAAAAGGATCGGCATTGTCGGTGTGGGCGGTCTGGTTGATTTCCACCAGTTTCTTATCGCTGGCCGGCTGGACATAGTCTGTGTAAGTAAAGCGGGCCAGGACAGCCAGAATCCCCAGCACGGCCAGTAGCCCCAGCAGCGGCCAGACTGAGATATTTTCATCCCTCTTTTTCATCCATTTCATATCAAAATCCTCCCCATACTATACTGTGTCCGAGTCTCAAAACTTGGACGAATGATCGTGGCAATTCCGTCTGTGGCGCGCTTCGCGGCAAGTGTCTTGGCCAAGAAGACGTCACGGTAAGATGATAGCATAGCAGATACGGAAAAGCAACGAGGTTATGCCGTATTTTTGAGGCTGGAGGGGACTTCGGGGGCAATTGTTCCAGGCAAAAGGAAATCCTTGAATCGGTGAATTAAAGATGCTATAATGTCAAATAGTATATCCTGAATGTACTCTGCATATCCGTAGACAGATTTTTTGTCCCATAAAACAGGATCCGGGGATGAAATGTGGAGAGCTTGGGGAGACAATAAGAAAACAGGAGAGTGAACCAATTGAGAACTTATTTAGTTACCGGTGGCGCCGGTTTTATCGGCTCCAACTACATTCATTACATGTTTCAAAAATATGGAGATGAGATTCGTATCATCAATGTGGACAAGCTAACTTATGCAGGTAACTTGGAGAATTTGAAAGATATTGAGGACAGAGATAATTATACATTTGTGCGGGCAGATATCTGCGACAGTGAGACCATCCAGAAGATTTTCCAAGACAATGAGATTGACCGGGTGGTACATTTTGCGGCGGAGAGCCATGTGGACCGCAGCATTAAGAATCCGGACGTCTTTGTGAAGACCAATGTGCTGGGGACTTTGGTGATGTTAAACGCGGCGAAGGCGGCCTGGGAGCTTCCCGACGGGTCTTTTCAACAGGACAAGAAGTTCCTTCACGTCTCCACGGACGAAGTCTACGGTTCTCTGGATGAGGACGGCGGATATTTCTATGAGACGACGCCTTACGACCCCCACAGTCCCTACTCAGCCAGCAAGGCTTCCTCGGATCTGTTGGTGAAGTCCTACATGGACACCTACAAATTCCCGGCCAATATCACCAACTGCAGCAACAACTATGGTCCTTATCAGTTCCCGGAGAAATTGATTCCGCTGATCATCAACAACGCGCTTCAAGGCAAGAAGCTTCCGGTCTATGGGGATGGGAAGAACGTGCGCGACTGGTTGTACGTGATGGACCACGCCAAAGGGATCGATATGGTTCAGGAGAAGGGAAGACTGTTCGAGACTTACAACATCGGTGGTCACAATGAAAAACAGAATATTCAGATTATCCACATCATCCTGGACACACTTCAGGACATGCTTGCCGCGGATGATCCCAGAAGGGAGCTGGTCAGCGAGAAGTTGATCACCTATGTGGAGGACCGCAAGGGGCATGACCGCCGCTATGCCATTGCGCCGGATAAGATTAAGGCGGAGATCGGCTGGTATCCGGAGACAAAATTTGAAGATGGCATCCGTCTGACCATTCAGTGGTTCTTTGAGAATGAGGATTGGATGAAGAACGTGACCAGCGGTGATTATCAGAAATATTACAGTGAGATGTACAAGGAAAACTAAAAACAGAATTGAGGGGAAGAAGGATTATGGCAGAGATTCTGGTATAAGCCTTCTTTCTTGGCGACTTTGTAATAATTTTGATCCAAAAGGAGGAAAACTATGAAGGGAATTATTTTAGCCGGGGGCTCCGGCACCCGTCTTTATCCGTTGACCAAGGCCATCAGCAAGCAGATCATGCCGGTCTACGACAAACCGATGATCTATTACCCGCTGTCCACCTTGATGCTGGCTGGAATCCGGGAAGTGCTGATCATTTCCACACCCAGGGATCTGCCTGTATTCCAGGAACTTTTCGGGAGCGGAGAACAGTTGGGGCTGAGGATGTCCTATGCCGTTCAGGAGTATCCAAGAGGATTGGCGGATGCGTTTATCATCGGAGAAGAGTTCATAGGGGAAGATCAGGTGGCTTTGGTGTTGGGGGATAACATTTTTTATGGACAGAGCTTCTCAAAGGTGTTGCAGCAGGCGGCTTCCAGGAAAGAGGGGGCTACGATCTTCGGCTATTATGTGAGAGATCCCAGGGAGTACGGTGTCGTGGAGTTCGATGAGAACGGCAAGGCTCTCTCCATCGAGGAGAAGCCGGAGCATCCCAAATCCAATTATGCAGTTCCAGGTCTGTATTTTTACGGCAACGACGTGGTGGAGATCGCCAAGAACGTACAGCCTTCCGCCAGAGGGGAGATTGAGATCACCAGTGTGAACAATGAGTACCTGCGCAGAGGGACTCTCCAGGTGGAGACTCTGGGGAGAGGATTTGCCTGGCTGGATACCGGTAATCACGACTCTCTGCTGGATGCGGCGGATTATGTGTCGGCCGTGCAGAAGCGCCAGGGGCTGTATATCTCCTGTATCGAGGAGATCGCCTATAAGAGAGGATTTATCGACAGGGAGCAATTGATCGCCCTTGCGCAGCCGCTGTTGAAGACGGCTTACGGGAAGTATCTGATGGAAGTGGCAGAAGGTTTGGGAAATTAAGGAGGACAAAAGTGGGAAAGATTAAAGTGACGACTTGCCATATTGAGGGCTTGAGAGTGATTGAACCTACCGTCTTCGGAGACGACAGAGGTTATTTCATGGAGACTTATAATTACAATGATTTCAAGGAGGCCGGGATTGATGTGGAGTTTGTGCAGGATAATCAGTCCAGCTCCAGAAAAGGGGTGCTCAGGGGATTGCACTTTCAGATTCAATATCCCCAGGATAAGTTGGTCCGGGTGGTGAGCGGAGAGGTCTTCGACGTGGCTGTGGATTTGCGGGAAGGTTCTCCCACCTATGGACAGTGGTACGGCGTGGTGCTCACCGCTGAGAATAAAAAACAATTCTTTATTCCCAAGGATTTTGCGCACGGTTTTCTGGTTCTGTCCGACCACGCAGAGTTTACTTACAAATGCACGGATTTCTATCATCCCAATGACGAGGGTGGCCTGATCTGGAATGATCCGGATATCGGGATTGACTGGCCGGTTCCAGAGGGGATGGAGTTGATTTTCTCTGAGAAAGACCAGAAATGGGGATCGCTGAGAGAGCTGAGGAAGTAGGGAAAGTTATGTTAAAACAAATACTTTCATTGCCAGTGGAGCTGTATCAGAATCGACGTCTGGTACTGAAACTTGCCAAAAATGATTTCAAGACAAAGTATGCAGGTTCATATCTGGGGATTGTCTGGGCCTTTGTGCAGCCGATTGTGACGGTTTTGGTGTATTGGTTTGTGTTCTCTGTGGGATTTAAGGCGGGAACCGGGGATTTAGGCGTTCCCTTTGTTCTGTATCTGGTGGCTGGAATTGTGCCATGGTTTTTCTTTCAGGATGGGTTAAACGGCGGGACCAATGCCATGATCGAGTACAATTACCTGGTCAAGAAGGTGGTCTTCAATATCAGTGTGCTTCCCATTGTGAAGATCATCTCCGCGTTGTTTGTCCATGCTTTCTTCGTGGCTTTTATCATCTTACTGTACACAGCTTACGGTAGATTCCCGGATGTCTACTATTTGCAGTTGATCTACTATACTTTCTGTGTGTTCGCGTTGGTTCTGGGGCTCACCTATGCCACTTGTTCCATCGTGGTCTTCTTCCGGGACTTGACGCAGATCATCAATATCGTGTTGCAAGTGGGGGTCTGGCTTACGCCGATAATGTGGGTGGCTGAGACTATGCTGGTAAGCCATCCGATGCTCCATAAGATTTTAAAATTAAATCCTATGTACTATGTGGTGTCCGGCTACCGGGATTCGTTTATCATGAAGAGTTGGTTTTGGCAGCATCCGGGCTGGACTTTGTATTTCTGGGTTTTCACTATCGGTTGTTTCTTGTTCGGGAGCTGGATTTTTAACCGGCTGAAAGTGCACTTTGCAGACGTATTATAAGGGAAGAGGTAAGAAGCTACGTGGAAGAGAAAAAAGTTATTCAGATCCGAGATCTGAGCAAAATGTATAAATTGTACGATAAACCCTCGGACCGGTTAAAGGAGAGCTTGGGGTTGAGCCGGAAGAAATGCTACCGCGAGCACTTTGCGCTGAATCATGTCAGTTTTGACGTACATCAAGGAGAGACAGTGGGGATTATCGGGACCAATGGCTCAGGAAAATCCACAATCTTGAAGATCATCACTGGTGTTCTCAATCCCACGGAGGGGGAAGTGAAGGTGAATGGCCGGATTTCTGCCCTCCTGGAACTTGGGGCCGGTTTTAATATGGAGTATTCAGGGCTGGAGAATGTCTATCTGAACGGTACCATGATTGGATTTACCAGGGAGGAGATCGACGAGAAGCTGGATGAGATTCTCAGTTTTGCAGATATCGGGGACTTTATTCACCAGCCGGTGAAGACCTATTCCAGCGGTATGTTTGTGCGACTGGCTTTTGCCGTGGCCATCAACATTGATCCGGAGATCTTGATTGTGGACGAGGCGCTCTCCGTGGGGGATGTATTTTTTCAGGCCAAATGCTACCACAAATTCGAGGAATTCAAAAAGATGGGGAAGACCATCTTGTTTGTCAGTCATGACTTGAGCGCTATCTCCAAATATTGTGACAAAGTGGTGCTGTTGAACCATGGCGAGAAACTGGACGAGGGTACGCCCAAAGCCATGGTAGATATGTACAAGCAGTTGCTGGTGAATCAGGATCCGGTCAATACGGACAGAGAAGAGAGTACAGAGGAGATTGTAGCCCAGGAGGTTCAGGGGAGTTGGAAGGCCAATTTCCAGGTGAATCCTAAGACTTTGGAGTACGGCGAGAAGCTGGCGGAGATTGTGGACTTTGCGGTCTTTGATTCCAAGGGAAGGATCAGCAATACCATAGAGAAGGGAAGCCGCTTTCAGATTAAGATGAAGATTCTATTCCACCAGGAGATCCAGGATCCCATCGGCGCTTACACGTTTAAGGATACCCGTGGAACCGAGATCACGGGAACCAATACCATGTTCGAGAAGGCCTATATCCGTCCTCCCAAGACGGGAGAGATTTGTACGGTGACCTTTGAACAACAGATGGATCTCCAGGGTGGGGAGTACCTGATCTCTTTTGGCTGTACAGGCTATCGGGACGGAGAGTTTCATGTGTTCCACCGGCTGTATGACGCATGTAATATCACGGTGATCTCGTCCAAAGATACGGTCGGATTCTACGATATGAATTCTAAAGTTACTATCGAACAAGATTAGAGGGTAAGAGATGACGCCAGAAAAAATTGGAAACGTTGTGTTAGACTATGAATTTTATCCAGGGAAGGATCTCTACAGCGACGGCCCGGTGGAGGACGAGATGCTCCAGGTGGCGCGGGACTTTCCGGAGGAAGAGTATAACCAGGTGATTGCCAGCCGCAAGAGCTGGCCGTTGTTGTACCACTTCTCTCACATTCGTCAAAATATTATTCGCTGGTATCCTCTGGGAGGAAAAATCCTGGAAGTGGGAGCTGGTTGTGGCGCCATCACCAGTGCGCTGGCGGATGTGGCCCAGGAGGTCACCTGCATTGACTTGTCCAGAAAGCGTAGCTTGGTCAATGCCTGGAGAAATAAGAGACGAAAAAATATTAAGATCCATGTGGGAAACTTTCAGGATATTGAGAGGACTTTGGACACGGACTACGACTATATCACGCTGATTGGCGTGTTCGAGTACTCAGAAGGGTATATTGGGACGGCAGAGCCCTATGTGCAGATGCTGCGCACAATCGCGGGACACCTGGCGCCAGGGGGAAAGATTCTCATCGCCATCGAGAATCGGTTGGGACTGAAGTATTGGTCCGGCTGTACCGAGGACCATGTGGGGAAATTTTTCGAGGGGTTGGAGGGGTATCCCACCACGGAGGGGGTCAAGACATTCTCCCGAAAAGAGTTGGAGGAGATTTTCGCCAAGGCGGGGAGGTTTCTCTCTACTTTTTATTATCCTTATCCGGATTACAAGTTTCCGATGAAAGTGTATTCCGACCAGTATCTTCCCAGGAGAGGAGAGCTGAATCAGAACGTCAACAACTTTGACCGGGTGAAACTGCAGCTATTTGACGAGGCGAAAGTCTATGATTCCATTGTGGAGAACGACCTATTTCCACAGTTCTCGAATTCCTATTTTGTTGTCTTGCAAAAGGAGGAAGACTGATGAAAAACGTGATCTATTCAAAGTTTTCGAACGAGAGGGCGAGGCAGTTTTCCATCCGCACCGATATCTGCCAGGACGGGGAGGAGCGATGGGTGGAGAAAGTGGCCGCCACCCAGGAGGCGCAATCCCATGTGGAGCAGTTGGTGCGCTGGCAGGAACTGTTGGGGCAGCAATTTGCAGGCTCGGGGGTGCTCTTTGACCCTTGTGAGAAGGTGGAGGGCGGCGTCAGGCTGGCCTATATCTCAGGGGGAAATTTGGAAGAATACCTGGATGATTTGCTGGACCGGGGGGAGGAAGAAAGGGCGTTTCAGTCTCTGATGACCTACGCCAGATTTCTACAGAGAATTCACAGTGACCAGGCATTCACGGTGACACCGGAGTTTGTGAAAGTTTTTGGCGAGGTTTCTCTGCCTCAAGGGTTGCTGAGCGGCAGAATCTCAGATATCGATTTGGTCTGTGCCAATTTGATGACCGCAGAGCCGGCCACAGTGATCGACTATGAGTGGACGTTTGATTTTCCGATTCCGGGGAACTATGTGGTCTACCGCATGTTGCACTACTATCTGGATACCCACAGCAAGAGACAGCGGCTTCACGGCCGGGAACCTTATGGACAATTGGGGATCACGGAGGCAGAGTTGGAAGCTTATCGTCAGATGGAGATTCATTTTCAGAGGTATATCACTGACGGCCATGTCCCCATGCGGGAGATGTACCGGGATATCAGCCCGGGAGTGAAGGGGGTGACTGTCCTCCAAGGGGAGCAGTTACAGATCTATGAGTCTTATGGGGATGGTTTTCAGGAGAAAAATTCCCGCTGCTATCCCATTCGGGAGGAGAAAGTTCACGTGAGGGCGCCGGTGTCTGAAGGGGTGAATTATCTGAGGGTGGATCCTGGCAGTTGCGCCTGTGCAGTGAAGATTCACAAGCTAAACTTTCAGCCGGGGGATGTGCCTGCTCAGTATCACTGCGAGGATGGCTGGGCGTCGGGCCAGTGGCTGTACATTGCCAGGGAAGATCCGAATTTGACCAATATTCCGGTGCCCGAGGGGGCGAAGGAGTTGGAGATCTATCTGGAGATTCACCCTGTGGACTTGGAATTCTTGGGGGAGCTGGCTGGGAGACTGAGACGGGATGCCCAGGAGAACCGGGAATTGAGAGTCAAGTTGGCACAGCAGGAGAGTCAGATCCATCAGATGGAGAACACAAAGGTATGGAAATTCTACCAGGGCTATAGGAACAAAAAAGAGAGGAAACGCTAGATGGGGAATATCGTTGCAGTTGTAGATGTAGAGAAGTATATTCGAAGAGATCAGGGCAGTTATGTGATTCAAGGATGGAGGGCTTCCCAGGATCCCAGACCGGTTGAGATCCAGGTGAGAGGGGACGAGGTGACTCCCATCGCATACCGTGCAATTGCCTTTCCCCGCCCAGATGTCTTGGAGGCCAGGCCGGAGTTGAATAGAGCTGGCGGCGATATAGGATTTGAGATTACCATCTCTAACGTGGAAGTTCTTCTTCAGCGTTTTGAGAGGGTGACTGTGAGATTGAAGCAGGGAGAGGACTCAAAGGTTCTGATTCAGAAGGAGCGGCGCCAGATGGCTCAGGAGTACCGGGATGCTTCCATCCGTTACCAGATCGATGTGCTCAAGAGGGATGGGGAGGATATCCTGATCCAGGGATGGTGTATCGACACCCAGCGCCAGGAACACATGGCCTTGGTGGATGAAAAGGGAAAGGAGCTTTCTTGCACGGCCAATTACCGGGTGGTTCGAAGCGATGTGGTGCAGGAGGAAGGGCTGGAGCCGGATTACGCCTGTGGATTCATGATTGAGATTCCCAGAAAGAAAGTGACCTCAGCGAAAATGATCTTAAAATTTTGGAATGACTTGACCGCCAAAGAAGAAGTCATCGTCATGAAGGAATTTGACCGGGACAACTCTGTCCACGGCCGGGTGATCAAGGTCCTAAAGAGAGAAAATAAAGGCAGAAACCTACAAGTATTGAGGGACAAAGGGATCGGCGGTTTTGTGGATTACGTCAAGGAGGAGATCTACACTGAGAGCGAACGGTACGCCCATTGGTGGAAGAAAAACCAGGCGACAGCCAAGGAGTTGAAAGCACAGGCGGATTGCCGTTTTGCCTATGAGCCGAAGATTAGCATTGTGATTCCGCTGTTCAACACGCCGGAGAAATACCTAAGAGAACTGATTCACTCGATCCAGGCCCAGAGCTATTCCAAGTGGGAGTTGTGTCTGGCTGACGGGAGCACCAGTCCCAAGACAGGGGAGTTTATCCGGAAACATTTCCACTCGGAGCCTAGAATTCTCTACCGGAAGGTGGATAAGAATCTGGGGATTGCGGGGAACACAAATTTTGCCATCGAGATGGCTACTGGGGAGTATCTGATGTTCTGTGATCACGACGATCTGGTGGCGCCCAATGCCCTCTATGAGATGGTGCAGGCAATTAACGAGGATACCAGGACGGATATCGTCTACACCGATGAGGACCTGATCAACAGTGATGGGAGCGTGCACTCTTCGCCCAGGTTTAAACCGGATTTTAATTTTGATTTTCTCAGGAGTATCAACTATATCTGCCATATTTTCCTGGTGAGAAAAGCCTTGATCCAGGAAGTGGGGATGTTGCGGCCGGAGTACGACGGGGCCCAGGACTATGACTTTATACTGCGGTGTTGCGAGAAAACCCGGCACATCGCCCATGTGCCGAAGATTTTGTACCACTGGAGAGCCCATGACAATTCTACAGCGGGAAATCCTGAGAGTAAACAGTATGCGGTGGATGCAGGCAAGAGAGCTCTGGAGGACCACTACCGCAGAATGGGCTATGAGGCTGTGGTGGAGTACACAGGGATTTTCATCGTATTCCGCACCGTCATGAAGGTGCAGGGAAATCCTAAGGTATCTGTGATTATTTTAAACAAGGACCACAGGGAGGATCTGGAGAAATGCGTGGTCTCCATCCAGGAGAAGACGGATTATACCAACTATGAGATTATAGTGGTGGAGAATAACAGTGAGCTTCCAGAGACGTTTCAGTATTATCAGCAACTCCAACGCCGCTATTCCAATGTAAAGGTGGTGACCTGGGATGGATCGTTTAATTACTCGGCGATCAACAACTATGGAGTCAAGCACGCCACCGGGGATTACTATCTGATGCTGAATAACGATATTGAGGTGATCAGTCCTACCTGGATGTCGGAGATGTTAGGTTACTGTCAGAGAAGAGATGTGGGAATCGTGGGCGCCAAGTTGTACTATGCGGATAATACGGTGCAGCACGCCGGGGTGGTAGTCGGTGTGGGCGGATTCGCCGGTCACATCCTGACCCGGTACCGCAGAGGAGAGAACGGCTATTTTGGCCGTCTGGTGACCATCCAGGATACCAGCGCGGTGACGGCCGCCTGCCTGATGATTAAGCGGTCGACCTTTGAGCAGATCGGTGGTTTCGACGAGGAATTTGTGGTGGCCTTAAACGATATTGACTTGTGTTTGAAAGTGAGAGACCAGGGGGAACTTGTGGTGTTTAACCCTTACGCAGAGTTGTACCACTACGAGTCCAAGTCCAGAGGCTTTGAGGATACGCCTGAGAAGAAGGCGAGATTTAAAAAAGAGATCAAACGCTTCCGGACCAAATGGTCGGATGTCTTGGAAAAAGGAGATCCCTATTACAATCCCAATTTGACCTTAGTGCGGGGAGATTGCTCCATTCGGGGAGAGTATGAGCGGTTTGAGATTGTCGAAGAGATTGAGAAAGGAAACAAGTGAGATGAATCAACAGTTGCTGGAGGTAAAAAGAGAACGGTTTCACCTGCTGGATCCGAACATCTATATTCTTCAGGGAACTTTTCCAAAGGAGTATGAGCTGGCCGCCTATCTGGATTCGGTGAGAATCCAGGCCAGTGTGGAGGACTGGGAGACCACCAGCGCCCTGGAACGGTTCAAGGAATGGGAGCTGCTCAATGGCCGGAAGGTGACGGTGAGAGTCACTCTGCCAGATAATCTGGGGGATTTCTCTAAGTTGACGATCATGGCGGTTCTGGAGGATGAGAAAATTCCCTGGTTCCAGATTCGTGTGAAGGATCTCTTGGCCAGGCAAGGGAGACCTCAGTATTATATCGAGGAGGAACGGGTCGACAACCGGGAGGGAACCTGTCAGATCCGGGGATGGGCAGTGGCGGCCAAGAGAGTGGCCGTGAAAGTGTTTGACCAGGAGAGACAGCCGGTGGCTTGTCAGATTCAGATGACCAACCGTGTGGATGTGGCGGAGATGTATAAAGAATGCCAGGTGGAGGAAAAGTGTGGATTTTTTATCCAACTGGAGCAGGTCAAGAGCAAAAAGTTGTACCTGGTCTTCTGGACGCCGGAGTCAAAAGCTGTGCACACGGTGAGTCTGCAATCAGCGGTGATTCTCAAAAATAAGGTGGAGAAGTACCGGAAGAAAGGTATGAGCTATCTGAGAACCCACGGGGTGAAAGCCTTGGCTCAAAAGGCTTTTCGTAAGGTGGCCACAGTGAAGCAAAGGCCGGTGGATTACCAGAAGTGGCTGCCCAAGCATTTGCCGGGGAGCGCAGAGTTACAGAGACAGCGAAAGACCGAGTTTGCCCTGCAGCCGAAGATCAGCCTTGTGGTTCCCCTCTATAAGACCAATCAGGAATATCTGAGACAGTTGATCGCATCGGTGCAAAGTCAGACTTATGGGAACTGGGAGTTGTGCCTGTCCGATGGAAGCGGAGCCGAGTCCCCGCTGCGGGAGGCGCTGGAACAGTACCGGCAGGGGGATGAAAGGATTCGGGTGATTTCTTCTCCGGAGCCTCTGCAAATATCTCAGAATACCAACCGGGCTATTTTGGAAGCCACCGGCGATTTCATCGCTTTTGCGGATCACGACGATGTGTTGACGGAGAACGCCCTTTTTGAGTGTGTGAAGGCATTCAATGAGAATCCGGCGTTGGAGGTTTTCTATTCCGATGAGGATAAGATGACCATGGATGGAAATAAATTTTTCCAGCCTCATTTCAAGCCGGACTTTAACCTGGATTTACTCTGTTCTGTGAACTATATATGCCATCTCTTTGTGGTCAGCAGGCAGTTGGTGGAGAAGGTGGGGATACTCCGGCCAGAGTATGACGGCGCTCAGGACTACGATTTTATTTTCCGGTGTGTGGAGGCCACGGATCAGATCTGTCATATTCCCAAGATCTTGTACCACTGGCGCAGTCACGAGCAGTCTACCTCGGAGAACCCTGAGAGCAAACGCTATGCTTTTGAGGCCGGACAGAGGGCGGTGCAGGCCCACTATGACCGAATTGGGGTGAACGCTCAGGTATTACAGGGCGAATATCTGGGACTCTACCGTACCAGATTTCTGAGAGAGAGAGATCCACTGATCTCTATTATTATCCCGAATAAGGATCACATCGACGATCTGAAGCGGTGTATGGATTCGATTGAGGCGAAGTCCACGTATCGGAATTATGAGTACGTGATCGTGGAGAACAACAGTACCCAGGAGGAGACTTTTTCCTATTACAAGGAGCTGGAGGAGACCAATCCCAAGGCCCATGTATTCTACTGGGACGGACCGTTTAACTACTCTGCGATCAATAATTTTGGCGCCGAACGGGCCAAAGGAGAGTATCTGCTTCTTTTGAATAACGACACGGAGATCATCAATCCAGACTGTCTGGAAGAACTTCTGGGATATTGTATGAGAGCGGATGTGGGGATTGTGGGGGCCCGGCTTTACTATGAGGACGACACGATCCAGCACGCAGGCGTGGTGCTGGGCTTTGGGGGGATCGCGGGGCACTGCTTTGTCCAGCAGCCCAGGTCTTCCACGGGGTATTGCCACCGGATCATCTGCGCGCAGGATTACAGCGCGGTGACGGCCGCCTGCCTGATGGTGTCCAAGGCTCTCTTCGACCAGGTGGGAGGGTTGAGCGAGGACCTCCAGGTGGCCTTTAACGATATCGACTTTTGTCTGAAAGTGAGGGATCAGGGGAAATTGGTGGTCTATAATCCCTATGCTCAGCTCTATCACTATGAGTCCAAATCCAGGGGATTGGAGGATACTCCGGAGAAGCTCGCGCGCTTTAACAAGGAGATCGCCACATTGGAGCAGCACTGGCCGGATATTTTCCGCAGACCAGACCCCTATTATAATCCAAACTTAACTTTGGACAGTCAGGATTTCTCTCTAAAGCGGATATAGATTACAATTTCAAAGGATTCTACAGGAGGTACAAAATGAGAGTATTGGTTACAGGCGTAAATGGACAGTTGGGACACGATGTGATGAATGAGTTGGCCAAGAGAGGCTATGAGGGCGTGGGAGTGGACGTGGCAGAGATGGACATCACAGACGCCCAGGCGGTGGATAAGGTGATCACCGGCGCGGGCGTGGATAAGGTGATTCACTGCGCAGCCTACACGGCCGTGGACGCGGCGGAGGACAATGTGGACGTCTGCCGAAAGGTGAACGCAGAGGGGACGGAGAATATCGCGAAAGTCTGCAAGAAGCTGGATCTGCCCATGGTATACATCAGCACAGACTATGTGTTTGACGGCGAGGGCACCCGCCCTTGGGAGCCGGATGATCAGCGAGACCCCTTGAATGTATATGGACAGACCAAGTATGAGGGTGAGCTGGCGGTGGAAGAGAATCTGGATAAATATTTTATCGTGCGCATTGCGTGGGTCTTCGGGGTTAACGGTAAGAATTTTATTAAGACCATGTTGAATCTGGCTGAAAATCACGATACCATCTCTGTGGTGAACGATCAGGTAGGTTCTCCCACTTACACTTATGACTTGGCGAGACTTCTGGTGGATATGATTGAGACCGAGAAATATGGGCGCTACCATGCCACCAACGAGGGGCTGTGTACTTGGTATGAGTTTGCCCAGGAGATTTTCAGACAGGCTCAAGTACAGGTCAAAGTGGTTCCTGTGACCAGCGAAGAATTCCCGGCGAAGGCCAAGAGGCCTCACAACAGCCGGATGAATAAGGACAAATTGGATGAGATGGGGTTTGAGCGTCTGCCCTCCTGGCAAGACGCGCTGAGCCGCTACCTACAGATAATCCGGGGTTAGTCTGACGGAGTAGAGAATATCATGAGATTTGTAAAGAGAAGAGATCAGAAAACAAAATTATTGCTGCTGGCGATGTTATTCGCCAGCGGTTTGTGTATTTATTGGCGTTATATCTTCGGAGGCGATCTCCCGGTCTTCAATGATTCAGGGAATGACACCTGGCAGCAGTACACTATGCATTACCATACCATCGTCAACCATATCCGGAGTGGGAGCTTCTCCTGGTGGGACTTTACCAATGGATTTGGGACAAATATGTTCAATCTGAACTTGTTTGATCCATCCTTGATTTTACTGTACCTGTTGGGGGTAATCACTGGGCCGGAACACATGGGCTACTATCTTGTGTGGATTCAGATAGGAAGAATCTTGTTGGCGGGGATGGCTATGTACCATCTGCTGGGCTACTACGGACTCTCAGAGAAGGCGAAACTCTTGGCAGCCTATATCTATGGGCTGAATGGTTTCCTGATTGTGTGGGGACAACACTATCAATTTGGAATGATCACGGTGTACGTGCCGGTTCTGCTGTTTTTGTTGGAGCGATCTCTCCAGAAGAGGAGGATTACCCCGCTTTTTCCCTTGATGGTCTGCGGCACCGCTATCTACAGCGCGTACCTGGCATATATGAGTTTGATTCTCGTGGGATGTTATCTGATTGTCCGTCTGTTGATGATGGAGAGCCTCCGGGCCAGGACGAAAATCCGGCTCTTTTTTACCAGTTGTGGCGGCATCCTGCTGGGGGTGGGGATGAGCTTAATGGTTCTACTTCCCACAGCGGCGGTGATCTTCGGGGTTTCCTCCAGGCTGGACAGTGACACGTCTTTGTTCGCCAGGATTCTAGGTGGCCTGCAGCCCTATCCCGGCATCTATTATGAGACTTTGGTGGATCGTTTCTTTTCCAGCAATCTCAGAGGGATGGCCGTGGAGAATGTGTCGGGATATGCGGGATATCTGAACTATTATGAAGATCCGGTGGTCTTTACCTCCACCTTGTTTGTGATTCTTGGAATCCAATACCTTTTTATTCTGTGGAGGACGAAGCTGTCCCCGCGCAGAAAGATTTTGGGCTACGGGACGGCCGTTGCCATCGGCCTGACTCTCTTACTTCCCCTGGGAGGGATCCTCTTCAACGGATTTACGCAGCCGTTCTCCCGCTATACGTTCCTGTGGATTCCGATTTTTGCCATCTTGATCGGATGGATGGTGGATTGGATCTTAGAGACGGGCAAGATCAGCTACGTAGGGCTGGCGGTTGCGCTGGTGTTGGTGATCAAGATTTACCACTTGGGCTATGACCGTTCCTTCTTCGTGGGGCATAAGACCAATGCCAGTATCCTGGCCATGACTGGGGAAGTGATGGTGGGAGTGGTGCTGTGTCTGGCTCTGGCACGCCGGGACAGCTTGAAAAAGGGTCTGTACAGCGTACTGGTACTGGCTGTGGTGGTCAATATGGTCTCAGAGGGAAATGCCTGTTTCGTGGACCGGGTGGCTCTGAAAAAGGGAGATCCCACCTATTTTGGGGAATTGTACAGCACGAATATTCAGAGGGCTCTCAATTATCTGAAGGCCACGGACCCTGAATTCTACCGCGTTGAGAAATCCTATGTGGGCGCAACCGCCTGTATGGATTCCCTGGCCCAGGGGTATCGGGGAATCAGCACGTACAATTCCACTATGAACGGATATCTGAAGGACTTTGTACAGACTTGTTATCCACAGTTGATGTACTCGGATACCAATCACTATCAGTTTGCCAAGGTGGCAGAGGATTCAGAGTTCGCGGCGTTTTGCGGGATCCGTTATCTGATCTCCAGAGAAGGCGACATGGCGGCTCACGGGTATAAACTGGTGAAAAAATTTGGGGATATCTATCTATACAAGAATACAAAGATGGCACGGCTGGCCACAGTGCAGACGGTGTCCATCTCAGAGGAGAGTTTCCGAAAACTGTGTGACGGGGAGAATAGCCTGGAGATCTTAGAGAAGGCCGTGGTTCTGGAGGATGGGCAGGACTATGGGCAAGCCGGCGACATTCCGGCCGATGAGAATGAGGCGAAAGTTTTCTTGAATACACCTCAGAAGGACTCCGAGATCTCCGGCTGGGTGACTAGCCAGGAAAGCGGCTACGCTGTGTTTAAGATTCCCTATGAGAATGGATGGAAGATTTATCTGGACGGGGAAGAGCAGGAGATCAAAAAAGCAGACTTAGGATTCCTGGGAATCGAAGTTCCGGCAGGAAGCCATCGTCTGCAATTGGAATTCACACCGCCGCTCCAGGCGGAAGGCCTGAAGGCCAGCGGGATATTCTGGGTGTTATTTTTTGTTTTTGTGCTTCAATTTCAATACTATCAACGCAAGTCCAAAAAGAATTAATATACAGAGCGCTCCTATGATAATCAGGGAGAGATAAGAGTCAGCCAGATATGGTCTCGGCTCTTCCTGGTTGTCAGAAGGAGCGTTCGTGGCCTCCGGGGTGGGAGTGGCTTCTTTCACAGAAGCGCTTCCCACCTGAACATTCTGCCAGGAATAGGTCTCCTGGGTGAGGTCTCCTTGGACAGTCTTCTCTACTTGAATCTGATCTTTGGTGACCTTCTTGGGAACCACTGCGTATCCCCCGGCAGCGGTGGTCTGCGCGTCGGTCATAGCGACCTTGTGAAATTGGTCGAAACCGTAATTCATCAGGTTGGTGGTGTCTGTCATCACCTGCCCGTTGTCGGACCTTAAGACGGCGCAGATCAAGGTCATCTGATCCCTCTTGGCGGCGGTGACCAGGGTATCCTTGGCGGCGTTGGTGTTGCCCGTCTTCCCGGCGAACGCTCCTTTGTAGTAGAAAGGATTTCCCTCCACCAACATGGCGTGATGGGTGCTCAAAGCTCTGGGGGTAGCCGTCTTGTTGGTGGCGGGGATGGTGTAGGATTGGGCAGAATCGATGGTGCGAAAAGTCTTGTTCTGGATAGCCGCCCGGAGAATCAGGGCTAAGTCGTGGGCAGTGGTGTAGTGATTCTCATCGTGGAGACCATTGGGGTTGGTGAAATGGGTGCCGGTGCATCCAAGCTCCTGGGCTTTTTGATTCATCATCTCCACGAAGTGTTCTTTGGTTCCCCCAACATACTCGGCCAATTGGCTGGAGACTTCGTTGGCAGATGCCAGCAGGATGGCGTACAGACATTGCTCCACAGTCAATTCTTCTCCCAATTGAGCGTTGATGTTGGCGCTGTCCGGAGTGACCTCCTGTGTGCCGGTCTCTGTGAAAGTGACCTTTGCATCCAGATCAGGGCTGTTCTCTATGGCTACCAGAGCCGTCATGACCTTTGTGGTGCTGGCGGGAAACATTCTCTGATCCATTCCCTTGTCGTACAGAATGGTTCCTGTGTCAGCCTCCATCAACACGCCTGTCTCGTCCACGATCTGTGGTCCTTGTGGCCAGCCGGAGATGGCGTTGGTGGTGATCGCCGCTGCCAGGACGGACTGTCCGCCCAAGATAGAGACGCACAGGGCGACGGCGATTCCGGCGATTATCCGTTTCTTTTTCTTCATGTTCAGTATCCTCTTTTTCTTTTGATTTTCTTTAGAAGTTCTATGACTTCAAGACTTTTCGCATCAGATAAACTAAGAGTCCCAGGATCAAGATACCGGCGCCGAAAATCAGTACGAAAGGCAGTGGTGAGAGTGGAGTGTCCTGAGGCTGATAGTCGGAGACGGCGGAGTCGGCTTTATCTCCATCCTTATCCACAACGGCAGTTCCCACAGTGACGCCGTGGTAAGTGAACTTCTGGCTGAGCCCATCGTCCGTGGTGCCGGCATCCTCTACGGTTACATCTTCCACAGAGGCCGTGGACGGGATCACAGCATTCCCCCCGGAGATGGTGTTCAAGTCATCGGTGACTGTGACTGTCTGAAAGTTGGAGAAACCGTAGTCCAGCAGGGTAATAGCCTCGGCGGGAACTTGCTGTTCTGCCCCTGAGAGAACCACACAGATCAAAGTGGTTCCGTTTCTGGCGGCCCCTGTGGCCAACGTACTCCCCGAGGCCTCAGTGTAGCCGGATTTTCCACCCATGCTGCCTTCATAGTAGGAGGCGCTGGCCGCGGTGCTCAGAGGAAAGTTGTTGGTCAGATTCCGCTCGCCGGCTGTGACATTGGTGGCTGGGATGGTATAAGTCATGGCAGAGGCGATGGTGGCGAAGGTGTCATTCTTCAGTGCGGCCTGCATGATCAGGGCCAGGTCGTAGGCAGTGGAAGTCTGGTTGTCGTCGGGAAGGCCGGTGGGGTTGGTGAAATTGGTATTGGCACACCCCAAGTCTTTTGCCTTTTGATTCATCATGGAGACAAAATTCTCCACGGAGCCGCCCACCTGCTCGGCCACTTGCGTGCTGATGTCATTGGCAGAGCCGAGCATGATGGCGTAGAGGCATTGTTCCATGGTGAACGTCTCTCCCACCTGGGCGTTTAGGCTCACATTGCCATTGCCGGAGGCGGCGGTTCCAGTCTCTGTCATAGTGACGGAATCCTCCAGGTTGCTGTTCTCCAAAGCCAGCAAAGTGGTCATGATTTTGGTGAGACTGGATGGGTAGAGGGGGGTGTCTTTATTCTTGGCATAGAGAATAGTGCCGGTGGAGTTCTCCAGGACCACAGCTCCATTGGACGTGATATCGGGTCCCTGGGGCCAGCCCTCAATGGTGTTGGTGGTGATTTCTGAGCTGGCGGTGTCGCTCTCGGCGGTGGCCAGGACAGGGACGGGATTCAACAGGGCGGCGGTCAAACCCAGCGACAGAAGCCCTGATAATAATTTTCTGATTTTCATAGATAACCTCCCAAAATAAAGCGGATACAAAAGATCTGCAAAGCGCCATAATAACGACGCTATTATAGCATATTATTCCCTTTCTTGCAAAAAGTAATAGGGGATGGTATTATGAAAAAATAATAAAGAAAGATCGAGGAAAAACCATGGGAACAATTGAGTGGAGCCGTATGCTGAGGAAGCTCTCTCCTTATACAATTCAAAAAGGCCTGCGTTATCTGAGACACTATGGACCGAAGGAATTCTGGGTAAGGCTTCATGAACGTTTTGAGCCGGAGGAGATCCCCTACGGTCCTTGGTATGAGGCCTATGTGCCTGATCAGGAGACTTTGAGGAGGCAGCGAAAGAAAAAATTCTCTTATGCGCCAGTGATCAGTGTGGTGGTTCCGGCTTACCGTACCCCAGAAGTCTTCCTGCGGCAGATGGTTCAGTCTGTCCGGGATCAGACCTATGAAAACTGGGAACTCTGTATTGCCAATGGAAGTCCGGAGGACGAGGCGATGGCCGGCGTTCTGAGGGAGCTTAGTGACGGAGATTCCAGAGTTCGCTATAAAAATCTGGAGAAAAACCTGGGAATCGCGGAGAACACCAACGAGGCTTTTGCCATGGCCAACGGGGAGTTCGTGGGGCTGTTAGATCATGATGATCTCTTGGCGCCCAATGCGCTCTATGAAGTTGTCCGTGCGCTCCAGGACAGAGAGACGGATGTGGTGTACACCGACGAGGATAAGGTGACCACGGAGCTGGACGAGCATTTTCAGCCGCATCTGAAACCAGATTTCAATCTGGATCTGCTCAGGTCCAACAATTATATCTGCCATTTCTTTGTGGTGAGAAGAGAGATTGTGGAGAGTGTGGGAGGGTTTCGCCGGGAATTCGATGGGGCGCAGGACTATGATTTCATTTTTCGCTGCGTGGAGGCGGCCAGGAGAGTGAGACATGTGCCGGAGATTCTCTATCACTGGAGAACGCACAAGGCTTCCACTGCGGACAATCCAGCCAGCAAGATGTACGCTTTCGAGGCGGGCAGACGGGCGATCCAGTCCCATCTGGAACGGACGCACACGGAGGGAATGGTGAGCCACACCAAGGATTACGGATTCTATCGAGTACAATATCCCTTACAACGGAGAGACAAAATCTCTATTTTGATTCCCAACAAAGATGAGAGAGAGAGTCTAAAAGCCTGTCTGGAATCCATCTGGGAGAAATCCACTTACACCAACTACGAGATCATCATAATAGAAAACAACAGTACCACACAGGAGATCTTTGGCTATTACAAGGCTCTGGAGAGAGAGCATGAGAACTTACGGGTGGTGACTTGGAAACATGAGTTTAACTATTCCGCGATCAATAATTTTGGAGCGGCTTATGCGACAGGCCGTTATCTACTCTTCCTGAACAATGACGTCACCGTGATCACCCCGGGGTGGATGGAGGAGATGTTAGGCGTGTGCCAGAGACCGGAAGTGGGCGCCGTGGGCGTGAAACTCTATTATCCTGACGATACTATCCAACATGCAGGTTGTGTGGTGGGTCTTGGGGGAATTGCCGGTCATTTATTTACAGATATGCCTCGGAGCCGAACCGGGTATCTGCACAAGGCCTCTCTGCTTCAGGATATGAGCGCGGTGACGGCGGCCTGTATGTTGATGAAACGAGAGGCATTTGAGGAGGTGGGAGGCTTCACGGAAGATCTGGCGGTGGCCTTCAACGATGTGGATTTATGTCTAAAGATCCGTCAGAGAGATTGGTTGGTGGTCTATGACCCCTATGTGGAACTCTACCACATGGAGTCGAAAACTCGGGGAGCGGAAGATGACAAGAAGAAGGTCCGCCGTTTTCAAAATGAGATTGAATATATGCGAAGCCATTGGCTGACAATATTGAAACAAGGGGACCCTTATTATAATAAGAATCTGTCTCTGACTAAGTGGAACTACTCACTGAGACCTTTGGGGACAGAAGGACAGACGAGGAAGTAGCATGAAGAAAGTAACGGTGGTGATACCTAATTTTAATGGAAAGGCATATCTGCAAGAGTGTCTGGGGAGCCTTGACGGACAACAGGGTGCGGATTTTGAGATTCTCTTGGTGGACAACGGCTCTAAAGACGGAAGTTCCGATTGGGTCAGAGAACGGTTTCCCCAGGTGAAGATTTTACAGCTTTCGGAGAATCTGGGTTTCTGTGGTGCGGTAAACAGGGGAATTAAGATGGCGACGACGCCTTATGTGTTGCTGCTGAACAACGATACCCAGTGTGACAGTAATTTTGTCCGGGAGTTGACGGAGGCCATGGAACGCCACCCCAAAGCTTTTAGCTGTGGCGCTAAGATGCTCCAGTACCAGCGAAGAGAGCTGGTGGATGATGCCGGCAACTATTACAATGCGCTGGGGTGGGCCTTTGCCAGGGGGAAGGGGCGGCCTTCCGGAGATTACAGACGGGAGGAAGAGATTTTTGCAGCCTGTGCGGGAGCAGCCATATACCGGAGAGAACTTTTTCACAAAATCGGTTATTTTGACGAGGAGCATTTCGCGTATTTGGAGGACACGGATATCGGGTATCGGGCCAGGCTGTTTGGCTATGAGAATTGGTTTGCGCCCGAGGCGGTGGTCTACCACGTGGGGAGCGCCACCACTGGCTCCCGCTATAATGAGTTTAAAATCCGGTACTCGTCCAGGAATAATGTCTATATGCTCTACAAAAATATGCCCTTGGGTCAGATTCTCTTAAATTTACCGTTTTTGGTCCCTGGATTTGGCGCAAAACTGTTATTTTTTGCGCGGAAAGGCTTTGGGAGAGAGTATGCCGCGGGGATCAAGAATGGACTTTGGCTCTGTAAGAGGCGGAAGAAAGTGCCGTTTACAGTCAGAAGATTGCCCCGATATGGGAAGATTCAGGTGGAATTATGGCGGAATATTCCGGCGGGTTTTCTACGGCGATAGCCTATTTTAGAGAAATTTCACAGGAAAAACGTGAATATTTTGTTGCCTTTTGGGGGCAACTATTATATAGTAGTAATGTTAAAAAGAAGTTAAATTAGATAATGTAGGGGTGATAAACGGTGATTAAAGATAATCAAAAGCATTTTAACCGCCTTCAAGTTGTGATAGATGCTTTTGTGATCGCAGTCTCCTATCTATTGGCCTGGGTCGTTCGATTTTATGCTCAGTTGACAGGCGGGCCGTCGCAAATCGGGATTCTGCCCTTTGGACATTATATGTTCGCGTTGGTGTTTATTGTTCCTGGATTTTTGATCTTGTATCAGGCTATGAACTTGTATTCTCCCAAGAGAGTGCAGGGGAGACGACTGGAGTTGGCCAACATTGTGAAAGCCAATGCGCTGGGTGTCCTTTTGATCATGTTTGCCTTGTACATGTTAAAAGAGAACGATTTCTCCCGTCTGATGATTTATATTTTTATTGGAATCAACGTAGTGGCAGAATCGGTTGCCAGGATGGGAATTCGCTATATTCTGCGGGACATGCGCAAGCGCGGGCTAAATCAGAAACACATGATACTGGTGGGTTATAGCCGTGCCGCGGAAGAATATATCGACCGGGTGATGGCCAACCCTCAGTGGGGATATATTATCCGCGGGATTTTGGATGACAGTGTGCCGGCAGGTACTACCTACAAGGGGATTAAAGTATTGGGGCGGATCGCGAATTTGATGGTGATTCTTCCGTACAGTAGCTTGGATGAAATTGCCATTACTCTGGGTCTGAGCGAGTATTACCGTTTGGAAGAGATCGTGGCCCTGTGTGAGAAATCCGGTGTGCATACGAAATTTATTCCTGATTATAATAATATCATACCGACGAAACCGTACACAGAAGATATTCTGGGACTTCCGGTGATCAACATCCGGTATGTGCCTCTCACCAACACTTTCCATGCGGCGGTAAAGAGGTTGATGGATGTGGCAGGTTCCATCTTCGGCATTATTGTGGCGTCGCCGGTGATGTTGTTGGCCTGTCTGGCCATTAAGCTGACTTCTCCGGGACCGCTGATTTACAGACAAGAGCGAGTGGGGCTTCACAATAAGACCTTCTGGATGTATAAGTTCCGGTCCATGGAAGTGCAGCCGGAACAAGATGAGAAGAAAGCCTGGACGGTGAAGAATGATCCGCGGGTTACCGGCGTCGGCAAGTTCATGAGGAGAACCAGCATCGATGAGCTGCCTCAGTTATTTAACATCTTAAAAGGTGATATGAGTTTGGTGGGACCGCGGCCTGAGAGGCCCTTTTTCGTGGAGAAATTCCGGGAGGAGATTCCGCGCTATATGGTGAAACACCAAGTGAGGCCGGGGTTGACTGGCTGGGCTCAGGTGAACGGATACCGGGGAGATACATCGATACGAAAGAGAATCGACTACGATTTATATTACATTGAAAATTGGACCATTGGATTTGATATCAAGATTATGTTTTTGACAATTTTCAAAGGTTTTGTAAATAAAAACGCGTATTAAAAAACTAAGGGGAAAGATCATGGCGAGAGCAAGAAAAAAGAGAGGCAAAGCGGGAAAGGTCATCTTTGTGATAGAGATTGTTGTCCTGGTGCTTTTGATCGGTGCGTTGGCCGCATATAGCTTTGTCAATTCCAAATTGAACAAGATTGAGAGCAACACTTTGGATATGGACAAGGTACAGATTAACAATGCAGTGGAAAGTAATAAGACTTTGACAGGTTACACCAATCTGGCTCTGTTCGGGCTGGACAGCAGGCCGGAAGGGTCTCAATTCGCCGGCAATCAGAACAGCGATACCATTATGATTGCCAGCATCAACAACGACACCAAGGAAGTGAAATTGATATCTCTGTACAGGGATACTCTGCTGGACATCGGAAATGACACTTACCAGAAGTGCAATGCAGCTTATGCCACAGGAGGGCCGGAGGCGGCGATTTCCATGTTGAATACCAATCTGGACCTCAATATCACCGACTATGCGACTGTGGATTTCAGCGCTCTGGTGACTGTGATCGACGAGCTGGGAGGCTTGGATATCCCACTTAGCTACAATGAGATTGAGCATATGAATAACTATTGCGTGGAGACCTCTGAGGCCACTGGTAAATCTTACACACCGATTGAGAAACCGGATGTGAAACCAGAGGGGACTCTGGCAGATACAGAGATTGTAGGGACATACCACTTAAATGGCGTTCAAGCCACTTCCTATTGTCGGATCCGTTACACGGCGGGACTGGACTTTAAGAGGACGGAACGTCAGCGCCTGGTTCTCCAGATGATCGCGGATAAGGCCAAGAAATCCAGCCTGACCACAATTTCTACGATCATGGATAAAGTTTTCCCGATGGTTCAGACTTCTCTGAGCCAGCAGACGATATTCAATATGGGAGCCAGCATGCTTTCTTACAAATTTGACGACACTTCAGGTTTTCCCTTTGAACACACGGAGATGAATCACACCAGCAAAGGAGATATTGTGGTGCCCAATACCTTGGAGCAGAATGTGAAAGAGCTTCATAAATTTCTGTTCGGGGAGAAAGATTATCAGGTCTCTGAGGATGTGAAGAAGAGAAGCGATACGATTGTGGGGATTGCAGGCGGCACAGTCAGCGACACCTCGGCGGCGTCCTCCTCAGATACCTCCAGTACCTATTCTAACGAATCCGATAGCTACAGTGACAGTGGGTACGACAGTGGATATTCCGATTACAGTGATGACAGTGGATATTCTGGTTATGACGATACTTCTGGTTATGATGACTCTGGCTACAGCGATACTTCCGGGTATGACGACTCTGATTACGGGGATACCTCTTCCTACGATGGTTCCGACTATGGGAACGACTCCGGGGATGATGGCGCAGGCTACAGTGATACCAGCGGAGATGGCCAGGGAGAGAGCGGCGAGTAGGATCAGAGGCTCAGATGGGAATCAAGGCCGCACAGATTTCTCCGAGGGAAGCCTCCGGAAGAATCTGTGGCGGCTTTTGTGTATTCTGAGGAGAGCTTATATAGGCGGGAGAGCGCCTTTTGGACAGGAGGAAGAAAATGATCAGACCAACAGTGGATGTGGTAATTCCCACGTACAGACCGGGTAAGGTTTTTGAGGAACTCCTTAGAAGGTTGGATACACAGAGCTATCCAGTCCAGAAGATTTTGGTTATGAACACAGAGAGAGAGCACTGGAATACAGAGTGGGAGCGCCAATACCCCATACTTCAGGTGATTCATCTGAGAAAAGAGGAGTTTGACCACGGGGGCACTAGAGCACGGGCGGCAAAGCTTTGCGACAGCGACTATCTGGTGTGTATGACACAGGACGCCATGCCTGCGAACGCGAGACTGATTGAGAACTTGTTACAACCGTTGCTTAACAAGGAGGCGCAGGCTTCCTACGCCCGTCAACTGCCGGCCAAAGATTGCAAGATCATTGAGAGATATACCAGGAAATTCAATTACCCGGAGGAGTCTAGGATTAAAAGTGGCAGAGACCTGCCTCAGTTGGGGATTAAGACGTACTTCTGTTCCAATGTGTGCGCAGCTTACGATAAGATGACTTACGAGGCTCTCGGCGGCTTCACGGAACATGCGATTTTTAATGAGGATATGTATTATGCGGCGGAGCTGATCAACAGCGGATACCGGATTGCCTATCAGGCGGAGGCCAAAGTGATCCATTCTCACAATTACAACTGTGCTCAGCAATTTCGCCGGAATTTTGATATGGGAGTGTCACAGGCTTGTAAGCCGGAGATTTTTCAGAATGTGCCTGCGGAGGGGGAAGGGATTGCTCTGGTCAAGAAGACGGCCAGATATCTTCTCCGGGAGAAGAAAGCCTGGCTGTTGCCGGAACTCTTCTCACAGAGCGCTTTTAAGTACGCGGGATATTTTCTGGGGAAACAGTACCGGAGACTGCCCCGGGCTGTCATTCATTTTTGCACGTCCAACGCAGACTATTGGCGGCACAGGCTGTAATCAGTTATTTTGGGGTGATGGCCGCAAAAAGGTCACACGATTAACACAATTGATTGGTATACTAAATCCTATGCAGAAGATTACTTGACGGTTGGGGACACTACAGGTGTTTGAGAGTATAGCGGACTTTTGGAACCTGGTCCAGAGACATAATTTCAGATTGCAGACGGAAAATAATTTGAAATAAACGGAGGGATGGCCATGAGTGAGGAACCTCGCTGGAATGGGGCGGATGACCACAAGGAAGAGAAACAGAAACAAAATTATGGTTATTATCAGGTGGGTAAATCATCGGATGCCCAAAAAGAGACGGATCAGGGGAGAGAAGAGGAGCAAAATGTAACCTACCATTACAGTTACCGGAGAGACGACAGCCCAGGAGAACAGAGTTCGTACCGGAGACTTGGAAATGAGAACCGGAACGTATACCAGGGAGTAGATGGCAGTGACTCAAGATCTTACCAGGGAGCCAGCCAAGGCGGACCGAATTCCTATCAGGGAAGCGGCAGTCAGGGTACCCAGGGGAGGCCGCACGGCGCCAATCGGCAATCTCGTGTGGACTATCCCAGCTATTCCACCGGAATGTCCGGTCAGAAGCCGCCCACGCCACCGGGCAGAGATAAGAAGGCGGCGAAGCGGTGGGGCTTTACGCTGACTGGGGCAGTCATTTTTGGGGTGATCGCGGCTCTCGTTTTCCAAGGAGTGAACCGTTTGGCCGATCACTTCTTTCCTCAGCAGGAGACGGTGGAACTATCCCACACAGAGACGGCAAATGACAGTGGAAAGAGCAGTGAATCTACAGGGGCGTCTTCATCCGGCTACTCTGTGGCCGATGTGGCCAAAAGCGCCATGCCTTCTGTGGTGGCCATAACCGCAGTCAGTGTCCAGGAGCTGCCCAACTTTTTTGGATTTGGGAACCAAGAATACGATTCCGTCAGCAGTGGATCGGGGATCATCGTGGGAGAGAATGATACCGAGTTATTGATCGCCACCAACAACCATGTGGTGGAAGGGGCGAAGAATTTAAGCGTCTGTTTTATCGGCGACGAGGTGGCTGTTCCCAGTGAGACACAGCAGGAGATGGCCAACGGAGGTTTGGACACAGAGAATGCGGTGGCGGCCAAGACAAAAGGCACCGATGCGTCCAATGACTTGGCTGTGATCGCTGTCCAGAAGAGTGATATTCCCCAGGAGACCATGGGAGAGATCAAGATTGCCCAACAGGGGGCGGCCGAGAATCTGGTGGTGGGAGAGCAGGTTGTAGCTATCGGGAATGCCATGGGTTACGGCCAGTCTGTGACCAGCGGTTGGATCAGCGCTTTGGACCGTACCATTGAGGATAGCGGTTCTGCTCTGATTCAGACGGACGCGGCGATCAACCCCGGCAACAGCGGCGGCGCCCTTTTGAATATGAAAGGGGAGCTGATCGGAATCAACTCTGCCAAGTTTGTGGACAGTACCGTGGAGGGGATGGGGTTTGCAATTCCCATCAGCACGGCCGCTCCCATCTTAGATAAATTGATGGATCAGGAGACCAGGGATGTGGTGGACGAAAACCAGAGAGGTTACATGGGGATTCAGCCTTTGGATATTTCCAGCGAGATGATTGAGATGTATGAGATGCCCCAGGGTGTGTTTGTCTCAGCAGTCATTGAGAATTCTGGGGCGGAGAAAGCGGGGATGAAGAAGGGTGACATCATCACAGCGATTGAGGAGCAGACCCTGACCACCAGTGAGGAGTTGACTGATAAGCTTCAATATTATAAGAGGGGCGAGACCGTCAAGGTAACGATTCAGAGAAGCGATAGCGGAGAGTACAAGGAGATGACCTTGGATGTGACTCTTGGGAAGAGGCCGTGAGAATAGTGAGAACAATGGTTGATTAGAAAAAAAGGAAATTCTTTTTTGATGTGTGCAAAGAAGAATTTCCTTTGTTTTTCCTTCACAAAAAGTTTATTGGTAGTCTCCCTGGTAGTGTGCTATAATGTTAGTTAACATTCAGCGGGGCATGAAAATAGTTGGAAAAGTGTTTGAAAATCTCACGGGTGTGAGACTCAGTGCCCAGGTATCGCCTGCAAGAAGCAGATTCCGGTTTCAGGAGGGTAGAAGTTGGGAGATGACTGGAGACGGGTGGTCCATAGGAGTAAGGTTTATACGGAAAGCGAGGAAGAGGTATGCCGGACGATTTTGATAAAAAGGATGAGACAGACAAAGAAGCCGTGAGGGGAGAGGTGGAGGCTGCAGCCGGGTCTGACGATGAGTATGAGAAGGTATGTTTTCTCTGCCGGAGACCTGAGAGCGTGGCCGGGCAGATGATTGATCTTCCCAACAATATACATATCTGTACGGAGTGTATGCAGAAAAGTTTTGATACTATGAATCAGGGGAATATCAACTACCAGGAGCTTATGAACAACATGCCCAACATCAGCATGATTGATCTGAGCAGCTTACAGAATCAGATACCCAACAATCAGAGAATCAAGAAAAAATCAAAGAAGGAAGAGCCCAAGAAGGCATTGGATATTCGCAGCATCCCGGCGCCGCATAGAATTAAGGCCACCTTGGATGAGTATGTGATC
This sequence comes from Blautia sp., assembly GCA_047014865.1. Lineage (GTDB taxonomy): Bacteria > Bacillota > Clostridia > Lachnospirales > Lachnospiraceae > Blautia_A. Next base: position 1,521 of record JBKXQO010000023.1, on the reverse strand, counting down.
GGGCAAGAACATGCCAAGAAGGTGATCTCTGTGGCGGTCTACAATCACTATAAGAGAGTGGCCACGGATACTATGGATGAGATAGAGATCGAGAAGTCCAATATGTTGATGATTGGGCCTACAGGCTGCGGCAAGACCTACCTGGTGAAGACACTGGCCAGGCTGTTGGATGTGCCGTTGGCCATCGCTGACGCCACCTCCCTGACCGAGGCAGGATATATTGGCGATGACATTGAGAGTGTGGTGTCCAAGTTGTTGGCGGCCGCTGACAACGATGTGGAGAGAGCTGAGCAGGGAATTATCTTTATAGATGAGATCGACAAGCTGGCCAAGAAGAAGAACACCAATCAGAGGGATGTCAGCGGCGAGTCGGTTCAACAGGGGCTCTTGAAGCTTCTGGAGGGGAGCGAGGTGGAGGTTCCTGTGGGGGCCAACAGCAAGAATGCCATGGTACCTCTGACGACGGTGAATACGAGAAACATTCTGTTTATCTGTGGAGGGGCCTTCCCTGAGTTGGAGAATGTGATCAAGGAGAGACTGAACCGTCAGGCTTCCATGGGATTTGGCGCAGATTTGAAAGACAAGTACGACAGGGACGACAAGGTGCTGGAAAAGGTTACGATTGAAGATCTGCGGAGTTTTGGCATGATTCCTGAGTTCATTGGCCGTCTTCCGGTGGTCTTCACTCTGAGTGGATTGACTCAGGACATGATGGTGAAGATTCTGAAGGAGCCGAAGAACGCCATATTGAAACAGTATCAGAAATTGTTGGCTCTGGACGAAGTCCGGTTGGAGTTCGATGACGGCGCGCTTGAGGCCATTGCCGGGAAAGCTCTGGAGAGGCATACGGGGGCAAGAGCTCTCCGGGCCATATTGGAAGAGTATATGCTGGATATTATGTATGAGATTCCCAAGGATGACAATATTGGCCAGGTGGTGATCACCAGGGAATATATTGAAGGAAACGGAGGTCCCAGGATTCTCCTGCGGGGCCAGGAGAGCCTGCAGTTGGAAGCGAGATCGTAGAATATGGAGGGATTGTTATGGGAAAAGACGGGATTTTTGGAGATCTGGGAGAGACCATCAGCCGCACGGCGAAAGTGATCGGGGAGAAGGCGGATGATCTGCTGGAGCTGCAGAAGCTGAGCGGAAGGGCAACGGGGGAGAGAAGGCAAGTCCAGAGGAAGATGGAGGCCCTGGGAGATCTGATTTACCATCGCCATGTGGACGGTGTGCAGATGGATCTGGAGGTCAGTGATCTCTGCGATGAGATCACCCAGAGGAAGATGATGCTGGCCAGGTATGAGGAGGAGATCGCTAAGCGCAAAGGACACAAAGTGTGCCCGGCTTGTGGCCAGGTTATCCGCAGCGACTCTGCATTTTGCAGTTACTGTGGAGCGCGCAGTGAGCAGGAGAGGCCTTCCACGGAGAAGACTGGCACATCTGGGGAGGATTCAGATGTTCAGGGAGCCGGGGAGTCTCGGGATCAGGTGCAGCAGGACGAGGATACTCAGGGAGGTC
>JBKXQO010000022.1:7281-61710 GCA_047014865.1 Blautia sp. | reverse complement strand
ATCTGGGCATGTTCGGGACTTTCACCCGTTAGAGCGCGCCCATGGCGCGCAAACACAAAAAAAGGGAAGCATTGCGCTTCCCCTTTTTATTTCACAATCTCTATCATTCAGCCTCGTTGATCGCTGCTTGTGCTGCGGCCAATCTTGCGATAGGCACGCGGAACGGAGAGCAGGATACATAGTCCAGACCAATCTTATGGCAGAACTCCACGGAACTTGGATCTCCGCCGTGCTCGCCACAGATACCAATGTGCAGGTTTGGATTCACCGGTCTTCCCAACTCGATGGCCATCTTCATCAGTTTGCCAACGCCAACTTGATCCAGTTTTGCAAATGGATCATTCTCGAAAATCTTAACATCATAGTAAGCGTCCAAGAATTTTCCGGCGTCGTCACGGGAGAACCCGTAGGTCATCTGTGTCAGGTCATTGGTTCCAAAGCAGAAGAAGTCGGCGTCTTTTGCCACAGCGTCTGCGGTCAAGCATGCTCTTGGGATCTCGATCATGGTACCAACCTCGTACTTCAGATCGGAACCTGCAGCCTTGATCTCAGCGTCTGCGGTCTCCACAACAATCTTCTTCACGAATTTCAGCTCTTTGTCATCTCCCACCAACGGAATCATGATCTCTGGGCAAACATTCCAATCCGCATGAGCTTTCTGTACAGCGATAGCCGCACGGATGACAGCGCTTGTCTGCATCTTAGCGATCTCCGGGTAGGTTACAGACAGACGGCATCCACGGTGACCCATCATCGGGTTAAACTCATGGAGAGAGTTGATGATTGCCTTGATCTGCTCTACGGATTTATTCTGCGCTTTCGCAAGCTTCTCAATGTCCTCCTCTGTCGTGGGAACAAACTCGTGAAGAGGCGGATCCAGGAAACGGATGGTCACAGGATTGCCCTCCAGAGCCTCGTACAGCTTCTCGAAGTCTCCCTGCTGCTCCGGAAGAATCTTGGCCAGAGCGTTCTCTCTCTCCTCCACGGTCTCCGCACAGATCATCTCACGGAATGCATCGATTCGGTTGCCCTCGAAGAACATATGCTCTGTACGGCAAAGACCGATTCCCTCTGCACCCAGCTCACGAGCCTTCTTGGCGTCTGTAGGCGTATCTGCGTTTGTACGAACTTTCAGTCTTCTATACTTGTCAGCCCATCCCATGATTCTTCCGAACTCACCTGCGATGGTGGCGTCCACAGTGGGGATGACTCCGTCGTAGATATTACCGGTGGATCCGTCCAGAGAGATAAAGTCTCCCTCATGGTACTCTTTTCCAGCCAGAGTGAATTTCTTATTCTCCTCATCCATGGTGATGTCGCCACAGCCGGATACACAACAGGTTCCCATACCACGTGCAACCACTGCCGCATGGCTGGTCATTCCGCCGCGGACAGTCAAGATACCCTGCGCGGACTTCATGCCTGTGATATCCTCAGGAGAGGTCTCAAGACGAACCAGGATCACTTTCTCACCGCGAGCTGCCCACTCTACCGCATCCTCTGCTGTAAACACAACTTTACCGCATGCTGCTCCTGGTGAAGCGCCGAGTGCCTTTGCAACCGGGGTAGCCTCCTTGAGAGCTTTTGCGTCAAACTGTGGGTGAAGCAGTGTGTCCAGGTTACGGGGATCAATCATTGCAACGGCTTCTTTCTCCGTTCTCATGCCCTCATCCACAAGGTCACATGCAATCTTCAGCGCAGCCTGCGCCGTTCTCTTTCCGTTACGTGTCTGCAGCATGTACAATTTACCGTGCTCTACAGTGAACTCCATGTCCTGCATATCTCTGTAGTGGTTCTCCAAAGTCTTGCAAACTTCGTTGAACTGCTTGAATGCCTCTGGGAACTTCTGCTCCATCTCGGAGATGTGCATAGGTGTGCGGACACCGGCCACAACATCCTCGCCCTGAGCATTTGTCAAGAACTCGCCGAACAGACCGTTGGCGCCGGTTGCAGGGTCACGTGTGAAGGCAACACCGGTACCACAGTCATCGCCCATGTTACCAAATGCCATCATCTGTACGTTTACTGCTGTACCCCAAGAGTATGGGATATCGTTGTCACGGCGGTATACATTTGCTCTCGGGTTATCCCAGGAACGGAACACGGCCTTGATTGCTCCCATCAACTGCTCCTTCGGATCTGTTGGGAAATCAGAGCCAATTTTCTCTTTATACTCAGCCTTGAACTGCTCTGCAAGCTCGTGGAGATCCTCAGCGGTCAGCTCAACATCCTGCTTTACGCCTCTCTCCTCTTTCATCTTGTCGATCAGTTCCTCAAAATATTTTTTACCAACTTCCATTACTACGTCGGAGTACATCTGAATGAATCTTCTGTAGCAATCCCAAGCCCAGCGGGGGTTGTTGGATTTCTCAGCCAGAACGTTAACTACTTCCTCATTTAATCCCAGGTTCAGGATGGTATCCATCATACCTGGCATAGATGCTCTCGCACCTGAACGAACGGAAACAAGCAGTGGATTTTCTTTGTCACCGAATTTCTTGCCGGTAACTCCTTCCATTTTGGTGATTGCTTCCATGATCTGAGCCATGATCTCATCGTTGATCTGTCTTCCGTCCTCATAATACTGAGTGCAGGCCTCAGTTGTGATCGTAAAGCCCTGCGGTACCGGAAGGCCCAGGTTTGTCATTTCAGCAAGGTTCGCACCTTTCCCGCCAAGCAGGTTTCTCATGGTGGCATTACCTTCTGTAAACATATAAACCCATTTTGCCATTTTACATTTCCTCCTGTTATTTGTCTTCACACATAAAAATTATTTTTGCACATACCTATTTTAAAGATTCAGGCCTAAATAGTCAAGGGCAATATCCCAAAAAAAGAGAGAATCTTCAGCAATTCTCCCTTTTTCTCCTCTGCCCGCAGGAGACGTCTCTACTCTCGGTCGAGAAAAGACATCTCCCGGGGGCCTCTTCACTTTCTCACTTTTTTCTCAGAACCAGATGGCGGGGAAGACCGTTGACCATGATAGGCTGGTAATCCCCCTGAATCAGAGGCTTCACATAGTCCAAGAAATCCTTGGTCACATAGGTGGCGTCCCGGTTCATCCAACTGCGGGGGACCAGTTTCTCCTCGTTGGCGATACGGTGAACGTCATAGATACCTGTGGCGCTCATATACGGATCGTCGGAGACCCGGTCGATCACCACCATCTTGCCGGTATCCCCCTCGTCTGCAGCCTTCACAGCCGCCCCGCCTACCATAAAGGCCTCGTCGATATCCACCCGGGAAGCCATGTGGGAGGCGCTTCTCTGCAAGGTGGACAGCTCCACTCCCCTCGTCTTACATCCCAGCTCCGCGCCCAGGAAATTGGCAAGGTAGGCCGCCGTTCCCTGGAGTTGCTTGTGTCCGAAGGCGTCCACGTAGTCGCCCACGCTGCCCAGCTCACAGACATACCGGCCGTCAGCCAGCTTGATTCCCTCAGAGACAGCCACCACGATGGAGGTCTTCTTCTTGATCAGCTCCTTGACTTTTCCCAGAAATTTATCGATGTCAAAGGGAACCTCCGGCAGATAGATCAGATCCGGCCCGTCGCTGTCCTCAGACTTGGCAAGAGCTGTGGCCCCCGTCAGCCACCCGGCATTTCGCCCCATCACCTCGATGATAGTCACCATACTCTTCTTATAAGTAAGCCCCTGCGCATCCCGGATCACTTCCTTGGTAGACGCGCCGATGTACTTGGCCGCGCTTCCGAATCCAGGAGTGTGATCGGTAAGCGCCAAGTCGTTGTCGATGGTCTTTGGCACACCCAGGAATTTCTGTTTCTGTCCTGTGAGGATGGCATAATCCGAAAGTTTCTTGATGGTATCCATGGAATCGTTGCCGCCGATATAGATAAACGCCTCTATGCTCAGACGGTTTAAGATCTCGAAGATCTTCTCATAGATCTCCTGATTCTCATGGATCTCTGGGAGTTTATAGCGGCAAGAGCCCAGGAAGGCGGACGGCGTCCTCTTCAGCAGCTCGATATCCAGCTCTGAGTGGATCTGCGTGGAGAGATCCACGTACTGTTCATCCAAGAGCCCCTGAATCCCGTGGAGCATCCCATATACTTTGTGAAATCCACGTTCGATGGCGTTCTTGTACACACCCGCCAGACTGGAATTGATCACCGACGTGGGACCGCCTGACTGTCCCACGATAATATTTCTCTTACTCGCTCTCGCTGCTGCCATGTATAGCACCCTCCTCTTTTTAACTTTCTCTTATCTATCTTTCTGGTCCCGGGACTCCCGCCCCAGGCCTGGCTCCTGCCTTGCCTATCCCTCTAAAATACAAACTTATCCGCAAAATAAGCGTCCAACTGGTCAATCTTCACCCGAACTTGTTCCATGGTATCCCGGTCTCTGACTGTCACGGCCTGATCCTCCACAGAGTCAAAGTCGTAAGTCACGCAGTACGGAGTCCCGATCTCATCCTGACGGCGGTAACGCTTTCCGATATTTCCTCTGTCGTCGAACTCACAGTTGTACTTCTTAGACAGTTGGCTGAAAATCTCCTGAGCGCCCTCATTCAACTTCTTTGAGAGAGGCAGCACCCCAATCTTCACCGGAGCCAATACCGGATGGAAGTGCAGCACCGTCCGCACGTCGTTCTTCTCCGCGTCCAGAACCTCCTCGTCGTAAGCGCTGCACAGGAAAGCCAGCACCATGCGGTCCGCTCCCAGGGAAGGCTCAATCACATAAGGAATATATCTCTCTTTTTTCTCGTCGTCAAAGTAGGACATGTCCTCGCCGGATACTTTCTGGTGCTGGCTTAAATCGTAATCCGTCCGGTCCGCGATTCCCCAGAGTTCTCCCCAGCCAAAGGGGAACAGGAACTCCACGTCCGTGGTGCCCTTGCTGTAGAAGGACAGTTCCTCCTTGTCATGGTCACGGTAGCGCACCTCGTCCTCCTTCAATCCCAGAGAGCTCAGCCAGTCCAGACAGAATTTCTTCCAGTAGGCGAACCACTCCAAATCCGTGTCCGGCTCACAGAAGAACTCCAGCTCCATCTGCTCAAACTCCCTGGTCCGGAAAGTAAAGTTTCCTGGGGTGATCTCGTTTCGGAAGGACTTGCCAATCTGTCCGATTCCAAAGGGAAGCTTCTTTCTGGAAGTTCTCTGGACATTCTTAAAGTTCACAAAAATACCCTGAGCCGTCTCCGGCCTTAAGTATACTGTGTTCTTAGCGTCCTCGGTGACGCCCTGGAACGTCTTAAACATCAGATTAAACTGACGGATATCGGTGAAATTGTGTTTTCCACAGGTAGGACAAGGCACACCGTGCTCCTTGATAAAATCCATCATCTTCTCCTGACTCCACACGTCCACCGTGCCATCCAGGGGAATATCTTTCTCCTCACAGTAATCCTCGATCAATTTGTCTGCCCGGAAACGCTCATGGCATTCTTTACAATCCATCAAAGGATCGGAAAAACCGCCCAGATGCCCAGAGGCCACCCAAGTCTGAGGGTTCATCAAGATGGCGCAGTCCACACCTACGTTGTATGGGGATTCCTGGACAAACTTCTGCCACCAAGCCCGCTTCACATTGTTCTTCAGCTCCACGCCCAGGTTGCCATAGTCCCAAGTATTGGCCAGACCTCCGTAAATCTCAGAGCCTGGATAAACAAATCCTCTGGCTTTTGCCAGAGCCACAATCTTTTCCATCGTCTTTTCCATCGTCTCAATCTCCTAATTATATTCTGCGTGCCGTCCGCTCTCCGTTTTCTCCAAAACCACCGTCTTCTGACCGTGGCAATATCCACGCGCACAGGCACACCCATCTGATTATACCACCTCGGCTCAGTCTTTTTCAAGTGGGCAGGGAAAATTGTGCTCCCGTCAATCGTCCTGGGAACCTGCCACCATGAGATCCAAGATCTCCAAACTTTTGAACCGTTTCTCCGTATTGCGCTGAAGATAAGTATGTACAATCTTTCTCAGCGTGCGCCGCACCTGTTCACTGACTGTGAAGGTGTACAACCGGCCCAGCGGGGCTGTGGCAATATACTGCAGGGCATATTGGGCGCTCTCATCCACATAGGTCAAATCAGAGGCCACCTGCCGGCAATCCTGACAGAGCAGGCCGTGAAGTCCCTGGGAAAAATATTTTATCCCCTCCGCCTTCCCACAGTTGACACACTGAAAGATCTGGGGATACTCTCCCTGGATCACCAAAAGCCGAAATTCATAGATGCTGCACACCAGCCCGTTGGGGATCTGAGCGTTCAGCAGAGCTTTTAAGCTGACGTACAACAGATTCACCATCTCGTGGGCGTCGATCCCCTCCCGGCCATAATAGTCCGCCAACTCCAAGAAATAGAAGCCATAGTAGACCCCTGGCTGAGCCTGGGCCAGCTCCGTAAAATAATGAGTAGGCGCCACCTGGTTCACCGTGTAACTGCTCCTGCCCTCATAGAGGGTAAAGCTTCCCAGCACAAAGGGATTGGCTGCCGCCAGAAACGGACTGTTGGGCCGCCGGGCTCCCTTGGCAAAGGCGGCAATCTTCCCTCTCTCTTTTGTGAGCAGAACCAGCCGCTTATCATACTCGCCCACCGGAACAGCCGAAACCACCATCCCCTGAACCGTCACCAAATCACTCATAGTCTCCTCGATCTCTCACTTACCTCTTATCAGAGGCTCTCTTTCTTGTCGTATCCAAAATTCTTGATGAGAAAATCGCTGTCCCGCCAGTCTTTTTTGACTTTCACCCAGAGCTTTAGATTCACTTTACACTCCAACATCCGTTCCAGCTCAAAGCGTGCGTTACTTCCGATCTTCTTCAACATCGTTCCCTGTCTCCCGATAATAATTCCCTTGTGGGAGTCTTTCTCACAGACGATGGTCGCCTCAATATCCACAAGATTCCCCCCAGTCCTGCGTTTCATCTTGTCGATGGCCACGGCAATCCCATGGGGAATCTCCGCGTCCAGGGCGTGCAGAGATTTCTCCCGGATAATCTCCGCCGCGATCTGCCTCATGGGCTGGTCCGTCACCGTGTCCTCGTCGTAATACTGAGGACCGTAAGGCAGATATTGAAAAATACAATCCATGATGTCCTGTGTGTTGGTCCCCCTGAGAGCCGACACAGGGATGATCTCATCAAAATCATAGAGCTTACGGTAAGTATCGATGGATTGTAAGATCTCACCCTTATCCACTGTATCTACCTTATTGATAACCAGAATAACCGGGAGGCGAAGCCCTCCCAGTTGTTCTGCAATATGCCGCTCACCGGCTCCAATGAAGGTGGTTGGCTCCACCAGCCAGAGGATCAAATCCACCTCCTTGAGGGTTCGCTCAGCCACCTGAACCATATACTCGCCCAACTTATTCTTGGCTTTGTGGATCCCTGGAGTGTCCAAAAAAACGACCTGCCCTTTTTCCGAGGAGTATACCGTCTGGATCCGGTTCCTGGTGGTCTGCGGTTTCTTGGACGTGATGGCAATCTTTTGTCCAATTAAATGATTCATCAATGTGGATTTTCCCACGTTGGGACGGCCAATCAAGGCCACAAATCCCGATTTATAGTTCTCTCTCATGTGTTCTCCTCACCTCTCAGCAAATCAGAGGTTTCACTTCCCCAAACAGTTCCTGGTCTCTCTCGATGGCTTCCTCACTTCCCACCACACAGATCTGATTCTGGGATAAAACTTCCTCCACAAAAGACGCCAACGCCCGGATATCCTCCACCGTGGCATCCAAAATCTGCTCTCTCTCTCTTTGCACCATCTCCTGGGTGGTTCCCGTGTAATAGGCAGTTCTGGAGACTACCCCCTTCATCTGTGGCGTCTTGGGAGCGTCCTTGGTACTAATTGTGCCGATGATATATTTGGTCATATTTCTCTCGTCCGCCTGAAATTGTCGGATGAATTCCGGGATTCCCTGGAAAACCTCCAGTGTGCTCTTCAAGTTTGGATCCCGGTAAGAGACGAAGAAGCTCTCTCCATTTCTCTTAAACCCGCTCATACAGCCATAGGCTCCGCCTTTCACCCGGATATTCATCCAGAGATATTCGTAACTCAGCGCCACTTTCATAATACTCAGCGCTCCCGTGTACGCCAGGCCCGCCTTCTGAAAATTCCCGGTCTGAGCCACATACTGTACCTGCCCTGCCGTCTTGAATCCTTCATTTTTCTTCTCACAACATGGGACAAAACCGTCCCGCTCCTCCTGCCCTGTGTGAAGCATCCCCTTGATCTTCCGGATCTGTTCTGCCACAACCGCCTTCTGATCCGCCTCGGCGGTAAAGCTCACCTTCAGATTCTCCGGGCGGAAAATCTGTCCCATCAGACGGGTCAGACTCGTCACAATCTCATCCTGCCTCTCCTGGAAATTTTTATCCAATTCTTCCAGAAAATGCACATAGGAAATCCCTGCTATCTGCTCCTGAAACCATGCCATGGGGGAAGCGTAGGAGGTAGCCCTGAGCACAGCCGTTCCATGGCCGTTGCTGACCAGGCTGGCCTCTCCCCTGGATTTCCCCTGGGCGATAATCTCCTTGAGGCGCTTGGTATCCCCCAGCTTAGAGCAGAATAAAATCTCCTGAATCATCTGGAAGACAAAGGCCAGTTGTGGGTACAACGCCTTGGCCCGCACGCCGAACATCGGGAGAAAGCCCAACTCTTCCTGGCTATTCTCATAGACTTCCACCCCACAGCTAATTCCGCCGCTACCTGCATTGATCTCATTGAACAATTCCCCGTAGGTATAATGCTCCGTGTCCACATAGCCTAACACACTCTTGAGCAGCCCCACATAGGGAACCAGTTCCTGAGAAATTTTTCTCAGATCAAATTGTAAATCCAGATAACCAATCCCATTGGTCATGATTTCATGCCACAACAGCAGTGTGCCGTCCACATCGCACTCCTCGTTGTAGAATTTTCCGGCCTCTCTGCCAATATCCTCCCTGGAGAGCATGGGAATACACCGAAGCGCCTCCGGTTCCTCCTCGGAATCCTGATACGCGCTCAACTCTCTCGTCTTCCTCACCAGCTCCTGGATCTCCTCCTTTGAGAGCTGCTCTTTGTAAGCCGCCAGCTTCTCAGCCGTCTCACGGTCAATCACCTTGGTCAATCCTCTCTTCGGAGTCAACATCAAGGAAGAGCCGTGGACATTCTCCAGCAAATACCTCTGGATTAACTTTTCAAAATACCCCGTACCAGTCTCCTTTTTCAACTCCTCGTACACAGCCTTTCGCTGCACTGCCGAAAACGGCTGGCCGGGGTCATACAGCCAGGTCTCCAGAATATCCAGCCCATAGATCAGCCCTTTTGGGAAGGAGGCGTAATCTGCCTCCAGATACCGGAACTCATAGTAATTGATCCCGGCCTCCAAGGCTTTCTGGTCAATTCCCTTGTTCACAATCTCCTCCAGCGTCGCCCGGATGATGCGCTGGAATTCCTCCATCTTGTGAGGCTCGCTTCCCTTGGCGATCACAGAGAAATACGGCTGATAAATCCCATCCTCATAGGAACCATAGATATCCTTGCCGATATTGGCCTCCAACAGAGCTTTCTTCAAGGGCGCTCCCGGGGCGCTGAGCAACGCATAGTCCAAGATCTCAAAGGCCGTGCATAGTTTCACATCCAGGGCCGTCCCGATTACCCGGTTATAAGAAAGGTACGTATTCTCCGACTCCTCCTCGTTCTCTGCGATTGGATAGTCCCAGGACAGGCTGCGAACCTCTGCAAACGCCTTCTGGAGGGGGATCTCTGAGTCCACATCCAGCTCCTCATAGTTGGACAAGTACTCCTGATCCAGAAAGCGCAATTTCTCCTCCATGTCCATGTTCCCGTACAAATAAATGTAACTGTTGGAGGGATGGTAATACCTGCTGTGAAAATCCAAGAACTGCTGATAAGTCAGATCTGGAATGTACTGGGGATCTCCCCCCGACTCCTCACCGTAGGTGGTGTCTGGGAACAGGGAATCCATGATCTTTCGCTCCAACACTTCGTCGGAGGAGGAGAAAGCTCCCTTCATCTCATTGTAGACCACCCCATTGTAAGTCAATTCATCCTCCGGCTTCTCCAGCTTATAGCTCCAGCCTTCCTGGCGGAAGATCTCCTCCTTCTGGTAAATATTGGGATAGAACACCGCGTCCAGGTAGACGTGCATCAGATTCTGAAAATCCTGATCGTTGCAACTGGCCACTGGATAGCAGGTCTTGTCCGGATAAGTCATAGCATTTAAAAACGTATTCAGAGACCCCTTCACCAGCTCTACAAAAGGATCCTTCAGTGGAAAATGTTTCGAGCCGCACAGAACACTGTGCTCCAGAATGTGGGCCACTCCTGTGCTGTCCGAAGGCCTGGTACGAAAAGATATATTGAATACCTTATTCTCATCGTCGTTGACGATCACCAACACATGGGCCTTGCTTTTTTTATGTTGCAGCAGATACCCCGTCGAGTGGATGTCCCCCAGCTTTTCTTCCTGCAATATCTGATATTTTTTCTCAAATTCTCTCATCCGTTTCCTCCTGTACACTCCTTTTTGACAACTCCTCATCCGCTGTCCTGGCCGCCCTCAGTAAAAGTTCCACAGGCTCTGGAATCTCAATAGTTCTGGGTAGATCTTCATACAGACCCCTGAGATCTCTGGAGACCTTGTCCATGACTCTTCCCCTCTTCATAGGCATCATCCCCAGAACCATGGACGTATAATTCCGATCTGAAAAACAGAGATTCACATACAGACGAGCCGTGTGTAGACATTCCTGATATAAAAGTTCCCTGGCCTGGGCACTCTCTCCATAGAAGTGAAAAAATCCCAGCGCCTCCAGATCCCTCTGCAATCTCCTCTGCACCCTCTTGACGCCGAACCGTCCCGGGGGATTCTCCGAGATACAGTGCAGATCGATCCACAGTTTCAGGAAACCGTCTGCCCTGGTATCCCTTCCCCTCTCCCCAGGCTGCGCGTATCTCTGTTCCCAAATCTGAAGCCGGATCCCGTCGGCCTGGGGATCCGCCTGGCTCTCCAGGGCGGCGTCCAATATACGCCGCCTCTTTGCCGGACTACTCTCACTGTAGTAGCCTCTCAGCTCTCGTCTCTCCTCTGCCATCTCAATTCTCCTGCTGATTCTCGTAAGTGGTCTCACTCTCTGCCAGGGCCAACGCCTCCTCGATCACCTGATCCATGTCCATGTACCGGTACAAGCCCAGGCGGCCTCCGAATAACACGTTTTCTTCCTCCAACGCCTTCTTCTGATATCTCGCGAAAATCTCATTGTTCTCAGGATCATTGATGGGATAATAGGGCTCCTTTTCCCGATCCCAGGTATCCGGGTACTCCTTGGTGACCACTGTCTTCTCCTGGCGACCAAACTCAAAATGTTTGTGCTCAATGATCCTGGTGTAAGGCACCTCATAGTCTGTGTAGTTCACCACGGCGTTCCCCTGGTAATTGCTCATATCCATCACTTTTGTCTCAAACCGGAGGGAACGATACCCCAGCTCTCCGTAACAGTAATCGTAATACTGATCGATCATGCCGGTGAAGACCACCTTCTCCGCTTGGCCGGACAACTCTTCCCGATGCTTAAAAAAGTCTGTCCTCAGGCACACCTGCACACCTTCCAGCAATTTTTTCACAATCTTTGTGTAGCCGCCCATGGGAATTCCCTGATAAGGATCTTTGAAATAGTTGTTATCAAAAGTATACCTCACCGGAAGCCTTTTTATAATAAAAGACGGAAGATCCTTACATGGCCTCCCCCACTGTTTCCGCGTGTAGCCGTCCACCAGCTTCTCATAGATGTCCTTCCCCACCAGCGCCAGCGCCTGTTCCTCCAGGTTCTGTGGATGGACAATATGCATCTGTGAGATCTGCTCCTGAATCTTCGCCTTGGCCTCGGCCGGGGTCTTCACGCCCCAGAGTTGGTAAAAAGTATTCATATTGAACGGTAAGTTATAGAGTTCATCTTGATACCTGGCCACAGGAGAGTTCACGAAATGATTGAACCGGGCGAATTGGTTCACGTAATCCCACACCCGCTGATTGGACGTGTGGAAGATATGCGCCCCGTACCTGTGTACTTGAATCCCCTCCACCTCTTCTGTATATATATTTCCCCCTATGTGGTCTCGTTTGTCGATAACCAGACAGGTCTTTCCACTTTTGACAACTTCGTGGGCAAAGACCGCCCCGAACAAGCCGGCTCCCACCACCAGATAATCATACTTTTTCACTGCCATCCCGTCCTTTCCTGGATTGATATTTTGATGTCCCCTATTATAACAGACTTCCCAGGAAAAAAATACCCCCACCCCATCAACAGTTCTTTTATCGAAATGAAAAAGCAAATCCGGTCAATCAATCAAACTATGATCAATTGACCGGATTTACCACCTGTAAACCTCTTTCTATTTCTTCTTAGCACTCAGAATTTTTTTCTTCCCAAATAGACTCGCCTGATATAGGACAGCATCTTCCTCTCCCCGTGATCAGCCAAAATCCGTAACAAAGCCTCCAGGTCCCTCTTGGTCTCCGGGTGAATGAACCAGAGTTCCTCCTTGCTCTTTAGATAATACTTCAACGGTTCCTCGTCGGTGTAGCGGTCTCCCAGATAGTTTCTGGAGGCGCTGATCCGGTCCAGGACCATCTCCGCCACATATTTTCTCGGCATCTTCGCCCCCATAATCACGTGCTCCCGGTCCAGGGAATAGTCCACCCAATGTTCATAGTGGTGTCGGTTCCTGCCTTTGTGGTGGAGCCATGCCAGGGACACTCCCGTGTCCTCCCGCTCCGCATTGTTGGGACTCCGGTCTCCCTGATAATATTTACACCCCACCAGAAACTCTGTGGGGGAATACTTAGACAGATCATGGAGCAGTCCCTGTCTGTACAGACCCACCCGGAAACAGTAACACAGGACCAGCCATTTATGTCTCGTGATCGTCTTAAAATGCAACCATGGATGCATTGCTCTGCCTCCTATTTTCCTATTAATATCAGAATTCTTCTGGGTTTCACCACGAAAATCCGCCGTTCCTGCACGGCAATCTCCTCCCCTTCCGGATAAAACCCTGCGCCTTCCAGATCCGAAGTGTCCGCAGCCAAGTACCACTGAACCTCCTCCGGGACATTGGGCAGGGCGAACTCCTGCTCCTCCCAGTGAAAATTATAGGCGACATACAGGAACTTCGCCGGCTCCCCCTCGGCATACTTCCCATAGTACAGAACTCCCACACTGCGGCTGGTGTTCTCCATATTACAGTACCACGCTCTCTGTCCGTGGCAGGAGATATCCGGAAATCCATAGGAACGGTAATCACTGCCCTGGAGAGGTTGGGCGCTGTGCAACACCGGATGCCCCTTCCGAAAAGCTATGGCAGCTTTGACAAAATCCAAGATCTTATCATTCTTCCGAAAAGCTCCCCAGTCCACCCAGCCAGTGGGATTATCCTGGCAGTAGGCATTGTTGTTTCCCTCCTGGGAGTTGCCAAACTCATCCCCACCGTAGATCATCGGCGTTCCCTGGGACAGCAACAGTAGCAAAAACGCATTGCGAATCTGTTGAAGCCTCAACTGCCGTACAGACCTACGGCGGGTGGGGCCTTCCACCCCACAATTCCAGGAATAGTTATAGCTGGTTCCGTCCCGGTTATTCTCCCCATTTTCCTCGTTATGGCGGTAATCATAGGATACCAGATCCATCATCGTAAATCCATCCTGGCTGGCCATATAATGGATCACCCCGTGTTCCGCCGGGTTCTCCCGGATGTAGCTTAGCATTCCTGGCAGCATATCCTCATCGCTTTTCAAAATCCGGCGCATGGTCTGCTCAAAGCCAAAATGGGACACCGCCACATTTCGGTATTCCGGCTTTCCATGGAAATAGGCGTCCCCTGTGTCAAATCCACTTACGATCAACTTCGTCCTGGCCAGCAACGGGTCTTGCAAAATCAGATCTGGACGCGCTCCCTCTCCCAGCAGGTGAAAGCCGTCCACACGGTAGAAACGCCTCCAAAAATGCAGCACATCCAATACCGTGACCGGATGGACCTCCCTTGGAAAATAAAACTCCATAATCAACTCTATTCCCACCCGGTGAAGACTGTGAACCAAATTTTGAAATTCTTGGATAGGATTGGCCGAGGCTGCGTAGGCTGTCTTCGGAGCGAAATAATACCCCCCGGTGTACCCCCAATAATTCACTCTCTCCGGCTCCCGGCGCATCCGAATCATCGCCTCATTCTCCAGGCCAATCGGCTGGGATATCTCCCAGAATTCATAGGCCGGCATCAGCTCCAGACTGTTGACACCCAATTCCTGAAGATAGGGAATCTTCTCCTGCAGTCCCCGGAAGGTTCCCTTGTACTTTCCCCGCAGCCTGGAACTCTTGGTGTATCCTCTCACATGCACCTTGTACAGGATCATATCCTCATAGGGAATCTGAGGCTGTACGTCTCCCTCGAAGATCTTCTCTGACCCATCCCAGAAACCACTGCGAATCCCACAGGAGTCCGCCGTGGAAAACTCCCCGAAACTGCGCCTGCCTATGATCTTACAGGCATAGGGATCCGGCACAACCGCCCCGTCGATCCGATAGTTGTACTCGTATCCGTTCCCAGTGAACCCCGGGAGAAAGACAGCCGCCACATTTCCCACCCGAAACGTTTCATTCAGATCAATCTCCAGCTCCGGCTCCGGCTCCTTTCGGCGGTACAAAAGCAGAGACGCTTCCTTCCCCCACGGCACCTCCACCGCGAAGTTACAACCTCCGTCTCGCCTCGTCACCCCCAATCTGTCCGGCACTCCGGTCTTAATCTGTCGTTCTCTTCTGTCAGCCACCCTGTGCACACTCCTTTCTCATAGTGAGATATCCAACTCCACCGGGCAGTGATCGGATCCCATAACCTGGGTGTGAATCTTGGCATCCACCAGCTTATCCCTCAGTGACGGTGAGACCAGGAAATAATCGATTCTCCACCCTGCATTCTTCTCCCGGGCGCGGAACCGGTAAGACCACCAAGAATAGATCCCCTCCTGGTCCGGATAGAAATACCGGAAAGTGTCGATAAATCCACTCTGCAAAACTCTCGTAAAACAGGCTCTCTCCTCATCTGTGAACCCTGCATTTTTTCGGTTTGTCTTGGGATTTTTCAAATCGATCTCCTGGTGAGCCACATTCAGATCCCCACAGAAGATCACCGGCTTCTCCTCCTCCAATCCCTCCAAATATCGCAGAAAATCTCTCTCCCAGTCCATCCGGTAGGAGAGCCTGGCCAACTCACTCTGAGAATTGGGGGTGTACACCGTCACAAAATAGAATCCTTCATACTCCAAGGTGATCACCCGCCCCTCCTGGTCGTGCTCCTGTACACCGATCCCATAAGACACAGACAACGGCTCCTGCTTCGTAAAAATCGCAGTCCCAGAGTAGCCTTTCTTCAGAGCAGAGTTCCAATACTGATGGTACCCCGGCAAATCCAGCTCCACCTGCCCCTCCTGGCACTTCGTCTCCTGGATGCAGAAGATATCTGCATCCGCCTCCTGAAAATACTCTGCAAAGCCCTTCTTCAGGCAAGCGCGGATTCCATTCACATTCCAAGATATCAATCTCATGTCGTTCCTCCTTAACGTTCTCCCATCTCAGGTAGGGGGCCGCCCGCCGCTGAGACGAGTTGATTGGACACTTCTCCAACGATTCCAATCTGAAACCAAATCATTGACAGCAAAAAATCACACAGGTCAGCCTCCGTCCACACCACACAACTTCACCATCTCATCGTAGACGTTCCCCTCCCGCACAGACGGCACCATCAAGACCAGCATATCACTGGGCAGAAGCTGCGTGTCCCCTTTGGGAAGTAACTCTGCCTCCCCTCTCTGGAGGGTGACGATCAGGCAATCCTTCGGCCATGGGATCTCCCGGATCCGCTTATTCTCCACCAAAGACCCGTGGCGAATCACAAATTCCATCAGAACTCTCTCCTGATTCGTGGCCACTTCCACCCCTCTGCGCTCCAGCAGCCGGTTCAAAAGACTCTCGTAGATAGGCTCTGACTTAAAAAGCGTCGCCACCACATAGGCCACAATGGATACCGTGCACAGAGAGAGCATCTGGCTCAGGGAACCTGTCATCTCAAAGATCAAGATGATTCCAGTAAGAGGTGCCCGGACAATCGCAGTAAAATATCCCGCCATTGCCAAGATAATGAAGTTACTGATGTACTCCGGGCTCATGCCAAAATACTGCACGCCTGCAGTGGCATAGGCGGAGCCAATCATAGATCCCAACACCAACAGCGGGAAAAAAATCCCTCCAGGCGCCCCCGAACCAAAACTGCACAGGGAAAAAAGAAATTTTAGCACAAACAAAAAAAGTAACGTCCCCAACATCCACTGGCCGTCTGCCAGTTTCATCACCAAACCATGGCCACTCCCCAGCAGGTCCGGAAGAGTGAACCCGATGACTCCCGCAAGCAGAAAAGGGACGAACAGGCGGGTCGTCTCATTCAGGGCAGAAATTGACTGAAAGATCTGCTGCACCTTCACCGTAGCCTTGTTGTAGAACACCCCCATCAATCCCAGGATCACACCCAAGAGCAACACTGCCCAGTATAAATCTGCCGGGAGCTCACTTCTGAGATGAAACTGAAAGACCGGCTCAAACCCCAAAAATTCGGCTGAAATATAGTCTGCCGTCACTGAGGAGCACATAATGGACAGCAGCAAGGAGACAGAAAAACTCTTGTGAATCTCCTCCACAGAGAACATAACCCCGGCCAGCGGAGCGTGAAAAGCTGCCGCCAGACCGGCGCTGGCCCCGCAAGTCAGCAGAAACCTCTCCTCAGTGATTCCCCGCCCAAGTAATCTGGAGACGCCCTTGCCAGCCATGGACCCCAACTGTATGGAAGGCCCCTCTCTTCCCAGGGACAATCCCGACAAGAGACAGAGAAAGCCGCCTGCAAATTTCGCCGGAATCACTTTCCACCAGCACTGTTGCAGCTTGCCCACCATCTCCCCCTCCAACTGGGGAATCCCGCTGCCAGAGATCATGGGTTCCCACCTGAGCAATCTGCCCACAGCCACCGCGATCAACAACAGAACCAAGAACCAAACCGCCACAGTCATCCAAGACCGCCTCATAAACGTCAGAATCTGAAGCAGCCATTGGTCCGCATACTTCAGCGCCACCCGGTACAATAAGACCACTAATCCGCCCACAACGCCCACGGCAATTCCCTCCGCAATCAACACCACTGGCCGAAATTCTAACCGCCGCAGAAGATTGGGTGTACTATTCTTCACTGCCAACTCCCCCTTTTTCTTATCACGTCTCATTATACGTGAGTCCCATAAAAAAGCCAAGGTAAAATTTAGCATCTTGTTGCTTTTACAGGCACTTTCTGTTAAAGTGTTAGTAGTCGAAAATATAGGAAATCCTATAAGGACTAAATTTTCAAAAAATCAAAAAACAAATACAGACAAAGTGAGGATAAAGACTATGAGTGAAGAAAAAGTAACATCCGCTTGCTCACCCAGCGACTGCGCATCTTGCTCGTCCTGTTCTTCCTGCTCCTCCTGCGGCCCCCAGGAAACAGACGGATACCATACAGTTCTGCTGCCAATGGAAGACGGTACGGAGATTCCCTGTGCAATCTTGACCGTGTACAGCGTGGAGGAAAATGAGTACATTGCCCTTCTCCCCCTGGAGGAGGATGGCAAGAATCACAACGGTGAAGTCTATCTGTACAAATTCTCCCGCACAGAGGAGGGTGATCCCATCATGGACAACATTGTGGACGACGACGAGTACGTGGCGGCCGCCGAGAAATTCAACGAGATTTTGACCACAGCCAAATCCCAGGAGATCAACCACGAGCCTTTGGAGAATTAAATGCGGCCGGGCAGCAAACCCGGTAGAACAGCGATTTCTAAAACAGAAACAGACATGCGGAGAGTTCTCCCCGATTGGGGCTCCACATGTCTGTTTTTTATCTCAGCGCAATACTCCCGGCCTACTCCTGGCCGGCCGCGGCTTCACTTCTCCCTTTCCTTCTCGCCCTCCATTTTCTGACATCTGTGACGATCATACAGAGAAACAGAAACATCCCCACATAGCTGGCAATGGGCAAAATTGCATTTACCAGGGAATCTAAGGGAATCAGAGACCCCACTGTAATTCCGATAACCGTCATAAGAATTACCACCGCCCTCTGACGAAGCGTTCCATCCTCCCCAAACCGCCGGCCTACCGTCCACAGGTAACCTACGATGGTGGTAAAAATTCCGATACAGATAATAACCGTATATGGCAGAGTCATCCATGGGATCACCTTCTCTATGGCAGCCAGCATAAATACTTTCGCCCCCTGGGACGCAATCTCGTCCAGATTCAACAAAATGGCAAACAGCACCATACAGACCCCAACAAAGAAGAAGACCGCCGACACAATCCCCGCCGCTATATATTCCCTCCGGTTCCTGCAAGACTTTCCCAGAGAGACATTGAAGGTCAACACGAGAGAAAGCCCCATACCCACAAAAGAAAAACAAACCAAAAACGGATTGGTGCTTCCAAACACGGACACTTGAAGCAACAGTCCCTGTGCCACATACTCCGAGACATGGCGCTGAGATTCCATCAACCCTGCATCCGCCCGAAAGACCGAACTGATCCCGGCGACTGCAATGATGACGATAATCAGGATCCCACACACACCCAGCACGTCCACCACCTTCTCAAGCCCCAGACACACCACCACCGCTGAGAGTATGCCTACGGAGACCGCCCCCACCCACACAGGGATGTGTAAATACTGGTGGATAGTCTCCCCGCATCCGGCGAACATCAATAGACTCGTCAGCGCAATCACAATATTTGTGAAAATATTAATCAGCGCTCCCACCCTTTTTCCACAGAAATAGGCATACGCATCATTGGGATCTTGAAAGTCCACATCAAAACCGGCTCTGTAACTGCTAACACAGTAAATCGCAATGAGAACGGCCATAATGACAGGTAACACATAGGGGTAAACGCCGCCGAAGGTTCCCAGGTACTGCATGGCTTCCTGCCCGGAGGCAAACCCTGCGCCAATCTGATACGCCGCAAAGGCTCCGCTGACTCTCAGCACCGTCTTCCAACTAATTTTTGAACCATCCTTTCGATCCATCTACAACTCCTCCTTTTTTTGGTAGAAGTCTCCCCGCCTGACTATGCGGACGGAGGCAAACACTCTAAGCCTTACAGAAAACCATAGTAAGGCATCTGTGTCACTGTAGACTTTACATATCTGATCAGTGTGATTGCGTCGTACACAGGCATATGAAGCTCTGCCTGGAGGCGGTGCGCATAAGGGGGCATATCGGTACACTCCAAGAGAACCGCTCCCACATCCGGGTGTTCTTGAATCATCCTGCGCGCGATACCTGAGAGTTCGTCTCCCACCAGATCATAGTCCAGACCGCCATTCCCCGTCAAAATATTCGGGAACTCCTTCTCATCCTGAGCGCCATAGACTACACAGCGCTGCCGCATCTGTTCACTGATACCACAGGCCTCGAACAGAGACGGCGTCAGTGTGTTGGAATTGGCCGTCATAATACCAAGCTTCTGCCCAGATTTCATTCCCACCAAAGCCCAGGGAACCTGTACCATGGAGGACAGATAGACCGGTATATCCAAGGCATCAGCTACCAACCTCTGATAATGGCCAAAGAACCCGCAATTGGCGCACACGGCACGGCACCCGTCCAATTCCAGCTGCCTCGCCGCTTCAATGATACTATCCAAAAGAGACATATCTCCAGCCAAGATATTGTCAATGCCGGTTCCTTTCACCTCCAAAAATTTTACCGGAAAATCATAGGTATAAGCGTTGGACACATTGCCTGGGAAAAAGGGAAGATGGGCGTACAGTTGAAGGATGCCAATGGGAAATCCATTCATGAGTTGTCCCTCTGTGGTGTGGTATCTCCTGTTGGGCGTTGTCGGCCCCATATATCCCCAGTTTCGAATCTTATTAGACATTATTCTTACCTCCTAATCAAATGGATTGTCACAGGTAGTTCCAACAAGTCTCAGGGCATTCTCTCTCCTGTCTTCACATAGAAGAGCAATTCCTCTTTTCCCATTCCGGCAATCCCCAACTCCTCAGCGCCACACCCCTCTTTTCTCCAATCCGTGCCGTGCACCACATTGATGATATCGATAAAACCGTTGGTCAAGGGCATCTCGACTCCCACCAGGTCGGCAATGGCCGTCCATGGCACCAAACCATAAGGGATATCCTCCGTTAGATAACGGCTCCGGATATCATTGGGTCCACAGATAGGTGTCAGGCCGATACTCCCGTGGCCAGCCGCATACAGATCTTCCCATGTCCATTGGTAATCTTCAGGCTTTCCACTGAAATCCTCCATAGGGCGCAGACGGTATCCCAGAGCCTCCCCCACGGCCTTCCGCTCCCGGTCCATGGCTAAGTTCAGCTTGCAGGCTGACGGAGTCCACCCCTGTTCATACAGATAGAAGTTCACATGGGGACTCTCAATATTGCTGATATTAAAGAGCACAGGTCCAGCGTGCCAGTCTGGATTCACAATGGCCAAACCACACTCCAGGACATCCCGATAAACCTTCTCAAACGGGAAAAGGTCTTCCCGCATCTGTTGAATGAACTCAGAACCTTTTTCCGCCGGTAAAAACGCAATGTTGATGGGATTACGGCCGAAGACATTCACCACATCAGATCCAGGCTCTGTAAGCCTAGCGTCATAGGGCAGATTATTGGCATCTGCAAAAACCGGACACTCCGGGTCGTCTGTAAACTCTTGCTTCAGAACCAGCGCGGAAAACGCCCCGGGGTAGGTGACCACAATCTGGTCTTTTTTTAACTTTCCTTTCAACAGCTTTGCGTAGTCTGCGTGGGCAAACGCCGGAGATACCAGGCAAATATAGAGACACCCTTCCACTGCCTTTTCGATGTCATCCGTCACCATATTCAGTTTGGCCTCCCCCTGGAAGACTCCTTTGGCCGTGATCTTTCCAGTCTCAAACACCTTTCTCATCCGGTCTCTAAACCGGGGCATTTCATACATATTGACGGAATGTCCCTTGAGAGCCAACTCTGCCGCCATGGCATGCGCACCGTTTCCTCCCCCCAGCACCGCGATTTTTTTTCCAATCATAATGGTAACCGTCCTTTCTTTTTCAGATTTTTCTAAGTTTACTGTTGTTTTATATGAAAATTTTAGCATTTTAGACGGTTTTAGATCAACGTCCAAAAAGATTGAAAAAAATCTCAGATCAACATTTTTCTCCTATGTTTCGTAGGAGACCAGCATGGAGCTCCCACTCCCTCTAATTGGAATAGCGGTGTTTTAGAATCAAGAGATACAAAGCCATCGCCCGCTCAAAATCATAGAGATCCAGCCCGTAGAGATCTCGCAGACGTTGAAAACGGTACACAAGTGTGCTCTTATGAATGTGCAGCGCCCTGGCTGTCTGCGTGAAATGAAACCCCATCTTGCACCAACACTCCACCGTCCTCAACATTTCCTGACAATGATCCGCCTTCCAGAATTGCTCCGGATATTCCGCGCTGATCTCGGCACACACCTTCTCTGGCAGGTGAACCGCCATCTTCTCCAGCCCCACCTGATCCACACAGAGACAATATCCCTCCTCCTGCCAATAGTCACTCTTTTTCAGGACTTGCAACGCAAACAAGGCATCTTCATAAGATTCTCTCAAGGTCTCTACAGAGTTCGCCGTCTTCCCCACTCCCAATTTCCAACAAGCCACATCCTCCCTCTGGCCGATTTTCTCCCGGCAAATCTCTAACAATCTCCGGCGGGAATCCTCCTCCCCAGCCGGCAAAGCTGCAAACACCACCGCCTCCCCTTTTCCTCTCATGGCAGATAAGTCTTGTTCCCCTCCGAATATCCCCTTTATGTTCTTTCGTATCTTCCCCTGGGAGATCTCCTTTCCCCTGTCGTCGTAAGAAATACAGAGAGCCACCCGTCTCTGGTTTAACTTATACCCCAACTCATAAGCCCGGCTGCCCACCGCCACTGCATCTCCTGTGACAGGCTGAAAATTCATAATCTCGTTGGCCAACTCCTGACAGAGTTGTTCCTGCTGTAACTGATCTTGCTGCCTCCCCTGAAAATCCAAAAACAACTGTGAGAAGTTCTGCAACAGTTCTGCATAGCGGGAGACCTTCTCCGGCGCTCCAGTGATACAGACCGTGCCCAGCACCCTCTCTCCCAACATGATAGGGATCGTCACGCCCGGCAAAGTCCCCACCAGTTTCTTCGTCTCCACATCACTGTGGCATTCCACTGTCTTCGTCTCGATCACCCGCAAAGATGCCTCATGCAAACTCCCAATCCGCGTCCGGTTGTAATTTGCTATAATCACTCCCTTTTCATCTGTAATCAGCACATTGTGTCCTATAGTCATACTGGCTGAGCAGACTAGTTTGTTACAAAATTCCACGTTTAAAATCTCTTCCACATTTTTACCTCCAGTCGTGTGATAGAAAACAAAAAAGGTTCGACTCAGATTAGAAGAATTCGAAACCAATCCCCAGATTGTTGGACTTCCCCTCCAACTCTCAGAGACGATTCAATCTAATCATCGAACCTTTTTTCTTTATCATACCTAAAACATGTAAAATTGCAACCGGTATTCCCAGATCTACGCTCGGATTTTTCGCGCAAAAGTCTCCAAGCGCTCCAGACCATCTGCGATCTCACTGTCAGATACGGCGAAGGAGAACCGCAGGAATCCTTCCCCGTCGTCTCCAAAGGCCGTTCCTGGGATCGCCACCAGTCCCACCTCTTCCATCATCCTGTCCACCATCTCGTCCACCGGGATTCCCAATTCCTTCACATTGGCAAAGGCGTAGAAAGTTCCCTTCGGCGGAACACAACTCACCCCTGGAATCCCGTTGAGCCCCTTCACCATCTGCTCTCTCCGCCTTGTGTATGCTTCCAGCATCCGGCCGACCATCCCCTGGTCCTGGGTCAGCGCTTTTACCGCCCCATACTGGGCCGGCACATTGCAGCAGGAGGTCTCCAATTCGTGAAGTTTCACCATCACTTCCATCAGAGACGCCGGGGCTGTGGCGAATCCCACCCTCCAGCCTGTCATCGCATAGGATTTTGAAAAACTGTTGACCACAATGGTCCGCTCCTTCATCCCAGGCAGAGAAGCGATACTGATGTGTTCATTTTCCCCGTAGACCAGTTTCTCATATACCTCGTCCGAGAGAATCCACAGATCAAATTCCTTGGCCAGGCGTGCCAGCATCTGGAGCGTCTCAAGATCAGCCATCCCTCCTGTGGGATTACAAGGAGAATTCAGAATAATCATGCGGGTGTTGGGAGTGATGACTCTGCGCAGGTTCTCCTCCCTGTACATAAAGCCGTCCTCCTCGTACACTTTACACACCACAGCCTTTCCATGATTTAGCGTGGTCAACATTGGGTATGGCGTCCACTGAGGACCGGTCATGATCACCTCATCCCCCGGCTCAATCACCGCCTGAAGCGCCAGGTAGATGGCCTCCGTCCCCCCGTTGGTCACCATCACCTCTGTCTCCGGATCCACCTGTAACTGATTCTCTCTCAGAAATTTCTCCGCCAGCCGTTCTCTCAAAAGCGGAATTCCCGCATTGTGGACATAGTGTGTGTTCCCCTCCAGAGCCGCCTGATAGGCCGCCTCCACAATGGAAGGCTCTGTGTCAAAATTCGGTTCCCCAACGGTAAATTTCACCCATTCCTTGTGGCCGATGGATTTATTAAACACTCTTCTGATCTTGGATCCTGGCGTCCTGGACGCCCTCTCACTGATCTTCGGCATAGTCTCCTCCTTCATTTCTCCATAATTTTCATCTCCCGCTCTGGCGGATCACACTTTATACAGGGGTCCCAGCGCCGCGCAAGCCCGGTAATCTGCCCCTTCCAGGTCGTCAGTCCCAAACGCCGACCACATAGCCGGACGGAAGACCCTGTCTTTCTCCACGTTGTGCATAGATACTGGAATACGCAACATAGACGCCAAAGTAATCAAGCGGTCTCCCACATGCCCGTGGCAGAAAGCGCCGTGATTGGCCCCCCAGTTGGCCATCACAGAATAGACGTCGGTAAATGCTCCCTCCCCAGTCAGCTTGGGCGCAAACCAGGTGGTAGGCCACGTGGGATCCGTGCGCTGGTCCAGTATACGGTGCACCTGGGGATCCAACTGGCAAGTATAACCTTCTGCGATTTGCAAGACCGGGCCCAATCCATGAACCAGATTCACCCGGGCCAACGTCACCGGCATTCCTCCTCTGGTACCGCCGATATAATGACTGGAGAAGCCGCCCCCTCTGAAATAGAACTGATCAGCCGGGCACCAGTCTGTGGCTCTTAAGCAAGCCTCAGCCTCCTCCGGCGCCATCTCATAGAATGGCTTCATGGTGGGAATCCCTTGGTCGTCGGAGATTGCACCTGTGCCATCCAGTGCTGCTGCCCCCGAGTTGATCAGGTGAATCATTCCATCCTTGGCGTACCCCTCCAGCTTCTGTCCGGTGACGCGCTCCACAGCCTGGGGGCTCCAGTAGGTCCGCACATCTGCGAAGATTCCAGGGCGGTCTGTGACCAGGTGTTCCAACAGCATGGTGACGGCATTCAACGTATCGTTCTCCGTGGCGATCACAAAGGACTCCCTCAACCCATTCCAGTCAAACTGACTGTTGAGCATCGCCTCCAGGAAATCAAAATTGGGCTTAAAATCTGTCCACTGCCGCTGTCCTTGGATGCCGCCTGCGATGGCATTGTGTCCGCACGCTTCCTCCTCAAATCCCATCTCGGCCAGCTTTGGATTTCCCACCATCAAATCCCGGACAATCAGCATATTTTTCACCACAAACTCCCACTGCTGCCGATAGCCGTCTTCATCCGCCTGCATCTGCGGAGGATTTTTGTCCCAGCCCTGCTCACAATTTTTCCTGGTCCAGGCATAGGCCCGCTCAAATTCCTCCTGATCATAGATTCCCAGCTCCACGCGCCGTAAGATTTCCGACTCGTCCACGGACTCCGACCGCATCCCCAGATATTGTTGTAAGAAATCCTGGTTCAAGATAGAACCTCCGATTCCCATACACACCGATCCAATCTGAAGATAGCTGTTCCCCCGCATGGACTTGGCGGCAATCCCTGCTTTGGCAAAAAGCAAGATTTTCTCCGCCACATCTTCCGGGATCTGTGCGTCCATACTGTCTTGCACATCCCGTCCATAGATTCCAAAAGCTGGCAACCCCTTCTGCCCATGGGCAGCCAAGACAGCCGCCAGGAACACCGCCCCTGGACGCTCCGTACCGTTGAACCCCCACACGGCCTTCAGCGTGTGCACAGACTGATCCATAACCTCCGTCCCATAACACCAGCAAGGCGTCACAGTCAACGTGATCTCCACACCGGCTTTCTCAAATTGATCCTGACACCTGGCCGCCTCTTGCACGCCGCCGATGGTCGTCTCTGCCACGACCACCTCCACCTTCTCCCCACTGGGATATCTCAAGTTCTCCTGTATCAATTTCTTGGCTGCGACAGCCATCCCCATGGTCTGTTCCTCCAAGCTCTCCCGGATTCCTCTCCGGCGCCCGTCGATGACCGGGCGAATGCCAATCTTCGGCATATCCAACTGATAACGATTCATAGTTTCCTCCGTCCTCTCCCAAAAATTTTCACACTTCTACATCCCACTTTTACACCTGACACATTCCACACTCCCGGAGAACCCCCTTGAGCTCCTGACGTTCCTCCTCCGTGAGGTTCTCCAGCGGCTCTCTGACCACCCCGCCTGGAAGACCCAGGATCTCCATAGCACATTTTAACACCGACTGATACAGCGCGGTGGCCCTGCCTCCGATCTCCGGGTCGTTGGTGGAGGGGATATTCCTGCGCTCCACACAGCGGGCAATGAACTTGTGATAAGGAATAATCTGATCCATCAGCCGATTGGCTCTCAGAAAATCTTTTTCAACACAAGCGTCATAGAAGTCAAAGATCAGACCAGGCGACAACAACATCAACTCCGTCACCATGGCCGGGCAGCCAAAGGGCGCCTCATACATGTAATTCAAATGGCCAATTCCACAGCACACCTTAAATTCACTTGGGTCGGTCTCTGCCCGCATCCAGTAGTATTTCTCTATCGTGGTGGCATTCTCCTTGGACGCGATAATGTTGGGAATCTTGGACAATCTTTTGATAATATGGGGAGGCACAAACATCTTGGAGGTGGATGGATTGTTATAGATCATCACCCCGATGTCCAGAGATTCCGCCACCTTGGAGAAATGGCGGTATAGCCCCTCGTCAGTCACCTGCATGTAATAAGGGTTGGAGACCAACGCACAGTCAATGCCCAGTTCCTGGGCCCGCCTGCTGATATCTATGGTCAGCCCTGTGGCCGCACGCCCCGTCCCCGCGATGACTGGCACACGGCCTCCCACGGTCTTCACCACCGCGTCAATCATCGCCAACGTCTCCTCATCCGTCATCGCATAGAACTCCGACGTACTCCCCGCAATCATAATCGCCCCTTCCCGGCCTTTCAACTGCTGGCAGGCATACTCGGCCGTCTCTCTCATGGCACCCAGATCCAGCGACTCGTCTCTATTAAAATGGGTAGGCAGCAGACTGATGACGCCCTGTATTTTCTGAAACATTTCTTGATAAGACAAACTCATATTTCCCACACCTTTCTTCCTAAATGATAATCAACAGCCCAGATAGGCCTCCTTAATTCCGGGATCGCTCAGCAGCGCCTTGGCGTCCCCGCTCTTCGTGACGCTCCCCGTCTCCAACACGTAAGCCCGGTGCGCTGTGCTCAGAGCCATCTGTGCATTTTGCTCCACCAGCAATACCGTCCGCCCCCTCTGATTGATCTGTCGGATCACGGAGAAGATCTCTTCCACCACAATCGGTGCAAGCCCCATGGACGGTTCGTCCAGGAGAACCAAAGAGGAGGTGGTCATCAGAGCGCGGCCCACCGCCAACATCTGCTGCTCTCCCCCGGAGAGCGTCCCCGCCGACTGGTCACACCGTTCCTTTAACCGTGGAAAGATCCCATAGACTTCCTCCAAACTTTCCCTGACCGCTTTATGGTCCTTACGCCGGTGTGCCGCCAGCATCAGATTGTCATAGACCGACAGGCTGGTGAAGATTCTCCGTCCTTCTGGGACGTGCGCGATCCCATTCTGGGCTATGACATGAGGTTTCTGCCGGGTGATCTCCTTTCCCTGGAACGAAATAGAACCACTCTTCGCCCGCTCCAGGCCTGTGATGGTGCGCAGAATCGTCGTCTTGCCCGCGCCGTTTGCGCCGATCAACGCCACAATCTCCCCTTCTTCCACGTGGAAACTGGCATTGCGGACTGCATTGATCGCCCCATAGGAGACGGACAGATCTCTCACTTCCAGTTTTCTCATTGTCTTTCCTCCCCCTTTCCCAGATAAGCCTCTATGACATAGGGATTGTTCTGAATCTCCTCGGGGGATCCCTCCGCGATGGTCTCTCCAAAATCCAAGACCTTGATTCTCTCCGCGATCTTCATGACCATGCTCATATGGTGCTCAATCAACAATACGGAGATATCAAACTTCTTTCTCACGTCCATGATCACCCCCATCACTTCCTCGATCTCCACCTGATTCATGCCGGCCGCCGGCTCGTCCAGACAGAGAAGCTTCGGATCTGTGGCCAGGGCACGGACGATCTCTAACTTCCGCTGTTCCCCGTAGGGTAGGTTCCCGGCCGGTAGATGGCTAACCCCATCCATCCCAAAGAGATCCAACAACTCATGGGATTTCTCTTCTATCATCTGTTCTTCTCTTTTGTATTTTTTTGTATGTAAAATCGCATCTGCAAAGCCGTACGTGGCCTTACACTTCATCGCCACCTTCACATTGTCCAACACACTCAACTGGTGGAACAGCCGGATATTTTGGAAGGTTCTCGCCACTCCCATCTGACTGATCTGATGTGGAAGCTTCTTCAGGATCGACGTCCCGCCGATCAAAATGTCCCCGTCTGTGGGTTTATAGATCCCTGTCAACAGATTAAAACTGGTGGTCTTGCCGGCCCCGTTGGGGCCGATAATCGCCACGGACTCCCCTTCTTCTATGGTGAGATTGAAATCATGGACCGCTCTCAGCCCGCCAAACGTAATACCCACGCCTCTCGCCTCTAAAATGCTCATAGTCTCTTCACCTCATCCTTCT
This sequence comes from Blautia sp., assembly GCA_047014865.1. Taxonomy (GTDB): domain Bacteria; phylum Bacillota; class Clostridia; order Lachnospirales; family Lachnospiraceae; genus Blautia_A. The sequence continues at coordinate 33,480 of JBKXQO010000022.1, read as the reverse complement.
CCCGGCCCAAAGCCTTCTTCAACCGTTGCCACAGGGAATGTCCCTGGTCTGTATAAGTATGGATCCCCAGGAATCTCATCTCTCTGCCCCCAGATATCCCATAGGGCCTCCAGATAATCACATACAGCAGAACCACCGCATAGATCACCAGGCGCCAGTCGTCCAGGAAACGCAAGAGCTCCGGCAAAAGGGTCATGATAAACGCACCGGCCATGGCTCCTGTGATAGTCCCCACTCCCCCGGAATACAGATAGACCAGCAGATCCGTCGACTTGGAGTAAGCGAAACTGTCCGGGCTGATGTACATCAACAGGTGCGCGAACAGTCCTCCGCCGATGCCAGCCAAAAAAGCCGAGAATGTAAAAGCAATCGTCTTATACTTTCTAGCGTCCGTCCCCATGGCCTCCGCCGCAATCTCGTTCTCACGGATGGCCAGGCAGGAACGCCCGTAAGTGGAAGTGATAAAATTCCTGGAGGCATACACGGTTAGCAGTACCACCACGAACACCCAGGTAAAATTGGTGATCTTGGGAATGTTGATCATGCCGCGGGGACCTCCCACATACTCCACCAGGCGAATCACAGACCGGATGATCTCCCCGAACCCCAAGGTGACAATCGCCAGGTAATCCCCACGCACCTTCAAGGTCGGACGGGCGATGAGAAATCCTCCGACGGCGGCAGCCATTCCTCCCCCAATCAGGGCAATCAGCAGGACGAAATTGGAGAGAAAATGCTTCGAGTCTATCCCCATCACCGGCAACAAAGTTGTGGAGATCACTGCCGCTATGTACGCCCCGATGGCCATAAAACCTGCATGGCCAATGGAAAACAGCCCCGTCACCCCATTGACTAAGTTCAGGCTTAAAGTCACTATCATATTGATACCTGCCAGCATAATCACTTGAAACAGGTAGTTATTGATGACTCCCAGATAATTCAGCAAATACAAGCCAAGATAAATTCCAACAAAAAACAGGTACTCCCGTCTCATCCATCTCTTTGTTTTTCTCATACGAACCCCCTCACACTTTCTCAGTCACAGTCGTCCCCAACAGACCGGCCGGCCGGTATAGGAGCACCAGAATCAAGATCACAAAAGACGCCCCATAAGAGATACTGGAATCATAAGACTGAAGCAACACCTCAATCATTCCCAGCAGCAATCCGCCCAACATAGCGCCTTTGATATTTCCGATTCCCCCGAGAACCGCAGAGATAAACGCTTTGTTACCTATTGTGGCAGCCATATAGACATGGATGGAAGGGTACACGCTAGAGTAGAGGATCCCGCAGATAGCCGCAAGGGCTGATCCCACAAAGAAGGTGATGGAGATCACTTTGTTCACGTGGATTCCCATCAGAGCGGAAGCGTCCTTATCACAGGAAACCGCCACCATCTGCTTGCCGATCACAGTCTTTGAGACCAGGATTTGCATAAGAGCCATCAGCAGGAAAGAGACACCGATTACGACGATCTGAATCGCCGAGACAGACACTTCCCCAAACGTGAGAGAACCCGTTATGAACATCTCCGGAAAAGCCTGGGGAGACGGTCCCACCGCCGGGATGCAGCGCAGAAAATTCTGCAAAAACATGCTGACTCCAATGGCGGCCACCAGACTGGATAGCACTGGCCGGTTCCGCAACGGTTTGTAGGCGATCCGCTCCACAAGAACGCCGATGGCCCCCACAGCCACCATGGTCAGCAACGGGATGACGATGGCCGCCCACAGTACAATCCCAGAGCCCACCATCCATTGATATAAAAAAAGAGCTGCGAACGCCCCCAACATCATAAAATCCGCGTGGGCCAGATTAATCATTTTCAAAATTCCATAGACCAGCGTATAGCCAATCGCCAACAGAGCATAGATACTTCCCACCTGAAGGCCATACACAAGTAACTGTATTATTTGCGCCATAGAAAACTACCTCCTTCTCTCAGATCTCAACCTTTCTATCCCGCCTGATCCGCCGCAATGGTGGTCACATACTGCCCAACCCCATCTTCGTACTTCAAAATCACCGCTCCTTTTTGAGGATTTCCGTCTTGGTCTATCGTTACCTGCCCTGACGGAAGGACAATGTCGGTCTGAAATAGCGCGTCTCTCAGAGAAGCCCCCTCGAACGTCTGAACCTTCGTCAGTGCATCTAAGACAATATGCAAAGCCTCATAGGCCAGCGTGGCATGGGAACCCGGGTTCTCACCGGACACCTGGCGATACGCCTCCACCCAAGACCGGGCCGCCTGGCTGGTATCAGAGCTGCTAAAAGGCGCCACATAGTAAGCCCCCTCCACCATCTCTTTTCCAGCTACCTCCACCAAAGTAGTCAAATCCCAGGAGTCTCCTCCCAGAAAAGAAGCTGTGATCCCCATGGACCGGGCCTGTTGAATCTGCAGAGGAAGTTCCCCTACCTGGTTGGGAAGAAACAAGACTTCTGGCTTCTTCGCGGCAATGTTGATCAGTTGGGCATTGAAATCCTTCACATCCGCCCCCGCATACTGTTCAATCGCCACAACTTCTCCTCCCTTGGCCTCAAATTCTGAGACAAAGGCGTCTTTCAAATACTTGGAATAGGCGTCTGCATTGCTGAACAAAACTGCCGCCGTCTTGGCTGTCAAGTCCGACGAGGCGAACGCAGCCGCAACCTTTCCCTGAAAGGCGTCCACGTAACAGGAACGAAAGATATAGTCCCCCGCCTTCGTGACCTCCTCGTTGGTGGCAAAGATCGCCACAACCGGAACCTCCGCCTCCTGTGCAATCGGCCCAGCCGCCAAGGCACAAGAGCTCTCGTTGGGTCCCACAATGGCCGAGACTCCATAGTCATCGATAAACTTCCTGTAAACATTGGCACAGGTGTCCGGCTTGGCCTCTGCATCTTCCAAGATAATCTCGACTTTCACCTGTTTTCCCATAATCTCTATACAGCCGTCGTTGGCTGCAAGTTCATTTTCCACCACTTTGATGGCGTCTTTCTGATATTGACCCACCAGAGCGTTCTCTCCTGACAGGGTTCCCGCGAAGCCAATCTTGACCACATCTGGCGCCACATTGGGATCTTGCTTCGCAGCACACCCAACGGCGCTCAGTGATAGCGCTGCACACAGAATTGCACCCAGCAGTTTCTTCATCTCATCCTCCTCCAATCTCTTCTTGGTCTCACACTCACATCGAACTTTACTGTCTGAGATTTCAGAAAGAATGCCTGCAACTTCTGTGCCCATCTTCAGGAGACTAATCCGCCAAATCCTCCGGCTCAGCCGGCTCAGAGATTTTCTCCGCCACTGCCGCAATATCTTCCAGAGATTTGTCCACGTGTTCCCTCACAGCCTGAACGCCGCCGGATAAATCTCTATCCTCGATGGCCTTGATAATCTTATTGTGAGGTTCCAGCGCATGGATGGCATTGTCTGCAATGGCAAAAGATTTTTTCCGGTAGGGTCTCAGAGCCACCGCGATGATACGGTTCATCTCCACCAGCAGAGAATTGTCGGTGATCCTGGCCAACTCCATATGAAACTTCTCATCCAAAGCCGCCATCTTCTCGGCGTCCCCCCGCATGATGGCATTCTCAAAGGCATTGTGAATTCTCCGGATTCCCTCTATGTCTTTCTCTGAGCGGCGCATGATGGCATACTGTATGTTCATGCTCTCGATATTGCACCGCACTTCAAAGAAGTCGTTCAGTTGGGATTTTCTCAAGGCAAACCACTGTTCCACGGTCTCTTCTTCTCTGGCCGTTGTAGAGACCACATAGGAGCCGCTTCCGTGTCTCGTCTCAATATATCCCTTCGCCCGAACCACACTGATGGCTTCCCGCAACGTGGAGCGGCTTACCCCGAGCTTCTGACACAACTCCTTCTCCGTGGGGAGCTTATCTCCCACCGCGTACTCTCCTCCCGTGATCCATCTTGTAAGCTCAGTTACAACATTGTCGATGACATTGATTTCTTTTCCTCTCCTCATCAGCTTCTCTCCCAATTTCTTCACAATTTTATCTGATACAAAATCAGCAACTTTATCTAGTAATCATATCACATTGTCCAAAATTGTCAATCTCATCTGATGAATAAAGAATTTCTCAAATGTTGTCCGATGTATTTTTGATTATAGGATTGAACTTAAAATTTTGCAATATATTTTTGTCATTTTTCTGTTTTTCTTCCAATATTCACAATTCAACACCAATATTTTTAGATATAATTCACATCAAAACGGAATGAATCCGTTTTCGTTTTGCATTTTATATTTTGCTTTTGTCTTATTCTCACAATTCAGATCTCACCATTTTGTTCAAAACTGACTATTGATTTTCTCTCTATTTTGTTATAATATCAAATTCATCAGATCAATTTCATCATTTATCAGATCTATTTATCATTCTAAATTTAATTACGAGGAGGAAATTAAGACATGACAAGAAATGAGTTCTCTCAGAAATACGGAAAGGTATTGGTTCCGGTTCTGACCCCTTATCACAGTGACGAGGAAGTCAACTATGACGCCTACGCCCAGCTAATACAGTATCTGATCCAGACAGGCTCCTGCGATTCCATCATCGTGACCGGAACCACCGGCGAAGCCTCTCTCCTCACTTTCGACGAGAGAGTCAAACTTATGGAGGCAGCCTTAAAGGCGGCAGACGGGCGTGTCCCGGTTATCGCCGGCACCGGTTGCGCCTCCACCAAGGAGACCATCGCGCTGACCCAAGAAGCCGAGAAACTGGGAATCCAGTTGGCGATGGTGGTATGCCCGTTCTACAACAAACCTACGATGGAGGGAGTGTACACACATTTCAAAGCCGTGGCCGAGAGCACTTCCTGCGATATCATGTTGTACAACATCCCGATCTTTGTGGGCGTCAACATGCAGGCTGAAACCGTGAGGGAGCTGGCCAAGATCCCCAACATCATTGGAATCAAGGACGAGGCTGGAGTCAACCCGACTCAAGTCACGGATTTTCTACTGGCCACCAGAGACATTGACCCAGAATTTGTGGTCTTCAACGGCGACGATATCATGCTGTTGCCCACCATCGTCCAGGGAGCTATGGGTATCGTAACAGGAGGGGCGCACATCTTTGGGCGTGAGATCCGGGCGATCATCCAAGCCTTCGACGAGGGAAAAAACGAAGAAGCCAAAAATCAATTTGAACTTTTATACCGTTTCTGCAAATCCTGTGGACAGAACGGAAGAATCCTCCCCAATTCCCTGATCCGCCCTGCTGTGGAGAAGGTCACAGGTATCGAAATCGGGCCTGCCCGCAGGCCTCTGGCCCCGGCGACCCAGGCCGAGTTGGACGTAACCTTCCATATTTTAAAAGAAGCTGGAAAAATAGAATAGAATTCCATGGCTGCCTCCTGCCCCACAGACGGAACCAGGAGGCAGCCACTCTCACAGAAAAGAAAAAGAACATCTTGCACAATTCTCAGACCAGACTTGGGATCTTCACATCCACGTCCACGTCTTCTTCATAGTCCACATTGGCAAAATGAAATCCGAACATCTTATAGAAATCATCCCAATAGCCTTCCACGTCGGTCAACTGGCTCAGATTCTCCGTGGTGACCTGCTGCCAAGTTCTCATTACCGCGTCTTGAACCGCGGCGTCCAGCTCCCAGTCGTCCATGCGGATCAATCCCTCCTGGTCCACTGGCATCGGATCGGCGTAGAGCTTGGTGCGAAACAGACGGCTCATCTGCTGGATACATCCCTCATGGCTGCCCTGTTCCTTCATGACTCTGTACAGAATGGAAAAATACAGTGGAACAATGGGGATGGCTGAGCTGGCCTGCGTCACTAAGGCTTTATTCACGGACACAACGGCCTCCAAGCCATCGATCCCGCCATTCAGTCTCCTGGCAGTCTCCTGCAAGTGTTGTTTGGCCAAGCCGATGGTCCCGTTTTTGTAGATGGGATATGTCAGCTCCGGCCCAATATAGGAGTATGCCACTGTCTTTGCTTCTCTGGCCAGGACTCCCGCCGTTGACAGGGCCTTTATCCAGTCCTCCCAGTCCTCTCCTCCCATCACCTTGACGGTTCCCTCCACTTCCTGGGGGATGGCAGGCTCCACAGACTTGGTCACAATCTCACCCTTTCTCAGATCCAGGCTTTTCTCTGTGAAAGTCCCCCCTGTAGTCTTCAGCGCGGAGGAATAGACGGTTCCGTCTGCCATAGTTCTCCTGGGAGCCGCCAGACTGTAGATCACCAGATCCACTTGGCCCAGATCTTCCTTGATTTTCCGGATAGCTTCCTCTTTGATCTCTGCCGAGAAGGCGTCTCCGTTGATGGATTTCCCATAGAACCCTCTCTTGGCAGCCAACTCCTCAAAGGCAACCGTGTTATACCAGCCCGGAGTGGCTGTCCTCCTGCCATTTGCAGGCCGCTCAAAGAAGATTCCCAGAGTGGCCGCCTGACACCCAAACGCCGCCACAATTCTTGAGGCCAGCCCATAACCGGTAGAGGCCCCGATGACCAGCACTTTCTTTGGGCCCTCCATCACTCCCTGTCTCTCCACATAGGCGACTTGTTCCCGCACGTTCTCGGCACATCCCACTGGGTGGGCAGTGGTACAGATATATTCCCTAACCTTTGGTTCTACAATCATTCTTTTTTCCTCCCGGACATTTACTTTGATACTCAAAATATTTTAACAAAAAAACAGAGGATTTTCAAGAGTTTTCCTGAAATCCCCTGTTTTTCTAGTTTTCCTGTGGAACTCTCAAGACTTTGTGGTACTTCCCAGTCCACCGTTGCGCACCGTTGTCACCTCGTCGTCGAAGGTAATCCCGTACTCCACAAAGATTCCCTGCATGAACCCAGTGCCCTTTTTCAACTCCACCGTCTTCCCCTGGTTGGTGTCGTTGGTCAGCTTAGCGAAAATATGCCCCTCGTTGTCCGAGTAGAAATAGTCGCTGTCGATGATCCCCACTGTATTGTTCAATTGCAGCCGGTACTTAAATCCCAGGCCACTTCTGGGATAACACTTCAGAACCCAATTTTGTTCCATCTCCACCCGGATTCCCGTGGGGATCTTCACCGTCTGGCCCGGCTTCAACGTCAAGTCCACTGGCGCATAGAAATCATAGCCCGCAGAACCGGCCGTGGCTCTCCTGGGCAGTGGAATCTCCCGGTAAATCTCCAGGATCTCCGCATCCTTCTTCCCATCTTCAAAAGTATCCTTCCAGTCCTCCAGGAATCTCTCCTCACTCACTCTGTGAAATCTTCCGACTCTCTTCATCTCTTACCTCCTCTATTCCGCCTGTAGAACAATTTTCCCTTCTTTCAATGTGGAGGGCACGTCGATCACTTTCTGGTTACCACTCCCTCTCCAGGCCAAGTTCACGTCCTTTAAAGACTCCACGAACTTTCCATCCACCAGCACATCCAGATATTGAACGATCTCCAGGTCTTTCACATCCTTCCAGAGAGAACCTGTGTATAGCCAGATTGTCTTACTGGGATACTGGCGCCGGATCTCCCTTGCCAGAGTCGTCACGTCCTGAACATTGGCCGGGTACAGGGGGTCTCCGCCGCTGAAAGTAATCCCGGATATATAGGATTTGTCCAGTTCCTGAAAAATCTCCTTTTTCTCTCTCTCGGTGAAAGGCAAACCGCCACAGGGGTCCCAGGTTATCGGATTCTGGCATCCTTTACAGCCGTGGTTGCACCCGGCCACCCACAAGACCACCCGAAGTCCATCACCGTTTAACATGTCATCCTTCGTTATATTGTGATATCGCATCTTAACTTTCTCCTGTATCTTGTATGTTATATAATTAGAACAACGTGCGCTTCCCGCCTGCAAAAAGAGGAAAAGAGGAGGACAGAGCTCTCGCCCTGACGGCCTCCCCTTTTCTTCTGTTATGAAATCAAATTATCTCTCTTCCTTGGGAACATCTTTCATGCTAAAGCTAAATCTTCCCATCTTATCCTTGCCCAGGCAGACAACCTTCACCTTATCGCCCAGGGTAAGCACGTCCTCCACCCGGTTGATCCGCTCTTTGCTGATCTTGGAGATGTGCACCATCCCCTCCTTGCCAGGCGCAAACTCCACAAACGCGCCAAATTCCTTTATGCTGACTACCTTGCCGGTGAAGATCTGGCCTGCCTCAAAGTCCGTGGTGATCACTTTGATCAGGCGGACAGCCTCGTCCATATCCTTCTGTTCCACGCCGCAGACGGATACCGCTCCGTCGTCTGTGATGTCGATCTTGACTCCCGTCTCATCGATGATGGTATTGATGGTCTTTCCCCTCTGTCCAACCACGTCGCCAATCTTCTGGGGGTCAATCTGAATCTGGACAATCTTGGGAGCCAGCGGACCCACAGACTCTCTCGGCTCAGCGATACATTTCTCCATCACTTCACTTAAGATATACTCCCTTGCCTCCTTGGTACGGCGGATGGCTTCCTCCACAATCGGTCTGGTCAGGCCATGAATCTTGATATCCATCTGGATTGCCGTGATTCCATCGTGGGTGCCTGCCACCTTAAAGTCCATATCCCCGAAGAAATCCTCCAACCCCTGAATATCGGTCAATACCAGGTAGTCATCGTCGGTATCTCCCGTGACCAATCCTGTGGAGATTCCTGCCACCGGTTTCTTGATGGGCACCCCTGCCGCCATCAAGGACATAGTGGAGGCACAGATACTGGCCTGGGAAGTGGATCCATTGGACTCAAAAGTCTCAGACACGGTACGGATCGCATAGGGGAATTCCTCCTCCGTGGGCAGTACCGGAATCAGCGCGCGCTCCGCCAACGCCCCATGGCCAATCTCACGGCGTCCCGGTCCTCTGGAAGGCTTGGTCTCACCCACAGAGTAGGACGGGAAATTATAGTGGTGCATATAGCGCTTAGAAGTCTCGAACTCATCCAACCCGTCCAGCCTCTGCGCCTCTGACAACGGCGCCAAGGTAGTGACTGTACAGATCTGTGTCTGTCCCCTCGTGAACATGGCGGAACCGTGAACCCGCGGAATCAAATCTACTTCCGCAGCCAGAGGACGAATCTGATCGATGGCTCTCCCGTCTGGGCGCTTGTGGTCCTTCAAGATCATCTTGCGGACGGTCTTCTTCTGGTACTGATACACGGCCTCTCCCAGAACCTCCAGCCACTCTTCTTTATCTGCGAACGCCTCCTCCAGCTTCTCTGTGAGCTTGCGGATATTCTCGTCTCTGATCTGTTTCTCATCGGCAAAGACGGCCTTCTCCATCTCCTCCGGCGGGATAATCTCCTTGATCGCTGTAAAGAGCTCCTCCGGGACGGCGCAGCTCTCATAGCTATGCTTCTCCTTGCCGCACTCTGCCACGATCTTATCGATAAATTGGATGATCTCCTGGTTCACATCGTGGGCCAGATAGATCGCCTGAATCATCTGATCCTCGGGAACCTCATTGGCTCCAGCCTCGATCATGATCACTTTTTCCCGGGTGGAAGCCACCGTCAATTGAAGATCTGAGATCTTCTTCTGTGCCAAGCTGGGATTGATGATAAACTCACCGTCCAAGAGTCCCACCTGAGTGGTGGCGCAAGGCCCGTCAAAGGGAATATCCGAGATACAGGTACTGATAGCAGACCCCAACATCGCCGGTATCTCCGGATTACACTCCGGATCTACAGACATCACCATATTGCTCAAAGTCACATCGTTCCGGTAATCCTTTGGAAACAGCGGCCGCATAGGACGGTCGATCACACGGGAGGTCAAAACTGCATGTTCACTGGCCTTCCCCTCTCTCTTATTGAATCCTCCGGGAATCTTTCCCACGGCGTACATCTTCTCCTCGTACTCCACACTCAGCGGAAAGAAGTCGATCCCTTCCCGTGGTTTATCGGATGCAGTGGCAGTGGACAAAACCGTGGTGTCCCCGTAAAACATCAGAGCCGCTCCGTTGGCCTGCTTGCCAACTCTTCCGATATCCACTCTCAGCGTTCTGCCTGCCAATTCCATTGTATAACTTTTGTACATGCTTTCTCTCCTTTTCTAACATTTCTAACAGAAGCCCGAAACAACTGAAAAACACATATCAAACTGTGAACCCAGATCTTTGGCGGCGGGAATCCGCCTCCCAGAGATATGCGCTTTTCAGTAGTCTCGGAAATCACTTCTGTCCTTAGTGACAAAAGGGCGGATCAAAGTAATCCGCCCTCCGCCATATACCTTGCTATTATTTTCTCAAACCTAATTTCTCGATTAACGCACGGTATCTCTCGATATCTTTCTTTTTCAGGTAAGCCAGCAGACCTCTTCTCTGTCCAACCATCTTCAGAAGTCCCCTTCTGGAATGGTGATCCTTGTGATGCTCTTTCAAATGCTCTGTCAGCTCCTGAATTCTTGCCGTCAGAATCGCAACCTGCACCTCTGGTGAACCAGTGTCTCCCTCAGTTCTTGCGTATTCCTTCATGATTGCCGTCTTCTTTTCTTTTGAAATCATCTTGATTTCCTCCTTTATACATTCGTCTTGAACCGCCGCACATTAAGAGATGGTCGGAGTGTCCGATCTCTGAATATGGGCTGAACTCGTACTCTCCGAGTATACCATAGCTCAGAAAATATGTAAACTATTTTTTTAACCTGTAAACCCCCGGCCAGCCGCTCATTCCGAAAAATTTTCTTCCAGTCTGTCACCCCGCCGCCTCGGCATTTTTCTGCATCTCATCCGGATCTTGTTCCAGCAGGGAAAAGGCAATGTTGGTGGCATGGTCCGCCACACGCTCCAGACCTGAGATCACGTCTGAGAAGACCATCCCCGCCGCAGGCGAACACTCATTTTGCGTCAGACGCCGCACATGATTATTCTGGAAACGCCTCTCCATCTCATCCACCTGATTTTCCATATCCAGAATCTCCTGCAGATGGTCCTGGTTATTGTTGGAGAACATATCCAGCGCATAAGTGGTAATCTTGACCACCAACTCCAACATCTCCTCCATCTCTCTCTGCGCCTCCAGGCTAAGACTGAGATTCTGTTCACGCCGCTGAGAAGCCGCCTCGGCCACATTCTCGGCGTGGTCTCCGATTCTCTCTATATCGTTGGCCACGTGAAACAGACCGCCGATACTCTTGGCGTCCTCCACCGGGAGCGTCGTCTGATTCAACTTCACCAGATAGTCTGTGATCGCCCGGTTCAGGTAGTCGATATCCTTCTCTGTCTGACAGACCTGGTCGATGGTTTCCTGGTTCAGATCAATCAGGGCTCCCATCGCCCTCTTAAGATTGGCAATGGCCAATTTTCCCATATGCTCCAACTCCCGGGTGGCGTCAAAGACCGCCGTCGCCGGCGATAAGACTGATTTCTCCCCGATATATTGAAGCCCGCACTCTTGGGGCACATTCTCCACATTCTTACCCTTCTTGTCCGGTAAGATCACCCGGGTCAGAAGGACAATCTGCTTCACAAACGGGGACAGGATGATTACCTCCACAATCTTTATCAGGGTGTGGGCATTGGCCACCTCCCGGCCAGGATTGTGACCAGAGATATTCTGAATGAACGCTGTGATAGGTTCCAGAGCCACCGTCAATGCCATGAACATAATCAAAGTTCCGATGATATTAAAGAGCAGGTGTATCAGCGCCGCCCTTTTGGCCTCCCGCTTAGCGTTAAGTCCGGCCAAAAGCGCCGAGACACAGGCGCCTATATTGCAGCCTAAAATAATAAAGAAACAGATTCGTATATCCAACAACCCTTGGTTGGCGAGCAAAAGCACAATGCCCACCGTGGCTGAGGAGCTCTGCAGGACTGCCGTCACTGCAACTCCCACTAAAATAGCCAGATAATGGTTGGTCAGCGAACTCATAGTCTCCACCACCATCGGGTCTGTCTTCAGCGTCGACATGGCGCTGGACATGGTGGTCATGCCCATAAAAAGGACGCCAAAGCCCAAGATCACACCGCCGATATTCTGCGTCTTTTGAGCTTTACTGAACATATACAGGATCACCCCAACCATGACAAACAGCGGCGCAAGGGCTGCCAGATTAAAAGACATCAACTGGGAAGTCACCGTGGTTCCAATGTTGGCTCCCATGATCACCCCGGCTGCCTGGTATAAGTTCATCAACCCTGAATTGACAAAACTAACCGCCATGACTGTAGCTGCGCTGGAAGACTGAATCACCGCCGTGAAGGCCGTCCCCACCAGAATTCCCCGCCAAGTACTTTTTGTGAAAAACTCCAAAATACTTCTCATCTTCGCCCCGGCCACTTTTTCCAATCCGTCGCTCATCAATTTCATGCCGAAAAGGAAGAGGCCCAGGCCTCCCATCAATCCAAGTAATATCTCCATTTTACACTTTCTCCTCGGTGTATTTTAACAGTCAGAATCCCCGCGACTCTCTCTAAAATACTCTTGGGCTTTCTCCACGTCTCTCTGCAGTTGCATCTTTAAATGCTCCAGAGAGTCAAACTTACTCTCAGGACGCAAAAACTTCAAGAAGGATACTTCCGAACTCTGTCCATAGAGATCCTGATCACAGTGAAAGAGATAGGTCTCCACCCCCAGGAACTCTTCTTGTCCCACCGTGGGCTTATAACCCACATTGGTGATTCCCTGAAATCTCTGCCCTTCGAACTGAGATCTGGTGATGTAGACCCCGTTGGGAGGCATTAGCTTCTCCTTCGGCGGAATCAGGTTGGTGGTGGGAATCAGCTTCCGATGGCCCAGTCCCCTCCCATGGAGAACCTCCCCCGTGGTACAAAAATGCTCGCCCAGCAACCTGGAGACATTCTCCATGTTCCCCTCATTGAGCTGTTCTCTCACATAGGTACTGCTGATTTTCCGTGGCCCATCCATCTCGTCTGGAATCACCTCCACCTGAAACCCGTACCTCTCTCCCATCTTACAGAGAAGTTCCACGTTGCCCTTTCTCTCATAGCCGAACCGGAAGTCCTTACCCACAGCCAGAAAGCCGGCATTCAGCCGGTCCACCAAGATGTCTTTCACGAAAGTCTCCGGCGGCATATGGCGCATCTTGTGATCCAATGGGCACTCCAAAAACAAGTCCACACCCATAGATTCCAATTTCACTCTGCGCTCTTGCCTGCTGAGAATCATCCGGTTGCCCTGATCAAAGGCAAACACCACCGCCTGCTGCCCGCATTCCTTCTGCTCCAGTATCCGGCGGATCAGCTTCTTATGGCCGCGGTGTAGACCGTCAAATTTTCCCAGAGTCACCGCGCTGGGAGATGTCTGATGAATATTTGCAATTTTCTTTTGATAGTCCATACGTATCTCCTGGTCGCTACTCGCCCGCCCTCAAGGATAAAACATCTTGACAGGAAAATAGCTCTTCTTCTCTTCTCTCCACTGGTAGACGCCCACGAATCTGCCCTGACTGTCGCAGAGACGCACGTTCTCCTCCGGACTTGGGGCAAACTCCTGAATGGAGACTGGATTTCCGTTGTGCAGACATTTATCCAGATGCTCCGGACAACAGATCCGCTCCAGATCCCCAAACAACTCCTCCACAGGGATCACCGCCCGGCTCAGCGCCCCAGAGACCGCCATCTCCTCCACCTGGGCCAGAGTCAAACTGTCCTCGACAGAAAAAGCGCCCACTCTGGTGCGTGTCAACGCCTCCATGCATCCGCCGCATCCCAGCGTTTCCCCCAGATCGTGACACAGAGTCCGAATATAGGTTCCTTTCGAGCAGGTCACCTCCATGGTGACAAGCGGCAACTTTATCTCTTCCACCTGTATACGGTGAAAATGCACCTTGCGGGCCTTGCGCTCCACTTCCTTACCCTCCCGGGCCAGTTCATAGAGTTTCCGGCCGTTGACCTTCAAAGCCGAGTACATGGGAGGCGTCTGCATCTGTTCTCCCTGAAATGCCGACGCCGCCTCTGAAATCTGAGCCTCCGTCACTTCCACAGGGCGTTCCCTGAGTATTTTTCCCGTGTGGTCTTGGGTATCCGTGGTGACTCCCAAGCGAAGTACCGCCCGGTAAGTTTTGTCCTGCCCAGACAGAAGCTCGCAGACCTTAGTCCCCTTCCCCAGGCAGACTGGCAGAACACCCACTGCATCCGGATCCAACGTCCCTGTATGCCCGATCTTCTTCTGCCTGAGAATCCCCCGCAGCTTTGCCACCACATCATGGGAGGTGAAATCTTTTTCTTTATAAATATTGATCAATCCATCCATTTTTATTCTCCGAGCAGTTGTCTGGCCACATGTACGCCGACATTGTTGATCACATCGTAGAGACTGCCTTCCATGTCGAAACCAGCCGCGCGGACATGGCCACCGCCGCCAAAATAGACCGCAATCTCACTGACGTCCACTCTGCCGTTGGACCGCAAACTCACCTTGAAGCTCTGGTTGGCATACTCGTAGAGGAACATGGCAACCTCCACGCCCTGGGTCAGGCGCAGTTGACTGACAATCCCGTCCAGATCTTTTGATTTCACTCCATAGAAATCCATGTCTTTGTGCTTCAGATATCCGATGACAAACGCGCCGTCCAGAATCATGATACTCTCCGCAAGCACCCTTCCCATCACTTGGTTCTGCACATAGGTCTTTTCGTAAAAAGATTTCTCAATGATTCTGCCAAAGTCCAGCCCTGTCTCCATCAAAGCCGCTGCGATCCGCATGGTCTGAGGAGAGGTGCTCGTGTACTGAAAGACCCCAGTGTCGTGGATAATGCCAGTGTAAATAGCCTCCGCCACGGACCGGGTCACTTTCTCAGGCTCCATCATCGTATAGAGAACCTCACTGGCTGAGCTGATGTCCCCCTCCACATAGTTCTCCTGGGCAAATCCCGGATTGCTCACATGGTGGTCAATGCAGACCGTATGCTTGGCGCTCCTAAAACACTCCCCGGCCAATGCCAGACGGTCCAGGCTGCTGACATCCAGTGTGATAAATAAATCATATTCTTTTTGTCCCGGACACTCCATCTTCACCTCGTCCATCCTGGAGAGATAGGAGAATACCTCCCTGGGATGATCCAGGTAGATGTCCGCCTCAATCTGAGGATACCATTCCTTTATATACAGATACAGCCCCATGCAGCTTCCCACACAGTCTCCATCCGGGCGGATATGCCCGGCAATTCCCACTGTCCTCACATTTTTCAATATATCTGCAATCTTTTTCATAGCTCTTTCCCCTAGTCCTCGGTCTCAGAAGCATCCCTCTTTGTCACCTGGTCAATCAACTTCGACATATGAACGCCATACTCGATAGACTGATCCAGAATAAAACGAATCTCAGGTGTATTGCGGAGATTTAAATTTTTCGCCAACTGGCGGCGGATATAACTCTCCGCGCTTTTCAATCCCGCCATGGTCTCCTCCTGAGCCTCCTGACTCCCTAACACACTGACGTATGCCTTACAAGTCTTCAGGTCCGGAGCCACTTCCACCGCCATGACCGAAGTCATAGGGTGGATTCTGGGATCCTTGATCTCGCTGCGGATAATATGGCTCAGCTCCCTCAACACCTCCGTGTTGACCCGGGTGTTTTTTATGCTGTTCTTTCTCATTGTCACTCAACCCCTATCTTGGCACTTCCACCATGGTGTACGCCTCAACTTGATCTTCTTCTTTCACATCGTTGAAATCCTCGAACACAAGGCCACATTCGTATCCGGCCTTCACTTCTTTCACATCGTCTTTAAACCGCTTCAGAGAAGCCAGAGCGCCCTCATAGATCTGCTCGCCCTCTCTGGTGATACGAACCTTGCAGCCTCTCTGGAAAATTCCGTCCAGCACATAGCTACCTGCGATGGTTCCCACACCGGACGCCTTGAAGAGCTGCCGCACCTCCGCATGGCCGATTACCTTCTCCTCAAAGATAGGATCCAACATGCCTTTCATGGCCGCCTCCACATCCTCGATGGCCTGGTAGATTACCCGGTACAGGCGCAGATCCACGCCTTCCTGCTCCGCCAATTGTTTGGCCATAGCGTCCGGACGGACATTGAACCCGATCACGATGGCGTTGGAAGTGGCTGCCAAAGTCACGTCAGACTCATTGATAGCCCCCACCCCGCCGTGGATCACCTTCACCACAACTTCCTCGTTGGACAGCTTCGTCAGACTCTGCTTCACAGCCTCCACGGAACCTTGCACATCGGCTTTCACGATGATGGGCAACTCTTTCAGGTTACCTGCCTGAATCTGGCTGAACAGATCATCCAGAGAAAGCTTCGCCTTAGTATCCTCCAACAGTCTGTTTTTATTCTCAGACACGAAGGTACTTGCAAAGTTCTTGGCCTCCTTGTCACTGTCGAAGGCCACCAGGATCTCCCCGGCATTGGGAACATCCGACAAGCCCAGAATCTCCACTGGAGTAGATGGGCCGGCCTCTTTCACCCGGCGTCCCTTGTCGTCCATCATAGCCCGAACCTTTCCTGAGGAAGCGCCTGCGGCGATGAAATCGCCAACATGGAGGGTTCCCTTTTGCACCAAAATAGTGGCGACAGGTCCCTTTCCTTTATCCAGCTCTGCCTCGATGACCAGGCCTCTGGCCGCACGTCTCGGATTGGCCTTCAGCTCACTGACCTCTGCCGTCAGCAAAATCATCTCCAGCAGACTGTCAATCCCTTCCCCTGTATGGGCAGATACCGGCACGAACACCGTGCTTCCGCCCCAATCCTCCGGGATCAGTTCGTACTCTGACAGCTCCTGTTTTACCCGCTCCACATTGGCGCTGGGTTTGTCGATCTTATTGATCGCCACAATAATCTCAATACCTGCCGCCTTGGCATGACTGATAGCCTCCACGGTCTGGGGCATCACGCCGTCGTCGGCCGCCACCACCAGGATCGCAATATCCGTGGCGTTGGCGCCTCTCATACGCATCGCTGTGAAGGCCTCATGGCCTGGCGTATCCAGGAAGGTGATCTTCTGTCCATTGATCTGTACCACATAGGCGCCGATATGCTGGGTGATTCCACCTGCCTCCCGGTCCGTCACATTGGTATTGCGGATTGCATCCAACAGGGAAGTCTTTCCATGGTCTACGTGTCCCATCACACACACCACTGGCGGTCTCGGCTGAAGGGTGGACTCGTCTTCCTCTTCTTCCTTGAGAAGCTCCTCGATGACATCCACTTTCTCCTCTTCCTCCGCGATGATGTCGTAACTCAGAGCAATCTCCTGAGCCTTCTCAAAGTCAACTTCGTGGTTCACAGTCACCATGATTCCCTCTAAGAACAACTTCTTCACAATCACAGAAGGCTGCATCTTCATCTTCTCCGCCAACTCACGGATTGTCAGCTTCTCCGGAAGAGTAATCTCCTTGATCTCCGGCTTCTTCTCCTCTTGTTTCTGCTGAGGAGCTGGCTTCTGCAAAGCCTTTGGAAGACGGGAGTTTGGCCTTCTGCCGCCCTGGTTTGGCCTACGGCTGTTCTTCTCATACTCTTTCTTTTTATTGTCTTTCTTATTGTCCCGCTCTCTCTTGCCTTCCTTGGACGGCTTGGTGATCTCTGTGGCGAATACACTGTCTTGTTCTTGACGTCTAGGTGGACGGCTGCCAGTGTTTCCACCCCGCCCCTGAGGTCTTCCCTGTCCGTCCGGGCGGCTGCCCCCCTGGCGGTTCTGATACGGACGTCCCTCGCCGTTGTTGCGGCTCTGCGGTCTTCCCTGTCCATCCGGGCGGCTGCCTCCCTGGCGGTTCTGGTATGGACGTCCCTCGCCGTTGCTGCGGTTCTGCGGTCTTCCCTGCCCGTCCGGATGAGCGCCTCCCTGGCGTCCTCTATAATTACTGTTGTTCTCTCTGTAACTGCTATTCTCTCTGCTCTCAGCCGGTCGGTCTCCCTGGGGACGGGCAGTCCCGGAACCTTGAGCCGGACGATTCCCGCCCTGCTGCGGCCTTCCCTGCACTGGCTTTCTCTCTGTCTTCTTCCGCTCTCCCTGGGGTTTCTTTCTCCCCCCGTCGCTGGCATTCTGCGCGTGGTAGACCCGGATAATATTTTTCTTTTTCTTAGGAGTTTCCTCCTGCTTATTTACATTCTTCTCGTTATTTGGTGATTCCACGTTTTGTTCCTTTCCTATCAACTTAAATTTTTCTTTGACTTTCTCAGCCTGTATCTCCTCCACACTACTCATGTGGCTCTTTACGTCAATGCCAAGCTCTTTCAGGGACTCCATCACCTCACGGTTGGTCCGTCCCATCTCCTTGGCCAGCTCATGCACTCTTTTTTTTGCCATGCTGGACTCACTCCCTCCTAGAATTTCGGCTTATCTTCTGTGCTTTTCAAAATCGCGTCTGCAAAATTCTTATCCAACACTGCCAGGCTGGCTCGGTATTCCTTCCCCATACAATGCCCCAATTCCTCTTTGGTGTGGCAGATCACTATGGGAACCTGGTAATACGTACACATATTTTGAAATTTTTTCTTTGTGTTGTCCGAGGCGTCCCCAGCGACCACCACCGCCATGGCCTGGCCGCTCTTTACGGCCTTCTCTGTGGAGAACTCTCCGCTCACCGTCTTTCTGGCTCTGGTGGCCAAACCGATCAAGGACATCGTCTTACTTTTGTTGTTCAATCTCTTCAAACTCCTTGGATAGTCTGTCATAGACTTCCTGCGGGATCTCCGTCTTCAGAGAACGCTCCAGGCCTTTATTCTTCCTGGCCTTCGCCAGACAATCCAGACTGTAACACAGGTAAGCGCCTCTGCCGTTCTTACGCCCTGTGGTGTCCAGCACGATCTCTCCGTCCCCTGTCTTGAGCACCCGCATCATTTCTTTCTTATTTTTCATTTCCCTACAGCCAGTACACTGGCGCATGGGAATCTTACCTTTCGCCTTCATCTTCCCCGGTCTCCTTCTCGTAACCGTCCTCACTCAGGTCAAGCGCTTCCTGATCCTCCTGAGACTCCAAGGTTTCCTCCGGTGAGTCAAATTCCCCGGTCTCCCCCAGTTCCTCAACGCTGTAGAAATCTCCAGCCTCGCTGTCCTGGGAATCAGAAGCCTCCTCGTATTCCTCCTCGAACTCTTCTTCCTCGTCATAGTCGTAGAAGTCTCCAGCCTCTTTCGCCTGAGTCTCGCTCTTGATATCGATCTTAAATCCAGTCAGTCTGGCAGCCAGGCGGGCGTTCTGTCCCTCCTTGCCGATCGCCAAGGAAAGCTGGTAATCCGGCACCACCACCAGGGCTGTCTTCTCATCCGGATCCGCCATGACCGCTATCACCTTCGCCGGACTCAGAGCATTCTCAATGAGGATCGCCGGATTCTCGCTCCAGTTGATGATATCGATCTTCTCTCCCCGCAACTCCTGGACGATGGAATTTACCCTGGCGCCGTTCATACCCACGCAGGCGCCCACCGGATCCACATCCGGGTCATTGGACCAGACGGCGATCTTCGTCCTGGAGCCGGCCTCTCTGGCAATGCTCTTGATCTCCACAATGCCTTCTCTCACCTCTGCCACCTCAGACTCGAACAGGCGTTTCACCAGCTCCGGATGCGTCCTGGAGACCAGGATTCGAGGGCCTTTGGGGGTATCCTTCACTTCCAAAATATATACTTTGATTCTCTCCGTAGGCCGGAAGACTTCCGTCTTCACCTGCTCATTCTCACTGAGCAGCGCGTCTGCCTTGCCCAGATTAATACTTACATTCTTACCTTGATTTCTCTGAACAATACCGGTAACCACGTCTTTTTCCTTGCCATAGTACTGATCGAAGATCGCCTTGCGCTCCTCCTCCCGGATCTTTTGCAAAATGACGTTCTTGGCATTTTGCGTGGCAATCCGTCCAAATCCTTTGGAGTTGATGGGGACCTTGATCACATCGCCCACTTCCGCCCTCGGGCTAAGTTCCAGCGCCTTCTCCAGGGAAATCTCCATCACCGGATCCTCCACCTGCTCCACCACCGTGCGTTCCGCATAGACGTTGAAGTCGCAGGTCTGCGGATCAATGCTGACTTTCACGTTGTCCGCTTTTCCGTAATGATTTTTGCAGGCCTGGATCAAAGACTGTTCAATCGCCTCCAGCAAAGTATCTTTGCTGATGTTCTTCTCTTTCTCCAAAACCTCCAATGCTCCCAATAACTCTGTGTTCATTTTCCTCATTTCCTCCTAACTAAAAATCGATGGCCAGACGAATCAGGGCGATCTCTTTTTTCTCAAAAGTTCTTCTGGCCTTGTCTTGTTCTTCGATGGTCACACTATTATCATCATATGCAGTCAGAATTCCATAAAATTCTTTTTGTCTGTCGATGGGACGGTAGGTCCGGATCTCCAATTCCTTCCCCATACTTCTAGCGTAATCTTTTTCCTTCTTCAACGGACGTCCAAGCCCCGGTGAACTCACCTCCAGAATATAACTGTCCTGAATAAAATCCGCCTCGTCCAACTGATCGCTGAGCGCCCGGCTGACCACTTCACAGTCATCCACGGTGATTCCCCCTTCTTTGTCAATATAAGCTCGGAGATACCAATTACCCGCTTCCTTGACGTACTCCACATCCACCAACTCAAATTGATGGGCGGCCACAAGGGGAAGCAACAGTTCTTCTGCCTTCTGTTCATAGATCTCTCTTCTGCTCACTCTTCTCACCACCTGTCCCTACTGCTGCGAGGAATCTGCCGCTGACAGCTTTCCTCACATACCTTTGCATTAAAAGAGTGGACCTCTCGGCCCACTCTCACGTTGTCAGTATCATCTTATCTTGTTCATTGTAACACCACCGGCCGCAAAAAGCAAGTTCCATTTTTCTCAGCCGCCTAGGACCGGCTTTTCGTCCCTTTGGTATCCCTCTTGGACAACTTCAATCGGTTCAGAGAGACTTTCTTATCCCCGTAGGCAACGGTGTACTCTGTGTGGCTCTCCAGAAGGTAGGCAGACTCCAACTCGTCGTTCTCCCCCAGGCGCATTCCACGGACACCGATGGCTCCTTTCTTCTTCTCTGGCACCTCTTGTTTGAGAAACCTCAAAAAATAGCCTTCCTTGCTCTGGAGAACCACGTAATCCATGGCGTCCGCCGACCCCACGAAGATCAGTCTGTCGCCTTCCGCCAGCTTTGTGGCCGCGATTGTACGCTTTGACACATCAAATTCTTGCCCTTCCACCTGCTTGAGCATGGCTTTGCAGGTGACAAACAAAAGCTTCTTCTCCCTGAGCTCTGCCATCCCCGCCGCATAGAGAATTTGTTCTTCCTGGCTATTGTAATTGCTCAGGTTGTCCACCGGGGCTCCCTTATCCCGAAATTTCACCAGCGGGATATCCGCCACCTTCACCGCGTGCATCCTTCCCGCGTCGGTGAACACGCAGATCTTATCTGTGTTCATACAGGAGAACACATACTTATTCTCCTTGTGGATATTCTCTTTATTCCGCTCGTAAGTAGCCCTGTCAACCGTCTTCACATAGCCGAAGCGGTCCATGAGGAACCAGACTTCCGTCTCCTCAATCTTCTTCTCCTCGTATACAGCCTCCTGGGCATTCTCCAGGGCAGTCCTTCGCTTCCTTCCAAACTCTTTTTTTATCTTATCCAGGTCATCCATAATGGCCTTGGCCATGGAGTCATAATGGTTCAACAGATCTTCATACCTGGCAATGTGTTCCAAGGTAGCCTGGTGATCCCTCAGCAGAGCCTCCATCTCCAATCCAATCAGGCGGTACAGGCGCATCTCCAAAATAGCCGTCGCCTGGCGCTGTGTAAATCGCAACTGGGCCGCCGCCGTCTGGCTCTCCCTGGACTTAAACCGAATTCCCTGGACTTCGCCAGTGGTCAGACAGAGCTTCACCTGTTGCTGGTTCTTACTTCCCCGGAGAATCTCAATAATCAGGTCAATCACGTCCACCGCCTTCATCAGGCCTTCTTGGACTTCCTTGCGCTCCAGCTCTTTGTCCAACAACATCCGGTATTTTCGGCTGGCCACCTCGAACTGGAACTCCACATGGTGCTGGATCACTTGTCTCAAACTCAGCGTCTCCGGTTTCCCGTCTGCCACCGCCAGCATATTCACCCCGAAAGTGTCCTCCAGCCGAGTCTTCTTATAGAGCATGTTCACCAGATTATCCACGTCGGTATCCCGGCGCAATTCCAGGACAATGCGGATCCCCTCCTTGGAAGACTGGTTGGAGATATCTAAGATATCTGTGGTCTTCTTTGTCTCCACCAAAGCCGCCACATCGTTTAAGAATTTGCCGATATTGGCGCCGACCATGGTGTAGGGAATCTCCGTGATCACCAGGTGAAGCCGCCCACCCTTGGCTTTCTCCACCTCCACTCTCCCTCGCAGGCGTATCTTCCCACTGCCGGTCTCATAGATTTTTCTCAGGTCATCCTGGTTGACCACAATGCCCCCGGTGGGAAAATCCGGCCCTTTGATATAGCGCATCAATCCCTTGGTGGTGATCTCGTTGTTCTTCATGTAGGCCTTGACTCCGTCGATGACCTCTCCCAGGTTGTGAGGGGGAATGCTGGTGGCCATACCCACCGCGATTCCATCCGCCCCATTGATCAACAGATTGGGGATGCGCACTGGCAGAACTTCCGGTTCTCTCTCCGTCTCGTCGAAATTCGGGACAAAATCCACCACATCCTTGTCCAAATCTGCCAGGTAGACTTCCTGGGTCAGTTTCTGCAGTCTGGCCTCCGTGTAACGCATCGCCGCCGCTCCGTCCCCTTCGATGGAGCCGAAATTGCCGTGACCGTCCACCAACGGCTGCCCTTTCTTAAAATCCTGCGCCATCACCACCAGAGCTTCGTAGATGGAGCTGTCCCCGTGGGGATGGTATTTACCCATGGTGTCTCCCACAATCCTGGCGCACTTTCGGTAGGGCCGGTCATAGCGTATCCCCAACTCATACATATCGTACAGAGTCCTTCTTTGCACCGGCTTTAAGCCATCCCGCACATCTGGCAGCGCCCGGGCAATGATCACGCTCATGGCATAATCGATATAAGATTTCTGCATAATCTCCGCATAGTCTGTGCGGATGATCTGATCCTTAGATTCCCTCATCTATCTGTTCTTCCTCCTAAACATCCAACTGCGCGTCCTGCGCATGCTCGTAGATAAATGCTTTTCGCGGGGGGACTTCCGATCCCATCAACACCTCCGTCACATTGGAGGCCAGCCGCGCGTCCTCGATCTCCACCCGCCGTAGCATCCTGGTCTCAGGATCCAGAGTCGTCTCCCAGAGCTGCTGTGCATCCATCTCCCCAAGCCCCTTATACCGCTGCAAGGTGAAGGTCCCGGTCTTGTGATTTCTCCGGTATCGCTCCAACGCCTTGTCATCGTAGAGATACTGTTCTTCTCCCTTTTTAGGCATCACCTTGTACAGAGGCGGCATGGCAATGTACACATGCCCCTCGTAGATCAGTTCCGGCATGAACCGATAAAACAAGGTCAGCAAAAGGGTAGAGATATGCGCCCCGTCCACATCGGCGTCGGCCATGATGATAATCTTGTCATAGCGGAGTTTTTCAATGTCAAAATCATTTCCATAACCTTCCGAGAAACCGCATCCAAAGGCGTTGATCATAGTCTTGATCTCCGC
The DNA here is from genome assembly GCA_047014865.1 of Blautia sp. Lineage (GTDB taxonomy): Bacteria > Bacillota > Clostridia > Lachnospirales > Lachnospiraceae > Blautia_A. The sequence goes on along the minus strand of JBKXQO010000022.1, from coordinate 10,008 downwards.
GTTCGCCAGGACTTTGTCGATGGTGGCCTTCTCCACATTGAGAATTTTTCCACGGATGGGGAGAATGGCCTGATAATTCCTGTCCCTGGCGGTCTTGGCCGATCCCCCCGCGGAGTCTCCCTCCACGATAAAAATCTCGCACAGGGACGGATCTCTCTTCTCGCAGTTGGCCAGTTTTCCATTGGAGTCGAAGGAATACTTCTGTCTGGTGAGCAGGTTGGTTTTCGCCCGCTCCTCCGTCTTGCGGATCTTAGCAGCCTTCTCTGCGCAGGAGAGAATGGCCTTTAATTCCTCCAGATTCCGGTCAAAATAGAGCACCAACTGTTCGCCCAGCACTTTTCCCGTGGCCCTGGCCGCATCCTGGTTGTCCAACTTCGTCTTGGTCTGTCCCTCGAATCTGGGGGCCGGATGCTTAATAGAGATCACCGCGGTCATTCCATTTCGTATATCCGCCCCTGTGAAATTACTGTCCTTCTCTTTGAGAATTCCCAGCTCCCGGGCATAATTGTTCATCACACTGGTGAAAGTCGTCTTAAACCCGGTCAGATGTGTTCCTCCCTCAGCGTTATAAATATTGTTACAGAACCCCAACACATTCTCATGGAACTCATTGGTGAACTGAAACGCCACTTCCACAGAGATCCCCTCTGACTCTCCCTTCAAGTACACAGGCTTGTGGAGTACCTCCTTGCTCTGGTTTAACTCCCGGATAAATCCCACGATCCCCTCCGGCTCGTGAAACACCTCTTTTTGGGGAACGTCCCCCCTCAGATCCTCAAAGGCGATCGTCAGTTGAGGATTCAGATAGGCAGTCTCGTGGAGGCGGCTCTTGACCTCTGTGGCTGAGAAACGGGTCTTCTCGAAAATCTCTGGGTCAGGTAGAAAATTCACACAGGTCCCCGTCTCTTTGGTCCTCCCCAGCCGTGGCAGCAACCCTTTCTCCAGCTCCACTGTGGGGACTCCCCGCTCATAGTGATCGTGGTGTACATAGCCGTCGCGGCTGATCTTGATATCCAAGTACGTGGACAGGGCGTTCACCACCGACGATCCCACCCCGTGGAGCCCTCCGCTGGTCTTATAGGCAGAGTCGTCAAATTTTCCTCCCGCGTGCAGGGTGGTAAAGACGAGACGCTCTGCGGACATCCCTTTCTCATGGAGATCCACGGGAATTCCCCGGCCATCGTCGGACACCGTGCAAGATCCATCCTTCTCCAACACCACTTGAATGTGATTACAATACCCTGCAAGGTGCTCGTCCACAGCGTTGTCCACAATCTCGTAGATCAGGTGGTTCAGCCCTTTCCTGGACACACTTCCGATATACATCCCCGGTCTCTTGCGCACGGCTTCCAAGCCCTCCAAGACCGAAATACTGGCTGCATCGTAAGTATTTTTCTTCGCCATCTCTAAAATCCTTTCTCTCTATCTTTCCAGGCCGGATACCTTCCCAGCCTTTTTTTGTTTTACTCTGACGTTCCATATTATAACAACATTTCCCGATAAAATGCAAATCATTCAAAATGCACACCCTATTTTTCTCGTCTCAGGTTCTCCCAGAGCTCGTAGGGAATTTTTAGATTTCCCTTGCCCGTCCCCAGCTCAATACCCGGTTTGTTACTCCCATGAAAATCGGATCCGCCGGTGATCTTTAGTCCATGTCTCCTGGCCAGCGTCCGCATCTGTCCCTCGTCATTCCAACGGTTTTGGGAGTAGACAGCCTCGATACCGTCCAGGCCCGCCTCCCTCAATTGTCTGACCAATTCTTCCAACTTCCCTTTTGAAAATCCATAGAGCAGTGGGTGAGCCAAAACTGCGCGCCCGCCGTTTTTCTTGGTCAGCCGGATCGCCTGGTCCGGCGCGACTTTCTGCCTTGGCACAAAACAACTGGCATGGTCCCCCAGATACCGTGCGAAGGCCTCCTGGATCGAACCGACCGCCCCCATCTCCAGCAGGTACCGTGCAAAATGCGCCCGGGTGATCACCCCTTCCGGATATCTCGCCGCCAAGGCCTCCCAAGTGATCGGCAACCCGTGATCCCTCAGCTTCTCAATCATCATCTCGTTGCGAATCCGCCGGGAATCCTGAAATCTCCTCAGCTCCTCCCGGAAGAAGTCCTCTTTGGGGTCTATCCCCAACCCCAGTATATGTACGTCCCGCCCCTTGTAAGAAGTTGAGAACTCAATTCCCGGGATGACCTCCACCCCGGTGCCCTGGGCTGCCCTTGTAGCCTCCTCAATCCCCTGAACGGTATCGTGATCTGTCAGGGCGAAAGCTCTCAACCCCTTCTCCAACGCCAAGCTCACCAACTCTCCCGGCGCGCAAGTGCCATCGGAACAAGTGGAGTGAACATGGAGGTCAATCCATTCTCCCATTTTTACCTCCTTCTTGTCAAAAAAATCTGGTTTTTCAAAAAAATAGAAAAAATTTCAAAAAGTACTTGCATATTATAAAATAATAGTGTATTATACGCAAGTACCGTCGATACGGCAAGTACAAAATCTGGTCTGTTGGTCAAGTGGTCAAGACGCTGCCCTCTCACGGCAGAATCAGGGGTTCGACTCCCCTACAGACTGTTCTTATTCCCTTCAAGTATTTTTAAAAAAAACCAAAAAAATACTTGCATTTTGTTGGATGATGTTGTATTATGAATAAGTGCTGTTGATACAGCAAACACAAAATCTGGTCTGTTGGTCAAGTGGTCAAGACGCTGCCCTCTCACGGCAGAAT
>JBKXQO010000022.1:0-7181 GCA_047014865.1 Blautia sp. | reverse complement strand
CAGGGGTTCGACTCCCCTACAGACTGTTTTTATTTTCTCTATTTTTCAGACGGGATCAGAATTTTATTCTGGTCTTTTTTTGTGTTAGATGAAGAATGTCGCAAGCGACCGCGCTCAGCGCGAGAATCCCGCGTGGCAAGATTCTTTGTTCTTTTAAAGAAATGCGAAAGGAGATCCCCATAAAAATGAAAACAAAGAAAAAGCTTTCCATCTCTCTACTGCTGTGGACACTGGTTTTCTTCAACCTGACAGCCTGTCTCCCATTCTCCACCCAAGCCGCCAAGCCATCGAACTCCGCACAGACAGATGAGATGACGGTCCATTTTCTGGACGTGGAACAGGGACTGTCCATCCTTGTACAGTCCCAGGGGGAAACTCTTCTCTACGATGGCGGAGATCGTGACACATCCAGTTTCCTGGTCTCCTACTTGGAGAGACAAAAAGTGGACACCATCGATTATTTGATCTCTTCCCACTACGATTCCGACCACCTGGCCGGATTGATCGGCGCCTTAAAAGCCTTCTCAGTGGAGAATGTCATCGGCTCTGACTACCAGCACGATTCTAAACTGTACCGGTCTTTCCTCGAGGCTGTCGAGAAAAAAGGACTGAAAATCCAACACCCCAAGGTGGGAGAAACGTTCTCATTTGGCGCGGGATCCTTCACAGTCCTGTCTCCCGAGAGGATTTCCTCCAACAGCAACGATAACTCTGTGGCCATCAAACTGGAAAACGGCGCCAACACGTTTCTCTTTACCGGAGACGCCGAGCACAGCAGTGAGGCAGATATGATTGACTCTGGAATTGATCTGGACTGCGACGTACTTGTCCCCGGCCATCACGGTTCCGCCACGGCCACCAGTTGGGATTTCCTCCAGGCGACGGTTCCTGAATACGCAGTCATCTCCTGTGGCGCAGACAATTCCTATGGCCACCCCGACAAGGACACCATGGACAAGCTGAAGGATATGGAGATCTCTGTCTTTCGCACAGACAAGCAAGGCACCGTGACCGCCACCTCCGACGGCAGCCAGATCCACTGGAGTGTCTCCCCCTGCGACGACTACACCCCGGGAGCTTCCCAGGATACCGGCACGCAGCCTCAGAAAACCGACACACCCAAGGCCTCTCCCACCGCCGGGGCCTCTGACCAGTCGAACACCGTGTGGCTGTCAAAGACCGGGAAGAAATACCACCGCATTCCCAACTGTGGACAGATGAATCCCAGCACAGCCAGGCAGATCACCAAGGACGAGGCCCAAGCTGAAGGTTACCAGGCCTGCAAGAAATGTTTTTGATTCTCTCATGGACTAAGACTGTACATGAATCTCCTCTGAAATGAAAAGAGCCGCAAGCCCATCTTCTCCGATGGTCTTGCGGTTCTTTTTGCGGTGAATCCTACGTGACAGGATTCTTTGTTCTAAGCTGGAAAAGGGACTTGAACCCTCGACCCCTTCATTACGAGTGAAGTGCTCTACCGACTGAGCTATTCCAGCATCGGTCAGCAGTATTGCTGCTGACTCAAATTATTATACATGATTATTGTCTGTTTTGCAAGTATTTTCACAAAAATAATTACAATTTAACTAAGTCAAATACATTTCCCATTTCCATTGCAGATATCTGCTCGACTCAATATTCTTCATCGTAATTATATCCATCCGGGCTGTAATCGTTATACTGCTCCTGATCGTAAGAATTATCATCATAAACACTGCCGTCACCATTATCGCTGACTGCCGCTTCCTGCGTCTGGGTTTCTGTCTCAGACTCGGTCTCCTGGATTCCCGGAATATTGTCATCGACATCTTTTCCGGCTTCTTCTCCGTTCAGCGTATAATTCTCTTTGCTGACGGCACTGCCTTTGCTGAATCCGCTGACTTCTTCGATATGAGCACTTCGCTCCTGTACACCTGCGGACGGCTCATAATCTTTGATGCCAAACAGGTAGTCATGCAGTCTGGTAACATTCCAGGATAAGGTAACCGGAACTTCGGAATCTCCGCTCAGATCACTTGTACGGTGTTCAAACGGGAATCCGCAGGTATCCCCCAGCTGATAAGACAACATATTCATTCCCAGAGATACAATATCCGATTTGCTGAGACTGGTGGAGATCATCGGGAACACATTGTCCATGATGTCTACCAGTGTCTTCATATCTGCTTTTTTTGCTTTTGCCACAATCTTGGCGATCAGCTCTCTCTGGCGTTCGGTACGTTTGTAATCGTTTCCGGCTGTATAACGGATACGGGTGTAGGATACTGCCTGCACACCGTTCAGATGATACGTGCCCGCCACTTCCGGCTCGATACGTTCATAAGATTTTCCTGTGATTTCAGACGTTCCGACACAGTAGTTGTTCATATGTACAACCTCTTCGTCTGTCAGATCAAAATCAAAACCGCCAAGTGCATCTACTACTTCTACCAGTGCATTCATGTTCACCGTTACAAAATCCGTGATGTCCAGATCCAGGTTCTGGTTCAGCATATTGATCGCCCATTTATAACCGCCGTTTGCATAGGCTGCATTGGCTTTTCCATAACGGTCTTCACCGATATTCAGGTAGGTATCACGGTATATGGATACCAGTTTTACCACTTTCGTGTCGTTATTGATGCTCGCAATGATGATCGTATCGGTGTTTGTATAATCCATACTTCCGTCACGGGAATCAACACCGAACAGGGCAATGTTGGTATAGCCATGCAGAACTGCATTGTTCTCCACTTCTTCATTCACCTGGATATCACCGGACTGAAGTGTCACAGTATCAATATTGCCGAGTTTTTTCTCAAACTGTACATACAAAAAGCCAAATGCCAGCAGCGGAATCAAAATGATCAGTTCTGTGATAAATAAAATCTTGTGTCTGCGATATTTTTTATATGCAGAACTTTTCTTGCGTGTTTTGTCTTTCTTCATGCCTTCCTCTTCGGCCGCATCTTCTGCAGCAGATTCTAATGAAATTCATCGTTAAAAAGTCTACTGAATTATTATACACTATTTAATGAACCTGTCAATTGCCTTATTTAATTCTTCGATTTCCTTCCTGTCTCCGGACTCGATCGCATCTACCAGACAATGCTGGATATGGTCCTGAAGAATGACTTTTCCGGTATTGTTGATCGCCGCTTTGACTGCGGAAAGCTGGATCAGCACTTCGCTGCAGTCTCTGCCGTTCTCCACCATTTTCTTGATGGACTCCAGGTGTCCGATTGCACGGGAGAGACGGTTTAGCACTGCTTTTGTATGTTCGTGACTGTGCGTATGCGTATGCGTGACAACTGTTCCGTCCTCCAGCACATGCGTGTGACTGTGGGCATGTCCGCCGGAAGTCTGCTCTTTTGTATGAGCTTCCGCCTGCACACCGTTTTTCTTTGTTTCCATAAAATTTTATCCTCCTGTAACTTGCCCCTTACTTCTGTTTTTCTCCCTCTGTCATTGTCATTTTTCTACATTGACCGAAACAGGCAGCAAACTCTGTACTCCTCCTGCTTTTACCGGATATTCTTACCGGCTGATCTTCACATCGATCTGCTGATATGGGATCTCAATCTGATTTTCATCAAATCTGTATTTGATTTCTTCGGTGATCCGCCATTTTGCCGGAAAATAATCCTGTGGTCTTACCCAGGCATGCCACCCGAGGATCACACCGGAGTCTCCAAGACTTTCAACGACCACTTCGATCTTCTCTTCTTTCAGAATGGCCGCATCCTTCTGCAAAATAGCGAGCAGCACTTTCCTTGCCTCATTGATATCGTTTCGATAGGAAATCCCTACCTTTTCACGCAGTTGCCGCTTATCCTGCTTTGAAATGTTCGTCAGACTGCTGTTAGTGATGATTCCGTTTGGAATCGATACGGTACGGTTATCGACCGTCAGAAGTGTCGTATAAAAGAGATCCACCTTCACCACGGTTCCTTCATTTCCATGGGTATCTTCGTGGATATAATCTCCGCTGACAAATGGTTTCATAAACAATAAGATAAATCCCCCCGCAATATTCGAAAGCGATTCTTTTAACGCCAGCACAACGCCGACTCCCATCGAGCCGATCAGTGCAGCAACCGACGCTCCGGACACTCCGAGAAAAGTGGCCATGACTGCCATCACCATCACGTACATGATGGCTTTCATAATGGAAAGTGTGAAGTGTGCGGATGCTGCCTCCATTCCGGCCCGTTCAAAGGATCGGCCAAAAATCTTCAGGATCAGCTGAATGATCTTGCGGCAGACAAAAAATGCAATCAGGACAATGACCAGTTTGATGCCAAGATCCATAAGCCCCGGCATTTTCCCCTGAAAATACTGTGTAAACTGATTGACTTCTTTTACACTTTCGGTCAGCGAATCTGCCGTATTCTCTGCTATTTGTTCCATCTGCTATTTCTCCTGCTGTTTGTTTCGTCTGCTCTTTGCGGCCGGTTTTCTGCCCGTTGTCTTGTTTTTTCTTTCTTCCTCTGCCTTTGCACTTTCTGCGATTTTGGCTTCCAGTTCTTCTTTGAGGCTTTTTTTCGGTGCTTTTTCTGCCGTCTTTGTCACTTTTTCTTCACTTGCAGCTGCCATCTCCAGCTCTGCTTTTGGGGTTGCCTGCTTACCGGTTCCTGGTTTTGCGGTTGTTTTCTTTGCAGCTGCTTTTTTCTCAGAAGCGGCTTTGATCGAAGTTACTTTTTCACTGCTTTTCTTCTCAGCTGTTTTCTTTTCCGTTTCTTTTACAGCAGCCACTTTCTTTTCGGCTGTTTTCTTTTCGGTAACTTTTTTCTCGGCTGTTTTCTTTGTTGCCGTTTTTTTGTTGACCGCTCTTCCGGCTGCCGCTTTTGTATAAGAAAAAACCGTAATGCTCATCGGCGGAACCGTGATCAGGATCGAATCCGCTCTGTCATCGCATTCTGATTTTTTTGACTGTTTCAGTCTCGGATTACCGACTCCGCTGCCTCCGAATTCTTTGCTGTCGCTGTTAAAGATTTCTTTGTATTTTCCAGGGTATGGAACGCCGATCTTGTGGTTTTCGTAAGTCAGCGGTGAGAAATTGCAGACGATCAGCAGCGTCTCTTCTTTTTTCTTTGTGTTTCTGGTAAAGACTACCATATTTTCATTGGCAGAAATGTTATTGATCCAGGTAAATCCATCCGGATCATAGTCCATTTCGTAAAGTGCCGGATGCTCTTTGTAAAATGTATTGAGTGCTTTCACATAATTCTGCATCTGCTTGTGCTCATCATACTGCAAAAGCTCCCACTCCAGTGACCGGTCCTCTGCCCACTCATCATACTGTGCAAAATCCTGTCCCATGAACAAAAGCTTTTTGCCCGGATGTGCCAGCATAAATCCATAAGCGGCACGTAAGTTTGCAAACTGCTGCTCACGGTCACCCGGCATCTTGCCGATCATGGATGCTTTGCCGTGTACAACCTCGTCATGTGACAAGGTCAGGATATAATCTTCACTGTACGCATAAACCATGCTGAACGTCAGTGCCCCATGATTTGCGGTACGGAAGATCGGATCCAGTGACATATAATAAATGAAGTCATTCATCCAGCCCATGTTCCATTTGTAGTCAAAGCCAAGACCCTCATCCTCAACGGCTCCCGTTACTTTCGGCCATGCTGTGGATTCTTCGGCGATCATCAGAACCCCCGGCTCCTTCTGTTTAAAGATGGAATTGAGATGATGGAAAAATTCAACTGCTTCCAGATTCTCGTTTCCGCCGTAGATATTCGGCACCCATTCTCCTTCGTTCTTTCCATAATCAAGATAGAGCATGGAAGCCACCGCATCCATACGGATACCATCAATGTGATACTTTTCTGCCCAGAACAGTGCGTTTGCGATCAGGAAGTTCTTGACTTCCGGACGACCGTAATTGTAGATCAGTGTGCCCCAGTGCGGATGGGAACCTTTTCTCGGATCGAGGTGCTCGTACAGGCAGGTTCCGTCAAAGGCAGCCAGTCCAAACGTATCACGCGGAAAATGTGCCGGTACCCAGTCCAGAATCACGCCGATGCCCTGTGCATGCATATAGTCCATGAAATACATGAAATCTTCCGGTGTGCCGTAACGACTGGTCGGTGCATAGTATCCGGTCACCTGATAGCCCCAGGAACCGTCAAACGGGTGCTCCATAACCGGCATCAGCTCAATATGCGTATAGCCCATCTCTTTTACATAGTCCGCAAGCATCACAGCCAGTTCACGGTAATTGTAAAACTCCCTGCCGTCCTCCGGCTTGCGGAATGAGCCAAGATGTACCTCATAAATGGACATCGGAGCTTTCTTACTGTCTGCATTTTTTCTCTGTTTCAGCCATGCTTCATCTTTCCATGCATACTGACTCAGGTCTGTGATCACCGATGCCGTGTCAGGACGAAGCTGTGCAGCATTGCCATACGGATCTGCTTTTAAGAATGTCAGCCCTCCCTTTGCCTTGATTTCATATTTATAGAGCTGTCCTGCAGCAAGTCCCGGTACAAACAGTTCAAAAATACCGGAATCCCACAGTCTTCTCATCGGCAGACGTCTGCCATCCCAGAGGTTGAAATCGCCTACCACGCTGACACGCATAGCATTTGGTGCCCATACTGCAAACAAAACACCTTCCACACCATTGACCGTCATTGGATGTGATCCCAGTTTTTCGTAGATATCGTAGCAGATGCCTGCATTAAATTTCTTCGTTTCTTTTTCCGTGATCTGCGGTGCAAAACGATATGGATCTTCGTATTCTACGATATTTTCTTTTCCGTCTGCTTCTTCTCCAAAATCTACGTGATAATGATATTTCGGAATTTTTTTACCCGGAAGCAGTGCAGCGAAAAAGCCTTCCTCATCCTCTAAATCCATCGGATATTCTTTTTTGCTGTCTTTCAACACCACTGTCACACTCTTTGCCGTCGGCAGAAACGTCTGGATCAGAATCCCTTCTTCTGTCACATGTGCTCCCAGAATATCGTGCGGATGATCTTCTTCTGAATATACAATCCCCTCTACTGCTGCCCAGTCCATCATTTCATATAATTTGTTGTCCATAATCTTCAAACCCTCCCTTATGTATTTAAGCGGATATTCGCAATCCGCTTTGCTGCTTGCCCATAATGTTTCTTAAATTATGATACCTGCGGATTGTTCCGTGCGTTGCACTCCCACAATCCTTTCTACGCTCCGCTTCGGTC
>JBKXQO010000021.1:0-63040 GCA_047014865.1 Blautia sp. | reverse complement strand
TCGGCTCCATGGTACACTCCTGTGCAATCTCAATGTCTGATTTGAATCCCATAATTAGTTACCTCCTTTTGCTTGCGCATCATGATATACATAATCTCTATGTAAAAACAGGTCCCCACCTGCATTTACCCTTGCTCACAATTCAATTTGTCAATCGCCTTCATAGTTCCTATCGTCACATCTCCCACCACCGCCATATCCTCTGCTGAAAAAGATGTTGGAAAATTATCTGAGAACAGGATCTGAGAAGAGGGCGGAAATTCATCGTCTCCCTCCCACAATATATATTGCACATAGTAATTCTTCACCAATTCCACCTGGTAAGAGCAGTCGCCAAAACGGATTTTTTTCGCCTGCATCCGCTCCATAATCTCTTGGAATCGTCCCAGACGGTTTCCATAAGAAAAGGCCAACCGCTTGATACATCTGCCGTCAAATTGCCGCAGATAAACTTCCCCCCAAGGCATCTCCCGGTAAGTCTTATAGGCGCCGCTGGATACGGAGTCCACAGCTTCCAACAGATAACGGATAATCAAAATTTTAGCATAGATCATCTCTTCCAGCGGATAATAACCTACGGAATCCTCCAGGTGCGTAACTTGAAACTCCGGCCAAGACACTTGATAGGTACTTCCCATGAAAAACACCGTCAATTCTTTAGCCTTCGCATCATAAGGAAGTTTTAATCTACGGCTGATCTCCTCTGGATCCGCCTTCCGGTAAGCCTCCATATAGTGCTCCCAGGGCATCCGCTCCTTGCTGTCTTTCTCATATCCCAACTCATTTAAGTCAAAAGCCATTGGTAATCTCCTTTTTATTGTCCGTAATAACTCTCTTCTAACTCATATTACTCACACGCGCAACTGCCCATGCCAAAGATCCCTCGTCCTGTCATCACCGTTGCTGGACACTCGGAAACATACCTGTATCTGTATGCGGAATAAAACATGCCCCCACAAACTCATCCATATAGGTGGGAACTGTGCTGAGCTCCATGTAAGTCATATTAGAAGCCAATTCATAAGTCTTTTTCTCCGCCATGGTGGAGAGCAACATCACGTAAGATCCACTCAGCGAAGAGTTGCCAATATAGTGGAATTTCTCCATGGGAACGTCCGGCAACATTCCGATATTCACAGCATTTCGCATGTTGATTCCGCTTCCGATTCCACCGGCCACATAGACATTGTCGATCATTGACACGTCAAAATCCAGAGAGTTCAACATCGTGCGGATCGCTGAAAAGATTGCTCCCTTAGCACGGATAAAGTTATCGATATCCACCTCTGTGATCTCCACATCCTTGACAGAACCTGCTTCCTCCTCAAAGGCAATCACATAACTGCCCATGCCATACTGGTCTCTGCGAACACGCTTTCCTTCCCGGACGAATTTCCCCTTCGGATCGATGATCCCACACATGTACAGCTCGCTAATAATATCAATAATTCCCGACCCGCAAAGGCCAACCGGCTTCGTCCCCGGATCTCCCACCACCTTGTAAGTGGGCTCCATGGTCTCCTTGTCAATCGTACAAGACTCAATCGCTCCGTCGGTGGCCCGCATTCCGCAACTGATGTCTCCGCCCTCGAACGCTGGCCCGGCCGAGCAGGCGCAACTCATCATAAAGTCGGAATTTCCAAACACCAGCTCACCGTTGGTTCCCAAATCGATAAACAGAGAGAACTCCGGCTTATTCCATATCATGCTGACCAGTGTGCCCGCCGTGATATCTCCGCCCACATAACTTCCGATATTGGGTGCCACGATAATGTGGGCATCTGGGTTAATCTCAATCCCCACATCCGACGCAAACAGAGAATTCGTCTTAAAAAACGCCGGGATATATGGCTCCATGCGCAGAGGATCTGCATTGATCCCCGCAAACAGATGATTCATGGTCGTGTTGGAGGCCACACACATGCGGTAAATCGACTGTCTCGAGATTCCCGCCTGGGTACACATCTCCTGGATCATAGGATTGATGGTCTCCTCAATAACTGCCTTTTGCAGCCTACGCTTCCCGCCTGGCTTCTGTTGCTCAATGATACGGTTAATCACATCCGCACCGTAACGAATCTGTCCGTTACCCGCCGAAGCCTTGGCCAGAATATCGCCGTTCTCCATGTTTATGATCAGCGCCGACACCGTTGTGGTTCCGATATCGATAGCCAATCCTCCAATCAATACGTCCTCATCTTTTCCAAACACGTCGTAGACAAACATATCATTGGGCGTAGTGCGCACCACGCACTTCACCGCGAACTGATTCTCCCGCAGCACGTCTGGCAATTTACAGAGTACCGAATAGGGAATCCGCACTCGGGAGATATTCAAATATTTTCTCAGAGCTCTAGTCAGCCTCTCGTTGTCCGGCATCGTGTCGTCCAAAGACGGCGGATCCATCTCCACCTCCAACACGTCCAGACTGTTGGCCAGCTCAATTCCTGCAAGTTCAACATCACTCTTCACATTCTCAAAAATGGCTATTTCCCCTTTGGAACTTAGATCCGCCACCTTCATTCGATTCTTATAGGCCGAGGCAATGTCTGGAACCAACACAGTCACATCCGCACAGACTGCGCTGACACAGGCCAATCTCCATCCTTCCGCAAACTCCTCGTCACTGATATGTAAGGTTTTCTTCGAATCTAACTCTCCGCTTTTTAACTGCACTCGACATTTTCCGCAAGAAGCATTTCCAGAACACGGCGCATCGATGGCCACATTGGCCTCTCTGGCAATATCCAGAAGATTGTCTCCTTCATTTGCGTATGTCTCCACTACATTCCCGTCCTCGAATGCAAACGTCACCTTATACATTGGGCAACCACCTTTCTCTTAGCATTCCTGTAAAATAAGAATTGATTACGATAGAAAAAACAAATCACTCCACAGAGACGCTTTTAAGCTGGACATTCATAGATCTCGTTATAAAATATACAAACTTACGCTCAAAAGCCTTTTTCCGCTGATGAAATACGAATTCTTCTCCTCCGCAACCAACTCTCGCTGTGAATTTCTATATACCAAATATAACATAAAGTTAAAAAATCGTCAATGAAATCGCAGGGTTTTCCCGGCAAATTGCATAAAGATTTTGTAAATTTATGGAATTACCTATTCAAAATTTATTTTTTAAGAACTTTGTTATTTTTTTCATTATCAGGTTAATTTAATAACTTTTGAGGAATCCTGCATCATAGAATTTTCCTATAACATCAAAAAGCCCCGCCCGGAAAATCCTGGGCGGGGAGCTTCTTTACGTTTGAACACAATCAATACTCATCGATGCCTCGCGACATCCAATATGTATAAATTTAATTAGATTTCCAGATAGGAATCTGCATACAGCGTATTATTCTTAAATACATCACAGGACTTAATGGTCTCCATCAGTCTCAAATCACATGGATTTACAATTGCGGAGGTCAGACCTTGCATCATACACATAGCAACCAAAGCAGAGTCCATAATCGGGCGGATGTGCTTCGGCATACCGTTAGAGTTGTTGGACAGACCGCCGGTGGAGTTCAATCCCATGTCGGAGAACATTTTGATAGCTTCCAGTACCTGCATCTGCTTGTCCTGCATTCCTTTTACAACCAGGAACAGTGGGTCAAACCACAGATCTGTCGGTTCCATTCCCAGCATCATACCGCGCTCCAGCATGTTCTGGCAATGCATCATACGCTCATCGTTATCTCCAGGAACACCTTCAGCAGAGCACAGAGCAATAACAATCGCATCGTTGGCTGCGGCCAAATCGATATTCTCAATTCTCCCGCCTGCATCTGCAGAGTTCACAATTGGTTTTCCTTTTTCTCTGTTATAGACGGTGATGCCGGCTTCAATCGCCTTCTTGTTGGCAGTGTCCAAAGCAAGAGGAACATTGTCAAAGTTTTCCTGCAGCAATTTTACTGCCCACTTCATCAGATCCTCGCCGTCATTCTCAGCCGGTCCAATATTCACATCCAGATAGGTAGCTCCAGCTTCCAACTGCTCTTTCGCTCTCTTTAAAATCGGCTCCGGATTTCTGGTTGCCATAGCATCGCGGATTACTGGTGAGATACAATGAATTCTTTCCCCAATTGTTACAAATTTTGCCATACTCGTTCTCCTTTACATTTCATGATATTTATCGATTAAGCCTGCATGTCTTTTAAGAACTTCACCAACTGCACGGCTTCCCTCGGTCCAACAATCACTTCCCAGCCTGGAAGTTTTGCCTCGATATCCCCCTTAAGAACTGCTACCTTTCCTGGAATTACTAATTTTCTGCATTTTACCTTAGGCTCAACCTGCTCCTGGATGAAGCTAGCGATGGTACTTCCTGAGAACTTACCTGCTGCCCAGGAGGTCAACACGGACAGTCCGCCTGCATCGCTGATGGTCAGATTGCAAGGTACGCCGGAACGCTCCAACTCGCCGGATACGACAAAGTAGGTCAATGCAAAGTCCACTGTGGTCAGAACCAGGGAGTTCTCATCTGCTCCGTTGATCGGGTAGATACCCGGCTCAACTTTCATTGGCTTCTGGGGATCTGTAAATACATTCTGACGCAGACCGTACAGCGGAAGACCTTCCGCATAAGTCATCTCCTCCATCACAACGATGGAACCATACTTCATAGTGAATACAGATGCCAGAGCAGCCTGCATAAATTTATCCCCGCGGGCAATTTTCACCAGGTTTACGATGGACGGATATCCAAAAGTTCTGTCCTCATCCTGGATAGCGGCACGTCTCACCAGAACTGCATTTGCAAAAGTATCTTTTACGCTCTCTCCGGTTACGTCCAGAACCAAATTCTTGTTTCCAGCTTTCTCCAGCGCTGCAACAGTATCATACAGTTCGTTTAAGTCTTTTCCGGAAACGCCCAGCACAACGCCTGCCTCTGTGGCCACTGCGCTCATCGCCTCATAGTTGGAAGCGTTCGCTCCGTTTAAGACTGGCTTGCTGTCTTTGCATACAGCCAGTGCAGCCTTGGCAATCTCAGGATCCTCACATCCGAGAACTAAAGTTCTGTTCAGCGCCGCTGCCTTCTCTACCAGAGCAGTGTACTTCGCTGCGTCTGCGCCCTCGCCACAATTTACATAGATCACCTCTACGTGCATTCTCTCGCCGATACGCTCATAGTCTACTTTCGGAATCTCAGCCAGCTTCGCTTCCACCGCTGCATCATCCATATCTGTGCACAGCGCCACCGCATATCTAGTCTTGCTCACAAATGTCTTCTCATGTCTGAACAGAACGGTCTCGCCGCCCAGACTATACTCGTTATCGCCCACACCGATCTTAATCGTCTTCATTGGCGGAGCAGTAGCCTCAGACAGTGCGTCCAATGCTTCCTGTGACATATGTGGACAAGCAGAAATATCCATTGCACCCTGAGCAACCTTCATAGAAAAGGCCATACAGGTAGGGCATCCGCACTCCTTACAGTTTTTCTTTGGGGTCATCTTAAAAATCTGAATACCATTCAGTGCCATAACTCTATCCTCCTATTATCTTCTCTATTACGCAAGTGCTTTGATCATTGCTGCAATGGTTTTTACAGACTGAGGATGTCTCAGAATCACTGCGTCAGAACCTGCTGCCAGGTCTGCTGCTGCTGTGATAACTTCCATACCCACTGCACGGTCATCTTGTGGTCCCCATTCCGGCATATCAGCCTCAGAAGCCATCGCTTCCTTCACGCCGTATGTCTCTGCAGAAACAGGGGTAATAATAGGCATCTGGAGCATTGCATCGTTCTGGGACAATGCGGCACCTTTGATACGGTCCATGGTAGAAACCACGTACTCATATCCATAACCTGCTGTTGCAGTTCCAACATTCATGATAATCTTCTCTGGTTTTACACCCAACTGTGTGGTCACAACATTCAACTGCTTAGCCAGGTTGATATCTACTGCAGACTCAGCACCTACGATCTGATCATAAGCCAGACCTGCCGCGGCACCGATAGCCTTGTAGTTTTCTTCCTTCTCAGAGAGCAAGAGCACATTTCTTCCCTGAAGGACATCAGCTACTTTCGGGAGAAGCTCTGCATCTTTCTCAACATTCTTGCAGCCTTCCACAACCAGTGGAAAATCCACTGCGTCGGCCACTTCCTTGACAACACCGATCAACTCGTCGATAGATTTGTCTGCCCCGTTTGGATCTCCGCCTTCCAAGGACAGAACCAAGAAATCAACGCCTTCCATCTCTACTGCTTTCTTGGCGATATCTGCGATGGTATCTGCACCTTCATAGTATTTTTTGATTCCATCACACATACCTTCCATGCCCATGTCAGAGATCTCTACACCAACTTTTGGCGCATTCTCTGACGGAGCGTCGAACGTATAGAATGGAAATGTGCAATCTCCACCCAAAGTAACTGTTTTGTCTCCGCTTCCGATGGTGACAGTGTTAATCTTTGCATTAAACTTATGTGGTTTCTGATTAAACGGCATCTCTCGTTAGCCTCCTTAAAATATATTTGTGGAATATACACAGGGACGGTATACTCCCAATTTTATTTATTATACTACATCATTGGATCCATTGACAAGGCAGGATGGTTATGTTCTGTTAAAAATGCAACAAGTGTCTCGGGATCCGTCGCGATAGTCTCGTCCCCCACCATGTCCGTAAAGTTGTCAATGCCATAGAGCTCTTTTGCAGTCTTGTTCAGCCGCTCCGCCACCGTCTCTTTTAACTCTCTCGGCATCCACACAATTCTCTCAATTCCGCCTTCGGCCTTCATAAACTTCTTAGATGAAATAAAATGCTTTCCATGCCCCATAAAGCCTGGCGTCTGTACGCCGCCGCCAGTCATAGAGGCCATCTCTGGGAAGGTCATGCCAAGAGGCGTCATACCGGCATACTCTCTGTTGGCAATGATCACGCCATTGGAAAATGGTTCAATTCCACAGATACACTCAAAACAACCGCAGGATGTCATCGGATCTTGCATAATCGAGTACAGCGTAACTTTCTTAAGCGCACCCTGAGAATACTTCTCCACTGCCTCATTGACGTCCTCATAAGAACCTACGTTCTCATCCAAGGGCTGCTCTTTTGTAATCACCTGGCAAGGTCCGTTGGGATCCAGCTCATTGGTCGCCTTCGCGTCCAGCCAAGAGACCGCGCCGCACAGTCCAAGTCTCTCAGGCGTTACCACGCAGACATGAGAAGGTGAAAAAGCCTGGCACAAAATACAGCTATAGTAGACATCCACCGATTCGTCGGTGAGAGAGTCCAATCTGGCGTCTCGCCTCTCAAAGGTGGGAATCGCCACCTCATGGCGGATTCTGGTGCACTCGGCAGGATCTGTATAGATCTTCACCTGGCAACGGTCCACCACGGCCTCGAACTCATTCATCACCTGACTGTACAGTACCTCTCCGATATGTTTCAATCGAAAACCAGCCTCATAGGCCTCCTTGCCGATACGAATGCGAAACATGTCTCTCTGCCCCGTATGATACACGCCTTCGATACAGTTGATATAATTGTGGAACTTTCTCTCAATGACAGACTCAAAGTCTGACTGCATTTTCTTTCCTGCCACCTGAAGCACGTAAACCAAACTGTGTTTGCTCCCCACCTCAAAGGTATCGATATCCGGTCCCACGATCTCAATCTTGTGATCTTCGACCTCATTCATCTCTTTCGTCTGAACCAACTCACAGCAATCCACCCGGGAACCGTCGAATTCCACTTGCATATCCCCGCGGCGAATGATCTCTCCCTCGAACGCTGACGCAAATGCCACCGGAATATCAATATTTGTAATCTTGATCTTGATATTTCGCGCTTCAAGAGACACCTTGTTAAATTTCGCCACATCCGGCTCCGCAATCAACGCCCCCGGAACTTCCACAATGTTCTCATCCTCATTGGAAATCACCGGGAATCCCAACTTGATCGCGCCTGCGCCTGCAGCCAGAATCACATCGTCCACCGGCTTAAATGCGTTGACAAAAGCCGTAACTCTCTCCGAAGTGTACTGGATGAGCGAAGCTGCGTCTCCAGGCTGAACATTGCCAAAAATCAAAGCCGCGCGCAGTGCAACAGACACCACATGGATCACAGCCGTCACATCGTAGCCCAAAGGCACAATTCTCACATTATACCCTGTCTTCAAGCCCATTTCCTTGGCCTGGTCGATGATTCCGCCCACCAAAGTGACCAAAATTCCCTGTTGCTGATAACTCTTGATCAGTTCCACGCCCTCCTGAGCCGTGGGAGCCGCTCCCAAAATCACAGCCACCCCGGGTATATCCCCCGTCACCAGCGGAACTCCCATCTCACGGATAATAGAGTCGGCCAGATGCCCGTAACAGGGCTCCTGGTAGGGTTGTGCATCATCCAGGTATTTCAGTGCCTCGATAAACTCCGCACACAAGGCCGTCGCCACACCGGACATCAATGCATCTTCCAGCTCGTGCTCTCTGGTCATCAAAGATTTGATCACCTTCATAGCTTCTTGCATATCACCCAGAGTCTTGACCTTCACTCCAGTGACCGCATAGTAACAGGGCAAGCAATATGCCGTATGGGGAAAGCCAACTGCTTTGTCTGCGCCGTGCTGCTCCACTGCGCCATTCACTGCATTCTCTGTTAATCCATAAACCGCATCATTGCCATTGAAGATTCTGTCGATTAACATTCCTTCCCATCTCCTATTTCATAATTTATGCAAAAACACACCTTCCATCCGGGAAGAAACCTTCCCGGATGAAATGTGTATCTATTGCCTCTTACATCATCGGATCCAAGCTAAGCGCCGGATGCCCCTTCTCAGTCAAGAAGGCCACCAAGGTCTCAGGATCTTCAGCGACAGTCTCATCACCGATCATATCTGTAAAGTTATCAATTCCATACAGCTCTTTTGCCGTCGCATTCAGTCTGTCAGCGACGAACTCTTTCAGCTCTTTGGGCATCCACACGATACGCTCGATACCGCCCTCTGCCTTCATAAATTTCTTAGAGCCGATGAAATGTTTTCCATGTCCCATAAATCCAGGCGTCTGAACACCGCCGCCTGTCATGGAAGCCATCTCTGGGAACGTCATTCCAAGTGGCGTCATTCCAGCGTACTCACGGTTGGCGATTACCACACCGTTTGAGAACGGCTCAATACCACAGATACACTCGAAACATCCACAGGATGTCATCGGGTCTTGCATGATAGAGTACAGAGTTACTCTCTCAAGCGCTCCCTGGGAATACTTTTGAACTGCCTCATTGACGTCCTCGTATGCTCCCAGTTCCTCATCGATAACGCGCTCTTTCGTGATTTCCTGACAAGGTCCGTTGGGATCCAACTGGTGAGTTGCCTTCGCATCCAGCCATGACACGGCTCCACACAGTCCCAGACGCTCCGGTGTTACCACGCACACATGGGATGGGGAGAAGGCCTGGCACAGGATACAGCTATAGTATACATCCACAGACTCATCCGTCAGAGTCGCAAGACGGTCGTCACGTTTGTTAAAGATCGGGATTGCCACTTCATGGCGGATTCTGGTACACTCGGCTGGATCTGTGTAGATCACGACCTCACATTTATCCACCACGGCGTCGAACTCATTCTTCACCTGGCTGTACAATACCTCTCCGATATGTTTGATCTTGAATCCCTCTGCGAAAGCATCTTTGCTGATACGGATTCTCTGCATATCTCTCTGTCCAGTGTGGTATACGCCCTCGATACAGTTGATGTAATTGTGGAACTTACGCTCGATAACCGGCTCGAAGTCAGGCTGCATGCTCTTTCCTGCCACTTTTACCACATAGGCGATGGGGTTTTTGCTTCCCAATTCCATATCGTCAATCTCAGGCCCAACCACTGTGATCTTATGATCCTCGATCTCAGACATCTCACAGGTATGTACCAACTCCGCACAGTCCACACGGGAACCGTCAAACTCCACTTGCATATCGCCGCGGCGGATGATCTCACCCTCGAAAGCTGAGGCAAAGGCAACCGGAATGTCCACATTTGTAATCTTAATCTTGATATCACGAGCCTCCAGAGAAGTAGCGTTGAACTCTTCCACATTTGGCTGTTTGATCAAACTCTTAGGAACAACCGGCGTGTAGTCCATATCATTGGTCACTACTGGGAAGCCATAGTAGATAGCTCCCGCACCGCAAGCCACGGTCTTCTCATCGAGAGGAGCAAATGCGTTTACAAACGCACGGAAACGGTTGAACGTATACTCCTGCAGTCCTTTCTTATCTCCCGGCTGAATATTACCGAAAATCATAGCGGTTCTGCAAGCGGCAGACACAGCATGACATACGGAAGAAATGTTCTCGCCGATAGGGAACACACGCACATTGAATCCAGTCTTGTAGTTGGCCTCTTTCAACTGCTCAATGATTCCGCCTACCAGACACACGAAGTTACCCTGAGCCTGATAACTCTTAACCAGGGCGCAGGCCTCCTCCACGGTAGGAGCGGCATTGATGATAACTGCGATGCCAGGGATATCGCCAGTTACCAGCGGCACGCCCAGCTCACGGATCTGTGCATCCGTCATATGTCCCAGATAAGGAGCCTCGTAAGGCTGAGCCCCATCCACATACTTCATGGCCTCGATCAGCTCTGCAGACAGAGCAGTCGCCACACCAGACATAAAGCCGTCATGGAGACGTCTCTCTCTGGTCATGATGCTCTTAATATAGGTAAGAGCTTCTTTTGCTTCTTTTAAGTTTGTAATCTTTGTCCCTGTCTCTGCATAATAGCAAGCCAGAGTATATGCGGTATCTGGGAATCCAACAGCTTTGTCTTCTCCATATTTCGCAATTGCATCATTGACGGCCTGCTCTGCTTCTGCGTACATGCTGTCATTTCCGTTAAATACGATATCAAATAAAAGCACTGTCATACCTCCTAATAATATAAGATCATTGACGATCTATCTTCTCTTTGATTTTTCTAATCTCATTGGTTACGGTTTCACTGAAATCATAAGGGGATTTCCCCTGCCTGTCTGCGTCCATGACTTCCGTGTTATAATGGATCATTCCCAGCAAATCTTCTGCCGGAATCTTGTTTCGGATAAACTCTTCATCCTCCGCATTGCGAACTTTATTGGCCACAACCCGAACCTGAGACACGCCCAAATCACTGGCCAGACGTTTTACATTCTTGTATGTCTGAACACTTCTGGCTCCCGGCTCAATCACAACGATAAACTGATCCATTCCTTCCGTAGTCCCACGGCCTAGATGTTCCAGTCCGGCCTCCATATCCAGGATCACCACGTCGTCCCGGTGAAGTACCAGATTGTTAATGATCCGCTTCAGCATTACGTGTTCCGGACACACACAGCCGGCGCCGCCGGTCTCAACCGTCCCGAGAACCAATAATTTCACACCATTGCAGGTCTTTCCGTAGGTGTCCGGAATATCATCCACCTTAGGGTTCAAGAGGTAAAAACTGTTATCCGGTTTGGCCTGCGTCCTCTCCTCAATCAGTTTTCTCATTCTGGAGACAGGGACAATACTGTCCAAAGTCTCCTCATCGAAGCCCAAGGCAAGTCCCAGATTTGCATCTGGATCCACATCCGCCGCCAGGACATGCCTGCCCTCAGCCGCATACAACCGCGCCAAAGTCGCCGCAAATGTCGTCTTTCCCACTCCACCTTTACCAGTCACTGCAATTTTCATAATCGTTCGCCTCTCAGTTCATTATAATCCGTCACCCTCGAAGTCTGAAACGCTTTCTCAGCTTAGATACCGAGGGCGGTTCTCTTCTCTTCGATTCTCTCAAGCATCATATCGCCCAATTTGTCGATATCATGTTCTACTGTATAGCAAGCCTCTACCCAATCAGTCAAACCACCTTTTAACAGACCGTCAACTTCCTCTGAACCATAAGCATATGGCTCAACGCCAAGGTAAGTATCAATACCAGTAGCCACAACATAGTTACCGATGGAAACCGCTTTCTCTGACATCCACTCAGGCGCACAACCCACCAACGGGATCTGGGAGATGTTCCATCCTGAATCTTTTGCAATACGGGCAGCCAGCACCATCATACGGCTGATATCCACGCAAGATCCCATATGAAGTACCGGTGGAATGTCTACCAGCTCGCAGACACGTTTCAGTCCGGCGCCACACAGATCTTTGGCTCTCTTATCCATCAGGCCCGCCTTAGCAGCCGCCTGTGCAGAACAGCCAGATACAACCAGGATCACATCGTTTGCAATCAGTTTCTTCATCAATTCAATGTGAGCAGCATCCGGACGAATCTTCGGGTTGTTACATCCTACCATAGCCACTGCTCCACGGAGCACGCCTGCTTTCACACAGTCAACCAGAGGCATCATCGTTCCAGTCTCGTCAACATGGGAGTTGGTAACGCCGTCCAATTTCTTCTCAATCTGCTCAACAGAATATCCCACAACTGCCTTCTGTTTCAAATCCGGGATATGTACCAGGTCCGGCTTTCTATTCTTAAAGTTCTCAATCGCCATCTTCACGATCTGCTTTGCATTCTCGCCAGCCGTCTTGGCGTTGAAACGGATAAAGTCAGAATCCGGCATCTGCGCAATCGGAGATGTGGTGATGAACTTGGTGTGGAAACACTTGCTCAACGGTCCTAAAGCCGGGAAGATACACTGTACGTCCACGACAATAGCCTCGCAGGCGCCTGTGAGCACCACGTTCTCCTGCTGCAGGAAGTTACCAGCCATAGGAATACCACGACGCATTGCAACCTCATTGGAGGTACAGCACACACCAGACACGGTAATTCCCTGAGCGCCCATAGACTTCGCATAGTCGATCATCTCTTTGCTGTCCGCATACTCACAGATCATCTCGGAAAGAGACGGATCATGTCCATGTACAACGATGTTTACATTCTCAGCCACCATAACGCCCAAGTTGGCCTCTGTCTCAACTTCCCTAGGTGTTCCGAACAGTACGTCTGAGAACTCAGTTCCCATCATGGAACCGCCCCATCCGTCAGAAAGACCGGAACGCAGAGACTGACGAATCAATGCCTCCGGCTTAGATGAACATCCCATGTGAGTCATATGCATGGAACAAGATACCTCCCTGTCTATCGCACGGGGACGAATCTCCTCTCTGTCCCAGATCTCCTGCGTGTGCTCCGGCGCTCTCTTGGTAAATACCTGATGCCCGAAAGGTTTACCATACTCCAACAGACCTGTCTCTGCAACTTCATGGGCGATATCATAGATATCTCTCCCCTCTGTCGCAACACCGAACTCCTCAGCCAGACGCAACAGCTTCTCAGGATCTTTTACATGGTAATTTCCATCCGGTGAAGCCTCATACAGTGTGTGCGCGATCTCACGTCCATGGTCTGAATGGGTTGCAGAACCGCCTGCGGTAAAACGCAGATAGTTTCTTCCTACGATACCATGCACGTCACATCCGCAGATTCCCCGGGGTGCCTTTTTGGTAATACGGCAAGGTCCCATAGAACAAATTCTACAGCACACGCCGGACTCACCAAACTTACAGTGCGGAGTTTGATTTTTCACACGCAACTGCCAAGAATCAGCACCTACTTTGGCACCTGTCTCCAACAGCCGCTCGGTTGCCGCTTCAAATTCTTCCACTGTAGTTAATTTGAATTCACTCATTATTAACCTCCTTTAATCATTGTACATTTGTACATAATATTATGTTTAGAGTAAATCTATCATAGAAAAAGCCCGCAGAAAGAATTCCCATCCCATCCTCCCCCACGGGTTAATTCTCCCAGAACATAAGGCCGCCACGCAAATATATTTCTTGTCTGTCTCTGCGCGACAGCCTCGATGACCTCAAAGACCAAGTTTGTCCACAATTTCCCGCAATGCCTTTTTGACAGGTGAATCATCAGGCAAGTCCACCAGAGGCTTTCCTGCACAGTCATATTCATACACGGTTTGATCCTGGGGAATCACTCCCAGGAGAGTCAATCCTTGTCTCTCAATCTCCTCTTTCGTCCCTTCATTGAGTTCGCCGCCAGGAGCACGGTTGATAATCAATCCGACCCGGTCTGGCCGCATGTCGCATTCCTTGATCAATTCCGCGATTCTTCCCACCGCCTGAACGCCTCTTCTGGAGCAATCGCTGACCAGAATCGCAGTCTGCATCGACGGCAAGACGCCTCTGCTGATATGCTCCATTCCCGCCTCATTGTCCACAACCATATAAGGGTAGTGGCTCTGATACTTTGCAAGCTGAGCGTTTAAAAGTCCATTCACGTAGCAATAACAGCCTTTCCCCTGGGTCCGGCCCATCACCAGCAAATCAAAATCATCATCCTCCACCAAAGCATTGTTAAACCGGATCTCTGCATAATCCGCCTTGCTCACGCCGGCCGGGATCGGAGTATTTTTGTCCATCTCTGATCTCTCGATCTCCTCGCGAACCTCCCCGAGGGTTGTCTCCACTTCCACACCCAAAACCTCATTTAGATTGGAGTTTGCATCAGCGTCAACCGCAAGGATCGGCCCTTTGCCCTTCTGACCCAAATACTGGATCAGCAAGCCACACAAACTAGTCTTACCAACGCCGCCTTTTCCCGCGACAGCAATCACATGTGCCATAAAAACGGGCACCTCCTAAGTTCTTTATTTTCCCTGTCTCGCCGCAACAATCCAGGATATCGCCACAAAACATCTACAGTGATACAAATTGTCTATATTATAAGCGTATGAATACCTGTCAGATCAACGATCTCAGGCACGTCTTCCATCAATCACAACTTATCTTTACGATACTATTGGCCAAATCCACCATCAGAATTTTACCCTCAACGACAGTCTCCTGCCCCATAATATCTCTCAGAATCAACTTGTTATCTTCCACGTCAATGCGACTCGCATTTTTCAAAATAACCGTATTATCCTCTGTCTTATACACAGTTGCCAAACACATATTTATGCCTCCTCTTTACCCAGTTCTTCTTTTACCAGGGTAAGCGCCAGTCCTAAACGCATATTTCCTTTCTGGAAATCATCGACAGCTTCTTTGATCGTCTTCGCGGCCCCGTCCATTCCCAGCTTTAAGAGATTCTCTGCCATCTGATCCAACTCGGCAGCGTGTTGCGTATTGTGCTGCTGCATATAGGTCAAAAGGGCAAGGGTCTCGTTCTTGCAGTCACCGCCTTGACAGTTCCCGCAGTGTCCATGGTCATGATGATGGTCATGGTCATGTCCGTGTGGAACCATGTTGCCATTTTCATCCTTTACCAAATGCATAGGTTTCTCCTTTCTTCAGCCACACTTCTTTTGAGTTTTGACTGTATACATGATAAGAAATTATCAATTTCCTTCATTATACAACGCTTCCTCTATTTTAGCAAGGAAATCTTAATAGATATTCCAATAAACCCTCAAAATTTCATCACAAATTTATACATTTCGCCACTGTTTGTATTGCATTTTAACAATCTTGATATTAAATTAACAAATATCTCCAGAAAACTTTACTCCCGCACTTTTCCCCCGCTCATTTTGTAAAGTAATATTTCAATCTTGTATCATTTTTTTAATAGTTTTCCTGTACATATTTCACAAATTTGTGTTATACTGATGCAGGTAATATCAGGAAGGAGGCTAGAAAATGCGAAAAACCGTATTCTTAAATACCGACAGAGAAATGCCCCTACTGGGCTTAGGAGTATATAAAGCTACTGGCGAAAATGAGGTGGAGCAGGCGATCGTCCATGCCACTCAAGCCGGCTACCGTCTGATCGATACTGCTTCAGCCTACGCCAATGAAGACGGCGTTGGACGGGGAATCATCCAATCCAAGATTCCTCGAAAAGATCTCTTTATCACCACAAAGATCTGGAACAACGCACAGCGCCTGGGAGATGTGGAGGGCGCATTCATGCGGAGTTTGGAGCGGCTGCAACTGGATTACGTCGATCTCTATCTGATTCACTGGCCAGTTCCGGGATGTTTTCTCAACACCTGGAAGGAGATGGAGAAGCTCTTGGAATCCGGACGCGCTCAGTCCATCGGTGTCAGCAATTTTGACATTCGTCATCTGGAGGAGTTATCCAAATACTCTGATATCGTCCCAGCAGTCAACCAGATTGAATTTCATCCCTATTGGTATCAAAAAAATCTCTTGGAGTATTGTCAGGACCGTGGTATACAAGTTCAAGCCTACGCGCCTCTGGCCAGAGGCGCATACATGGACAATGACATCATGTGTATCCTGGCGACAAAATATGCAAAGACTCCCGCCCAGATCGGTCTTCGCTGGGCGATCCAAAAAGGCGTGTCTGTCATCCCGAAATCCACCAATCCAGAGCGTATCCAGACCAACTGCGAGGTCTTCGACTTTGAATTGGCGCCTGAGGATATGGATATCATCGACACTTTGAACCAAAACCTTAGAACCGCCGGTATTCCGGAAGACTTGAGGGACGTTCCTTTCTAAATATCTTCGCTTTCTGTGCAACAGAAAATTCGTCGAACTTTCCTATCGCAGAACAAAAGGGCTGTGAAAAAATGGAGTTGATCAAATTCCATTTTTCCACAGCCCTTTCGCCTGCGGCAGGCCGCTTTTGCAACATACTCCTCTTCCTCCGCAGTGCGATCCTCACGGAGGTTTTTTTTACTTTATCTACTTATCTCGTCTCCCAGGAGATCAAGGGCGCCTCCGTTTTCTTATCTCTGAGCATCAAATCTCTCACTGCAGTCTCCGCGCTCTTTCCCTCGAAGAGCACTTTATTGACTTCCTCCACAATGGGCATGTCGACCTGATACTTCTCGGCTAACTGTTTGGCTGCTTTGGCGGAGTACACGCCTTCCACCACCATCTTCACTTCCCCCATGGCCTCGTCCATGGTGTATCCCTTCCCCATCAGATATCCAGCTTTCCGGTTTCGGCTGTGGACGCTGGCGCAGGTGACAATCAGATCGCCCATTCCAGACAAACCATAGAGTGTCTCTGACTTGGCGCCCATCTCAATGCCAAGCCGGGCGATCTCTGCAATCCCGCGGGTGATCAAGGCGGCTTTCGTATTGTCGCCATATCCCAGCCCGTCCGCTGTCCCCGCCGCCAGGGCAATCACATTCTTCAGCGATCCTCCCAGTTCGACGCCTAGAATGTCCGGTGAAGTGTACACCCGGAAAACTGGACTCATAAATATCCCTTGAAGATACTCCGCCGTCTCCTTGGTTCGAGCGCTGACCACACAGGTGGTGGGAATTCCCCGACCCACTTCCTCCGCATGGCTGGGGCCCGAGAGCACCGCCACATTGGCCTGGGGAATCTCTTGCTCAATGATATCGCTGAGAGTCATCAAAGTGGTCTCCTCAATCCCTTTCGCCACATTCACAATGATCTGCCCCTCTGCCACCAGCTCTCTCATACTATGGGCCGTACTCCTGGTATACGGCGAGGGAACCGCCAAGATCAAAAGATCCCTGCCCTTCACCGAGTACGCTAAGTCCGAAGTAATCTCCATCTCCTGGGGCAGCTTCACGCCCGGCAGCTTGCTCTCATGCTGCCTTTTCTCTCTGAGCATCTGGACTTCATCCTCCATAATCGACCACAGAGTCACCTCATGTCCATTGTTGTGTAACAACAAGGCCAAAGCCGTCCCCCAGCTCCCCGCTCCTAATACACCAATTTTTGCCAACTTTATCACCTCTATACTTTCTTTCCTGACTTCAGGAATATTTTATTTTCACTGCCGTTGAGCAGTCGTTTGATATTTTCTCTGTGCCGGTACAGCGCCAGCAATGTCAAGCAGGCCAGCACCCCATCCATCTCCCATACCCGCGGCTGAGACATTTGATAGGCTCCCAACTGGCCAAAGGCAATCACCAGAGCCAAAGCCACCAGATAAGCGCTGACTGAGCACAGCGACACATAATGCGTGGCAAAGAAAATGGAGAAGAACACCACTGCGCAGATCAGAAAGACTCTCCAGTCCAACACCAGGATCATTCCCACGGAAGCTGCAACCCCCTTGCCGCCCCGAAAGCGCAAATAGATTGGAAAATTGTGTCCCAAAATACACCCTGCGGCCGCATACATACTCAACAAGGGCAGGATATCCGCCTGACTGTCTCTGTAGATCAACCGTACCACCAACACAGCCAGCACACACTTTAGACAATCCCCCAGCAAGGTCAATGCCCCCGCTTTCTTGCCCATGGTCCGCAGAGCATTGGTTGTCCCCGCATTTCCACTTCCGTGTTCCCGTATATCCAGATGATTCGCTTTTCCATACAGATAGGAAGTCTGAAACAGCCCAAACAGATATCCGATCCCCATACACACCAAACGTTCCAAAATCACTTTTTCTCTCCTCTTTCCCTCACAATAAATCTCAACGGAGTTCCCCGGAAACCAAAGGCCTCCCGGATCCGGTTTTCCAGATACCTGGTATATGAAAAATGCATCAGCTCCTTGTCATTGACAAAGATCACGAAGGTCGGAGGACGGACACTGACCTGGGTCATATAGTAGATCTTCAGGCGTTTTCCCCTGTCGGAAGGCGGCTGTTGCATAGCCATAGCCTCAGTCAATATCTCATTGAGAACCCCCGTCTGGATTCGCAGCGTCTGATTCTCCACCACCATATCGATGGCCTCAAAAAGCCGCTGAATCCTAAGTCCCGTCTTTGCCGAGATAAAGATCAACTCCGCATAAGGCATGTAGGACAAAGTATTCCGAACCCTGTCTGTATACTGATAAATAGTCTTATCATTCTTCTCGATGGCATCCCATTTATTTACAGCAATGATGACGCCCTTTCCTTTCTCATGGGCAATCCCGGCAATCTTCGCGTCCTGCTCGGTGACGCCTTCCACAGCGTCGATCATAATCACCACGACGCTGGCCCTCTCCACAGCCGTCACCGTCCGGATCACGCTGTAGCGCTCGATCTCCTCTCTCACCTTTCCCTTTCGCCGGAGCCCTGCCGTGTCAATAAAAACGTACTCGCGCCCCTGCCATGAGACCCTGGTGTCAATGGCGTCCCGCGTGGTCCCGGCAATGTCCGAGACAATCACTCTCTCCTCGCCCACCAGCTTATTGATCAGGGAAGATTTTCCCACGTTTGGTTTTCCCACCACTGCAATTTTGGGAATCTCATCCTCCTCGTCCTCTCCCCCGCACTCCGGAAAATGTCCCACAACTGCGTCCAACATATCTCCCAGTCCCAATCTGGAGGACGAGGAGATGGGAATTGGCTCCCCGATTCCCAGATTGTAGAACTCATAGACGTCCATCATAAACTTCTCAAAACTGTCCACCTTATTTACCACCAGCACCACTGGCTTGGTGCTTCTGCGCAGCATATCGGCGACTTTCGCGTCTGCGTCCACCAAACCTTGGCGGACATCCACCAAGAACAAAATCACGTCTGCCGTGTCAATGGCTATCTGCGCCTGTTCCCTCATCTGGGAGAGAATGACGTCTTTGCTGTCAGGCTCAATTCCTCCCGTGTCAATCATCGTGAAAGTCTTGTCCAACCAACTCACATCCGCATATATTCTATCCCTGGTCACACCCGGCGTATCTTTGACAATGGAGATCTTCTCCCCCGCCAACGCGTTAAACAATGTGGATTTTCCCACATTAGGCCTTCCCACAATCGCCACAACTGGTTTGCTCATAAATCTGTCTCCTTCTATGTTCCTTATTCTGGGGAGACTCTAAAATCGCCTCCAAAAAGTCCTCCCCACTGCTGTCCACCACCTGAACCGACACCCCCAGGGCAGCCTCCAGTTCCCTGACCGTCATATCATCCAGAAAAACTTCTTCGCCGCTGCGAAACATATTGCAGGGAAGCAAAAGCTTTTCCCCCAAATCCTTTCCAGACAATTGCTCTTTCAGATCCCGTCCAGTCAAAAGACCGGACACGGTAATCTTCTCGCCAAAAAAGTAATTTCGCAGCCCGTAGACTCTCACATCTACCCCTGGATACTTCTGGCAAATCTGTCGCACATACCGCCGTATAAACGGCGCGGCCAGTTGCCCAGTCCCGATGGAAGCCCGAATAATTCTGTCGTCCCCCGCTCTCAATTGAAGTCCCGCTTCTATTTCCTCTGTCAACAGACGCAGCATTCCCACCCCATTCTCTAACTGGGGGTAGCCGTCGTAAGCCTCCTGGGATGGCAGCTCTCTCCCAGCCAGGATATACCACTCGTCCGAGGCATGTATGAAATGAGAACCTCCCTGGCGGCTCATCCGCGCCTGCCATCGCTCCACGATCTCTAATACCTCCTGGGCGTCCTCACGCTGAAACGCCTGTAAAGGATACAACCCTTCCCGGTACTTTGTCAATCCCACCGGAACCACGGACACACTCTGGAGTACCGGAGAATACTTGCTGAGATCTCTCAGAGTCCTCTCCAGCTCCTCCCCATCGTTGATTCCTTTGCACAACACAATCTGCCCGTTCATCTCAATCCGGTTCTCATAGAGGCGTTCCACCTTCTCCAACGCCTGACCGGCAAACCGGTTGTGCAGCATCTGACACCGCAACTGCGGATTGGTGGTCTGGAAAGAGATATTGATCGGTTCCAGCCGGTACTGGATGATCCGGTCGATATCCCTCTGGCTCATATTCGTCAGCGTCACATAATTCCCCTGGAGAAACGATAACCGGGAGTCGTCGTCTTTGAAATACAAAGTTTCCCGCATTCCCTCCGGCATCTGGTCGATAAAACAAAAGATACATTTGTTGGAACAGGAGCGGTAGTCATCCATCAATCCATTCCCAAATTCCAATCCCAGATCTTCCTCGTACTCCTTCTCCACTTCCAGAAGCCACTCTTCCCCATCAGGTTTACGAACCAGGAGTTCCACATACTCCTCGTTCATCAGATAGTGATAGTCGAAGACATCCTCCACGGGAGTCTGATTTATCTCCAGCAGAACATCTCCCCTCTCCACGCCCAGTTCTTCTGCGATACTCCCCGAAGACACGGAGGAGATCACATGTTCTCTATTTCTCATTTTTATTTGCTCCTTTAAATTCTACTTTATCATACCAATTTTGAGCCCAAAAAGCAATAAATTCCTTGACGGTCACAACATCGAATGTTATAAATATAGTAGAGACATCCTTTACAGGATTTTTACAGAGGTTTGAGATTGTCTTCCTATCACAGACAGTCCCAAACCTCACGCTATGAATGAACACAAAGGAAGGTAAGCGGAGGTAAATTATGCCGAATATTGAATTACTGGAAAAATCGATTCCCGTGGCGCCTATTAAGATCGCTGCTCTGGCCGGTTGTCAAGACCTGGCTAAAGAAGTCGATTCAAAGCTGGTGCGTTTTCGAAAAGAACTGGAAGATCACAACAAATCAGGCGTCAATTTGCAGGGTTATAGCTCAAAATCTTTTTTGATCGAATGTGAGTGTCCTCGTTTTGGAACTGGAGAGGGCAAAGGATTTATCAAAGAGTCCGTGCGGGGAGTGGACCTCTTTATTATGGTAGATATCACGAACTATAGCCTCACCTACTCTGTGTGCGGTCATGAGAACCACATGTCCCCAGACAACCATTACCAAGATCTCAAGCGAATTATCTCTGCCGCCACCGGTAAGGCTCATCGAATCAACGTCATCATGCCTTTCCTCTATGAGGGTCGTCAGCACAAGCGTTCCAAGAGAGAATCCCTGGACTGTGCTCTCGCTTTAAAAGAATTGAGCGATATGGGAGTCTCGAATATCATCACCTTCGACGCCCACGACCCCAGAGTTCAAAATTCCATCCCTCAGAAAGGCTTTGACAACTTTTTTCCCACTTACCAGTTCTTGAAAGCGCTGTTGAAGCATGTTCCTGACTTCCGGGCAGACAATGACCACTTAATGATCATCAGCCCTGACGAGGGCGCCATGTCCCGGGCCGTCTACTTCTCCAGTATCCTAGGTGTGGACATGGGAATGTTCTACAAGCGCCGTGACTACTCCACCATCGTAAATGGCAAGAACCCCATCGTCGCCCACGAATTCCTCGGGGATTCCGTGGAGGGAAAAGACGTGTTGGTGGTGGACGATATGATTTCCTCCGGCGGAAGTATGTTGGACGTTGCAAAGCAATTAAAAGAGCGCCACGCCAACCGTGTCTTCGTGTGCACCACTTATGGTTTGTTCACCGACGGGCTGGATAAATTCGACGAATACTATGAGAAAGGTTACATCGACCGGCTGATTACCACCAACTTGAACTACCGCGACCCGGAACTGTTCACCAAACCATACTATATCGAAGCAAACATGAGTAAGTACCTGGCCAGTATCATTGACATCATTAATCACGATGTATCTGTGGAGAAAGTCAGGTCCAGCAATGAAAAAATTATAAAATTGATGGAGAGAGGGCAAAAAGGCAATATTTGACCCATCACCGGCAAAAGAGAACCGCAGGAGTTTTTCAGCGGTTCTCTTCTTTTGCCAAACGCAAATATTAAATTCTAATCAACAAGGCTCTTCCGTCAGCTCCAAAAACGCCGCCAAATTCCCTCTCTTCCCACGGGAAGCCCTGTGCGAGAACAGAAAGTCCGAATTACAACAGGTACACAGATTCGGCTGTACAATATGGTCAGACAGGACCCCTGCCTCCTCCAGAATACACTGGTTCGCCTTCCAGAGATCCAACTGATACTTTCCGTTTTCTTTGGAATCGTACAGCGCCGGCCACTGCTCCCTGGGAAAATTCCTCTGAAACTGCCGGATCACATCCTCACTCACCTCATAGCACTGGCGACAGATAGACGGTCCTATGGCCACCGTCAAATCCTGCGCTCTGGTTCCATACTCCCGGCCCATGGCCTCCACAGTCTCTCTGCCAATCTTCCCCACCGTCCCTCTCCAGCCAGAATGGGAAAGGCCAATGGCCCGGTTCACAGGGTCTACAAAATACAGAGGAACACAGTCGGCATAAAAAGTGGCCAACACCACGCCCGGAACGTCTGTGATCATCCCATCCACATCCTGAAAATCACGGGCACGGATAATCCCGCTTCCCTTGTTCTGCGCTGTGACCTTACGCACATTGGTGGTATGCGTCTGGTCAGAAGTCACAATGTCTTCCACAGAAAAACCAATGGCGGCTGCGATCCTCCGAAAATTCTCCTCCACATTTGCCCTCTCGTCGCCCCTGCCAAACCCCAGGTTCATAGAGCTTAGACATCCCTGGCTGACTCCTCCAAGTCTTGTGGAAAATCCATGGCGGACCACCCCCGTTCTCTCCAGAGCCGGATAGCTCAGATAAGTCACGCCGCCGCACTCCCGCACCTGGAGATTCTGAACTCCAGGGTCTTTCCATCTTATTTTTATCACTCTCCACACTCCTATCTTCTCATACGCTAAGCTTTATATGAAAACGCATTCTGAATCCAGTGCACCTGACCCGCGCGGATCCCCACCACATCGAACCGGCACGGTAAATCCAGACTTTGATATTCTTCCAACAAAAACCAGGCGGCTGCCCGGCTGATTCTGCGCTGTTTTGACGTATCCACAGCCTCCAGCGGATCTCCCGCTCTGCCATCGCGGCGGTATTTCACCTCCACAAATACCAGATACCTGCCGTCCTGAACAATCAGATCGATCTCCCCTCTCTTGCAGAGATAATTGCGCCGGAGAATTTTACAGCCGCAAGTCTCCAGATACTCCGCGGCTAGTCTCTCGAATCTGGCGCCCTCACTTCGGCGATTCATCTCCCCACCCTCAGACAAAGTGTGTGATAAACGTCTTTCTGTGGATAGGAGAAGGGCCATACTTCTTCAGCGCCTGAATATGAGTCGGCGCCCCGTATCCCTTGTGTCCGGCAAATCCATACTCCGGCATCAATTTATCATATTCTACCATCAGACGGTCCCTGGTCACTTTTGCCACAATGCTGGCGGCCGCAATGCTGGCGCTCTTGGCATCCCCCTTGATAATGGGAACCTGCGGGTAAGGAACATTGGGAATCGTCACTGCGTCGTTTAGCAAAATCTGCGGACGGATCTCCAGCTTTGAGATCGCTTCCCGCATGGCCTCATAAGTGGCCTGCAAAATATTGATCTCGTCAATCCTCTGGGGGCTGGCATACCCCACTCCCACAGCTAAGGCTTCCCTGTAAATCACCTCGTACAAGTCCTCCCTCCTGGCCGCTGAGAGCTTCTTGGAGTCATTTAGATAGAGAATCTGACAGTTCATTGGCAGAATCACCGCGCCGGCTACCACCGGGCCAGCCAGAGGCCCTCTCCCTGCCTCATCGATCCCACAGACATACCCCAGATGAGCATACTCTCTCTCATAGGAGAACAACTGGTACATCCGCCGTCTCTCCGCCTCCAAGGCCTCCGTCTTCCGGCGGTATCTCTCCACGATAGCCGCCACACCCTTGCGGCCATCTTGCCGATACTTCTCACACAGTGCCGGCCACTCCTTCATCGGGCTCTGAGCAAATTCCCCTTGTATTTCCTGTATTTTTTTCATATCTTTCTCCTTATCCGTGTTGTCCCCTCCCTGTCATCGACCCTCTCATTATAGCTCACTCTCACCGGAATTGACAAGAAAGAATCCTCGTCTGCCCTATCATTAGAATTTTTCTTGCGCAGGATTCTCAATTCTTGTATACTTAAGAATCATATTATAACATTTATCTCACTGACTAAGAAAGAAGGTCTCGCTATGTATTGTCCTCACTGTGGCGCCATGTTGGAAGAAAACGGAAATTACTGCCCCTTCTGCGGGGAACGCCTCCAAGAAGGCTTTGTCCCGGAGGCGTCCCACGACCGCACCGGACAGCCTTATCCCTACGTCCATGGTCAATGGCTCATAGGCCGAAGCAAATCCTGTGATTTTGTGATCCCTGAAGACCAAATTTCCCGACAACACTGCATGATCACTCTGACATCGGACGGCACCTTTCTCCTGGAAGACCTCTCCTCCACAAACGGCACCTTTCTCAACGGAATGAGACTGCAAGGTCCCGCCATCCTCTATCCCGGTGATCAGGTAGGTCTGGCAGATACTCTGCTCATTTTCCAGATCGACAATGGATATCCTGTCTTCTACTGAGTAAATCTCACAGCCAGAGTCACTCCCACATCCATGTAACAGAAGATCCGAGAAATTATCACACCATTAAAAAGCCACTGTGCCTCTCAACTTTCAGACACAGCGGCTTTTCTCTCACCCAGCCTCAGCCAACACTCTCTTTTCTCTGAGACATCCGTTTGATCACCAGAAGAGTCCCCAACATCAGAAGAATTCCCACTGGAAGAGCGATCCACGCCGTCTTGACAAACCCTGCCACTATGTAAGTGACAAAGGACAGGGCCGCCGCAGTGATTGCATAGGGCAACTGAGTAGACACATGATTGACGTGGTTGCACTGGGCGCCTGCAGAGGCCATAATCGTCGTATCGGATATGGGAGAGCAGTGATCTCCACAGACTGCCCCTGCCATACAAGCCGAGATGGAGATGATCATCATCCTCGGATCGGAGTTCTCAAACACAGCCACCACAATCGGTATCAAGATGCCGAAAGTTCCCCAGGAGGTTCCTGTGGCAAAGGCCAGCCCACAGCCAACCAGGAAAATAATCGCCGGCAGTAGGTTCATCAGACTTCCCGCACAGCTCTCCATCACGCCGGCCACATACTCCGCCGCCCCCAGACTGTCCGTCATCGCCTTCAAGGACCAGGCAAAGGTTAAGATCAAAATCGCCGGCACCATGGCCTTAAATCCTTCTGGGATACAAGCCATACACTCCCGGAAATTCAGCACCCGCCTGGCCATATACAACACAATTGTGATGACAATCCCGAAGAAGGATCCCAACGTCAATCCCACCGAGGCATCACTGTTGGAGAAGGCCTCGACAAAACTGCTGCCAGAGAAAAATCCCCCTGTATATATCATCCCGATGACACAGCAGACGATCAACGTCACAATAGGGATCAAAAGGTCAATCACCTTTCCATTGGCGTTTACAACCTCCGCCTCGGCATCTGCATAAGGACGGTCAGGCGTGGTATAAATGTCTCCTTTCTTTGCATTCTCCTCATGGACTGCCATAGATCCAAACTCCACCCTCAACACCACCATGGCGATCATCATGAAGATGGTCAAAAGTGCATAAAAATTATAGGGAATGGCATTTATAAAGATGGAGAAGCCGTCTTCTCCCTCCACAAATCCGGTCACCGCCGCCGCCCAGGAGGAGATCGGCGCAATGATACACACCGGGGCGGCCGTGGCGTCGATCAGGTAAGCCAGTTTCGCTCTGGATACGTTAAATTTGTCCGTCACAGGACGCATCACACTGCCCACTGTAAGACAGTTGAAATAGTCATCGATAAAGATCAGGATTCCCAGCAGGATAGTCATCAACTGGGCGCCCTCCCGGTTCTTAATCCGCTCTGAGGCCCAACGACCGAACGCCGCCGACCCGCCGGCCCGGTTCATCAGACACACCATCGCCCCTAAAATCACCAGAAAAACTAAAATTCCCACATTGTAACTGTCGGACAGGACGCTGACAATCCCTCCCTGGAAAATGTGGGTCACAGTCCCCTCGAACGTGAATCCCGAGTAGAACAAAGCCCCCACCAGAATTCCGATAAAAAGAGAACTGTACACTTCCTTGGTGATCAATGCCAACACAATTGCGACAATAGGCGGTATCAAAGCCCAGAAACTGGCATACATCTCCGGCTGATAAGTCTCCCCTTCCCCTGCCGCCAGCACCGTCCCTGCGCTGGCAACCGTCAGAAGGATAAAGGCGAGGACTGACAGCGCCCACCTCATACTCTTGTTCATTTTCATTTCCACTCTCCCTTTCCTTTGTTTTCCAAAATAAGAATCCGGTATCTTATATGTGAAACATCTTAGGCAATCCCCTCCAGCCTTAAATGACAAAAATATACCGTGTGATAGGAATTTTATCAGGACAAAGAATCCTGTGGTACAGGATTCTCCGCCTGCGGCGGGTCGCATACGCGATATATTCCCACTCCGCCGCAGTGCGATCCTCGCGGAGCGTTTTTGTGTTATAGGGAAGTTTGGAGAACTTTCCTATAACAGAACAAAGAATCCTGCACCGCAGTGCGATCCTCACGGAGTTTTTTGTGTTATAGTGGATCCCTATAACACAAAAAACCATAAACACTCACAAAAAGCGCTTATGGTCCATAACACTGATGCCAAACCTGATAGCGCTCCACAAACTGTGACAGTACGCCGTATCTTATACGACGTCCCAGAAGTTCTCCACCCGGACCGGCGGAAAAGTTCTTCGGCAGTCTTTCCTTTCCCTTCGGGACGGTGATCCGACCATAGTCCCTCAGTACTGATAAAGCCTGCGCCTCTATCTAAGATGATACAGAATCTTATTCTATTCTCGCAGCGATCTCACGCTGCATTTTTTCTATTTTATCATCTTTTTCGACATCTGAATAGTACCTATTTCATTTTTTTTGATCCGGACTCTCCAGTGTGATCCGGCCTATCTTTCCATTTCGGAACTCATCCAGCAAGATACCGGCAGCCTTGCTGTAATCCAGTTCCTGCCCCTTCAGGAGACAATTCCGGCTTCTGGCCACAGCCTCCAACACCTGGACGTCGCTGCCCTCTTCCAAAATCTGATAGCGGCCAGCCAGAACTTGAGGATATTCTTCCCTGAGATAATGGATCAACCGCAGGGACAGTTCATCCAAATTTAGAATGTCGTCCTTGATGGAGCCGATCAAGGCCAAGCGGATGCCAACCTCCGGATCCTCAAATTTGGGCCAGAGAATTCCCGGTGTGTCCAACAACTCCACACTCTTATTCAGGCGAATCCACTGCTTTCCCTTGGTCACCCCCGGCTTATTCCCCGTCTTCGTACAAGCCTTCCCAGCATAAGTATTGATAAACGTGGATTTCCCCACATTGGGTATCCCCACCACCATGGCCCGCACTGGACGGTTCCGGATACCTCTACGCCGGTCCCTCTCGATCTTCTCCCGGCAGGCCTCCTGTATCAAACCGTTCACTGCCTTCACTCCCGCGCCAGAACGTGCGTTGATCCTCTGCACATGAAATCCTTTTTCCCTGAAATAATTTTCCCACTGGCTATTACGCTTCTCGTCAGACAGATCTGATTTGTTCAACAAGATCAGGCGAGACTTATTCTTGCCCAACTCGTCAATATCTGGATTACGGCTACTCTGAGGAACTCGCGCGTCCACCAACTCCACAATCAAGTCGATGAGCTTTATATCCTCCTGCATCATTCTCTTTGCCTTGGTCATATGACCTGGATACCACTGTACGTTCATCTTTCCCTCTACTCTCTCACAAATCCTATCCGCTTGGTGGGATAATTCACAAACCACAATTTTCCTATAATGTACTTCTTATTCACATTTCCGATATCCGCATAGCGGCTGTCCTCGCTGTTGTTACGGTTGTCTCCCAGCACAAAGTACTCCCCCGCCTGCAGCGTCACTCCGTCCTTAGCCAAGCCTGCATTTTCTATCTTGGGCAGATCCCCACTCTCTTTATAGAGATCTCCATCCACATAGATCTGTCCATCTTTAATCTGAACCGTCTCTCCGGGAAGTCCAATCACCCTTCGAATATGGAGGGCCGCCTCATCGCTGGCGTTAGTCCGAAACACAATCATATCCCCTCTCTGGGGAGAACCCACCTTGTAGGCCACCCGGTTCACTAAGAACTTATCCCCCACAGAGTATGTGGGTTCCATGGCACTCTCTTGCATCGTGACCGACTGAAAAAAGAAAATAGCCACCACTGCCGCAAAGACCAAAACCACTACAATCTGAAAAGCCCACACCAGAATTCCCCTCAGCTTTGGGTCAATCTCTTTTTCCTTTACTGTCCGACACCATTCTCTTACCTTCTCCAGTATTTCCGGCTGTCTCATACCATCCTCACTTCTCTCAAAGTCTTCCGTATAATCAAACAGGGGACTGCCAAACAGCCCCCTGAACCATGCAATTATTCTCTGTCACCGCTCGTTTTGAGCCTCACAGATTATTTTACCAACTCTTTTACCTTCGCAGCTTTTCCTACACGGTCTCTCAGGTAATACAGTTTCGCACGTCTTACTTTACCGCGTCTGATCACTTCCACTTTCACTACGTGGGGTGAGTGCAACGGCCAAGTCTTCTCGACGCCGATTCCATTGGAATTCTTTCTAACGGTGAATGTCGCACGGTTACTTCCGCCCTGTTTCTTCAGCACAGTTCCCTCGAAAACCTGAATTCTCTCACGATTTCCCTCTTTGATCAGCGCATGGACACGCACAGTGTCTCCCACATTGAACTGGGGCACGTCTGCTCTCAACTGAGCAGCTTCGATGTTCTTGATAATGTCGTTCATATCTCTCATTCTCCTTATTCTGTGGATGTTCTTAATACAAGATTCGTAACAGAGGACCATCTTTTTATTCACAACGTAAGCTATTATACAATACTTTTCACATACTGACAAGTTTTTTCTCATCAATTTTATAATTTTATTCCTAGCCCAAGGCCACGTCCAACACCATCATCAGCACAAACCCCACTGCAAAGCTGACCGTTGCCACATTGCTGTGCCTTCCCACATTCGCCTCGGGAATCAATTCTTCCACCACCACATAGATCATAGCCCCCGCCGCAAAAGCCAGCAGGTAGGGGAGTACCGGAGTGATATAGGAGGCCAGCAGCACGGTCAGCCCGCCAAATACCGGCTCCACAACCCCGGACAAGGTTCCATAGAGAAAGGCTCTCATGCGGCTCACCCCCTCCTCGCTCTTTAACGGCATAGAGATAATAGCCCCCTCGGGAAAATTCTGGATCGCTATCCCGATAGCCAAGGCAAAAGCCCCCATCACAGTGATCTCTGGCTCTGAGGAGAGCAAGCCGGCGAACACCACTCCCACCGCCATCCCCTCCGGAATATTGTGCAACGTCACGGCCAACACCAGCATTGTGGTCTTCTTGATGTCGCATTGAATCCCCTCCGCACAGTCGCTTCCCCTGTGAAGATGGGGTATCACCCGGTCCATCAACAGCAAAAAACCGATACCCAGCAAAAAGCCCACCGCTGCCGGTAAGAAGGCCAGCCTTCCCTTATCCGAGGCCATATCCATCGCCGGGATCAAAAGCGACCACACGGAGGCCGCCACCATCACGCCTGAGGCAAACCCCAGCAGACTCTTCTGAACCAAAGGCCCCAATTCTCTCCTCAAAAAAAATACGCACCCTGCCCCTGCCGTTGTCCCGATAAACGGAATGAGTAATCCCAATAAAATATTCATGTCGTTCTCTCTCAATCTCTGTTGTCGTACGCAAGTACTTCTATTTTTTCAAACTCCCTGTTACTCTCGTCTACCATATTTTCTCTCAAAACAATATCTTTATTCTCTTTTACCTGCAATCTCTATCCCAGAGCCACATCCAACACCATCATCAAGACGAAACCTACACCGTAGGATATCACGCCAATCTTCCCTTTGCCCGCGGCGTCGGGAACCAGCTCCTGCACAATCACATAATTCATGGCTCCGGCTGAGAAAGCCAGCAACCAGGGTAGAAGTCCGCCGATGTAGGCTGTCATCCAAAGAGTGACCCCTGCCGCCACCGGCTCCACAAATCCAGAGAGTGTTCCCCAGACAAACGCTCTTATCCTACCCATTCCCTGGCTTCTCAATGGCATGGAAACGATGGCGCCCTCGGGGAAATTCTGGATCGCGATCCCCAGGGCCAACGCCAACGCGCCTGCGATACCTGCTTCTGTCCGCCCCCCAATAGCCCCTGCAAAGGCGACACCCACCGCCATCCCCTCCGGGATATTGTGCAAAGTGACCGCCAACGACAACATCACAGCCTTCTTCGTGGAGACGGAGGCCACCTCTATGGACTGTCTGCACATTCTGGCCACCAGCCAATCTAAGAACAGCAAGAAAAAAATCCCTGTCAGAAATCCCACCGCCGCGGGCAGAAACGCCCACCGCCCCAACTTCTGAGACAAATCCAAAGACGGGAGAAGCAACGACCAGATAGAGGCGGCTCCCATCACTCCCGCTGCCAGTCCCATCAAAGCTTTTTGAAATTTCGGATCAAACTCTCCTCTCATGAGAAAGACGCAGGCAGCCCCCGCCGTTGTTCCCAGAAAAGGAAGAAAAAAACCGGTCAGATATTCCATAAACACGACTCATTTTTAGTCTTTGTATTTATTATATCCGCCCCAGGCCCAAAAGGTTACAATCCTCGTTCCTCCTCCAACCACTTTCTCTCCTTCTCCGTCAAGTCAGCCTTCCCCAGCAGATCCGGCCGATACTTGGCGGTTCTTAGGATAGACTGTTGACGGCGCCACTTCTCCACATTGGCGTGATGTCCCGACAAGAGCACCGGGGGAACCGCCCTCCCCCGCCACTCGTCTGGGCGGCTATACTGAGGATACTCCAGCAGATTTCCCGCAAAAGACTCCGTCTCACCGGACTCCTCATTGCTCAGCACCCCGGGAACCATCCTGGAAATGGCATCGATCATCACCATGGAGGGCAATTCTCCTCCTGTGAGCACATAGTCCCCGATGGAGACCGGATCTGTAACAATCTCCTCCAAAACCCGCTCGTCAATCCCCTCATAATGTCCACACAGAAAGATCAGGTCTTCCTCCCTGGCCAGATTCCTGGCCATCTTCTGGTCAAAGACGCTGCCCTGAGGCGTCAGGTAGATCACCCTAGGCCTCTTACCTGTCCTCTCACAGATTCCCTCATAAGCCAGGTACACCGGCTCGGCTTGCATGACCATACCGGCGCCCCCTCCGTAGGGATAGTCGTCCACCTTTTGATGCTTATTATACGCATAATCCCGGATGTTGACTGTCTCCAGGGATAAGAGCCCCTT
Organism: Blautia sp.; assembly: GCA_047014865.1. GTDB lineage: Bacteria > Bacillota > Clostridia > Lachnospirales > Lachnospiraceae > Blautia_A. The sequence continues at coordinate 31,181 of JBKXQO010000021.1, read as the reverse complement.
GGCCATTGCTCTCCCTATGATACTGGTATTCAATCCCTGTTCAATCATCTCTGGAAATAAAGTGAGTACATGGTAATTCATTAGTCATTCTCCTCGTCATATTTTAAGCCTAGACCAGCCCCTTCATCAGGTGAATTCTCATTTTTCCCGCCTGCACGTCCACCTGCAAAATACACTCTTTGATGGCAGGAATTAGGACTTCTCTCCCCTCGGCCGTCTCCACCGCGTAGACGTCGTTGGCTCCTGTCTCAATCACATCCCTAAGTCTGCCAAAATAGGTGTCGTCCTCCAGAGAGACTTCCATGCCGATCAAGTCAGCGATATAATACTCATCTTCCCCCAGGGGAAGCGCCTCCTCCCGAGGCACCCACAGGCTCTTTCCTTTATATCTCTCAATATCGTTGATACTGTCGATTCCCCGGAATTTCAAGATGACCATCTGTTTAAAAAATTTCACCTGCTGGATCTCCAGAGAAATCCTCTCCTTACCGGTGTCCAGAGTCACTGATTTTAGATCTCTGAAACGCTCTTTGTCGCTGGTGGTGGGAAATACTTTCACCTCTCCGCGCACCCCGTGGGTGGAGGAAATCACACCCACCTGCAAAAATTCTTCCATAAACAATTACCTCCTACTATCCGCACCCATCTCTCCCACAGGAAGGATCTCCCTGTCAAAAAATCCAATTATCAAAAGTACCCATCTCGGGTAAATATACATCAGAGACGGCCGCAGACTGCCTGCACCGGATTCCCCTGATATGAAGAAGGAGCCTTGCCCGACGGCACTGCTCCCTACCACAATCATACATGCTGCAGTGGTCTCTCACTGCAGAATATCCACAATCACTTTCTTTGGACTTTTTGAGGACGCAGCCTTCACCACAGTCCGAATCGCCTTGGCGATTCTTCCCTGTCTGCCAATTACTTTTCCCATGTCTGCGACGCCCACTTTCAATTCTATCAGAATCGCATCGTCCTTCTCAGTCTCAGTCACAACAACTTCTTCCGGATTTTCCACAAGAGATTTCGCAATTACTTCCACAAGCTCTTTCATCACACACCTCCAACTCTCCGACACTGTGCCGAAGAATATTTTCCTACTTTTGTTGTGATTATTTTTCGATACCGGCCAGTTTAAAGATCTTGCTCACAACTTCTGTGGGCTGTGCGCCTGCTGCCAGCCATTTCTTAGCGGCTTCCTCGTCAACTTTGTACACACTTGGATCCAGGTTTGGATCGTAAGTCCCGATCTCCTCGATACATTTTCCATCTCTCTTGGAACGTGAATCTGCCACGACGATTCTATAAAAAGGAGCCTTCTTCTGTCCCATTCTTCTCAATCTGATTTTTACTGCCATCTCTCATTACCTCCATAGTCTCTTTGATTTTATATTTGTGTTTTATCTGTCCACCGCACAGACGCAATGGACTTCTATGTTAAAAGGGGAGCCGAAAGCCGCCTCTTTTACCACCTTTGCCGCCCATCATTCCGGGCATCTGCTTCATCATTTTCTTTGTCTGCTCGAACTGTTTCACCAGACGATTGACTTCGCTGATGTTCACCCCGGCTCCTCTGGCGATCCTCTGTTTTCTGGATACATTTAAGATCGAGGGATTGGCTCTCTCCTGGGGTGTCATGGACAGGATCATGGCCTCTTTCCGGGCCAATTCTCTCTCGTCAATCATCCCTTCAATGTCTTTCATCTTACCGCCCCCCAGGCCGGGAAGCATATTCAGGACGCTGGAGATTCCTCCCATGTTCTTCATCTGGTTCATACTCTCCAGGTAGTCGTCAAATCCAAACTCTGCTTTCTTAAATTTCTTCTCCATCTCCCGGGCTTTCTCTTCGTCGATGGAAGCCTCCACCTTCTCGATCAGGCTCATCACATCGCCCATGCCCAGAATCCTGGACGCCATCCGCTCAGGATAGAACTGTTCCAGATCCGATAGCTTCTCACCCATGCCCACATAGTAAATCGGTTTGCCACTGACAGCTTTGATGGACAAGGCCGCCCCGCCTCGGGTATCGCCGTCCATCTTTGTGAGAATCACTCCGTCGATGCCCACCTTCTCCGCGAAAGTGGTCGCAACATTCACGGCATCCTGTCCGGTCATGGCGTCCACTACCAGTACGGTGGCGTCCACAGTCACCTGCTCCTTGATCTCCTCCAGCTCATGCATCATATCCTCATCCACATGAAGACGGCCCGCGGTATCCAGGATCACCAGATTTTGCTGGTTGTTCTTGGCATGTTCTACCGCCGCCTTGGCAATATCCACAGGCTTGTTCTTATCTCCCATGGAGAAGACTTCCACCCCTTGCTTCTCCCCGTTGACCTGCAACTGGGCAATGGCCGCCGGCCGGTACACATCACAGGCCACCAAGAGAGGTTTCTTTCCCTTGGACTTCATCTTTCCCGCCAGCTTCGCCGCCGTGGTGGTCTTACCTGCGCCCTGAAGGCCGGCCATCATCCAGACAGTGATCTCTTTTCCCTGTCTTAAGGGAACTTCCACCGTCTCGCTCCCCATCAGGTTGACCATCTCTTCATTGACAATCTTGATCACCATCTGACCGGGGTTTAGACCGTTCATCACATCCTGTCCCACCGCACGTTCCTGGACGGATTTGGTAAACTGTTTCACCACCTTGAAGTTGACATCTGCCTCCAGCAAAGCCATCTTGACTTCCCGGAGAGCAGTCTTGACATCCGCCTCTGTCAGTCTGCCTTTACTTCTCAGATTCTTGAATACATTTTGCAGTTTCTCTGTCAAACTTTCAAATGCCATGTGCTATAACTCCTCTAATATCTCATTGGATATCTCAGCGATATCCGACGCTCCATATTTCTCAGTCAAAAGATGGATCTGGCGAACCTTCTCACGTATATGGAGAAACCGCTCCACGAGATGGAGCTTCTCCTCGTATTCTTCCAATGTCTTGTTGCACCGCCGCACCATGTCGAAAACCCCCTGTCGGGAAATCCCCAACTGCTCAGCCACCTCACTGAGAGAATAGTCCTCCAGCACAACGCTCTCATATACCTGCCGTTGCCGCTTTGTCAGCAGCTCTCCGTAGAAATCGTACAGGAATGTCTGTTCCACAAATTTTTCCATCCGTATCACCTTGTGTATCATATCCTATCCCAACCTGATTGTCAAGTATTTTTTCTTGACGGTTTTTCAACAATTTGCTTTGTAAATTAAAATGCGATATGGTATGATTAAAATATTGGGAAAGATAGACAGAAAAAGGAGGATATCCCATGATAAAATCAAAAGTATACTACACAGACATGAGAGTGAGACCAGGCGACAGCCTGCTCAAAAAGCTGACACGCCTGATACAAAAGGCCGGTATCGACACCATCGACTTTGACGGAAAATTCGCCGCCATTAAAATACATTTCGGAGAGCCTGGCAACCTGGCCTTCCTGCGCCCCAATTATGCCAAAGCAGTGGCCGACGTGGTGAAATCTCTGGGCGGACTACCCTTTCTCACCGATTGCAACACTTTATACGTGGGTTCCCGCAAAAACGCCTTAGAACACATGGACAGCGCCTACACCAACGGCTTCTCACCCTTCTCCACCGGCTGCCACGTCGTCATCGCCGACGGACTGAAAGGGACAGACGAAGTCTATGTCCCTGTGGAAAACGGGGAGTACATCAAGGAAGCCAAGATCGGCCGCGCCATCATGGACGCTGACATCTTTATCACCCTCTCCCACTTTAAGGGACATGAGGCCACCGGTTTCGGAGGTGCACTCAAGAACATTGGTATGGGATGTGGATCCCGCGCCGGTAAGATGGAGATGCACAGCGCCGGTAAACCCCATGTAAACCAAGATCTGTGCATCGGCTGCAAAAAATGCGCGATGATCTGTGCCCATGACGCTCCTGAATTTACCGACAAGAAAGCCTACATCAATCACGACAAATGCGTGGGGTGTGGCCGTTGTCTAGGCGTCTGTCCCAAAGATGCCATCTGCCCGGCTTCCGATGAGTCCAACGATATTCTAAATTGTAAGATCGCCGAGTACAGCAAGGCTGTGATCCATGGCCGTCCCAATTTCCATATCAGCCTAGTCATCGACGTGAGTCCTTACTGTGACTGTCACGCCGAGAATGACGCCGCTATCGTGCCGGATGTGGGATTCTTCGCCTCCTTCGACCCGGTGGCCCTGGATGTGGCTTGTGCAGACGCAGTCAACGCGCAGCCGGCCATTGAGCATTCCTGTCTGGGAGAAGCCCAGGCCGACGAGGATCACTTCCATGCGGTCTCCCCATCCACCAACTGGAAAAGTTGCGTGGAGCACGCTGCGAAAATCGGCATCGGCAACTTGGAATATGAGCTGATCCAGGTAAAATAAACCATTGATTCTCAGAGCACTCGTATTGCAGGAGATTTTTCCCTCCCGCAATGGAACGGATTCTCCGCCTGCGGCGGGTCGCATGAGCGACATAGTTCCACTCTGCTGCAGTGCGATCCTCGCGTAGCCTTTTTGGTCATAGGACAGTTGGGAGAACTTTCCTATAACATCAAGAACTCCACAGGGCAGTTTGAAATCTTTCATCTGCCCTGTGGAGTTTCTCTTTACTGCGATTCCTCTGCCACATTGTGGGAGTCAATCACATACGGATCGATGAGAATCTCTGCCGTGTCAACGTTTCCATCATTCAGGTATTTGTACATCTGCTCAACGATGGTCTCGCCGATCTGGGAAGGATTCTGTGCGATCTCAGACACCCACCATTTACCGTCGCCCTCGGCGTCAGCGATCGCCTCTCTTGCCTCCGGATTCCCGTCGAAGCCGATAATCTTACAGTCGGAACCCGCTGCCTTGATTGCAGCCAACGCGCCAGTAGCCGCCGAATCTCCCACACAGAATACCGCCGACATATCCGGGTTGGCCGTCAGCATATCCTGCATAATCTGCTGAGCCTTGTTGACATCCCCCTGATAGTCATTGTCATACACCACAGTGCGGTCTTCCCCTTCCAGTGAATCCAGAGCGCCATTCTGTCTCTCCAGATAAGAAGGCACAGTGGGATAACAGATCATACCCACGGTGTCGCCGTCCTCGCTATATCTCAGCAACTCCTCCCCGCCAAGTTGTCCGCCTCTGCGATTGTCCGTGCCCACGAAACACTTGACTGCATCCGAATCCGTGGTAAAATCAAACGTAAACATGGCGACTCCCTCTGCGTCGGCGCTCTCAACGGCCGGTTTTACGCCTGCCGCATCGTTACAGGAGATGGCGATCGCTTCGCAACCCTGGGCAACCAAATCCTGTACTTTGTAAGTGGCCACGTTCGGATCCAGCTCGGCGTCTGTGACAATCGCCTCCACCCCAAGTTCCTGTACCTTGCGCTCAATGGCAGACCCAAGCGTCCGGTAGAAATCCTGCTCAAAGGTTCCCACGACAAACCCCATCTTAACACCTGCGTCTTTGTCGTCAGAAGGAGTTGTCGCCCCTGTGTCCTCCCCTCTATCTGCATTCCCAGAATCTCCTCCGCCGCATCCCACAGCTAAAACGGATACCATAACTGCACAGAGGACCGCCCTGATTAATTTCCTATTCATTCTTTCTCTCCTCTGTTCGCTCAAAAAACACGTTCCTACAAGCTGGTAGTCACAATGTGCATCTCATAGCCTGCATCCTGCAAAGCCTTGACAATCTGCATCTTGTGTTCGGTACCGAAGGCCTCCATGGTGATCTTCAATTCCACGGCTGCGTTTCGGTTGGTGCTGACAAACTGATTGTGATCCAGCTTGATGATATTTCCCTGATGGTTTGCGATCACAGAAGCCACGCGCACCAACTCGCCGGCCCGGTCTGGCAGGAGAACCGTCACCGTGAAAATCCGGTCTCTCTGAATCAGCCCATGCTGTACCACGGAGGACATGGTGATCACATCCATGTTGCCGCCGCTCAAGATGGACACGATCTTCTTCTTTCTGACATCCAAGTGCTTTAAGGCGGCAACCGTCAAGAGTCCGGAATTCTCCACGATCATCTTGTGGTTCTCCACCATATCCAGGAAGGCGGCGATCAACTCGTCGTCCTCCACCGTAATAATGTCATCCAAATTCTCCTGGATATAGGGAAAGATCACATCCCCCGGAGTCTGAACCGCAGTGCCATCCGCGATGGTGTTCACGCCGGGAAGCGTCGTCACCTCTCCATTTCTCAGAGAGACTTGCATACAATTGGCTCCGGCCGGCTCCACACCGATCACTTTGATGTGAGGATTCAACAATTTTGCCAAAGTGGAGACACCCGTGGCCAGTCCTCCCCCTCCGATGGGGACTAAGATGTAGTCCACCAAGGGCAGTTCCTGGACGATCTCCATGGCAATGGTCCCCTGCCCTGTGGCCACGGCCGGGTCGTTAAAGGGATGAATAAACGTATATCCCTCCTCCTGGGCCAGCTCCATAGCCTTCTTGCAAGCCTCGTCATAGACGTCTCCATAGAGCACCACTTCAGCGCCGTAACTCTTGGTCCGCTCTACTTTGATCAGCGGAGTGGTGGTGGGCATCACAATCACCGCCTTTGCCCCATAACACTTGGCGGCGTAAGCCACCCCCTGCGCATGGTTTCCCGCCGAGGCAGTGATCAAACCTTTTTGCCTCTCTTCCTCTGTCAGGGTACTGATCTTGTAATAGGCGCCCCTCAACTTATATGCCCCTGTCAGTTGCATGTTTTCCGGCTTAAAATACACTTTGTTGTCCGTCTGTCTGCTGAAATAATCGCTGTAGACCAGCTTGGTCTCCTGGGTTACACGGCGCACGATCTCCGACGCCTCCTCAAACTTTTCTAATGTGAGCATCTTTGTTCCCTTCTTCCTATTGTTTTTCCTCATCTTTTACATCAAAAAGTGCATTGACGAAAGACTCCGCGTCGAATTTCTCCAAATCGTCGATGCTCTCGCCCACGCCGATATATTTTACCGGGATATCCAGCTCCGAGTGGATGGCTACGGCAATTCCTCCCTTGGCGGTTCCATCCAGTTTCGTCAGAATAATCCCTGTAACCTTCGCAACCTCGGCGAACTGCCTGGCCTGCGCCAATGCATTCTGCCCTGTAGTCCCGTCAAGAACCACCAAAGTCTCCAGATATGCCTCCGGATATTCTTTCTCCAAAATCCGATAGATCTTCCGCAATTCCTCCATCAGATTCTTCTTATTGTGCAAGCGCCCCGCGGTATCGCAGAGTAACACGTCGGCATTTCGAGCCTTCGCCGCGGCCACCGCGTCGTAGACCACGGAAGCTGGGTCGGCTCCTGCCTGCCCTCCGATCAACTCCACTCCCGCCCGGTTTGCCCACTGGGTGAGCTGTTCCCCGGCGGCCGCCCGGAAGGTATCCGCCGCGGCCAGGATCACTTTCTTCCCCTGGTCTTTGAGTTTACCCGCCAACTTCCCCACTGAGGTGGTCTTACCTACGCCATTGACACCGATCACCAGGATAACGGACTTACGGTTCTCAAACTCATACTCCGTGTTGTTCACTGCCATCTCCTGCTTGATACTGTCGATCAAAAGTTTCTTACACTCTGCAGGATCCTTAATCCTCTTTTCCTCCACCTGCTCTCTCAAATTCTCTATGATGGACGTGGTCGCATTGATTCCCAGGTCTCCCATGATCAGAATCTCCTCGATCTCCTCATAAAAGTCCTCGTCTATACTGGAAAAGCCGCTGAAAATAGAGTCAATGCCTGAGACAATGTTATCCCTGGTCTTTGACAGGCCGCTCACCAGCCTCTTGAAAAAACCTTTCTTCTCTTCTCCCATCTCTTCCTCCTATTTGTCTAGATCTTTCTCCACTAGATCCACCGACACTAAGGTGGAGACTCCCTTTTCCTGCATGGTAATTCCATACAGCCGGTCTGCCGCTCCCATGGTGCCGCGTCTATGTGTTATTATAATAAACTGAGTGTTCTTCGTCAACTTTTTCAGATACCCTGCGAACCGGCTCACATTGGAGTCGTCCAAGGCCGCCTCAATCTCGTCCAACAGACAGAATGGGGATGGCTTTAAGTTCTGTATGGCGAACAACAGCGCAATGGCCGTCAAAGCCTTCTCGCCGCCGGAAAGCTGCATCATGTTCTGCAGCTTTTTTCCAGGGGGCTGGGAGATGATCCGGATTCCTGCCTCCAGAATATCTTCGTCCTCGATTAACTGGAGCGTTCCCTTTCCTCCTCCGAACAATTCTTTGAAAGCCTTGTCAAACTCCCTCTGTATCTCCTTGAACTTCTCAGAGAATTGACGGCGCATACCCTCGTCCAACTCCCTGATGATTTCTTGCAAGGTGGCTTCCGCCTGCACCAGGTCATTGTACTGCCCCGATAAAAAGGTATGCCTCTCCTTTAATTCTTTATAATCCTCGATGGCGTTGACATTGACACTTCCCAGCTTGCGGATCTCTTCCTTAATTTGGGAAATCTCTTTTTTTACGGATGTCCGATCCGATAGTTCGTCTCTCTTATAATCTTTTGCGCTGTTGGGTGTGACCTGATACTCCTCCCACATGTAGGAGATCTTCTTTTCCTGGTCCTCCTCCAATTTCTCCATCTGTTGATTCAGGCGAAAGATCTCCTTGTCAAGCAAATTCATCTGACTGGCCAGCTCATCTCTCTTCTCAAAGAAAGATTTATGCGCCGTCGTCGTCTCTTCCTTCTGCTTTAAACACTCCGCCAATTTCTCTTTCAATTCCTCTTCTCTCTCCAAGGCCTGAGAAATCGTCTCCCGGATCGCCTGAATACTCTCTTCTTTTTTTTGAATCTCTTGGATATCTGTCCTCAGATGCTCCTCCACCTGAGACAATTCCTCCTGGAGGGCATCCATCTCATCCTGCACACGGGAAAGATTCTGACCGGAGAATTCCGCTTTCTGACTGATCTCAGCAACTCTCATCCGAGTCTCCTCCAGGCCCCGGCTGATCTTCGCCTCCTCTTCCTGCCATTCCTCCAATTCCCGCTGGCGATTCTCAATAAACTCTTCCAATTCCCGCTCATCCCGCCTGGACTCCTCCAATTCTGCGGTGATTGCGCTCTTACTCTCCTCCACTTCTTTTCTCTGCTGAAGGATATTCCCGCCTTCTTGCCGGATCTGCTCATACCCTTGCGTGATCTCTAGAAGCTTCTCTTCCATCTGACCAATCTCTAACTTCAGCGTATTCTCACTTAGATATTGCTCCTGTAAGAGGTGGTTCCCATGAGCCGACTCATCGCGCAGTCTGTTTCTCTCCTGACGGTTGGTCTCCATACTCTCTCTCAGGACCGACAGCTCTCCTTGCAACCTTCCCACCGCCTCTTGAAGCTCTTCGATCTCTCTTCGGCGTCCCAGCAGATTGCTGTTATTGCGAAAAGCACCTCCCGTCATGGAGCCGCCTGGATTCAGGGATTCTCCCTCCACCGTCACCATGCGCAGGCTGTGGCGGTATTTCTTTCCGATGGCAATGGCATGGTCAATGTGATCCACCACCAAGGTTCTCCCCAACAGGTAACGCACCAGGTTCTCATACTTGCCGTCAACGGCCACCAATTCACTGGCAATACCCAAGACCCCCGGCTCCCCAAGCGCCTCCTTAGGGCTGAAATCCCCCCGGCCTCTGACACTGGTCAGTGGCAGAAAAGTCGCCCTTCCGTAACGGTTTTTCTTCAAAAATGTGATCATCTGTTTTGCCGTCTGCTCACTGTCAGTGACTATGTTCTGAATACTCCCGCCCAATGCCGTCTCTATGGCGATCTCGTAGTCTTTCTCCACCTGGATCAGATCTGCCACCACGCCATGAATTCCCGGAACCTTCTTCTTTTGCTCCATAACTCTGCGAATGCTGTTGCCATAGCCGTCATAGCGCTCTGTCAGATTGATCAGTGACTCTAATCTGGAGGATTCCCTGTGGAATGTGGCGTTTCCCACCTCCAACTGCCTCTTCTGTTCCTCCAATTGCCTTTGCAGTTCTTCCAGCCTTTGCTTTCCCCGCTCCTGCCTCTTTTCCAGTTCATGAATCGTATCTTCGATCTGCTGGTGCGCGCTGCGGGCTTTCTTCAACGCCTCTTCCTGCTGGACTTCCTCACTTTTTAATTCTAGACGTCTCTGATTCAACTGGGCTTTCCGTATATTGATCTGTTCCATCATCGTGTCAAAGCGCTGCACCTTTCCCTTGGTGTTTGCTCTGCTGTTGAGCACTTCGATGATCTCGTTCTTGCCCTCCTCCACTGCTCTCGTGCAATTCTCTATCTGATCAGAAGCCTGTTCTTGACGCTTTTCCTGTTCCTTTTGTTCCCTTTGAATCTCCTTGAGCTGACCTTGTAGGATTTCCCGTTCCTGCCTGTACTCTGTGATCTCCTGGCGGCGCTTCTCCTGATCCACCTGGATAGCCTTCTCTCGGCTTTGGTAGTGCTCCTGGTTCTGCCTGGCGCCGTTTATCTGCTCCTGCAATACCTGGATCTGCCCTTCTAATTGCTGTCTCCTTAAGGCATCCTGTTGTGTCTCCTCCCGAGTCTGGTCAATCTGGCCATTCAGTTGTTCCAGCGCTTTCTCCAGCTCCTCGTACTCTTTCTTAACTCTCTCATAGGAGACCTTGGTCTCGTCCAGATGTTCCCCTGCCGCCTGCCGCTTCTCGCCTTGTTCCTCCAACTGGCAGGTGATCTCCTCCATATCCCCCAAAAAGAGATTGATCTCTCTCTCTTTGAGAATTTCTTTTTTATCCAGATAAATCCTGGCCGTCTCAGACTGTCTCTGAAGCGGACCCAATTGCCTGTCCAATTCGCTGAGAATATCGGTGACCCTCACCAGATTCTGTTTCTCTTCCTCCAGTTTCTTCAAGGTGGTGTTCTTCCGCCGTTTAAACTTAACGATTCCTGCCGCCTCGTCAAAAAGCTCCCGCCTCTCCTCCGGCTTACCGCTTAGAATCCTGTCAATCTGGCCCTGGCCAATGATGGAATAACCTTCCTTGCCAATACCTGTATCATAGAAAAGTTCCTGGATGTCTTTCAACCGACAGCTGCCGCCATTCATCAGGTACTCACTCTCCCCTGAGCGGTACAGCCGCCGGGTCACTGTCACCTCTTTGTAATCCACCGGAAGTTTGTGGTCGCCGTTGTCCAGAGTGATGGAGACGGAGGCATAACTGAGCGGCTTGCGGTTCTCCGTTCCGGAGAAAATCACATCCTGCATGTTACCGCCTCTGAGCTGTTTTGCGCTCTGCTCTCCCAAAACCCAGCGAACGGCATCTCCCACGTTACTCTTGCCACTGCCGTTTGGCCCCACAATCCCAGTAATTCCATTGTGAAATTCAAAATTAATCTTCTGGGCGAAAGATTTGAATCCATAAACTTCGATATTTTTCAGATACATAGTTCCACCTACGATTTCTTAAGTCTCATCACTGCCTGATAGGCTGCTGCCTGTTCCGCCGCTTTCTTCGTGTGGCCCTGTCCGGTTCCCAGCAACTCCTGATCCACCCGCACTTCCACTGTAAAAGTCTTATTGTGGTCCGGTCCTTCCTCCCCCACCAACTGGTAAGACACTGGATTATTCCCGTGTTCTTGAACGATCTCCTGCAAGATAGTCTTGCTATCATAAAAGAGTTGTTTATGTTCCATGTCGTTGAGCACGCGACAGAGAATAAACTCTTTTGCACTAGCAAGTCCACCGTCCAGGTAGATGGCGCCGATCACAGCCTCCAGGGCGTCCGAGACAATCGAATCACGTTTTCTCCCTCCCGTATTCTCCTCCCCATGTCCCAAGAGCAAAAATTTCTCCAGATGAAAATCCCTGGCGCACATGGCCAACGTCGGCTCACACACCAGGCTGGCTCTCTTCTTCGTCAACTCTCCCTCCGGGAGAGACGGAAATTTCCGAAACAAAAACTCACTGCTGACAATCTCCAAAACTGCGTCCCCTAAGAACTCCAACCGCTCGTTACAACCCAGTTTCCCCAGATTTTTCTCGTTGGAATAAGAGCTATGCGTGACGGCCTTCTCCAACAGGGCGCGGTCCCGAAACCGGTATCCCAACGCTTCCTCCAAATTTTTTATAGTCTCTACTTTATTCATGTTCCTTCCTCTCACAAAATCTAAGGCCGCCGCACAGCACGCCCCCGCCCCATGCAACAGCCTCGCACTCCTCAGTTATCCACTGTGCCGCCTAAATCACATTTTTAATGGCCTCTGCCGCGTCACCCACAGTCACGATCTGCTCCGCAGTATCATTGTCGATCTCCACATCGAACTCTTCCTCAATCCCCATGATAATCTGGAAAATATCCAGGGAATCCGCCCCCAGATCATCCACAAATGTGGTGTCTTCTGTGATCTCTGCAGTATCTACATTCAGAACATCTGCAATAATCATCTTAAGTTTCTCAAGTTCCACTGCTTTTCTCTCCCTTCTCAGATATCACTGATATGTTCTTGAATTTTCTCATTAATCTGCTGCTCTTTGAACTGAAGACATTGGAAAATCGCATTCTTCTGTTCCACAGCCACGGCGCTTCCATGCGTCTTAACCACCAAACCTTTCAATCCCAGCAGCGGCGCTCCTCCGTGCTCGCTGGCGTCAAAGGTCTTCAGAACCTCTTTGAGAGCCGGCTTCACCAACAGAGCGCCGATTTTGCTGCGCAGATTCTTCATCATTCCCTGCTTAATCTTCGCGATCAACGTCCCGCCCACACCTTCATACAACTTCAAAATCACATTGCCCACGAAAGCCTCGCAGACAATCACATCGGCGTAGCCAGCAGGGATATCCCTGGCCTCGATGCTCCCGATAAAATGAATCCCTTTGCACTCTTTTAACAGCGGAAACGTCTCCTTCACCAGAGCATTTCCCTTCTCTTCCTCCGCTCCATTGTTGACAATGGCCACCCTGGGATTCTTCACCCCCATCACGTTCTCCATATAGATGGAACCCATCTTCGCAAACTGGACCAGATGGGAAGGTCTGGCGTCCACATTCGCACCGCAGTCCACCAACAGGGAGACACCCTTGGATGTGGGGATCAGAGGAGCCAGAGGTGGACGCTCCACACCTTTGATTCTTCCCACAATCACCTGGCCGCCCACTAAGATTGCGCCGCTGCTGCCCGAGGATACAAAGGCGTCGGCCTGTCCCTGTCTCACCATCTGCATCCCCACCACAATGGAAGAATCTTTCTTCTTGCGTATGGCCATCACCGGAGGCTCAGCCGTCTCAATTACCTCGGAGGTATGAACCACAGAGATTCTGTCCTTGGGATATTCATATTTGGCCAACTCCTGTTGGATCGCATCCTGTCTCCCAGTCAAGATGACTTGAATATTATTTTTTTCCTTCACTGCCTCCACCGCGGCCTTGACAGGCTCCGCAGGAGCCAGATCGCCGCCCATGGCGTCCACGACAATTTTCACTATATCTGACATTTCATTCCTCCCAAATTCTCTATTCCACATGATACTAAAGAATAGATAAAAAGTCAACAACCCCACAGCAAACCGCGGGGTTGTCGCACTACGGCAGACCTTAGTCGGCCGCTTTTTTCAAATCATTGTATTCTTCCAAGAGCTCATCAATCGGCTCCTCGTCCAACTGCTCAAAGATCTCCGTCCTGGCCTGATGATAAGCCGCCGGTCTCACGTGATTCTTCCTAAACGCCGCTTTCAGCGTACTCTCCTGTACCTGGAATTTTCCGGCCACTGCCTCCCACAATTTTCTCCCCTGATCGGTATTGGCCAACACGCAGCTAACTCCTTTATCGTCGAACATCTCAGGGATGAAATCCCGGATCGACCAGAAGTCCCCAATGGTCAAGTCTCCTCTGCGGTGATCGTAGACGTAGTCACAGTGGTTACAGGACTCCCTGGAGATAAAATCACGCAGGAACGCACGGAAATAATTATTTCTCCGGGCGTTCACTCGCAAGGTACGCCCGCTCTCAAACTTAACCACCATCTGCGTCCGGTGAATCAGCCAGCCTTTCTCACTCTTATCCCGAAAGATCAGATCTACTATCTTGGAGTCAAATTTCTTCTCCAAGTGATCCAGATATTTTCTCAGGATTTTTGGCGATGGCACCGCATGGCAGAGGATCTCACAGACGTAGAGATTCTCATACTCTTTCTTCAGGTAGAAGCGCAAAGCCGCGCAGTCACAGGGCACCCCTGTGTAGAGAACGGTCTCTCCCTGCTCCAAGAGAGTTTTTACTCTGGGCAAAATCCCCTCCAAATTGCTCTTCACATACTTGGAGCCGCAGAAGGCTCTCGCCTCCTCCATGGTGTGGGCAATGTCTCCAACCGCCTCCATCCGTTCATTCCAACGGACCCCCACCACATATCCCCGCCTCTCCTCGATCACATACCTGGCCAGCTCAGGATATACGCCCCCGGAAGAGCTTGCCATCCGAATCTGCTCATCCTTGTGAATCGCCGCATACACGCTGGGCTGTGGAATCTCCTCAGGAAAACGGTCCTGAAGGCGGATACAGTATTTCTCGCATTTTCCACAGGAGATGCATTTTTCCGGGTCCACCTTTGGGTAGCAGAAACCGTCTGCCTCCTCCGCCATGGTGATCGCCTCCTTGGGACATACCTCCTTACAGACCCCACAGCCGTAGCACTCTTCTCTCAGGATATCTGTGGGACAGTCCACCCTCGCCTTCTCCACTTGAATCAGCCCCAGGGCCTCCTGGAGATATTGCAGAGACTTTGTTCTGTGCTTGGCGATCCGCCGGCGTAAATCCTCCACATCCTTGATCTCAAACTGACCCATATCACAAAACTCGCTCTCATCCCACACGATGTGGTCTTCCATGTGGAGACTCTTCAACAAGTCAACGGTGCGGCTTCCCGTGTCGGAGTGAAGTAAGGATACGAAAGGCTTCTCATAGATCAAAGAGAACACCGTTCCGTGGAAGGAATTGGTAATCACATACTCTGCGTTGGACACAAGCCCGAGAAATTCTCCGGGAGTATTGGTGTAACAGCTCTCCAGCTCATTGGCAAATTTTTTTACCGGCCGCCTCTGTACAATGGGATATCCCAGCGCTTTTGACACCCGGTTAGCCATCTTCTTGACTTCCTGGCTCTCCTCCATCATATAGACCAGAATGTATTTCTCTTCGCGGGTCTCGTCCACCCGGATCTCTTCATAGTCTTCACGCTCCAGCAGAAACGTGGGATCCGCCACAACCTTCACCGGCTTTTTTGTCAATCTCTCCACGGCCGGGGTCGTGCTGATCTCACGCACGGAAATCGCCTGGTAGTCCTCCAAGGCTTTCCGAATCTGTCCCCGGTAGGCCGGTAGAATCATATTCCTACCTATACTGGCCCCGTAGGCGATCTTCCTACTGCCCTCCGGCGCAAACTCCAGGAAATAGGCCGGATCGTACCCTCCAATGTGAAAACTATTCCACACCTGGTCGCTTCCTGTGATGTAGGCATCCAACTGAGGCGGATTTTCCTCCAGCGCACTGTAGACTGGATAATCCCCCTCCAACTTCAGATGTTCTTGAATAAAAGACGAATACTTCTTAAGCCGGACCAACCGCTCAGGGGCGGTCAGCTTCAGATACCAGCGCCGTTTCGTCCTGTCAAACCCCTCTCTTCCCTCATAGGGATCATAGAGACTATCGATCACAGAGGGGTGGTAATGAATCACACAGGGCTCTGTACCCAATTTTGCCAAGGCTTTTTGCAAAGCCCAAGTCTGTAAAGTGGCACCGAAATTAAAGGCGCTGTGAAAGGTTACAACCCCTACTCTCATCTGTCTCCCTCCTTCCAGATATCCTCAAAACTCACCTGCCTGCCCCCGACGAATACCCCAGAAGCGTCGGTCAATTTCTTTTTCTTGGCCAATTCCTGGGACAGTACCACCTTCTCAAAATCCTCTCTGTGTCCCAACAGATAATCCACCTGTCTACGGTACTTCTCATCGGCCTGGTAACGTCCTTGCTCCCGTCCCAGACACAGAATCCGGTGGTCAGAGGTACAGCGGACCATCCAGTACAACCGCCTTGTGGAGCAGGAGAGAATGACCAGACGATCAAATTCGTAACTGCCATAGATTTTCTGATACTCTCTCTCCACCAGCTTCTGGGTCACTTTCGCCAAGAATCCCTTTCTTATATCCCTGCGGAACACCAACTGACTGGCCGCCAATTCAAACAGCGTATAGCTGGCCTTAATCTCAATGGGAAAATAGCGGATTTGTGGATCCAGGCCGGCCAGAACGCTGCTGGTCTTCTTCATCACATAGGCAGGGAACGAGAGGTAATACTCTCTTCGTTCTCCGTCCAGAGCCACCTGACGGTTCATCTCTTCCACCAGCTCTTGACTCACCGGGCTCTGTGTGAACACCAGGACCTTTTCCTTGCCGTTCTTGGCCACGGTCTCCACTGGAAGTTCCCCGTCCTGTCCAAGGATCCAGGTGGCGCATACTTTCTCAGCGGTGTCACTGCGGTCGTAAGGACAGAACCGCCGGCGGAAATCCGAGAGGTCATAGTCTGGATCCGACAAAAGCTGCTGTAACTGCCTGGCGTCCTTGGCCTGCGGGATACCCAGCCGGTCCAAATCCGCATACAACCCTCTGTCATGTAAATACTCTTCCTTGTCATAGGCAAACAAGACCATTTTCTTATCTGCCACCCCGTAGTCAAACATAATACTAGAGTAATCCGTCACCAGAGCATCGCTGGCACAGAGAAAATCATAGGTCTCATACTGGCTGGGAAACTCCCGAATGCGGAGAAAGCCTTCCAGATTGATTCCCTCTTTGACATAGGGATGTAGCTTCACATAGAAGACCTGGTCTCCTCTCAAAAGCCCGTCCAGCTCTGTCAAATGTTTCGTCAGAATCTGAATCTGTTTCCCATTCTCTTTCTTGTGGAGCATTCCCCTCCAGGTGGGCATATAGACGATCACCTGTTTCTCCTCCAGCCCCATCTCTTTGCGGATCTGCTGGTAGCGTTCTGTGTGAAAGAAAGAGGAATTCCGCGGATAACCCCAAGTGAGTATCTTACCTGGATACAATTGATCAATCATGTAATCCCTCAGAAAGATATCCCTGGAGAACTCTTGCTGATACAACAGGTAGTCGGCGATAAAAAAGTTCCGCTGCACATTGCCCAGGCCATATTCTCTGTTGGGCACAATGCGGCCCATAGCCTTCAGCGGCGTCCCATGCCAAGTGTTCAGGTAGACCTGTTCTTCTCTCTTGATGAAATAGAGGGGAAAACTGGTATCCGTGATCAGGTACTTGGCCGTCGCCAACACTCTCCGGTAAGTCTTGCTTCCCGTCTTCACAAACATACAGTGCTTGATGCCGTATCTCAACAGAAGTTCCTTATATTTGGGGATGTATTCCTCCTTCATAGAAAGCCAGACCGCATAGGGCTTATACTTTTTATCCCCGAGAACCTGCAAGATCTGGAAAATATTTCCCGCCAAGTCTTCCCCGTGCTTGGACTCCAACAGAATGGATTTCTCCTCCACTTTCTGCCCCAGCAGACATTTCGTATAATAGCGGTGATCCAGCGCCGTCAACTTTAATTTCTTTTTAATAGCCGGCGCCTTCTTCTTCACATACAGACACTGCGCCGTGAGATAGGCCAGCTTCCCGTGAGCCCGCCAGAATCCCTTCCAGGTCTCTTTGACCTTCTTGCGGTTGTGAGCTTTCTTCAACCACTTTTTCTTGACGCCGGGTCCCTTGCCATTTGTCTGTCTCACGAATTTCAAGAGCTTTTGCCGGGTATCGCAGACCTCCAGAAAGTTCTTCATATCCAGAGTGGTAGAATACCTCACATAATGGTTCTCTCTCCACTGAGGAAATTCCTGGTCAAAAAAGTCAAAGACAGCGTCGATCAGACGAATTTGTAAGTCCAGTTTTTCCGGATCATACGGTCTTTTGAGAGATAAGAAACGGTAATAACAATGGCGGACACAGACGTACTCCACTTCCTCCCGGTAGGCCTCCAACAATCCTCTCTCTCTCAAAAAATCCAACAAAATTTTCAGGGCCGTGACAATATCCAACGTCGCCTCTGTGAGCGTGCTCAGAAAGCCAGCCGACAGACGGTAATTGTAAAAACATCTGTGAACACTTCCAATGGACTGTGCGTTCACAGAGAGCATATGGGCCACCGGCAGATCCTCGAACCGAATTCCCTCGGGAAATCCTTTCGTCTTAGAGAACAGTTCTCTGCTTATAAGCTTATCCCAGGGAAACGGGGAAATCTTGATCATCTCATATTTTCGGTCAATCAGACGAAAGTTCTGATTCCAAGGAAGGGTAATATTCTCTCTGCGCTCCCCGTCCTGGTCGTTATAACGGCCAAAGAGCACCAGGTCATTTCCATCTCTCTTGGCCTTCGTGTACAGAATCTCACAGGCATCCTTCTCCAGATAGTCGTCGCTATCCACAAACAAGATGAACTCACCGGAAGCCTTGGAAACTCCATAATTCCGGGCATGGCTCACTCCCTGATTCTCTATGGAGAACACCTTCACTTTCTGTGGATACTCTGCCTCATACTCCTTTAAAATAGACAGACTGTTGTCCGGACTTCCGTCGTTGACCGCAATAATCTCGGTCTCCTCCAGAGTCTGGTGCACCAAGCTGTCCATGCATTGCCTCAGATATTGTTCCACATTGTAGACTGGAACAATCATACTCACCTTATACGACTCCATACTTCCTCCAATAATTCCTTCTTAATTTCCTCTCCTTCGTCCTTCACATCACAATCTTCGCCGTGACAGACTTTTACCAAACGGTTACGAAACCCATTTCTCTTCATTATATCACATTCGTAATCAATTCACAATATTTTGTATTATTTCCGTAATAAATGTGTCAGATATTTTCTCCAGACCCAGATCTTTTTCTGCAAGATGGATTTTCCATCGGTGGCGTCCACAAATTCCCGCATCAACACCGGATCACTGCAGACCGGCCAGAAACGTCTCATCCCGGGGACCATCTTCTGACAGACATAGGGATTCTCCCTCCATCCAGGAAAGTCTCTCTCCAGAAACCCATAGACCGTGTCCACCAACTCCCTTTGAAGTTCCACCTTTCCCTTTTCTGTGAACCTTCTAAGGTTCACAAACCGGTACATACAGTGACGCACACAGATATATTCCAACTGCTGCCGATACTCCTGATACATCCCCTTTCTCTGAAAAAATCCAACCAAGAGCTGTAAGGCTTCCACAATATCCAGTGTCTGTCTGGTCAATGTGTTTAGGAACCCTGCCTGAACCCGGTAATGGTAGAAGCATTCCCGGAGCACGCCAATCCTCTCGGCGCTGGCCGCCAGCATATGGGCCACCGGCAGATCCTCGAACCGGATCCCTTCGGGAAAACCGTCCGTCTGGGCAAACAGTTCTCTCTTGATCAGTTTATCCCAGGGAAAGGGCGAGAGCCCAGCCATCTCCTCCTTATGATCCCTCAGGGCAAAATCCTCCACACCGGGAAGGTTTCGCTTTTCCACAGTGCCACTCTCCCTCTCATTGCAGCGCCCAAACAGCACCAAATCATTTCCATGGGATACTGCGTGTTGATAGAGTTTCTGACAGGCGTGCCGGTCCAGGAAATCATCGCTGTCCACAAAGAGAACGTACTCCCCCGTGGCCTGGGAAAACCCATAGTTCCTGGCATGGCTGACTCCTTGATTCTCCGTGGAAAAGACCTTCACCAGTTCGGGATACTTCTCCTGGTAGTCTTCCAATATCTGCAGACTCTTATCCGGACTCCCGTCATTCACAGCGATAATCTCAATCTCCCTTAAAGTCTGCCCCACAAGGCTATCCATACACTCCCTGAGATACCGCTCTACCTTATAGACCGGAACTATGATACTTACTTTACAAGCGTCCATAACACCCTCCGCTTTCGAATCTATAGACCCCTCGGCGTCATAATAATTCAGGTGTCAAAGGCCTGCCAAGATCCTCTGACACCTGCGCCGTATAATTCAAAACAGGCCTTGCAGAAAACCTGCAAGGCCTATGATACAATTGCTTAAGCTTCATCCATTTTAATGATCTCTCTCTTGTTGTAAGAGCCACAGGCCTTACAAACTCTGTGAGGCATCATCAGCGCACCACATTTGCTGCACTTTACCAGATTCGGAGCACTCATTTTCCAGTTTGCTCTTCTTTTATCTCTTCTCGCTCTGGAAGTTTTATTCTTTGGACAGATGGACATCGGTTACACCTCCTTAAACTTACTAAATATATCACTGATAGCCGCCATACGCGGATCAAGACTGCCTTTCTCACAATCACATTCGCCGTGATTTAGGTTCTGCCCGCATTTGCTGCAAATCCCTTTACAATCCTCTCTGCACAGAACCTTCAAAGGCCACTGGATCAAGATCTCATCGCAGACCAGACGGTCCCCATCCAGATCCATACCTGTGATATAGTTACTTTCATCTAAGTTCTTTATCCGATCCTCCTCAGATTGTTTCATGTCCAGTTTTCGCTGAATCTCCAGGGAAAACTCCCAATCCACAGGTTCCAGACACCGGCTACAAGTCATCTGTACCACAACGGAAGCCTCTCCCGCTATCTCCAGCACTTTATCCCCTGTGTTTGTCACAACCAAATGCAGCGGTTCCTGTCTCACAACCTTATAACTTCCCATAGCGGAATCAATCGATTTCAGCGAGAGAGGAACCTCCCTCTCCAAAGTCTTCCCACTCTGGAATACAATATCTGACAAATGAACTAGCATAACAGTCTCCTAATCACACCTAATGAATTATATCTGTTTCTCCGACTTTTGTCAACTATTATTTTACCAGCGCAAGGGTTTCTCTGGCAATTGCCAGCTCTTCGTTGGTGGGGATCAACATCACTTTCACTTTGGAGTCTGCGGTGGAGATCACAGCCTCTTTTCCACGCACATTGTTGGCCTCGTCGTCGATCTTCACACCCAGATATCCCAGGCCGTCACAGATCAGCTTTCTCGCGTTGATATCATTCTCTCCCACACCTGCAGTGAAAGCGATGGCGTCCACGCCGTTCATAACCGCCACATAGGAGCCAATATATTTAATCACGCGGTAGCGGAAAGCCTCCAGAGCAACTTCAGCCAGATGATTGCCCTCCTTGGCCGCCTTCTCCACATCGCGGAAATCGCTGGAGACACCGCCGCTCATCCCCAGAATTCCAGACTTCTTATTCAAAATATTCAGCACGTCATTGACGTCTCTGTTCTCGTGGTTACAGATAAACTGTACCACAGCCGGATCCACATCTCCGCTTCTGGTTCCCATAATCAGTCCCTCCAGAGGAGTCAGGCCCATGCTGGTGTCCACACATTTTCCGCCGATGGAGGCGGAGATACTGGCGCCGTTGCCCAGGTGGCATACGATTACCTTCGCGTTCTTGGGATCCAATCCGCCGAACTTGATCGCTTCTCCGGAGACAAACATATGGCTGGTCCCGTGGAAACCGTATCTACGGATGGAATATTTCTCATAGTACTCATGGGGAATCGCATACATATAGGCTTTCTCCGGCATAGCCATTCCAAACGCCGTGTCGAAGACGGCCACGTTCTTCTTGCCAGGCATGGCAGCCTCGCTGGCCTCGATTCCAATCAAGTT
Source organism: Blautia sp. (assembly GCA_047014865.1). Taxonomy (GTDB): domain Bacteria; phylum Bacillota; class Clostridia; order Lachnospirales; family Lachnospiraceae; genus Blautia_A. The sequence continues at coordinate 9,585 of JBKXQO010000021.1, read as the reverse complement.
GGCAGGATTGTGCAGAGGTCCCAAGTCGAAGAAATCGCGGATGACTTTCTTCACATCATCGTTTACCACAATGGAGTCACTGTACACAGTGCCGCCGTGGAGTACCCGGTGTCCGATTGCTGAGATCTCGTCTGTGTTGACGATGACTCCGTGATCCTTGTCCATCAACGCCTCCATCACCAACTCCACAGCCACCTGGTGATCCTTCATCGGCTTCTCCACCACGAATTCATCTTTCCCAGTCGGTTTGTGAGTCAACTTAGAACCCTCGATTCCGATTCTCTCGCACAGACCTTTTGCCAGTACGCTCTCGTCGTCCATGTCGATGAGCTGGTACTTCAATGAGGAACTTCCACAGTTTAACACTAAAATTTTCATTCTTTCTCTCCTTCTTTGAGATGATCTCTCTATCTTACTGATTCTGACACTGTACTGCCGTGATCGCAGTCACACCCACGATGTCGCTGGCAGAGCATCCTCTGGACAGATCGTTAACCGGCGCTGCAATTCCCTGTGTCATCGGACCATAAGCCTCTGCCTTGGCCAATCTTTGAACCAGTTTGTACCCGATATTTCCTGCATCCAGGTCTGGGAAAATCAAGACATTGGCCTGGCCTGCAACCGGGCTTCCCGGAGCCTTTGAAGAGCCCACTGAGGGGACAATCGCCGCATCCAACTGCAACTCGCCGTCCAACATCAAGTCCGGGGCGGTCTCCTTTGCAATCTTCACAGCCTCCACTACTTTATCTACATCCGCATGTTTTGCACTTCCCTTGGAGGAGTGCGACAGCATAGCCACCTTGGGATCTTTACCTACCAGCATCCGGAAGCTCTCCGCGGAGGATACCGCAATTGCAGCCAGCTCCTCAGATGTGGGATTCTGGTTCAATCCACAATCGGCAAATACGAAAGTTCCGTTCTCACCATACTCGCAGTTCGGTACTTCCATCAGGAAAAATGCGGACACCAGCTTGGTACCTGGTTTTGTCTTCAAGATCTGCAGACTCGGTCTGAGAGTATCTGCAGTCGAGTGGCAGGCGCCAGATACCATTCCGTCTGCATCTCCCATCTTCACCATCATCACGCCGTAATACGTTCTCTGGTTCAGCATGATATCTCTGGCCTGCTCCTGCGTCATTCCTTTTTTCTGTCTCAGCTCCACCAGCTTGTCCACATAAGCCTGCGTCTTATCGCTGGTTGCAGGATCCACAATCTGAGCGCCTGAGATGTCCAGGTCTGAGGCGTCCTTTTTAATCTGCTCCTCATCCCCAATCAGAACCACGTTCGCCAACCCTTCCCTCAGAATCGCAGCAGTTGCCTCCAACACTCTGCGGTCCTCGCTCTCCGGAAGAACAATCGTCTTCTTGTCAGCTCTCGCCTTTTCTTTGATTACGTCAATAAATCCCATGATTAATTGGCCCCTTTCGTATTTTTTCACTTTCATGGGCGCTAAACGCCACTGTTAAAGTTTATTATATCCCTTGCGCCCTTGTATTTCAAGCATTTCAATGGTAGAATAGGAAAACTAAAATGTTTTTTTTGAGGTGCAATATGGTAAAAATAGCCGGGATCATCGCCGAGTACAACCCGCTCCACCGCGGCCACCAATTTCATATCGAGGAGACTCGCCGCCTCACCCAGGCAGACTATGTGATTGCGGTGATCAGCGGCGACTACGTACAGAGGGGAGCCCCTGCCATCTTCGACAAATACGACCGCGCCAAGCTGGCCTTGGCCGCAGGAGTGGACTTGGTCATTGAGCTGCCTTTGGACTATGCGGTGGGCAGCGCTGAGTATTTCGCCCAAGGCAGTGTGCAAGTCTTGGATGGGTTGGGCGTAGTCACAGATCTATGCTTTGGCAGCGAGTGCGGCGCCCTCTCTCCATTTTGGTCTGTCGCCGCTTTGCTGGCCCAGGAGCCCCCTAAATTCCGCTCTCTGCTCCAGTCTTCTCTGCGCCAGGGACTTTCCTTTCCGGCTGCCCGCAGGGAAGCTCTGAGCGCCTGTCTCTCCCACACTGGCGCTGTAGGTCTCTCCTCACTGGATCTAACCGCATTTCTAGACAGCCCCAACAACATTTTGGGACTGGAATACTGCAAGGCCTTGATCCGGCTGCAAAGTTCCATCAGACCTCACACCATTCTCCGCCAGGGAAGCCAATATCACGCCTCCCGTCTGCCGGACTCCCCCTGCGCGTTTGGCTCTGCCTCAGCGCTGCGCCAGGCGCTCTCCTCGTCCGAAGAGGATCTGCAAGGACTAAGTTCCTGGCTCCCAGAGCCTTGCCAAGAACTCTTCCGGGAGATCGTCCTTGCCCATGGCCCCATTTTCCCGGAGGATTTCTCCTTGCTCTTACACCAGAGACTCCTGACAGAAGACGCCGAATCTCTGGTTCGGTACGCCGACGTATCCACAGAACTGGCCAACCGCATCGAGAAACAGAAGGCGGCTTATCGATCCTTCCCCCAGTTTACCGCTCTCTTGAAGACTAAGGAGATGACCTATACACGTATCCAACGTGCGCTTCTCCACATCCTCCTAAGTCTCCCCAAGACCTTGCCGGCCCCATATGCCCGGATTCTAGGCGTGCGGCGCCACAGCCGTCCCCTGCTGTCCCTAATCCAGGGGCATTGCACCATCCCCGTCTTCACCACGCCCAGAGTTCTCCCCTCAGACCTGCCCGCCACCACTTTGGAGGCCATAAAACGCCAGACGTACGCCTCCCAGCTCTACGAGAGTGTCCTCTGCCACAAACGCCACTGTCCCTTCATCCCCGAGCACTCCCGGGGATTGATCGTGGAATAATACTAATTTGCGATTCCCTCTCTAAATACCTCCCACCACATCCGATGGCAGCGACATCACCGTGCTCAACGGCGTGATTGAGATCAACCGCTCCCGATAGACCGCATGGATATCGCTCTCTTTCTCTAAGGCCTCCTCATCCACCCAGTGTTTCGTCTGCAGCGGATATGGTCTTCCCTGATCCCTCTTGGGCGGCTTACAGAATTCAAAGTAATTTAGCCGACTCTGGGTGGTGATCCGGTACTGGGAGGAATCCCGGACTCCTGAAGGTATGTTCACATTGAGCACATCGATCCTCCTGTCTCGCTGGCCTGAGAGCATGAACCGCGCCCATTGCGCCACCACCTCACGGGGAATCTCCCAGTCCAATTCCTGGAACTCATTGCTGCGCTGCACAGCCAGGTCCGCCTGAACGGAGACTGCCAATGCCGGGATTCCATGGCTGCTGGCCTCAAAAGCCGCCCCCAACGTCCCACTACAAGTCAACGTCATCCCCACATTTTCCCCATAATTGATTCCACTGATGCACAGATCCGGCCGTCTGGGCGCCAACTCTAGGATCCCATAAGCCGCCGCATAGGCCGGAGACCCGTGCACCCCATAAGTTGGAACCCGCACATCTTGCACCTGACAGTCCATTTTCTCTATAATCCCCAAATCCGGCGTCCTGGGGAAGGCCCTCCCCATACCAGTCTGTTGCGTGTGGGGAGCCGCCACAATCACATCCCCCAAAAGTAACGCCCCTTGCACAGCAGCCCAAAGTCCCGGGGAACCGACCCCATCGTCATTAGTGACCAAAATCAACGGCGTTGTATGCATCTTGCCAACCTCCTTCCCTGATAACTGTGAGAGATCTCTGACACAGCACCTTTCTAAATATAAATTCAGGTATCAAAACTCCCATTTTTCCCGGTCTAATTTGAGACTCAAAGTTGGTTGTCTGATACCTGAACGATACGTCGCTATGTTATATTTTTATATGTAAGCAATTACTGGAAGATCTCATACGTCTTCTTCAAGATCTCATCCGTGTGGTTAGTGATATCTGTGTAGACTGGGAGAATTCTCTGATACAACTGGTGATTCTCCTCATTGGGTACGAACCCGTCTTTGATCTTCACCATATTCTCCACCGCTTCCTCGAAGGAGGCGTATGCCCCACAGGCCACCGCCGCGCAGATGGCAGAACCTAAGCCAGCCGCCCCGTTCACCACATTTCGCACAGCCTTAATTCCAAAGACATCCGCGAAAATCTGCATAAACAGATCACTGTTGGATCCTCCGCCGGTGATAATCACTTGCTCGTAGGTCACACCCAGCTCTCTGGCCATATCGTCCACATGGCGCTTCATGGTCATGGCCACAGCCTCCAGGATGGAACGGTACATATGGGCGCGGGTATGTCTCCCGTCAAATCCAATCATCATTCCCTTTTTGTAACGGGCATCCACTGGCGCCAGCCAATCCAGAACGGTCATCAGGCCATCGCTTCCCACGGGAACGCCCTCGGCCTCTCTGCTCAAAAGTTCCTCCGGAGACAGCCCCTGTTCCTGAGCCACCTGGGCAAATCCCTCACCCAGCACATCCCGGAACCAGCTAATCGTCCACATTCCACGGCGAATTCCATTGCTGTCATAGAGGTATTTCTCCGGCACGCAGGAGAATTTTGGCCACACGGCCTGGGTTCCTCTGAGGAACTCCTTTCCCTCTGTCATTGCAGCCGTGTAAGTTCCCAGAGACACGCACACAGTCGTCTCTCCCATGCAGCCTGTTCCCAGGCCCTCCACAGCCTTATCGTTGGATGTGGCCACCACCGGAAGTCCCTGGGGGAAACCAGTGGCCTTGGCGGCCTCCTCTGTGACATACCCCAACACGTCCCCTGGCATAACCAGATCAAACAGCATCTCCCTGGGCATTCCGGTATCCTCATAGGTCTTCGGATCCTCTGACCAGGTCCAGGTATCCACATCGATGGGCCATACACCCTCGTAATTTCCCTGGGATCACGGCAACGGTGTCTTTCTTCTCACCGGTCAGACGGTAAGTGACATAACCGGAGGAAGCCACAATGTATTTCACATCTGGATTGATGTGCTCATAGGGCTGAGCCACACGGACGTCCATCCAACTGAGAGCCGGCTGAGCCAACATCCCGTCCGCCCTCAGATAAGCCCTGCAATAACGAATGGTACACAGGCCAATCCCGACGATATCTCTGGGGTCACCCTGGAACTTAGCCATACATTTCTTGCCTGCCTCACAGATGGCATCCCACCAGTCGTCGTCTGGGTGTTCCACATATCCTGGCTGCGGAAGATTATACGGGCGCAGAGGATGTTTGTCCTCGCACACAATGTTCCCCTTCAAGTCAAAGATTAAAATCTTAGCGCTCTGAGATCCCTCGTCGATTCCAATTACGTATTTTTCACTCATGTTGCTCTGCTCTCCTTCGTTATCTCACCAGATATCCACCGTCTACCACAACCACGGTTCCATTCACATAATCGGAGGCATGGCTGGCCAGATATACGGTTGTTCCCATCAGATCCTGTCTCTCACCCCAACGGTCCGCAGGAATGTGCTCCTTGATCTTGATAAATTTCTCATCGTTTGCACTTCCGGTTCCAGAAGTCATCTTGGTCTGGAAATATCCCGGCGCGATACCGTTTACACAGATTCCATATTTACCCAGCTCATCTGCATAAGCTTTGGTCAATCCCATCAGACCGGCTTTCATAGCTGCATACGCCGGAGAGCCAAGGCCGCCCAGGAAAGAGAACAGAGAGCAGATATTGATGATCTTGCCACTGCGCTGAGGAATCATGTATTTTGCCACAGCATGGCTCAAGTCGAAAGCTCCAGTCAAATTGATCGCGATCATGGGATCCCATTCTTTCCTGCCAAAGTCCAGGACATCTGCAATGTTGCAGATACCTGCACAGTTCACTAAGATATCAATGTTTCCATAAACTTCCACACACTTCTCAGCGATCTTATCGCAGACACCGTCTTCCGTCAGATCTCCCTGCATAAAGGTATACTTCACGCCACAGTCCTCAATCAGTTTCTTGGTGGTTCCATCGTCATCCACATAGGCAAATGCAAAGATGTTGGCCCCTGCCTTGGCCAAAGCCAATGCAAAAGCCTGGCCCAATCCACTGTTACCTCCTGTCACAATTGCATTTTTACCCTTCAGGTTGAAGAAATCCATAGAAAATTCATTAATATCGTATCCCATCTCTGATACCTCCATTTTCATCTATTTTGTTCAAGAGTTAAGAGTGGTCCCCGTATCTGCGCACCACACGGAGTGTCGTTTTATTCCATAAAGAATTCGCAAACTCTTTATAGAACAAAAAAAGAGCAACTTCCATTGTCAAAATAGAAGTTACTCTCTCTCTCGCTCTTTAAGTAACTGTCACTAGTATAATTCTTAAATGACCGCTTGTCAACCTGTACAATTTATCAAAATATCGTTCACATTTTTGTGCATATCATACAAGGTTCTCGCTGATGACCACCGGTGCATACCGCTCCATCTGAAATTTCCGGACAAAAAGATCGCATTTACACAAGAACAGGTAGTACACGTTCCGTCCACAGCCGTGTAAGCTCTCGAAATTTCCCTGTCCTTTGGCAATGACCACATCCGCCTCCTCAATGGCCTGTCTGGCCTGCGGGCAGATCTTCTCGAGAACAGTACCTGGAATCCCCGTACCGTTGTCCAGTACACGAAACTGTCTATCCAGGCCCACAAACCTGGCGTCCTCGCCAGTGGCATCGTTCAGGATGGGGCGTCCTCTGACCAAAACGGTGATCTCCAGCCTTGGATAGAGGCGTTGAATCGTCTGCAGCCATAAGCCGTCCAGCACAATCTCCCCGGCATTATCGGTAATATAGACCATCCTATCCGCCTCTGAGAGGGATTTTCTAAGCCGCTCAGTCTCCCGCTGATTCACGCTCACCTGCCGGCATTTTCCCAGCAACTCTTCCAATGTCTCCTGGCAGACTGCATCCATGGCACCGAAATCTATATAGTTTCCCGTCAAGGCATAGCGCAGCCCTAAGAGAAACGGGTCTGGGGAACTCTGGATCTCCCGGTAAACCTCCTCGGCTTTCTCCATGAGAAGTCCATTGTACAACCGCTTCGGCTTCTCGTAGGCATCCGAGATCCCTACTCTTTCCTCCAAGACCTCCATCATCTCTGCCATCAGCACAGGAGCCGAGGTCTCCTCCTCTGTCCTGGACAATTCTCCGAAAATCTCTCTCATCAAGAGTGCAGCTTTCTCATCCGGAACCCGGTACTGTTCCAGAAGCCCAGCCGCTTTTTTCGCACAACACAGGAAGCATTGCATGTCTACTCTCATCTTCTCCTCTAACTCCTAACAATCCCACAGATCTTTGTTGGTGGTGGACACAGCCACGGCTCCGATCTTTAAGGCTTCCATGATGTCCTGCTTGTCCAGAACCAGCCCGCTGGCCACAATCGGCCTGTCCACATTCTCCATCAGATATCCGATGGCTTTCGTGAGCCCGGCTGGCATAAACTCTACCACGTCCGGCCCGGCCATCTTGATATGCTTCTCCACATTCCGGTAAGTCAATACATCCATCATATAAAAACGTTGGATCGTGAAAAATCCCAACTCGTTGGCATGGGCGATCAGATTCGCCTTCATACTGATCACGCCATCTGGATGGACGTACTTATCCATGAAATCCATGGCAATCTCCTTGGACGCCAACCCTGTGATAAGGTCCACATGTACGATCGCCTTCTTGCCAGCCTCCTTGATTGTGCGGACAATATCCACAATATTACAGATATCCCCGTACAGCACATAGATCAACGGACTCTCCGCCCTCAGCGCCAATTCGAGTCTCTCATGGCTGTTCACAGCCGGAATCACCGGCGAAATCTCTGTCGCCTCTAAGAAAAAATCTTTCGTCATAGATCACCCTTCTTCACTTTTTATTGGAAGACGCTCAGACTCAATGGGGGTCCCATCTTCCTTGTAATCCTCCTTAAATGTATCATACTTAGAAGGGTTTTTGCAAATCTTTAATAGTCCCACGATCATAATAATCATCAGAAACATCGTTGGGAATCCACCCAGGTTGGACGCCGCCTTGATTCCGTCAATCCCGGCAAAACTGATCACAATCCAAGTCACCACCGCGATGGAGATTCCCCACACCACCTTCAACCAGGATGGAGCTTCCTGCTCTCCGTCTGTAATTCCCGTGGTACACAGCCCAGCCATGGCATTGGTGTTGGAGTCAGAAGCTGTGACAAAGGAGATAAACACAATGAACAGGTAAAAGACAATCAACACAATGGACAGAGGCATCTGGCTTAGGACTGCATACACGACAGATTCCGTTCCCTCCGCCTGCATCATCTCATTGAATCCAAGGCCATTCATCTCATAGTAGATGGAGGAACTGGCGAAGATCCCCATCCAGATTGTACTAAACAGCGCAGGGATGACGAAATTGCACTTGATCGCATCCCGGAACGTATACCCCCTTAGAATCTTTGCCAAAAAGATGGCTGTGATCGGCGTCCAGGAAAGCCAGTTACACCAGTAAAATACAGGCCATGATCTGGCCCAGCTATCCCCGAAAATCTCCCCTGTGCTCAGGCTCATCGGGAGAAAATCCCTGAGGTAAGCCCCGTAGGACTCCACAGAAAAATTCAGCATAAACGCGGTGGGACCAAACACAATCAAGAAGACAAGCAAAATCATATAAGCTTTCGCGTTGATATCCGAGAGAACTCGAATACCTTTCATAATCCCTGAGACACTGGAGATGATGAAGGTAGTCACAATCACAGTGATCACGATGGCCCACAGCAAGGGCGCGCTCTTCAAGCCGAAGACTCTCTGCAGTCCTCCCGCGATGGTCATGGTCCCAGTCCCCAGAGAAGCCGCCATCCCAGCCACCAGTGCAAACAGACAGATCACGTCCACCAAATTGTCAAATCTCTTAACTTTGGGACCAAACACCGGGATCAGCACAGAACCAACCGAATACTTCTGTTTCATATTTTGGAAACTTCTTCGTGGGCAGCCCCATCGTCTTTACCTTTGGACGATATCTGAAGGAAAAGTACAAACCTGCATTCTTCGAGATTGCCAACCGGACCAACATGGCACCCATGATGTGCCTGTTCCCCCATGTCAATCCCTCAGAGATGTATGTCTGGCTGGGCGTCTACAACGGAGTAGTTCAAGGATACGGCACTCAGGCCGGTGGAGTTCTGGCCGTTTGTACCTTCCTCTTAGCTTTCTGCACCTCTTCTTTCGTCGGCCTGACAGTGGAAAAAGTCACACTGTTCCTGGGCAAACGCGAGGGAATCAACTGGGATGAATTGGAAGCGCGCAAGGAGGCTAATATTTAGGACAAGAGACAACCCGGTCTCATTTACACTTTAAAATTATAGGAGGTAATAAATATGTCAAAAGCTATTATCGCAAAAGCCCATGGCGGATGGGGCACCCCACTCACAGTAGAAGCAGAAGGCGCCCGAAACAAAGTTGTATGTATGACTGGTACCGGCGTACACCCACTGGCTATTAAGATCGCTGAGATCATTGGCGGCGAGGCCGTGGATGGATTCCGCAAACCGGTTCCCGATAAAGAGACTGCCTGTGTAATCGTCAACTGTGGCGGCAGCCTTCGACTGGGAATGTTTCCCAAGAAAGGATTGAAGACCATCAATCTCAACCCCACAGGACCTAGCGGTCCCTTCGCCGCTTTCTGCAAGGAAGGGTTGTACGT
>JBKXQO010000020.1:0-63860 GCA_047014865.1 Blautia sp. | reverse complement strand
ACCGCCGCGTCCACAGACATCATCTGGCCTGTTCGCGCTTTGCCAATGGTCTCAACCTGGCTCTCAAAGGATGGGTTGGCGTAATCCCCAAACTCTACCGTCACCTCCACAGGTTTTACCGGTTTGTGGTAGAACTCGTTGTATGCCTTGATCGCCGTTTCCACCAACAGCGGAATGTCCACTTGTAGCGCGTTAATGATTGTATCCCTGGTATAAAGGGTAGCTTTTTCTTTCTCCCGCTGGGCCTCTGCGTTATCCAGCTTCTTCGTGTCAATCCCCAGGGTGGATGGCGAAATCAATCCTTGCAAGCATAGATCCAACGCTGTCACGTAGGAAGCCAGATAACTCTCATGGGGAATTACCGGCTGCTCCACTTCAATCTTGTTCTGCGCCTTTTCCCCCATATCACTATCCGTCTTAATGTACCGGTTATCAAAAGGGTTGGGCTTTAACAGCTCCCCTGTCTCCGGGTGCCTGGGGAGCAGACATTCCGGGATGTATTCTTTCGCGCCTCCTATCCGGACAGCGTCCATCCACTGGCTCCAAACCTCGTCAAACGCGTCAAACGCATCTACTTTCTTGTCATAGACACTCTGTCCCCGCTCTTTCCATCTGCTTGAACCATAAAACTGAATCGGGACAGCCATCATGTACTGCTCCTCCGGCTTCCCCGTCCCAAAAGCCACATCCGTCAGGTTGGAGGTCTCAGGAATGCTGTGCAGGTCGACCAGGTCATTCCCTTTGTACAGCTCGTATTTAATGTATCCGCGCCCGTAATGCTCATAAAGGATGTATTGTGCGGAATCCTGCTGGTAGGCCGTCTTAAAAACAACTTCTTTGATTCTGCCACGCTGTATATCCAGTTCTATCCGGTCCCCCGGATAAAATTCAAGGATCGGGTATTGGCTTAGCCCAGTGTCAAAGGATATCTTATAGGCCCCGTCCCCCACATACAGAATCTCTTTCACGGCGCCATCAAGTTTTTTCCGGAATTGGTTATCTTGGGCGATGGAATCCCAAAGTTCCTGGTCTGCCCTGCTCTTTGCCACCTGGATCTCCATATCGTTCAGCGTAATTCCCGCCAGCATATCCACAATCAGGGCAGGAATCCCGGTGTGGATCTTACGGATCTCCATTCCCGGTGAGGAACGGCTTGCCCAAAACTTATACCGATCAACGCCTGCATCGATCTGTCCATAAAACTGTTGCAATTTATCACTGTTTCCCCAGTACCAGAGCCTGTTTTTGATGGCATTCAGCTCATAATCCATGGTTTCATTGATTAAAATGCTTGTGGGGGAGGCTGGCTGTACACTGAGCCAGCTTCGAATGCCCCGTTTCATACTTTCACTCAATTTTTTCGTCCACCTCACTGTCTCTCCTCCTTGAACCCGATGATCTGCCTGTATGGAATCCAGGCATATTGTTGGGCATTTATAGAATGGTCATTTTTGTCTTCTGGCTCATCTTTGTCCTCCATCCAACTGTAGGTTTCCAATTCCCTGATGTGTTCCTCGCAGGTGTCCACAACAAAATAACAGCCCTGCTGGATCCAGCCGAGCTGTAAATTGATACGGTCTATAACCATGACTTTTTTGTAAGCGTCGATGAAATTATACAGGCAGCCACGTAGTCTCTTATACTTCCTCAACTCCGTGATGGTCGCCTGGTCCGCACTGTCTATAAAGACATCTTTTGCAAATCCCCATTCTTCTCTACATCTGTCCAGGAATTTCAGGAACTTATCCACGGTATCAGAAGGAGCCATTGGGATGTCCCTGCCTGCATTGTTGTACACCTGCTCTGCTAACGTAAACAGGCGGCCATCTTGTGTGATCCCCTGGAAAATCATTGCAATGGTATCCGGGGACTGCTGGGAATAGGACGTGTCCAGACCTGCGGTAAACTTCTTAAAGCGGATGTTCCCATCCCTCACCTGTTGTTTCACCCACGCTGCTGTGACCACATGCTTTTTCCGGTCAAAATTCGGAAAGATCAGGCCGGTTGCCTTTCCGCGTAACCCCTGGATCTTATTTTTCCAGATCTTCGTTCCCTTCGGTACATTCAGGATGATTTTCTCAAGCTTTTCCCTGGAAAGCCCCAGATTATCCTGAAAAGAAAAGAACCAATGTACCCAGCCGGGTTTTGGTTCTTCTCTCAACTCATCTTTTATCTCCCGCGGTGTCTCGTCCGCCCACTCAGGTAGGGGGCGGCTACAATTGATGTACTCCTGGTACACATCCAATCCGGGATCATCCGGATTCAACGTGGCCATCAGGTAGTCACACCGCATGGACGCCTCCCTCACAAAGTCAATATCCGCGGTGTTTATCTCATCAATGTACAGACATCCATACTGACCACCAAGGGCATCCTTCCACTTGCGCTTATTGCCGTATCCCACCACAAAGATAATCTTATCTCCCCCAGACGTGTGAAAAAGCAAATGGGGCATCTTATACCCACCGGATCCGTTCCCCTTATATTCTACGAGGACTCCGAAATCGTCTAAGACACCCAGATCCTTGTTGATGATGTTTTTTTCTGCGGCTCCTGTGTCATCCGCCGCCAGGATATGCAGCTTTTTTGGAGATTCGGCAACCTTAAGCATAAACTTAAATAATCCGACAGTCGTTTTTCCGGCCGCTGTAGTTCCCTCCAGAAACTCCACGGGAGCATCACAGCGCAGGAATGCTTTATATTTCTCAGAAAGCAACAGTCTTTCTGTACTCATTATCCATCATCACCACGCATCTGCCGGATCAGATCGTCAAGCTTATTCTTCTCAGTCTCCAGTACACCAGACAGTTCAATCTTGTCTTTGAACATCCCCAAATGCTTGCCCAAATCCACTAGAGCCGCCCTCTTATCATACAATTTAATCTCCCTCTCCATTCCGAACTCATTCGGTTTTACCTTGATCGACTGAATGCAAGCCAGATCCTCTTCTGCTGCATCCTCACGGATTTTCACCGTCTTAGGGTCCACCACATCCGTGATTTTTGCAAAGCCGATTTTAGCCAACTCCAGAAGCACTCGATCTTGATTAATGCCTGTTCTCTTAGATCTCTCGGCCATCGCCTTTGAAATAGCTTCTGAAACTCTAGTTTTCCCTAGTAATTCATGCCCTATCTTATCTGCATTCTTCGGAGAATACCCGGCACGGATAGCAGCCTGAGTGGCGTTCAAGTCAATCAGATATTCTTCCGTAAACCTCTTCTGTTTTTCTGTCATTCAGGCTTCACCTCCCTACTCGCCATATAAAAAGCACCCAGATCTCTCTGAGTGCCCTCATCATTTGGCAGCCCACACAAGGGGATATGCAGGCCGCTAAGTCAACTGCCAGGCTGTGACACCTGGCAGCCGTGTGAATGGACTATGTTGTTTGGGCATTTCTGCTTATTCTAAAGAATACCATACTTTGAGCGAACGTGACCGAACATTTTTCAAATTATATTACTTTTTCCAAATACCGGTTGTGTTTCATTCTACATCCATCTTCTGTATATTTCATTCTCTTCTTTGGATATCTAACGTTCATCTGAAACGCCACTTGAGCCCAGGTTAGATCATCCAGATAATAAAACCTGAATATCTGTCTTAATTCACTTTTTGGAATCGCGTCTATGTAATTATCCACCTGATTGATTGCCTCTAAAAGATCACCTTCTAAGATCTCCAATTTTGCAATTCTTTTTTTTAACATCGCTCTTGTATCCTCGTAAGCCGGAAGAGGAAATCCCGTGATTTTAATAGCCCCAATTGTCCCATCTTTTCTGGTGCCCTTGACGGTATCTGAGACAACATAGCCGCTTTCTTGCATCTCATTTAATTTATTTTTGTCTCTTTCGATTCTCCGCCGGAGATCTGCTGCTTCCTGCCTTAGTTCACAGTACTCAATCAAGATTTCCTTTGTCATTTCCATTCCTCTCGCCTCCGCATCTGCTCAAATGCCCACCAGGTGTAAGACTCATAGTATCCCCCAAGGCAACCGGACCCGGATCCAATGGTCGCTTACGTCTGTGATCCTGACTTTGATCGGCACGAGTAGTTTCTTTCCCTGTGCCTTTGTCGTCCGGTCATAGATTAACGTAATGTTCTCCCCTACCTTCACCCCGTGTTTCTTTTCCAGGCGGCTCTGCCTGTCCACCCGGCCTATGGCCCGGTCTGCGGTAGGGTCTGGGATTTTCTCATGGTTCATTGTCATTCCTCCTTTAAATCTTACATCCCTTACAAGATCTTTCTCCCCCAAACGGAGTCCCTGCATTTTCTATGAAAAAACCACTCTGACCCGCGTTTTGTCTTGACCCAGTCCACCTCCGAAAGATCCCCGTCCGAACAAATTTCTTCCCCACAGCCTTGACATCTCACTTTTTTCACACAATATCCTCTCTGTACCCTGCCCGCGGATTCCCCCACGGAGCGGATTCGCTTCGCCATATCTATCACCTTTTATTTTCCCTCCTTCACCGCTCGGATCCTTGCCTTCAGACTCTCCAAAACCCAATTTTGTACGTCTTCCTTCCACTCCAAAGCCCGCATCACATCCTCATCCCTCGTGCCACTGCATACCAGATGATGGATGATTACCTTTTCCTCCTGCCCCTGTCTATGCAACCTTTTGTTCGCCTGCGTATACAGCTCGTAATTCCAGGTGAGCCCAAACCAGATCACGTGGTTTCCTCCTTGCTGCAGATTCAAGCCATAAGCGCTGCTGGCCGGATGTGCCAAAAGAACGTCTATCTTCCCTGTATTCCAGTCATCCTCGTCCTGCGTGGTCTTCAACTCCCGGATCCGCAGCTTTGTCTTTTCTATAGCTTTCAAGAGCCGGATCCGGTCATGTTGGAAGTTGTAAAATACCAAAACTGGTTTTCCCTGCAAAGAATCAATCAATTCCAGGAACGCCTCCAGCTTACAGCTGTGTACGTCATGGTACTGATGCACATCGTCATAAACGGCGCCGTTTGCCAACTGTAGAAGTTTATTGCTCAACGCCGCGGCGCTGGCCACACTGATCTCGCCCTCCTCTGGAAGTTCCAGAACCAACTGCCGTTCCAGATCCCGGTAGGCTTTTTCCGCTTTAGGATCCAGGACAACCGGGATCTCATGGTAGGTAACGTCTGGAAGCTGTAAATAATCCTCTGCCTTCATGGATACGCAGATATCTGATATCCTGGCAAGGATGGATTCTTCCGTTCCCGGCTTGGCCTCATAACTGTAAACCATGCCGTCAGCCCCTCTTTTATCCGGCTGGAAATACCGCTCCCGGAACTGTGTGTACCGTTTCCCCAAGCGATCTCCTCCGTCCAGAAGATAGATCTGCGCCCAAAGGTCTGCAAGGCCGTTTGGGGACGGGGTTCCCGTCAGCTCTACCAAACGGTGGGTGTGCGGCCCCATGCTGGCCAATGCTTTAAACCGTTTGGCTGCATGGTTCTTAAAACTACTGGACTCGTCCACCACCACCATGTCAAAGGGCCACTCATTCCGGTAGTAATCCACCAGCCAGCAGACGTTTTCCCTGTTGACAATATAAAGGTCGGCCGGAGTATTTAAAGCCCGAATCCGCTTTGCCTGACTCCCCAGGACCTGGGATACCCGAAGGCACTTCGTGTGATCCCACTTGTCCTTCTCCTTCGTCCAGGTTCCCTCCGCCACCTTTTTTGGAGCGATAATAAGCACTTTCTGAATCTGGAAGCGATTGTATTTCAGGTCTTTTACCGCTGTCAGCGTAATGACCGTTTTTCCCAAACCCATATCGAGGAATAACCCAAGTTTCGGGATCTCCTCGATTCTTTTAATGCAGTATGCCTGATAGGCGTGTGGCCTAAATATCATCTCTCATCACCTCTAACGCCCAGCGGCACTCATCTAAAAACTTTCGGACCGAATCCATCCCGTACAAGACCCGGACGTCCTGCCCAAGCTCCCGCAGGCGATTGATCTGCACTTCCTGGATCCGGGACAGCTTCCCATAATCCGCTTTCAATTCTACGAAAATTGGCCGTGCTTTTGGCAGAATCACAATTCGATCCGGCACGCCGGAATTTCCAGGGCTTGTAAATTTATAAGCCCGTCCACCTAGTTTTTTGACCCCCAAAACCAGATACCGTTCTATGTCCTTTTCCCGGGTTGCTCCTTTTCGATCCATCACTTTTCCCTCCTTCCTGTAAACTCACGTCATATACGCGCGCGTATAGTGCGTAATAACATGCTATTTAAGTGTACGATACTTGTAATTAACCCTTTAATTCTATATTTTTATTTTTTAATAAAAGTTGGTTTACATGGTTTACATTAACTATAAAACCCTTGATTTTAATGGCTTTTCACCGTAAACTTTCCCGTAAACATTCTCATTTTTTTAAGTTTACGTGGTTTACATCCGTTTTTCCGAGAAAGTTTACAAGTTTACGCTTTTTTAAGGGAAAGTTTACGGGGGAAAGTTTACACCCTTTCAAACCCTTTTTGAGTTCCATAAAGCCCATATCTCCTGACATTTTTGTTCCGTTTCCATCCCGGTAAGTTTCCCAGGATCGCGTTGATCTCTACGCTGTCGGACCGCTTCATATACCGCAGGTCTCCGCCCAGGCATTCCTGCCAGACTTCTGCTGCGCAGACCTTTTCCCGGTCGACCAAGGTCTCCCCCTCCTTCAGCCGCAGAGATCCAGACAAAAACTGACGCCGGTCCATCAAGCTGTAGCACTCCCACCCGGAAGGAATCTGTTTGTCCAGAAATCCCCGGATCAGTCCCTCTTTTTCGTGCGTTTCCCGGTGCGCCTCCTGCTGCTCCTTCGCCAATTCTTCCGCCTCTTTAGACAGGTAAAGTGGCTCTCCCAACATCCACAGGCAATAAGCTTCCGCCCAGATCTGGTCAACCTCTCCTGGAAGGTCCACCCAGATGGATCTCTTTGCCCTGTGAATTCCAACGTCCACCGGCCAGAACCGCCGATTTCCGGTCGCGTCTTTCAGGAACTCATTGTCATTGGAGGTACCAAAAAACACGCAGCGGCGCGGGTATTTGTTTGTCTGCCGTCCGTAAGCTGCCCGGTAGATATCGTGGGTCTTGCTTAAAAATTGCTTCACCGCTGAGGTCTCCTGCCGTGTCATTGCTGTCAGTTCGCCGATCTCATTGATCCATGTCCCTTGGATCAGTTCAGCGGCCTCTTTCCCTTCAAAAGACGTCAGGGAATCGGAAAACCAATCCTTCCCCAACATGGTCAGGAAAGTACTTTTCCCGATCCCCTGGGGGCCCGCAAAGATCGGCATATAGTCATATTTCACGCCGCCCACAATGGCTCTGGCCACAGCAGCACACAAGGATTTCCGCATCACCGTCTGGGTGTATGGGTTATCTTCTGCCCCCAGATAATCCGAGAGCAGCGTGTCAATCCGTCGCTTTCCATCCCAGGAAAGCCCGGTCAAATACTCCTTCACGTCGTTGATCCGGTTCTGGCTGCTGACAAGCAGAAGCCCATTATCCAGCTTTTCCCGCCCGGTAATGCCATAAAACGTCTCCATATAGCGGTAAAACCCTGCATAGTCCACATCCGTCCATCGGCGTTTTTCCTCCCGCTGATCCCACGGAAGGGAGCCTAAAACCATCCCGCAGCTGGCGAATTCGTCGGTTACAATTTTCCCTTTCAGCAGCGGATCCCTCTCCAAAACTGTTGTCACGTTTCCGATCGTCTTCTCGATCCTCCCATTTCCGTCTCTCGTTAATTCCCGGATCCAGTCCAAGTCAACCTCTTCTATCTGGGCTTTCGCTGAGCCGCCAAAGGCTTTCTTCGCCTCTTCATACCGTTCTTTTATCAAAAGGCCAGAAACCGCATAGTCTTCCTTTGCCAGTTTTGACATAGCTTGGAAGGATGGGAGGCGGTGCGTTGGCGTGTCCTCCTTTGCTTCCCCATCCTGCTCCCCGAACAGGTGTAGCCGAACCAGGTCGAACGCATTGACCAGCTGATTGGAGCAGGGATCGGTCGCATGATGAGAATATAAGAATAGATCCCCGTCGTAAAGAACAGCCCCGCCGGTGGTGGCTCCTCCAGTGTAGGTGTATCGCCCGGGCGCATCTGTTGCCTCATACATCCCGGGAATGAATTTCTCCATGGCCTGCGGGATCGTATAAGTCCGACAGAAAGCCCCGACCAACCCTTTTTTTGTCGTGGGGTTCTCCTGTCTGGACAGACGCCGCTTCTGAACAGTCTCACTCCCTGGT
This sequence comes from Blautia sp., assembly GCA_047014865.1. Taxonomy (GTDB): domain Bacteria; phylum Bacillota; class Clostridia; order Lachnospirales; family Lachnospiraceae; genus Blautia_A. Next base: position 55,645 of record JBKXQO010000020.1, on the reverse strand, counting down.
ACTTGCGGCCATTCGGACACGTCCCTCCAGTCTCGGTACATGTCGAGAATACCGTCCAGGCTGCAAAACGGCCTGTCGTAGACCTCAAAGACATATTCCCCATCGCTGCAACAACTGGGCCAGTACATCAGCCGGCAAACGTCAAAGGTCGTCGGGTCGCAAAACTCCATCCCGATCAGGGCGGCCGCCTTCCGCGCCGCAGGCTCATATTCATCCGCCGTGGCTGTCCGATCAAGAGACAGGATCACCCGAAGCCTAGGGGCATATCCTGTGTGTTTTCGTGTACTGTATACGGCCGCCGCGCATCCAAGACCAGACACCCGCTTTAGAATGTCCTTCGTTTTCCCTGCGGGAATACTGTCCAGGTCTAAAGTAATAAGGTCTCTCCCCTTTACATAAGCGCTCTTCCTACGGTCCCCATCAAAGGTCCCGCCTACAAAACCACCTACATCTTTCAGTTCTGCCTGTTGATTTTTGGTGAGTCTTAAATACTCCTCCATAGTCTCTGTACTCCTTACCGGAACACGGAGACGTTCAACGAAGTCCGACCATAAAATTTCGCTTTTCGGCCAGCGGATCGCCTTTCGGCTGCCTCCCGTACTGATCTGTAATAATCGATTATTTTCCCACATAGTATCTAGTCCTTCATGTAATAGTCCCCCGCAAAGCCAGCCCCCTTCAGGATCAGCCCCGGGGCCCAGGAAATCGGCTGTGCCATCAGGTCACAGATCTCTTTCACAGCCGTCCCCATTGGTGCATCAATGATGACCTCGTCATGGACGTGAAAGACTACCTGCAGCCCTCTGGCCTCAATCCTGCAAAGCGTTTCCGCCAGGCAGTCCCGGGCGATGGCCTGAACAACGTTCTCAACCAATTTACCGCCATAGGTAGAGTCTATTTCCCATTTTCGTGTCCGCTGATTGACGGAATAATAATGGACAGCCACTTTCCCAAAACGGTTTTCCTGCAAAAACGGCTGCGGATAAAAAAGCTTCCGTCCGCTTGGCAGCTGAATCGTCAGAAACGTCTGGCCATACACCAGGTCTCCTTCCAGCCGGAAAATCAGGTTTTGGATTCCCTGTGGTTGCGCGTTCTGCATGACCGCCAGCGCCGCCTCTTCTACGGCATACCACAAATCCCGGATCCGCGGGTTCGCCGTCCGCCATCGCTGCACGATATCTGGAAGTTCACTTTCGTCCAGTCCCATGTTGAGCGCCCCCATAGCAATCAGGGCATTCACTCCTCCCTGGTAACCCAAAGCAAGGGTGGCCACTTTTCCTTTCTGCCGCAGGGCATACTCCGGCTGCCCTTTCACGATCTTCTCGATCGGCACGTGGAACATCTGAGAGGCAGTCGCTTCATAGATCTTCCCGTGGGTAGCAAAAACTTCATTCACCCACCGTTCCCGCGCCAGCCAGGCAATTACGCGCGCCTCAATAGCAGAGAAGTCCGCGACAACGAAATGGTTGCCATCTGAAGGAATGAAAGCGGTCCGAATCAACTGGGAAAGCGTGTCTGGAACATTCCCGTAGATTGCCTGTACTGCCGGATAGTTCTTCTGCTTCACCAGTTCTCTCGCCCCCTCCAGCGTGGGCAGATAATTCCGCGGAAGGTTCTGCATCTGCACCAGCCTTCCGGCCCACCGGCCCGTCCGGTTAGCCCCGTAAAATTGCGTCAGTCCCCGGATCCGGCCATCCACACACTTCGCGGTCTGCATAGCTACGTATTTCTTTACCGATGTTTTTCCGAGCTGCTGCCGGATTTCTAAGACCCGGCGGACGTTATCGGAAAGTTCTCCAGACAACAGCTCCTGCACGGTCGCCTTCTGCAGATTATCCGTGGAAACGCCCTCCCGACGCAGCCATTCCGTGAGTTGGGGCGTACTGTTCGGATTACCAAGACCCGTGATCCGGATTGCCTCTTCGGCAAGTGTCTGCGTGCTAACCGCGTCGATCGCTAACGCCCCTTCGATCAGGCCGGTATCCACCCGAACCCCGAAGGCGTTCATGCGAACGTCCATCCGCCATAGATCCCATTCCTCTTCCGGAACCGGAAACGCGCTCAGGCGGAGCAGGATCTCATGCTCTGTCACCACATCCTGGCAGCAATACTCTTTAAACAGATGCCACTTCTCTGGCGCATGATCTGGAAGATTCCACCGCCTGCCGCCGTTGCTTTTGGTAGGACGGCAAGGGACGCAGAAATACCGGATCAACGCCTTTCCAACCACCATTTTCCTTTTATCCTGCGGAAGACCGATGGCTTTCCCGGTAGCCTCCAAACCAGCCGTAAAACCACAGTAAAGGCCGTGGACCATCGTACAGCGCCACTGGCCTAACGTAGTCTTGTATCCCGCCTGATTGAGACAATACCATTCAAAAGCGGCATTGTAGGCATGCTTCATAACATCCGGACTTTTGAGCGCTTTTAAAATCTCCTCCGGTATCGTTTCACCACGCTCCAGATCTACGATCTGAACCGGATCATTATCCATCATATAGGCAAAGAGCAGGATCTCAAACTCTGGATCCTGGGCATACCGGTACAACCCGGTCTTCCCGATCTCCACTGCGCTGCGGGTCTCAATATCAATGCTTAAGTGCTTCATAACGATATCCCTCTATAGAAAGAGGGGCTTTCGCCCCTCCAGGTCACATCGGCAAGCCAGTGATCGGATCAACTGTTCCTTGTGCCGGAGCCGTCTGTTGTGGCTGCCGGGCAACTCCAAAAACCTGAGAAGCGGACGGAGCGCTTCCTCCGAGCGCCTCCCCATCTCTTACTTTCTTAACTGGTCCAAGCCCGCAGCCGATCCCCTTCTTACCACCAAATGCGTAAGGATAGAATTCCACATTGACCAGGGCATACACACCGCTGTACATCTCAGACTGGTTAATCATCGGATTTCCGTTCTGATCCACCACTTCCGGTGGATAGTCCACCTTTGCACTAGCCGCAAAGACCCAGTGTCCTTTACTCTCTGCCCCAAACGGCATGCCGTCGGAGGGTCTCACCCCGTCCCCGTCATACACTGGGTCTGGTACGATCGGTGGGCACACACCGTTCCATTTGTTTGCGATACCCTTCTGCTTCGCCGCCTCGATTGCAGCGTCGATACGTGCTTTCGTTTCTACGTCTGACTTTGGTACCAAAATAGTACAGCTGAACTTTTCCTCTGCCCCAGGCTGCGGCGCATGGGGCTTAAAAAGGTGTACGTAAGATAATCTTGCTTCTCCTGTGGTTACGTTCGTTAATTCTCCAAATGCCATAAAAATGGTCCTCCTTTATGTATTGTTATTGATTGCCGAATACTTCCGCTGCGGTTACCAGATTGGTAATCGCCTCCCGTCGATCTGACTCTTTCACAAGCGTCGGTTTTCCTGGTTTCTTAACCACAAAGCCTCCGACTGTCTCTTGAAAATCTTTTTTCCCTATGAGCTTTTCTACCTGGGCCAGGGTAAGCGGCTTTTTCTCATAAAGAATTTCTTCTTTGATCCCACCCTGCGCGAGTTTTCCAAACGCAGCCTCCATATCGGTCCACTCTCTGGAGCCGCGCCCTTCCACAGCCTTCCACCCCGGTACATTTTTCCCCGCGAGGCACTCCAAAAGGGCCCAGGTTTTTAAGTCCTTCAGCCATTTTTCCAGGTCTTCTCCCATCAAGAGATACTTTCCTGCTTCTACGTCGCTGATAAGCGGCGGAAGCTTGCCTTTATCTTGGCTGAACGCCATCTGGACATTGTAATCGGCACGCGCCCTGCATCGTGCCTTCGCCCGGCAAAACCGGCACTGGGATTCTCCCGGACAGTACTCGCCTTCCCCTCTGATTGCAAGAGTGGCTTTCTCCTTAACCTCACCCCCGAAGGAGAGAAGCACATCAATCCCACAACTCCACTCTGAAATACTGTCCAGTCGAGGCTGTACAATCGCCAGATGGATGGTTTTGATGGGGTACAGGATCCGGTAAAGCTCATAGGCGCCAAGGGCGTAAAGCATCAGCTGCGGATTTTCCTCTGCGGGAACCGGAACGCCTCTTCCGTATTTGAAGTCCACTACCCACAGATCTTCTCCACGGATCAGAATGCAGTCTGCTGTCCCGAAGCCCCCCGGAATGTAGGCGGATAGGTCTAGTCGCTTCTCCACAGCCAACTCCGGGGCAGATGGGAAGGAAAGAGCTACATCACGTATATAGTACAGATACGTATCCGTATGCCTCATCATTTCTTCCTGCCACAATGGATTTCCTTTCATTTTTTTGGTCTGCGCATTCAACTTCCGCTTGGGCACATCGTCCGGGTTGATATAATTGCGCAATTTCAGTTCCGCCAGCTCATGCGCCAACGTCCCCTCCCGCGCGGCCTCAGATGTAGTGGCCGGAAACTGTTCTTCCAGTTTTGCAGACGGAGTGCACAACAACCACCGATGCGCCCCGGAAGCGCCGAGCAGGGCATGCGCACGAGCAGAATGGTTTACAACCTTTGTCATATCTGAGCCCCCATGCCCCTGAGTGCTGTCGCGAAATCACCATACCGATCCTGAGGAAGATCCGGAAGGGAACCAGCACCAAACTGCTGCAACAACCCCTGGAGCTGGGTCATCATCCCTTTATCCACTAGGGTAATCGCCGCTTTTTGCAGGTCTTCTGCTGTGTAGCTGTGCATTGCGGTAGGGGCCACAGCTGGTGCGGGCTGTGGCTGTATTGCCGCCGGCTGCTTGGCAGGAGCCTTCGCCACCGGGTCTTTGGTTTCTACGCAACTTTTTTCACCCTTTATTTTGGCCGCAAATTCCTCCATTTCCTCTAAGTTATCAAATACTACATGCACTTTCATTTGACATTTTCCTCTCTTTCTTTTATGATAGATGCGGGTAATTTTACCTAAATGTTGTTCTGAGCCTTACGGGTGGCCGCCCTGGGGCTCTTTTTGGTCGCTTTTTGTCAGTTGCCCGTAGGTTTGGGCAACATGGGAGCCATTGGCAAAGTCCACCAGCGCGTCCCTGGCTTCCTGGTATACAGGATCGTCGCACACCAGCCGGCAAAAATGATAGGCCAGCAGTCTGGCGATATGGACGTCCACAATCACGTCCAGGCTGCCATCACTCAACGGCCAGGAGGCATAATCCACATCCGCCCCATACAGGTCAGCGCCTGTTAGGTCAGCATGGTGCAGGTTGGCCCCTTTTAGGCTTGCGAACACCAGACTGGCCTCCCGAAGGTCCGCACACTTAAAATTTGCGCCCCGAAGGTCCGCGTCGCTTAAGTCCCGTTTCCGGAGATCGTTAAATGCCAAATCCTCACCCCTTAATACAATCCCCTGCCCATCCTGGCTGGGATTTTTTTCAAACATGTCCAATCTTTCGTTTAGTTCTTTTTGGTTCATTGTCCACTCCTTTCTTCTGCCCAGATAATTGTCGCCATAATCGCCAAGGCCATCCCGGCTAACGTTGCTATGGCCTGGGACACCTTATCAAACTCAAACCACCCGGAAAAGGTGATAAGGTAGGTCAATAGGACAGTGATAGCCATGTCCCGGACGGGATCTTTAAATAATTGCTTCATACTCTTGGTTCCTTTTTTCTAAAATTTCTACTGGTATTTTTAATTCTTCTGCTGCAACATAAGGATAAAATTCATATACCCTACGTTTTTTGCTTACATTCACCACTCTGCTGTAAATATTCTTCTCTTTCTTCGTTTGTTCTCGGAACGCCTGGGGAGAAATCTGTAAGATGTAAGCCGCCTGTTCCGCACTTCGTATAATTGGTTTCAAATGTTTTACCTCCTTATTTCTTTTTATTGATTCTAAAACTTTCTTGTGTTCCTTTTCGCTCTGCCCTATAATAGGCTTACAGGCTGATGCAACAGCCGAGTAAATGAAGGGAAAGTAAATTATGTCCAATATCTTTTTCGATTCAGATGATGAAGAAAAATCTTTTAATCGTTCTGTTTTAAAAGAAGTACGCTCATCCAACCGCCACAAAAACCGATACAGCATCTATTCCAATGCAGTGGCGACTATCGCCTTAATCATCTCGATTATCGCGCTCATCCGATCATTCATTTCATAACTATCGATATTACCAGCGCAATAATTGCTATCCCTAACGATGTGAGCGAGAACGCAAGTCTTTTTTTCTCTTCTTTAGTTGCGTTTTCCTTCACATCTTTCCAAAGATTTTTTAACTTCATTTCTTACACTCCTTTTTCTCTTCGACTCTTGTTTCCATCCACCCCCAAAGTATTTGTAATATTAACGCATTGGCTGAAACCCCGGTTTTTTCCGCGTGAAATTGTACTTTTTCAAATAATTCTTTCGGTATACGCAATGTAAAACGTTCTCTTGCGTCATTTTTCATATTATTGACGTCACTCCTTTCTTGATTCCAAGTATATCACATCATCTTTTTGACGTCAATATGCGTATTTGACTTTTTATGATTCCTTTGATATTATGTCAATATGACGTCGAAAAGGAGGTTTATTATGCAAAACAATGATCCATATACCAAAGATACTGACAGTCGTTTTACTTTACGCGTTCCAACCGAATTACTAGACGCTATTCGGGCGGAAGCTAAGAAAAATAAGCGTTCGGCCGGAAAGCAGATCGAATTTATTCTCGAGCAATGGTTGAATGAACATAATCCCACAAAATAAATACGATTAGATCGTTTACTGTATATCCCTTTCTATCCGCCTCCTGCTTAAGTTGTTCCATTAACACCGCAGATGGGCGGATTGTTAATTGTTTGCGGCTTTTGCCATCTTCCACTATCTCATACTCCTTTTCAAACTGTTCTTATTCCATTTTCAAAAGTAGTTGGCAATTCCATCTGTTCATACACGGGGACCTTTACAAAGTCCTCCGGAAGTTGGATGCCATATTGAGCACAGATCATCTGTGCCATCTCAGAGGTCTTGTATGGAACACTTCCCTGCTTATCCATACGGTTCGAAAGAACTTTAATTAAGTTTGCCACCTCCCCTGGATGCTCTGTAAGTGCAATCTGTTTCACCTGATGTTCCATTTCATAAAATCTACGAACATACCTAGCAGTAAAAAGAACGCCTTTCTCTCCAGTTGATTTGTTCGCGAGGAAATCACATCCCAATTTTGTAACCTGGTAACAAGGACGTTCCTTTCCTTGGGCGTCCACATATGTTGATTTAACAAAATAATCAGCCACACCCATTTGGGCTTCGCTAAGAATGTCAATAAACCCTCTCCTGTCTTTACTGCCTTCCAGTTTCCTCATAATTTTGGAATGTTCTGTTTCCATCATTTCTGCCACTTCCAATGTTGTAATTGTGGTTTTCCTTAATTCGTTCATTATTCCTCCTTCCTCTTATCAAGTTTTGCTTTTGGTCTCTTCCTCGCAATCAGACTTTTCAGCAGACGCCTTCTGGGCAATGCTATTTTCTGCCACCCCTAAAAAATACCCTTTATCAAAATCTGTCATTTTAGGCAACGCCTTAGCGATGGTTTTAATCACTTCTTTTTCTTTTTTACTCATTTTGTTCACCTCCTTGTTGCTTATAGGCACATTATATTCCCTTAAAGATACTTTGTCAATAACTTTTTGTCCCTTTAGGCAACTTTTTGGCTTGACTTATTAAATAATAGATGCTATTCTATATTCAGAAAGTGAGGTGATGGAATGACGCAAGGCGAAAGAGTAAGAACTTTGCGGAAAGCCTTAAGTTTAACACTTGATAAGTTTGGAAGGCCACTAGGTGTCGGGAAAACAGCTATATCTAAAATCGAAAACGGCGAGAACAGTCTCACAGACCAGATGATTATATCTATTTGCCGCGAATACGATGTAAGTGAAGAATGGCTAAGGACTGGCACCGGCGACATGTACGTAGCCTTAGACAGAGAACAGGAAATTGCACAAATGACAGCTACTTTATTCCGCGAGGAGAGCGAATCTTTCCGCTACAGACTGACAAAGGCCATCCTTAAGATGAGCGATGAGGATCTAAGCGCCTTAGAACGCTTAGCAGAGGATCTCACAAAAAAAGACTAGGGTTTACCTAGCCTTTATCCTCTTGAGGATCTCATAAATGAGTTTATGTACTTTTTCGTCTTTAATTTGTTGTATGAGCCTCAAACACTCTGCTTTGTAGTCCATTGCACACCCTCCCTTTTGCGTGAGCAAAAACCGAAATCTCTTGCAATTATAATAGCACATACGTTCGGTTCTTGCAATGATTTTTAGAACGTTTGTTCGTTCTTTGTCTTCCTAATTATGTCTCTATATATAAGGACGTTTCAGAAAGCAAAAAATCACGCAAAAAATGAAAAAAAGTTAGTGGTAATATTTACCAGCTCATTTTTGCCCCTCTACATGGTAAGATTTAGTGGAGGGGGAAGGCTAGATGAACGACCACATCACGCAATTTGAGGAGTGCTATAAGTGCTATTTTCGGCCGTTGCTACGCATTGCCTATCAAGTGCTGGGCAATAAAGAGGACGCTGAGGATGTTGTACAAGATGTATTTACCAAGCTTTTTTATTGCCTGGTGTACAATCAAGACGTAGACGACCTAAAACGGTGGTTGTACGTATCTACGCGGCACCGTGCCGTTGACTACAAACGTCGGCCTAAAACCGAGATGCTAGATAATACTCGGTTAAAAAGTCAATCAGATGTAACACATGTACATAACAGGCTTGTGATTGATGCTTTATTTAGCGATTTGGCCACGGAGCACACGCTCTGGCATAAGGCGCTTGAGATGCAAGTATTATTAGGGCTATCCATGGACGAGATCTCTTATGTGTTGGGATGCTCGCCGCATGCAGTCCGAGGATATCTATACCGGGCTCGCCAGTATTTAAAAAATCATCCGTATAGTGATGATATATTAATCGTATTAATTTTAGCAATGTGTGTACAAATCAATACGCTGTAGGAAGTTTTCAATAAAAACGCAAGAGAAAGAGAGAGCTATTATTATGCAGCTGATTATTGCGATTATTATTGTTATAATTATTGCGTCTCTGTTAAGTATGGTATATCCATTGTTTTTACTGCTCGCTGTTGTATTTATTTCCTGGAAAATATACGAACTGTATTATTACAGAAGTTCAAAATTCACAGAAATAAAGCAACGTGTAACCAACTACATCGATGATTGTAATGAGTTAAATAGACATATTGAAACTCTTAAGTGTACAGAACTTATGTCTCATAAAAAAGATTATGGGAATGCTTCATATAACGATTCTAGCAGATGGAATTACACTAGAAAGTATCTGAAGGAACCAAAATACGCTCCGAGCATACATCACTGTTCTCGCACAGTTTGTGACAATGCCAGGAAAAAGCCTTTTGAGTATATTTGCAAATATTTCGGGATAAAGGCCACAGAAGAAACGCTTTCAGATTTTGAAAATATTTTAAATAACTTTGAAGCCGCTGAAGAGGGAAAAAGGCACTTACAAGATGAGAAAAAGAAAATCTTAGACAGTATACACGCTGACATTCCTATATTAATACAGAAATTCGGCGCAAAGAAGTTAGAAAAAAATCTTGGATTCGAGCAAATAGATATGAGCACCACATATTTTCCAAAATATGTGTTTCAATATGTTAGTTCTGGTGGAAACGCATCTACTACATGTGATGTCATTATGGATATTGATAATCTAAATAGATTTATCTTATTTTTATCAGATAAGATTAAATTTAATAAAAGTGCTGCTGGTCAGCGAGCTCTTATGACAAGTAAACTGCGTCAACATATTAAAGAACGTGACAACTTCACTTGCAAACAGTGCGGTTTATCTATTCAAAAAGAGCCTAATCTCCTTTTAGAAATTGATCATATTATACCAATTTCCAAAGGCGGATTAACTACTGAAGAAAATCTACAAACACTTTGCTGGAGATGTAATCGCCAAAAAGGCGCTAAACTCTAATAATGTAAAAAACCGCCCCAGTGCTACCAACACCGGAGCGGCCAGTAACATTCCGAAGAATGATACCTAGAAACCAAAATTATTGTATCATCTTCGGGGCAGCCACGCAAGCGGAACATGAGTTCCAGCTGGCTGTTATTTTTATACCCATTTTTAAGGAGGATGATTTCATGGCGAAAAAGAAAAAGTATCCAAATCTCCCTAATGGTTTTGGTAGTATCCGTAAATTATCTGGAAACCGTAATAATCCTTATGCGGTACACCCCCCTGTAAAAAAATTTTGCGAAGATGGGAAACCAGTAACCCCCAAAGCCTTATGCTATGTATCTGATTGGTATGTGGGTTTTTCAGTCTTGATGGCTTATAAGGCTGGAACCTATAAGCCTGGATTAGAAAAAGAGCTGGAAATCATGCGCGCTATGGAGGATGGGGACTTGCATGGATTTACCAAAAAACTCCTTGCGGACTACACTATAGCAGTACGTCCGGAGCAAGCAGACAAGGGCGACATGACATTTACTCAACTATACGAAAAATACTATGCGTGGAAATACAAAGGAAAAAAGCAATATTCTAAAGCTTCTATGGACTCCGTAAGAGCTGCGTTTAAAAACTGTAAAGCCATCCATAGCGAAAAGATTAAAAATATTACATATGAGCAGTTGCAACGAATTGTAGACGGCTCTACCCTCAAACATGCCAGCCTGGAGCTCATTGTGTCCCTACTTAAACAGATGTATAAATATGCCTTGGCTCAAAATCTCGTAGAAAAAAATCCTACGGAGCTACTGAGGATTAATATACCGGACGACGATGAGCATGGTGTTCCATTTAGTATACGGGACATGGAACGCCTGTGGAACCATGATGACAACGATATTGCTCAGATACTCCTAATTATGTGTTATTCAGGATACCGTATTGGGGAGCTAAAAGTTATAAAAACTGATTTGGAAAAGCGTTGTTTTTCCGGCGGATTGAAAACTAGAACAAGTAAAAATCGGATTGTCCCTATACACTCGGCCATTTTCCCAATTGTGGAAAAAAGAATAAAGAAATATGGTGTAATAATGCCTTTATCCGATACCAAATTCCGTGGACTTATGAAACCATATATCAAATCAATAGGAATCGGAGAACACACACCGCATGACTGCCGACACACTTTTTCATCTCTCTGTGAAAAATACGAAGTGAAAGAGAACGATCGAAAAAGAATGCTAGGACATAAATTTACGGATATTACAAATGGAGTATATGGGCACAGGGTATTAGGGGATCTCCGAAAAGAAATCGAAAAGATTCCTTGTCTAAAGTGTGTCGAAAATGGAACCTTAAAATCAAGTCAAAAAGAACAAATATTCGAAATAATACAAGACAAGAAAATGGCGTAAAATCAACGGGTTGCGCCATTTTACCTTGTAAATAGAGGGTTTACAAAACCATGTAATATTTAAGGCAAATTTAAGGGAAAGCAAAGGGAGAATTAAGGAACAGGCTTCATAATAAATCCCAAACCAAACAAAAAATACGCCAGGAGCAAACATTTTCATACTGTTTTGTGCCTTAGCGAAGCGAAAGGAAGGGATATAACTATGGCAAAATGTATTGTAGAGACAAAAAATCTCACGAAACTTTACCACGGCAAGGCGGCTGTCAACCAACTCCATCTACAGGTTCCGGAGAAATCAATCTATGGATTTCTCGGACCAAACGGGGCCGGAAAAAGTACTACTATGAAAATGCTCTTGGGGCTGACGGCTCCCGACAGAGGCAGTATCCACCTTCTCGGACAGGAACTAAATCCTTCCCACAGACTTTCCATCCTCTCCCACACAGGCTCCCTGATTGAGTCTCCGTCCTACTACGGCAACCTCACTGGATATGAAAATCTAAAGATCACCTGTACTCTGCGAAATTTACCTCTCTCAGAGATCAATCGGGTACTCCAGACCGTCCGGCTGGAACAACAAAAAGACAAAAAGGTCTCCCACTACTCTCTGGGAATGAAACAGCGCCTGGGAATCGCCAACGCCCTGCTGGGAAGGCCAAAATTATTGCTTCTGGACGAGCCCACTAACGGTCTGGATCCGGCTGGCATCCACGAAATGCGCCAATTGTTAAAAAATCTTCCACGGCAATACGGAATGACCCTGTTGGTCTCCAGCCACCTGCTCACAGAGATTGAGCAGATTGCCGACCAACTTGGCATTATCGTCAACGGAAATCTAATCTACCAAAACTCCCTGGATGACCTTCAATCCAAGAATCAGCATGAACTTCTACTTCGGACTTCCAATAATCAGAAAGCCTCTCAAGTGCTCATTGCCCAGTATGAAAAAAGTGGCTACACCCACCCCATTCGCCACACCCAAGACGGACTGTTTCTTCCCTATGAGAGTGAAAATAACCTGGGCCCTCGCATCCGGACTCTGTTTGAGAATGGGATTGACCTCTATCGCCTGGAAGAGCGCCACGGAAATTTGGAAGATCTTTATTTACAAATGGTAGAAAAGGAGGCAAGCCTGTGATGAAATACTTAAAAACAGAGTTTCAGAAACTGCGCCGCCGCCATCTCTGGCTTCTCTTTGCCGCCGCACTGGGTTTTATCATCCTGTGGGCTCTCTGGGCCGTACGCGACTTAGACCTCACAAGGCTAAATGACACCACCGGAATGCTCTATCAGAACTTTATGTTGATCAATAGCGTTGTCACACCTTTAGTCCTGGCTGTTGCAGCCAGCCGGATGTGCGACATTGAGCAGACTGGTCGCACTTACTCTTGGATTTTCACTGTAGAATCTCCCACAGCGTTTCTCCAGAGCAAACTGTTGGCCGGAGCCATCCACCTATCCGTCTTTGACTTGATTCAGTCCGTCTTCTTTTTTACCCTGAATCAAGCTTATCGTCCTGGATGGAAAATCTATTATTTTGAATATTTTGTCAGTTTAATTGCCATTCATCTTTTTCTATTTTTATTTCAATTACTGCTGTCCCTGCGATTTGAAAACCAGTTGCTCCCTTTATTTGTCAGCATCGGAGGCACCTTCGTCGGCCTATTTTCCTGGTTTCTTGGTCAATACCCCCTTCGCTATCTGATTCCCTGGGGATATTTTTCCAGCTTATGTAACGTCGGCCTGAATTACGACAGCGCCACACGCCACTCCACTTACTACTGGAACCATTATCCGCTACAGTGGCTTTTGGTATTGCTCATCTGTACAGGAGTTCTATATTTCCTGGGAAAAAAATATTTTTGCAGGCAAATTGCCGCTATGTGAGGAGGATATGACTATGTTAATCAAAGCAATCAACTGTGAACGTCTTAAATGTAAGGGTACTTTGGTCTGGCCGGCCTTCTTACTGGTCCCGATCATTCCCGCCATCATGGGCGCCGGCAACTATCTCAACAACCTGGAACTGTTGAGGGCCGGTTGGTATTCCCTCTGGACTCAGATCAGCTTATTCTACTCCAACTTCTTTTTCGCGCCTTTAATCGGAGTCTACTGTGCGTTTCTCTGGAGATTCGAAAATTTTAATTCGTGCAGACACGCCCTTTTGACTCAGCCGGTGTCCCCAGCCATCTTATACAGCTCCAAATTCTGCATGGTCTGCGTTATCACTTTTCTGACCCAGCTTTGGTTCTCACTGCTTTACCTGACGGCTGGAAAACTGGTGGGGCTTCCTGGCCTTCCCCCAGACACCATTATTATCTGGATTCTGCGCGGCACCCTTGGCGGATTCGTTATCGCCACCATCCAGTATCTGGTAGCCTCCATAATCCCCAACTTTGCCATCCCTGTCGCCATTGGACTCTTCGGCGGCATCAGCGGGCTGGTAATCTCCAACACAAAGTTCCACATAATCTGGCCCTACTGCCTGCTGCTTATGGGCATGAACTCCAACAAAAATGAGGATACCTTGGTTTCCTCCTCCCTAAGCTTTTATCTCTTTTGCATCCTCTACATTCTTCTATTCCATCTCATTGGAATCCATTTATTGAAAAAAGGGGAACGGTAAAAAATTTTCCTGTAGACAAGAAAAGACCCACCTAGGGGCCTTCTCTTTCTACCTCACAGTTTATAATACCATTAAATCCTTGCCACCCCTGTGGCCTTGGCTGCCTCTGCCACCGCCTTGGCCACCGCCGGGCCTACTCTCTTGTCGAAGGCTTTGGGAATGATGTAGTCTGGGCTCAACTCATCCTCAGAGATCAAGTCTGCCAGAGCATGGGCAGCCGCGATCTTCATCTCATCGTTGATGTCCTTTGCCCTCACATCGAAAGCGCCTCGGAAGATCCCAGGAAACGCCAACACATTGTTAATCTGGTTGGGAAAATCACTCCTGCCTGTGGCCACCACCTTGGCTCCGCCCGCCTTGGCATCGTCCGGATAGATCTCCGGCGTGGGATTGGCGCAGGCAAACAAGACGGGATCTTTTGCCATGGTCCTTACCATCTCTGTGGTCACAGCGCCTGGAGCGGAGACTCCGATAAAGACGTCCGCGCCTTTTAACACATTGGCCAGTGATCCGGATTTCTTCTCCCGGTTGGTGATCTTACTCATCTCCTCTTTCACTGGATTCATACCCTCAGCGCACCCTTCATAGATTGCGCCTTTTCGGTCACAGAGTACAATATCCGGGAAACCTGCCTTCAAGAGCAGCTTAGAGATGGAGATCGCAGCGGCTCCGGCCCCATTCATGACGATCTTCACATCCTCTTTTTTCTTTCCAACTACCTTCAGGGCATTGGTCAAGCCGGCCAGGGTGATCACAGCCGTCCCATGCTGGTCATCATGAAAAATCGGAATGTCGCATTTTTCTTTTAATTTTCTCTCGATCTCAAAACAACGGGGAGCGGAGATATCCTCCAGGTTCACACCGCCGAAGGAACCTGAGATCAGATAGATGGTATTGACGATCTCATCCACATCGTGACTCTTAATGCAAAGAGGGAAGGCGTCCACGTCGCCAAATGCCTTGAAGAGCACGCATTTTCCCTCCATAACAGGCATTCCAGCTTCCGGGCCGATGTCTCCCAGCCCCAACACTGCCGATCCGTCGGTGGCCACCAGACACATGTTCCACCTCCTGGTGAGCTCATAAGACTGATTGACGTCTTTTTGGATCTCCAGACAAGGTTGCGCAACCCCTGGAGTGTAGGCCAGTGACAAGTCGTCCTTTGTCTCCACCGGTACCGTAGTCTTCACCTCAATCTTACCCTTCCATTCCCTGTGAAGTCTAAGGGATTCTTTTGCGTAATCCATGATCATTTCCTCCTATATGATTTATTCATTAATAATTATCCTGAAAGAATTTCTCGTCGCTTGCCAGTTGATACCCCTCAAAGTAAGAGTTGAAATCCAATTTCAGATATTTACACAGATCTGCCAACTCCAGCATGGTATTGTCGTTGACGGGGATCCCATTCTCCAGGCGTTCCTTCTCTGCCGCCACTTCCTTCTCTCCGTGAGTATAGATACGCTCCTGACCATCTGCTTTCGGGCTCTCCCTCAGGTCTTCCAGATAGTCGGATAGATGCCTCTCGATCGCTGCCGGGTCCCCAAAGATTGCAGGGTTGACCGCCATAAATCCATGACAGATTCCAGTCTTATCCGGCTGCGTACAGCAGAAGTCAGAGGTCACGCCCAGGGAGAGGATCGAACTGAAAATCTCACAGAGCATCCCATAGCCATAACCCTTATGGCTGCCTGTGACCTCCTCGCTTCCGCCCAGAGGCATAATTCCGCCGCCCCTCTTGGCCACAATGTTAGCCAGGACATCCGGTGCATCCGTGCTGGCATGTCCATTCTTATCCAGCGCCCATCCCTCCGGGAGCGGTTTTCCCATCTTATTGTACATCTCCAGCTTTCCTCTGGTGACTACTGTGGTAGAACAGTCAAAGAAAAATGGATATGGCTTGGCCGGCATGGAAACCGCGATGGGATTGGAGCCGAGCATGGCCTTTCTGCCAAAGGTGGGGACCATGATTGCCTCAGAATTGGTGCAAGCCATCCCCAACAGCCCCTGCTCACAGGCCATCTTCGCATAGTAGCCTGCGATTCCAAAATGATTGGAGTTGCGCACGCTCACAATCCCCACGCCACTGGTCTTAGCCTTCTCAATGGCCTTTTGCATGCCGTAGACTCCGATCAACTGCCCCATACCATTGTGACCTTCCACCACTGCGGAGACCGGTGTCTCGAACACCACCTCTGGTTTCGCCTGTGGATGAATCGTCCCCTTGGCGATCCCTTTGTGGTAACGGACCATTCTCTGCATTCCATGACTCTCAATACCATACAAATCCGCAGTTAGAAGTACATTTTTGATTGTCTCACTGTCCTCTCTGCCAAATCCAAACGCCTCGAAGACGTCCTGGCAAAAATGATTTAAGGTCTCATAACTCCACTGCACATAGCCCATAACTCTCTCTCCTATCTCTGATCGGTATGACCGATATTTTAATTAGTTTTACCAATTAAGGTGATTATAGCATCCCATGGGCAAAAAAACAAGCATCTGTGGATGTCTGTCCCAGATACTTTTTATACAGTGCTCAACTGTCCTTACATTTTTCCTCTATATATCTCTCGATCGTCATCATATGCTCATGCATACACCGCTCGGCCTCCTGAGAATCCCCGCTGACAATGGCCTTCACCAACAGATGATGCTGCTCCTCGATATCTGTGATCTCCCCGTTTTTTTGCATCAGATAGGATCTGATCCCCGTGATAATATTCTCTGTGAGCTCAGACGCCGCGCTCAAAGCGCTGTAGATCATAGGATTCTGTGCCATCCTGGCTATACTCATATGCAGATCCCGGTCCAGATCTCCTCTTCTGGTCTCATCCGTCTCCACCTCCATCTGAGCCAAGATCATTTGCAATTTTACCGCCTCCACTTTGTCGCAATTTTGAGCAGCCAAATAGGCGGCCTTCTGCTCCAAGGCCGCCCGAAGCTGCTGCGCATGAGTCACGCTGCTGTTATTCATAGAAAATAAAATGGTAAAGGGATGGATCAGGCAATGCTCCAAGCCTGCTGAGATATAATTCGCTCCTCCCCGAACCGAAGTGATAATCCCCAGCAACTCCAGTGCACGGAGAGCCTCCCGGACCACAGGGCGGGACACCCCGAGCTGCTCAGCCATCATTCTCTCCGCTGGCAGGGCCTCCCCTGGCTTAAGCTTTCCCGCTCTCACATTCTCTGTGATCTGATCCAATATCCCCTGAAATGGGCGCTGATTCTCTATCTTTCTGAACATCGTACACCTCGCTCGCGAACTTCTTCCTCTATTCTAAGGAATCTGTGCCAGAAAGTCAATCACGAAAGCAGCCCGATCTGGAAAAATCCCTCTCTCTTCCACTCACAAAGCCAAAATCCCATTTTCCTGCCATCTAGAACTTCTATATAATCTCCAGCACTCCGCGGATGTCCCGAATTACCTGATCCGCACCCGCCTCTTTGTACTTCTGCTCTGCCTGTGCAAGTCTCTGAAGCTTCTCTTGCTCCGAGAGAGCCTCATACTCTGACTGACTCAGTCCCAACACGGAACTCCCCTCCAGAACTCCCACTGTAAACAGACCCGCATTCTTTCCCTCCAGAATGTCGGATACGGTATCTCCCACTTTGATGGCCTTTGCCACAGAAGACACTTTCAAGGCCTCCAGATTCCGGAACACCATGTAAGGGTACGGACGCCCCATCCCCGCTGTAGAGTCTGGGCTGAACCAACAGTCTGGAGCATACCCCTGCTCTGCGGCTTTTGGCACCACAATGTCCATCATAATATCGGTATAGCCAGTCGTCGAACCAATCTTTATCCCTCGTTCTCTCAGCTCTCTCACCGTCTCCACCACATGAGGTTTCGGATCTGCGAACTGATCCAGTATCTTCAAGAGGGAAGGCTGGAACTTGGCGAAAAGTTCATCTGCATCTCTGTCATCCGGCGTCTTCTGATACTTCTCCTCCCAGGCTCTCTGAATTCTGGGCATCCTGAGCATAGTGCGTATGTGATCCCACTTGAGCATCCCCATGGGCTCCCGCACTTCCTCCATCGTAGGTTCAATGCCCGCATCCTGGAATACTTCCACAAATGCCTGCACTGGCGCAAAGCAACCGTAGTCCACCGTCGTCCCTGCCCAGTCAAAGATTACCGCTTCTATTTTGTCCATACTTATCATCCACCTTTTCTATTTTAGTTCTCTTTCATTATTTTCAGATAAAAAATGCCGCTGAAAGTCTCTGATCTTCACAGAAAAATTCAATTGGAGCACTTAGAGGCAAAAAAGTCTTTAAAAATCTCACAGAGCTTCTGAATATCCTCCTGATAGATCTCCCCGATGTTTCCAATACGGAAGGTATCTGCGTCCGTCACCTTACCCGGATAGATGGCATATCCACGTTCCTTGATGTACTCATACATCTCCTGGAAAGAGAACGCACAGTGATCTGGATAGAAAAAAGTTGTGATAATCGGCCCTTGGTGTTCTTCACCTATGTAAGTACGAATCCCCATCTCTTTCATCTTCTGAATTAACAGACGGTTGTTCTCATAGTACCGCTTGGATCTGGCCGGGATTCCCCCTTCTGCCTCCAGCTCCTCCATGGCTTTGGCAAAGGCCAGCACCGTGTGAGTGGGAGAGGTGAACCTCCACTTTCCGTCTTTCTCCATTGTTTTCCACTGGTCATAGAGATCCAGCGCCAGACTCCGGGCTTTTCCCTGGCTCTCTATTAATTTCTCACGATTACATATGATAAAAGAGAACCCCGGGACTCCCTGAATACATTTATTAGCGCTGCTGATTAAAAAGTCAATTCCCAGGTCTCTCACCTGGATGTCCACCCCGGCAAAGCTGGACATCGCATCCACAATCATGGTCTTTCCCGCTGCTTTAACCACCTTTGCCACCGACGCGATATCGTTGAGAATGCCGGACGTGGTCTCACTGTGCACCATGGCCACATGGGTAATCTGAGGATCTCCATTTAAGATCTCTTCCACTCTCCCCGCTGATGGAACCTGATCATAAGCAGCCTCATACAGAGTATACGGGATTTTTGCATGTTGGGCAATATCCACCATGCGCTCTCCGTATGCACCGTTGGCCACGATCAACAATTTCTCATCGTCTCCTATCACGCTGGTCAACACCGACTCCACCCCGAAGCTCCCGCTGCCCTGCATGAGCACCACCGTGTAATCCTCTTCCGTCACATGGGCCAGCTTCAACAGGCCTCTGCGGATATTCTGAGTAATCTGTTTGTAATCATCATCCCAGGTACAGTGGTCTGCCATCATCTCTCTCTTTACAGTCTCCGTGGTGGTCAGTGGACCAGGTGTCAACAACTTGTACTGAATCATCTCATTTTCCTCTTTCTCTTCTATATTTTTATTGGGATCTCATTATCCCCTGTCCGGCATAGTCTCACACGCCCCTGGGAATCCTGAGAAATCGCTTTTTTATTTACAACTCTCCGACAGTTCCTGATGTTCTTTTAACAAATCTGCAGTCAGCGGCTCTGGATAACTCTTAGGATACTTGGACTGGTTCTCCGAATCTGCCGCCTCACCCTGATACAGTGGATTGGGATAAGTCAAGCGCAGCTCCTCCCGTCCGTTCTTGATAATGCATTCTGCCATCTCCATAGCCAAGGGATTCGTCTCCTCCTCTTTATCCACCACAGCCAGTGATTCTGTCAGGGAGAAATTTCCTTCGATGGGGTCGATATAGTCTATAGGCAGCCCTTCCTTCTTATCCGCCACCGCCTGATGGCGAAGCCCGAATCCAACAGCCACCTCGCCGGATAGTACCTTCTTAATGGGGCCGGAGCCTGAGTCCTCAATATGTGGTCCTGCATTCTCATAGATTCCTGTGAGTACCTCCTTGGCCCCTTCGTCCCCGTAGGCGCTCACCAGAGCCTGAATCAGAAGCCAAGCCGTGGAAGAACTCTTGATATCTGTCACCGAGATCTGTCCCTCGTACACTGGGTCCGCCAGATCCTTGATGGATTTTGGCGTAGGGAGATTTGCCTCCTTCATAGCCTCTGGGTTGACGAGAATCGCACCCTCCTGGGAAGTGATGGGCCGGTAGAAATCTGGAGTCTCTGAGAGAGTCTCCGCCTGGAAGGTCAATCTCTGAAACATCTGATTCTGTTCCTGGGCGCTGTCCAGGTAGAACGAACTCATAGTGACCAGGTCTGCCTCAATATTGGTTCCCTCCGCCAGCAGTTTTCCGCCCAGCTCAGAAGTTCCAAAGGTCTGAAAAATATATTTACCCTGAAATCCATTGTCATCCAGCGCATGTTTCATGGCATCCACCGCCTCGTCGTCCGCGTTGGAGTAGATGACCACCTGCTCCCCATCGATGGAATTACCGGCGGAGGAGTGAGCCGTAACTCCCACAACTGTGACAGCCAGCACACCTACAAGACCGGCTGCCACGGCCTTCCTCATTGCCATCTTTCTCTGCTCTTTCTTCTCGCTTGCCCTGGACAAATAATCCGCCAGCGCTTGGAAGATCATCTTTGCAATCACATTGGTAAATAGGATACACAGCGAGAGAACGAAAATCTCATTGAACTTGGCAAAATGCTGCAACTCCTTGATCTTCGTTGTCACCACCATAGTTCTTGCGCCGGCGATAAAGATTACGGCGCTGACTGTGACCATGGCATTGACAAAGTAATAACTGAACACTTCCAAAATCGTAGGCAACGCATTGGGCGTGACCACCCGGAAAATCGTCTTCAGCCAATTGTCTCCCATCAACATCGCCGTAGTCTCCCAGGAGGCATTCATCTTCTCCAGAGAGTTCTTCATCATCAGATAAGGCGTGGAGAAATAGTGGACAATATTACACAGAATGATCAACAGAAACGTATTCTGCAGACTTGTCCCAGAGAACATCAACAGGAAGGCGATACCAATTACCATTCCCGGGATCGTATTTGTCACAAGGGCGATACTCTCCACCATCCCCTTTGCACTGCGGGAAATCTTACTCCTGGCTGTGACCAGAGCCGCCCCATAGGCCACCAAGGACCCAAATACCGCCGTCAACGTAGCTACCAGAAGGGAATTCTTAAATACGCTGAACAACCCGTCGTCCTGGAAGACCGCCCTGACATGCTCTGTGGTGAAAGCCATCTCGTAGGGCCACTCTCGCACAAAAGGTACGAGAAAGACCATGGCGAAGACGATTCCAATCACCAGCATCACCAGACCGGAGAGCACGCCGCAGATCCCATCCCGAACTGGATTCTTAAAGATCTCCACCTGGGAGATCTTGTTATACCTGACATTGTACCGCTCCAGGTAATGCAACAGTAAAATACTCACCACAGAGGGCACCAACATGACCATCGCCACAACGGCGCCATTGTTGAAATTCGGAAGGCTGCCCAGCATCTCATCGTAGAGCACTGAGGCCACCACCTCATACCGGCCTCCCACCGAGGCGGGAATACCAAAATCCGTAAACGCCAGAAAAAAACACTGCACAAACGAAGCTGCCAACGTCCCTGTCAACGGCCGGAGAACTGTGATTCCAAAATTTTTCAGCCCTCCGTCTCCCATAATTCTGGAGACAATCATGAATTTCTTGTCAATGTATCCCATGGTATTTTGAATCAGCAGGAAGGACACCGGAAGCGTGTAGATCACATAGCCCAGCAACAGCCCTCCGTACCCATAGATATCAAACAATTGCCTGCCCAGCACCTTCGTCACGAGTCCCTGTTTGCCAAAAGAATAGATGATGGCAAATCCATAGGTGATCGTCGGAAGCAACATCGGAAGCACCGCGCCGCCGCGGATTATCTTCTTGAGAATCCCAGGAATATTGGTGTAGTTCACTGTGTACGCCAGAAGAAAAGCCAATACCGTGGTGACCAGGGCGCCGCTTCCGGCCACCTGAAAACTGTTCCCCACCGCTTCCCAGAAACCGTCTGTGGTAAATACTTCCACGTAATGTACCCACGCTCTTCCCATGTCGTCCTGGAAAGATTTCAGCAACAACATAATGATTGGAACCGCCAAAAACCACAGAAAGAGCACAGCCACGGCCAGGAAAATCAGTTTGATCTCAATATTCTTTTTTGTCCTCATCTCTCCCACCTTTTACGCAGTCATCCCACACTGAAACAAAGAAAAAATATTGTTTCTCTTGATCTCAAGCTGGTTCAGGATAAACTCTTTGATAAAAGAATTCTTGGGCTGATTGATGATCTCCTCAGGACTTCCATACTGGGATATCTTACCCTTGTTGATAATCAACACCCTATCCGAGAGAGTCAGAGCCTCCTCAGGGTCGTGGGTCACAATGATAGTGGTCAAGTGATACTCCCGGGCTATAGTCTTAATCCGGTCCTTGATGGACTCCTTGATCACACCGTCCAACGCGCTTAAAGGTTCGTCCAACAACAAGATCTTCGGTTTCATAACCATTGTCCTGGCCAAAGCCACTCTCTGCTTTTGTCCACCGGATAGCTGATCGATTTTCTTGTCCAGATGTTCGCTCAGCCCCAGAAGTTGAATCAAATCTTCCACCTCTTCCTGGGAGGAAATTTCCGGTTTATTCTTTAATCCGTATGTAATATTCTGATAGGCATTCAGGTTTGGAAAAAGCGCGTAGTCCTGAAACACAATATTGAATCCCCTCTGTTCCATGGGAACCCTTGTCAAATCTTTTCCGTTGTAGACAATCTTCCCTTTGTCAGCCTCTGTGATACCCAAGATCAAATTCAACAAAGTCGTCTTTCCGCTCCCAGAGGGACCTAAGATTGACACAATCTCACCTTCTTCAATGTTCAAACTAATATCATCCAAGATCACACTCTCGTCATAGGACTTTACAATATTCTTTAACTCTAACACCGTCGAACTCCTTTCTTCTCCCCGGGTCTCCAGGGACTCCATGCCACTTTCCACACGGATCTGTCTCATCAATTATTTTTATATATTTATTATAGGATCCTGGCAAAACAAAAAACAATATAGTCACCGTAAACTTTATGTCAAACTCATGTAAAGAAATATATAAAACTCGTCTAAATTCTTAATAACTCCTCATTCTCTGTTTTCTAATTTCTATCTATATATAGTTCCGTCCAGAGCCTATATTTTACATTTTCCTGCCATTATGCTATAATAAACTCCTGTTGAGACCATGAAATCCGATAGATCTCTATTATAGGAGGTAAGAAATTTATGATTCAATTTCAAGACGTTTCCAAATCTTTTGAGAAACGTGTCATCTTAAAAAATTTAAATTTTACCATCGAGTCCGGAGAATTGGTCACGCTGATCGGTGAAAGCGGCTGCGGCAAGACCACAACCCTCAAGATGATCAACCGCCTCTTAGATCCCACCAGCGGAAAGATCTTAGTGGACGGAAAGGACATTCAGTCTGAAAATCTGATCCAGTTGCGCAGGAGTATGGGCTATGTCATTCAATCCACCGGGCTTTTTCCCCACATGACTATCCGTCAGAATATCGAGTTGATTGAGCGCATGGAAAAACGTGACGATGCCAAGATTGCCCAGCGAACCATGGAGTTAATGGACAT
The DNA here is from genome assembly GCA_047014865.1 of Blautia sp. Lineage (GTDB taxonomy): Bacteria > Bacillota > Clostridia > Lachnospirales > Lachnospiraceae > Blautia_A. The sequence goes on along the minus strand of JBKXQO010000020.1, from coordinate 32,154 downwards.
GGTCAACATGTCTCCCTCCTTCCTGGACTGTTACCCCAGTGAGTTGTCCGGCGGCCAGAAACAGCGTATTGGCGTCGCCAGAGCCTTCGCCACCGATCCCGGGATCATCCTGATGGACGAACCTTTCAGCGCCCTAGACCCATTGACCCGTTCTCAGCTCCAGGACGAGCTGGTGAGCCTCCAAGAGGAGTTGAAAAAGACCATCGTCTTCGTCACCCACGATATGGGGGAAGCCGTGAAAGTAGCCGACAAAATCTGCGTGATGTACAACGGTGAGATTCTCCAGTACGATCTCCCGGAGATGATTTTGAAACACCCGTGCAATGATTACGTCAGCAATTTTGTGGGCAAACACCGGATCTGGGAGTCTCCCAACTTTATCAAGGTTCGGGATATCATGATCACGGAACCTGTCAGTTGTCTTCCGAATTTTCCCCTCATCCGGGCCGTGGAGAAAATGCGTTCCAACAAAGTGGACAGCCTGATGGTGGTGGACAAATCCAGGAATTTCCTGGGCGTGGTCCGCTCAAAGGATATCCGGCAACCGGACCAGCAAAAACACCTGGTTCTGGATATCATGCACCCGCCCATCCGGACAGCAGACCCAGAGATGGATATTGTCACCATCCTAAAAACCATTACCACAACCCCCACTTCCAATGTGCCGGTTGTGGACAGCGATGGAAAACTCTGCGGGCTGATCACCAAGAGCAGCCTGGTCTCCACCATGAGTGAACAATTCATTGATTCTGAGGAGGAGGGACTACAATTATGATGGCATTTATCAACTATCTACTGGAAAATAAGGGACAGATTCTCTCCCTTCTCATCGACCACATTCAACTGACTTGCATCGCCGTCTTCTTCGCCATCTTGATCGGAGTGCCTCTGGGATTGCTGATCAGTTATGTAAAAAAATTAAACAAGGCTGTCCTGGGCATTGCAAGCGTTGTGCAGGCAGTCCCAAGTATGGCCCTCTTAGGTTTTGCAATTCCTTTTCTGGGCATCGGCGTCCTCCCCTCTGTGATCGTAGTGATCCTCTATTCCCTGCTACCCATCGTCAAAAATACCTACACCGGTATTCAGGGGATCGCGCCTGAGCTCATTGAGTCGGCAAAAGGAATTGGACTTACAAAGATACAGATTCTATTTAAAATTCAGATTCCACTGGCGCTTCCAGTGATGATGGCCGGTGTCCGTATCTCTGCCGTAACTGCCGTAGGCCTTATGACCATGGCCGCTTTCATCGGCGGAGGCGGTCTCGGTTACCTGGTCTTCTCCGGAATCAGCACTGTGAACAACCATCAGATCCTGGCCGGCGCCATCCCCGCTTGTCTGTTGGCTCTTCTGGTGGACTTTCTCCTGGGTCTGGTCGAAAAATTCGTCACGCCGGCCAGCGCGCGCAAGTCCAGTACAGCCCAAAAACAACACACACACCAGAAAATCATTTTGATCTTCTCTGGAGCGTTGATCTTGATCTTCTTTCTCATCTCAGGAGTCCAGTCGCTATCCAAGCCCTCCGCCGACACCACTGTCACGGTAGGTGGAAAGGACTTTACCGAACAGCGGGTACTGTGTGAGCTGGTCTCCCAGGCCATTGAAAAAGATACTGACCTGAATGTGAACCGTAAGTCCAACCTGGGCGGAACTCAGGTCGTCTTCAACGCCATCAAAGCCGGGGAGGTAGACGCGTATATCGAGTATACTGGGACTGCCTACACAGAGACCCTCAAGCACAAGGCAACCTCCGATGTGGAGCAAGCCTACGATACGGTCAAAGAAGAATTCAAGGAGAAGTATGATCTGGACGTCCTAGATCAAATGCTCTTTAACAACACCTACACATTGGCTGTCAAGCCGGAGTTTGCCGAGGCCAACAATCTGAAGACCATCAGCGATCTGAAAAAGCTCAACGGCCAGTTGCGGATCTCGCCCACTCTGGAATTCATGAACCGGGAAGACGGCTTCCCCGGACTAAAAAAAGCCTATGGCCTCACTTTTGCAAAGGAGACTGGAATCAACGGTTCTCCCCGCTACACCGCTCTTATGAGTGACGAGAGCGACGTCATTGACGCCTTCCAGACGGACGGCCTGCTGAAGAAATTTGGCCTGACTGTCCTGGAAGATGACAAAAATTATTTTCCACCTTACTACGCAATCCCAGTAGTCCGCGGTGAAGTCCTGGAAGAACATCCCGAACTCAAGGACGTCTTCCATAAACTCAGTCAACTTCTAACCGACGAAGTCATGCAAGATCTGAACTACCAGGTAGATGAATTGCAGAAGGACGAGTCCACCGTAGCCCAGCAATTTCTGGAGGAAAATTATAAGTAGAACACACTCACACCCAAAGACTTGGACGTCATCCCACATCTGAGAAAAAACAAGCAGGACACCTCACCGGCGCCCTGCTTATTTTTTCCTATCTCTGAGGGTCCTCCTCACGGATTTCCCTGGACCTCCACGGTACTCCCCATTTTGTCTCCTCCCCGCTTCCGCGTCACCACGATTTTCTTGTCGATTCTCTCCTTCAACTCTGACACATGGGAGATAATTCCCACCATACGTCTACCATCAGTCAAATCGTTGAGAGCTCTCACCGCCTGGCTCAAAGCGTCCTCGTCCAGAGAGCCGAAACCCTCGTCCACAAACATGGCGTCCAACTGAATCCCTCCGGCATTGGACTGTATCTCATCGGAGAGTCCCAATGCCAGAGACAAAGAAGCCTGGAAGGTCTCTCCCCCAGACAGCGTCTTGACACTTCGGATACTCCCATTGTAGTGGTCGATCACATTGAGTTCCAACCCCGTCTTCTCCCTCTTATTACTGCCGTTCTCCTGCCGCTGCAGTTCATACTGGCCGCTGGTCATAGTCAGGAGACGCAAGTTGGCCCGCCGCAGGATTCTCTCAAAATATCCCATCTGGACATACGTCTCCAAAGTGATCTTCTGTTTGCCATTTAACTCCCCGTTGGCTGTGTCTGAGAGCGTCTTAATCCAGATATACTCGCTCTCCAGCGCAGTCAATTCCTCATGCTTGGCGCTGACCCTGCTGTAAATCTCACCGTTTTTCTTCCAGATAGCATACAGCTCTCTCATCCGCTGATCCAGCTCTTCCTTTTCCCTGATATAGCCTTCCTTCTCCTCTCGAACCCTCGCCTCCTCCAGATCCGCTGTCTCCTGAATCTGTCCTTCCAACGCCGCAATCGCAGACCGGAGTTTTGCATCTTCTGTCCGGCAATCTTGTAAGGCCTCATCAGCCTTCTCCTTTGCCCTCTGCAAATCTTGTCTCTGTCTCAGGTAAGTCTGAATCCTAGCCGTCGTCTGTTCCAGCGTGTGATCTCCCAGTATCTGGCTTCTCTCCTCCATCTGCCTTTGCAGATGATCTCTCTCCGTTCTCAGACGGACTGCCTCTCTGCCAGACTCCTGAATCTCCGCCTCCAATATCTGCCTCTGCCCCTCTTGACTCGGTATCTCATTCACCAACTGTTCCTGAAGCGCCAGCCTTGTACGAATCACTTCCAGCTCTCTCTGGCCTGCGGCGAACCGCTCCCGATACCGTTTTGCAAGCTTCCGTGCAACCTGTCTTTGTTCTCCCACTGACAGAGTCTCCGGCATGTCTGTCTCTGGAATATCCACCGAGGAGAGTGTCTCCGAAAGTTTCTGTTCCAACTCTCTCAAACGGCTCTTTTGGATCTCACATGCACTGATCAATTCTTGGATGGACTGGCCTAGCTGACTGTTATCCTTGGCCAGGTTTTCTCTTCTCTGCTCCAGCCGGCCCCGTCTTTGAATCTCTTCGCCGATCTGCCTTCTTTGACTTGTCAATTCCTCCCTCTGCCTTTCAAGCTGCTCTCTCACCTCCTCCATCCAGCCGTCGTCTCCTTGCTCCGCCTCTTCCATATCTGCTTTGAACATCCGCCACAGTTGCCCTCGTCTCTCCTGGATCTTGCTGTCCAAAGCTGCCAGGGCCTGCGCACTCTCTTGAGACTCTTCCCGCAACTTTGCCAACTCGTCCCCGGCCCGATCCAGGTTTATTTTCAGCCATTTCAGCCGTCTCTGGTCCTCTCCTGCTACTCTCAGAGATTCCTGATATTTTTCCATCTCTTGGCCCAGCAACGATTGTTCCTGTTGCAGTCTGGCAAAGATATCCTCCCAGATCTTCGTCCCAAGGTATTCCTCTGCCTGCTCCTGAACCTCCTGGATTTCCTCATGTAACCGCTGGCCCATCTGCCCAGCCTCGGCGCTCAACTGCTGAACTTCCCTCTCAGCCGCCAGGAATCGCTCTTTTTTACTTTCCAGTTCTTCCCGGTCAGGAACCTGAGCAGGTTTTACCGCCAGATTTGGATGGTGAACTGCCCCACACACAGGACAAGCTTCCCCCTCCCTCAATGTCTCTGCCAAAAGCCCCGCCTGGCCATCTAAGAAAAACCGTTCCAGGCTCTGATATGAATTTTGCAGCTTTTCTTTCTCCTGCCATTTTCTCTGGTAATCCCTCTGCTTTTGCACTTGACTCTGACGCAGCCGTTCACATCGTTGAATCTGAAGGCCCAGTTGATCCAGGCTTCTCTGTCTGCTCTTAGCCCGGTCCAACTTCTGCTCCAACTCTGCTACAGTTAATTGCACATCCCCAATCGCTTCCCACTCCCGCTCCCAGACGTTCCTCTGTTCTTCTACCTTCTGAGAGCGCGCCTGGGCGGCCTCCGCCTGCCTATTCAACGTCTCACGTGCGCTTTCAGCCTCCTGAACCTGCTGCCTTCCGCTAAGGAAATCGCCCAAGGACTGAGATACATTCTTCTCTTTCTCCGCGAGAACTGCCAGCACTGTATCCTGCCTTCGCAACTCGGCGATCTCCGCCTCCAGATCCTGAAATTCTCTCAGCAAATCTGACTGTTTTTGTTGCTCCTCCCCCAAACTTTTTTTCGTTCTCCGGAAGTCCTTTTCCGTGTTATCCAGATCCAGACAGAGATCTTGCAACGCTCTCTCCGCGTTTTGGTCTGTCTCCATCTGACGAAGTAACCGCTCCCGCTGCTCCCCGGTGCCCTTTAGCTGTGCCAGCTCTCCCTTAGCCCTCTCTATCCTTTCCTCAAGTTCTAATCTCTGGGCCTCCTTCTCCTCCTGCTGCGCCTGATTCTTCTGAATCTTGTCATTTTGCTCAGCCAGCCGCCTCTGACCCTCTTTCTGAATCTCAAAGACTTCCTTCTTCTCACTCTCCACCTGTATCAGCTCAGTCAACTGCTCACAGCGCTTCGCATTTTCAGCCGCCTGCTTCTGGTCTTCCGATGCTTTCTCCAGCCTTGGCTGTAGCTTTTGCAGGTCGCTCACACAGATTCTCAGCCGCTCTCTGGACGCCCGATTCTGGCCGATTTTAGTCAGGAGCCGGTCCCTGGCCATGATCTCCTCTTCCAATCGCTTCCCGGATTGCTCCAGCCTTGTCAGATTGCCTTCCTCTTCTCCCAGAAAGCTGCTCAGGATCTCCAGCCCCCTCAGCATTGTCCCTTGGAATTTATCACCTCTTAGCTCCTCAAATTCCTTCTCCAGAGACGGATCTCCTTGACAGACCACACCATCCAGATACTGAGCCATGCTCCTACGGCTCTCCTCGTACACTTTCCGCTTCCGGTTCTCCGTCTCCTTAAGCATTGCCTGCAGATCCCGATACCTCTCCGTGTGAAAAAGCTGTCGGAATATCTCTCCCCTCTCGCTGGTACCGGCCAGCAACAATTTCTGAAAATCCCCCTGGGCAATCATTGCAATCTGAGTAAACTGCCGATAATCCAGACCAATTAGTTCCGTCACTGCCCGGGTGACTTCCCGAGTCTTCGTCACAGGCTGCCTCTGGTCCGGATAGATCAGTTGAGCCTCCGCCTTCTGAGTCGTATATCCGCTTCCTCTCCCTTTTGGTCTTTGGTATTCTGGATTCCGAATCACCCGATACTCCTTACCTTGGTAGGAGAAATAAAGTTCCACAAAAGTGGGAGTCTTATCGGAGGCGTACTTGCTGCGAAACATGCCAGCGTCTCTCACCTCGCCACTGGCTTCCCCGTACAAGGCAAACGTAATGGCGTCAAAGATCGTAGTCTTCCCAGCCCCTGTATCGCCGGTGATCAAGTACAATCCTTCCCCGCCCAGTCTTCTAAAATCAATCTCCGTCCTTCCGCCGTAGGGGCCGAACGCACTGATTACTAACTTTTCCGGTCTCATACTTTTCCGCCGTCCTCCCTTCTCTCCCGGCTTTGTTCCAGGAGTCTCTGAGACAACTCCCTCTGCTGCCGATTCATAGACTGGTTATTCTGCAATTGATAAAATTCCTCCAACAATTCTATCTCCGACTTTTGCTGGACACCTTGCGCCTCCTGGATCTCTCTGTCCTCCCTGGTCCTTTGATTGTCATACGCCAACTGCATGAGATTGGGATAGAAGACCCGGAGTTTTTGCATACCGTCTGGGATATCCTCCTCGTCTGTCAAGGTCACTTGGAGATAGTCCTGCCGTCTCTCTTGTCCACAGAAATCCCGGGCAGTCACCTCCAGATAAGATCCCCGAATCCTCCGCAGATCTCTAAGCGGCGTAAGGGGACATTCCCGGATAGATATTTCTCCTTTGTCCAGAAAATCCACCACCGTCACCGACTTCTCTTGGCCAGCCTCGGAAAAGGAATATTTCAGCGGTGTTCCACAGTAGCGTACCTCCGCTCTCCCCACATGCTGAGGACTATGTATGTGCCCCAAAGCCACATAGTCAAATTTGCTGAAGATCCCGACATCCACCTGGTCAATCCCTCCGACAGTCACTTCCTCAGACTCGCAGCGCACCGCACCGGTGACAAACTGATGCGCAACCAAGACATTTCGCTTAGACTCATCCACCTCCATGCGCTCCACCGCCGCTGCCACCGCCTGTTGGTAAGTGGAGATCTCCTCCCTTCCCAGTGCATGTCGCACCGTCGCTGGCTTCACAAAAGGAAGAAGGTGCACATAGATCTCCCCATACGCATCTTCCATCTTTATTTTTTCTGACCTTCCCTTATACACTGGTGAAAAATACACCCGCTCTCCTCTCATCAACTCTGCCCCGAAGGACAGTCGCTCCCCAGAGTCGTGATTACCACTGATCACAAACACCGCCGCCTGCTGTGCCGTCAATCCATTCAAAAACCAGTCAAACAACAGAACCGCCTCCGCCGGAGGAACCGGTTTATCATAGATATCCCCGGCAATCACCACGGCCTCCGCCTGCTGCTCCTTCACAATAGATAATATCTGCTCTAATATATATCTCTGATCCTCCAACATAGAGAACTCATTGACCCTTTTTCCTATATGTAAGTCCGATATATGGATAAATCTCATACTGCCCGCTCCCCTCCACACTCTTAGGAAACGCCCCCATCTCCCTCTCTATGAAGATTTTGGGATCCTTTAGGGTTTCCTCTGTCTGTCCTTTTTTCTTGGACATTTTGGGATCCTTTAGGGTTTCCTTTATTTGTCCCCATTATACACAATAGATTTACCAAATACAATGATGCCGGCAGACAGCGCATTGGGAACAGGTCTTCTGTAGATTAGCCTTGCCGCCCGGAGTAGGGAAATATCCCGCAAAATAAGTCCGTCTCGAGAATTCCCAAGCCTCCCCAAATGATCCCAGAAAGCCTTCCCATATCTATATATTTTCGCCAACAGTCCGATTTCAGACTTGACAAAAGTATGAAATCGGACTATACTCAAATATAATTATGTACGAAATCGGACTTAGAAGGATGCAAAGATGACAGACAAAGTCAATGAGAGAATACGAGAGTTCAAGAAAATAGACAAAGAGTTGAATGATTTGTACCACGGACTTGCCCTAAAGATAGGTATATCCGACAGTGCTTTTACCATTCTCTACGTTATATGTGAGCTGGGTGACGGCTGTCTCCAACGGGATATCTGCTATGAAGCTTTCGCCAGCAAACAGACCGTCAACTCCTCCATACGTAAACTGGAACAGGACGGCTATCTCTACCTGGAAGACGGTCATGGACGGGACAAGCACATCCATCTGACTGACCAGGGGCAGACCTTTGTGGAAAATTCTATCTATCCGATTATTCAGATGGAAAATGAAGTCTTATTGGATTTCAGCGATCAGGAGCAGTCTGCAATGCTACGCCTTTCCAGACAATACATTCAAGGACTTAGAAACCGATTTTCAAGACTCTAGGAAGCCATTCCCGGAACCCCCCGGGATATAGGGAGGTAATTTCATGAAAGCAATCTTACGGTTCTTAAAACCGTACAAATACTTGAGTTTCTTCACACTGCTGGTCATGGTCTTAGATGTGGCCGGTGGATTACTGATCCCCACCATCACCGCAGATATGATCAACGTAGGCGTCAGTGGCGGAAACTTGCAATATCTGTTCCACAGAGGAATACAGATGCTCGCCATCACTATCGTCACCAGCACAGGCGCCCTCCTGGGCAGCTATCTCAGCGCCCGCCTTTCTGCAAAAATTGGACGGGATATGCGCAATGCCCTCTACGACCGGTCCCTCACCTTTTCCACCCATGACTTCGAACAGTTTGGGACTGGTTCCATGATCACCCGCACCCTCAACGATGTGAATTTTATCCAGCAAGGGCTGATCTGGTTTATCCAAATGGTATTACCTGTACCTGCAGTGTGTATAATGGGTATCGTCATGGCCTTTTCCATTGATAAAACTATGGGAGCGCTCCTGGTCGGAGCAACTTTCTTTGTCATCTTGTTAGCCGTCTGGGTCACAAGGAAGGCCTCTGTCATCTTCGATAAGCTACAGCGTTTCCTTGATCGAATGAACGTAGTCCTTCGGGAAAATTTGACAGGAGTGCGAGTTATCCGCGCTTTTAACAAGGAAAACTACGAGGAAAAACGAATGCGCAAATCCTTCGAGGACTATGCCCAGTCCGCCATAAAGGCCAACCGGCTCTTTGCGGGATTGGAGAGCGCCGCCATCTTCGCCATCAACCTGTGCATTGTTTTAATCTTGTGGATCGGTGGCAACCGGATTGGCGCCGGATTCATGAAAATCGGCGATATCACAGCCTTGACCCAATATGCCGTCATGATTTTATTCTATATCGTCATGGCTCAGATGGTCTTCATCATGCTCCCCCGGGCAATGATCTGTGTTGGCCGGATCTCAGCCGTACTGTCACACACCCCTGAGATCACAGATGTGGCCACTCCAGCTCCTATCCCGGAGAAGACTGATGATGTGATTCGCTTCGATAATGTCTGTTTTCGTTTTCCCGACGCAGACGAGGAAACTTTGGCGAATCTGACTTTCACCTGCAAAAGAGGGCAGACCACTGCCCTAATCGGGAGCACTGGCAGTGGTAAATCCACCATTGCAAAACTTCTCCTGCGCTTTCACGATTGTACTCTAGGTACAGTCTCGTTCAACGGTATAGATATCCGGCAACTCCCCCAGGAGGAACTGAGAAAACACATCGCCTACGTCCCCCAGAGAGCCTGGCTATTCTCTGGGACCATCGCTGAGAACCTGCGCTATGGGAACCGCCAAGCTACAGAAAGCGCGATGAGAAAAGCCCTCTCCGTAGCCCAGGCAGATTTCGTCTGCGCCCTGCCAGAAAACCTGTCCTCCCCCACATCCCAGGGAGGAACCAACTTCTCCGGTGGCCAACGGCAACGTCTGTCCATCGCCAGAGCACTGATGAAAAAGGCCGACCTATACATTTTCGACGACAGTTTCTCAGCTCTGGATTTTAAGACTGATTTGGCTCTGCGAAAAGCGCTGGCCAAAGAAACCCAAAACGCCGCTGTACTGATTATTGCTCAGCGCATCAGCACAATTGTAAATGCAGAACAAATTCTGGTATTGGACGATGGAAAAATCGTAGGGATGGGCACTCACCAGACCCTTCTGGAAAGCTGTCCCATCTACCAGGAAATCGCCAAATCCCAGATGAGAGGAGGAGAAAGTCAATGAGCGAGAACAACAACACTGAATTTCTGGGGGAAGAGACAGACTTTGAGACGCCGGAACACACGCTCCAGACACTACAACGCCTCTGGCGTTCTGTGGGAGACCAACACCGGAGATTGGCCGTTGTGCTAATCTCAGTGATCCTCTACACCGCGCTCTCTCTGGCCGCGCCCGCATACAGCGCCCACATCGTAGACTTACTGTGGAACACGATCCAGGAATCTCTACAGACGAAGAGCCCTTTTCACATCACCTGGAACCATGGGGGAAGAGAGATCTTCCTCCTGCTATTGCTCTACCTGGCGGCCGCTCTTTTCTACACTCTCCAGTCCTATCTGATGTCCAGTTTCGCTGAAAAACTCAGCTTACGGCTGAGAACAGAGATCAGCGCCAAATTGAATCGTTTGCCACTCGCCTTTTTCGACCGCACAAAAACCGGCACAGTTCTCAGCCGAACGGTAAACGATCTGGACAAAATGTCCGAGGCCTTACAGACAGGATTGTTAAAACTATTCACTGCCGCAGGACTGGTGGCAGGCTCCCTGGTGATGATGTTTCGTTTCAGCATCGTCCTGACCTTAATTTTTCTGGTCTTTACGGGAATTTCTTTGGCAGTTACCAATCTCTTCTCCTTGAGGACATTGAAATACGCGGCCATAAGACAACAATGCGTCGGCAATGTCACCGCCCATGTGGAGGAAGCCTACAGTGGCAGAACCGTCATCAAAGCTTTCTGCCAAGAAGAATATAGTTCCAGATCCATGTATCAAGCCACAGAGGAATTGGCCCAGTCCACAGCCAAGGTCGAGTTTATCATCAACGCCATCAACCCAGCCATCCGTCTGATCAATCGTTTTGGACAAGTTTTGATCGCCGTACTGGGCGGAAAGTTACTTCTGGAAGGACGGTTGACCGTGGGAGTATTCCAAGCCTTCTTCCAATATGTCAACCAGGCCTCAGAACCCCTGACGGAAGTGGCGTATATGGTGAACAGTATGCAATCTGCCTTGGCATCCTTGGAACGTATCTACGCTATATTGGATGAAGAAGAGATGTCCCGGGATCCTGCACTTTCCTCTGCAGTCACTGGAGCCAGAGGCGCTGTGGAATTTCACGACGTCCATTTTGGCTATAGCCCGGACAATCCACTGATGCAGGGAATTCATTTTTCCATAGAGCCTGGCCAAAAAGTGGCCATCGTGGGCAACACTGGCGCTGGAAAAACCACCCTGGTCAACTTACTTATGCGCTTTTATGAGGTGAACAGCGGTCAGATTCTCCTGGACGGCACAGACACCCGGGAACTCTCCCGCGCCGGCTTGCGGAGCAACTTCGGAATGGTTCTCCAAGATACCTGGTTGTTTGACGGTACGATTGCTGAGAACATCGCCTACAGCAAACCCGACGCCACCCGGGAGGAGATCATCGCAGCGGCCAAAGCTGCCAGAGTGGACTTTTTCGTCCGTACCATGTCTCAGGGATATGACACCCCTCTAAGTGATGACGCTGAGAACATCTCCGTGGGCCAAAGGCAGCTATTGACCATCGCCAGGGTATTCCTCTGCGACCCTGCGGTCATCATCCTGGATGAGGCTACATCCAGTGTGGATACCCGGACAGAGATCGAGATCAACAAAGCTATGAAATCATTGATGAAGAACCGCACCAGTTTCGTAATCGCCCACCGTCTGTCCACCATTGTGGACGCTGACTTAATTTTATTTATGAAAAATGGAACCATCATCGAACAGGGCAACCATGAGACGTTACTCCAGGCAAAGGGCGCCTACGCGGAACTCTACCACAGCCAATTTGCCTAGACGCATGCTGGGTGGCAGATCTTCTCTGCCGCCCAAGAAACTCCACGACTATAGAGAAAGAACCGTTTTCTCCCCACCTCTCCCCCTTGGCAGTGAAAATTTTCGAGTGCCATCCGACATTGACAATCCTACATTTTAGTGGTATTTTAAAGAAAGTTTCAGGGAGGTGGAATAGTCATGAGCCACAACGACAAATCAGAAACACACATTCTAGGCGTGCTTATGGTCTGTTTTTTTCTACTCTTAGGATTACATATACACACGGCCTCTGACAACAACCACCCCTTCACAGCTCCCAGTCTCGAATATTCATCTACGGCGTCACTGTGCGCAGACAGACACAGTGATGAAGAACATCTCCCGTATCTCTTACCGTCATGCCGGAAAATAATGATCTCCGCACAATACACCGTTAACAAGGCCTTGAAGCTTTTAAATCGTTTTCATCCGGGAGTCGCTTTCCCCACAATGCTCCTCTTCTTTTTCATGAGAAAAAGGAATTTTTTCGCATGGACACAGTTCTCCACAATTCCATTATCACGTTTTTTACAGGAACTTCTCATTCAACAGAAAAAAGACGGCAAAAAACGTTTTTCCCTTCTGAATTCACAATGTTTTATTTGTTCTCGCCATATACTGGCAGACCCGGTCTAATAGAATTCAGACAACACCTTGCCTGATAAGTTAAGAGCATTTTCAAAAAAATAGGAGTCCATGACATGAAAACAATAAATTATCTAAAGAAACAGCCTCCTGGCCGTCTGATCACCGCTGGCTTCGCACTGGTCATATTGGTGGGAACCCTGTTACTTCTCTCACCTCTCTGCGTCAAACCCGACGCCCATGTATCCTTTGTGGACGCACTGTTCACTTCCACCAGCGCCGTCTGTGTGACAGGGCTAATCGCCATTGACACCGCCGACCACTTCACCGCTTTCGGGCAGGCCATCGTGGCAGTCTTAATTCAAATCGGTGGTCTAGGTGTCACCTCCGTGGGCGTGGGACTGATCATCGCAGCCGGTAAACGTGTCAGCATCCGGAGCCGTCTTCTGGTCAAAGAAGCCCTGAATGTGGACAGCTACCGGGGAATCGTAAAACTTGTCAAAGCAGTCCTCCTCATGACACTGTGCTTCGAGACTGCTGGCGCCGTCTTGAGTTTCCTCGTCTTTGTCCAGGACTACCCACCCCTCCGCGCCTTAGGCATCAGCGTCTTCCACTCCGTCGCAGCCTTTAACAACTCTGGCTTCGATATTCTGGGAGGCATGCAGAACCTAATCCCCTATCAGAAAGATATTCTGCTTAATATGGTCACCTGCGGCCTGATTATCTTCGGCGGATTGGGCTTCCTTGTAATCCTGGATATCATAAAACAAAAGAGCTTCCACAAACTCTCCCTCCACTCCAAGGTAGTGATCACCACAAGCATCGCCTTGACTGTAGTGGGAACTTTGCTCCTAAAACTAACCGAGAATATCTCCTGGATGGGCGCTTTCTTCCACAGCGTCTCTGCCAGAACGGCCGGCTTCTCCACTTACCCCATGGGACAGCTCACCAACGCAGGACTCTTTGTTCTCTGTGTCCTGATGTTTATCGGCGCCTCCCCTGGCTCCACCGGAGGAGGTATCAAGACCAGCAGCTTCTTTGTGCTGATACAATCTGTCCGAAGTATGTTTTCTAAGAAACCAGTGGAGGCGTTTCACCGGGGTATCTCCCCACAGAATGTGTCAAAAGCTTGCATGATTGCCATCCTCTCCATAGGTGTGGTGTGTGTGGCCACCTTCCTTATGTGTCTTCTGGAACCTGGCCGCACCTTTATTCAGCTCTTCTTTGAGGTGGTCTCCGCCTTCGGCACCGTTGGTCTGTCCACAGGTATCACCCCCTCACTCAGCGCTTTGGCCAAGCTGGTGATCATCTCCGTGATGTTCATCGGCCGTCTGGGAGCTGTCACCTTGCTCTCCATGTGGATTGACCATCCCGAACCCAACGCACATTACACAGAGGAGACCATCACCATCGGCTAGTGGCAAATGGTCAATAACGGAATTCCATTAAGACCTGCCAAGGAAGTCTTAAACAGAACAGTAAAAGGAGATTATAATATGAAGAAAAGTCAAGAAGCTACTTCATTTGGAATCATCGGACTTGGGCGTTTCGGAATGGCATTGGCCATCACGCTGACCGAGGCCGGCAAAGAAGTTATCGTGATCGACAAAGATGAAAATAAAGTAAAAGAAGCACGCCAATACACCGATTACGCTTTCGTGTCCGATACTTTGAACATGGAGACCTTAAAAGAGATCGGCATTCAGAACTGCGATGTGGCGATTGTCTGCGTAGGTGAAAAAATCGACGTGAGTATCCTGACCACCATGAGCGTGATCGAGCTGGGCGTTCCCCAAGTCATCGCCAAAGCTATCAGCTCAGAGCAGGGAACTGTCCTGAAGAAGCTGGGAGCCGACGTGGTATATCCCGAGAGGGATATGGCCATCCGTCTGGGCAAGAGACTGATCTCCAGAAATTTCTTGGATTACATATCCCTGGATAACAGTGTGGAGATCCGCCAAATTAAAATATCCGGAAAATTTATCGGCGCCAGCATCCGGGAAATCAACTTCCGCCAGAAATACGGCCTGAACATCATCGCCGTGGAGAGCGCCGGCACCACCACCATCGAGGTAATGCCGGACTACAAATTCCAGACAGGCGATATCATCGTAGTCATCGGCAAAGTAAACAATATCGATCTCTTCGTCAACGCCCTGCAAAGCTAACACGTAACCAAAGAAAGCGCTCTCCATCCCTGAGAACGCTTTCTTTTTCTCTATGACAGCTAAGGCGCTCCCCGGCGGAGCCTTTTTCTTTTGCCATAGAAACTTTTCAAAATTTCCTGTAACACAAGAAAAAATCATTGACTTAGAGTGCACTCAAAGCCTTATAATAAATAAAACAAAAAGTTGAAAGGAACGTTGAATCTATGGAGAAATCAAAAGTATATTTTACAACAGACATCAGCCCCGAAGGATTAAATCGAATTTATGACGCTTTGAATGTGGAGTTAAACGGTAATGTGGCCGTCAAGATATCCACCGGAGAACCGGGAGGGCACAACTTCTTATCCCCAGACCTGATTGCCGGACTCGTGTCCAGACTCTCCGGTACCATCGTGGAGTGTAACACCGCCTATGAGGGACGCCGCAACACCAGCGAAGCCCACTGGCAGACTTTCAAAGACCACGGCTTTCTGGACATTGCTCCTTGTGATTTGATGGACGAGGACGGTGATATGCCTCTGACTGTGCGAAAGGGCCATCACTTGACAGTAAACTGGGTGGGTAACCATCTGGCCAATTATCAATCCATGCTGGTACTTTCCCACTTCAAAGGTCATGCAATGGGCGGCTTCGGCGGGGCTCTAAAAAACATGTCTATCGGTGTGGCCTCTGCCCGTGGAAAACACGTAATCCACACCAACGGAAGCGACGATATGTCCTTCGAAGCTCTCTTCACTGCAGATCACGATTCTTTTCTTGAGTCGATGGCTGACGCAGACCAATCTGTGATGAACTACATGGGTTCCAAGAATATCGTCTACATCAATGTGGCCAACAAACTATCTGTTGACTGCGACTGCGACGCCCACCCCCATGACCCGGAGATGGCTGATCTGGGCATCTTCGCCTCCCTGGATCCTGTGGCTGTGGACCAGGCCTGCGTGGACGCTGTATACCAATCCCCCGACCCAGGTAAAGCCGCTCTGATCGAGAGGATGGAGAGCCGGAACGGCATTCACACCATAGAGGCTGCTGTGGCACATGGATTGGGTAATCGGGAATACGAGATTGTCACCATATCATAACATCTACGAGGGCAAAGCTCCAAAAACGGCTTTGCCCTCTCATCTTTGTCAAAGCGGATATTCGCAATCTGCTTCCTCTACTCTCTCCTTTTCCCCAATTTCCGTGTTCGCCGTCTAGGAAAATATAGAATTACCTCTGTGCCCTCTCCTGGAATACTTTTAATCTCAATCCTCCCCCCGTGCGCCTGCATAACACTCTTACAAAACACCATGCCCAACCCATAATGAACGCCTCTCTTCTTTGTTGTAAAATAAGGAGAAAACACTTCTTTGAGAATCTCTTTTTCCATTCCCTCGCCCGTATCAATAAAATGAATCTCATATTCCCTCCGAAGGGAAGAATGCCCTGTCGAGATCAGAATTTCTCCCCTGCCATTCATGGCATCTGCCGAATTTCCCATCAAATTATTAAACATTTCTTTTAGATTCATTTCATCACACACTAAAAAAACATCTGGATGTAACTCTATCTTTATTTCTATTCCCCCGTTTATCAGGCTCCATTCTTCTCTCATTTCATAGAGTAGGAAAGATAACTGGATCTCCTCTATTGCATTGACAGAAATATTCAGAAACTGACTCGTCTTTTTCGTAAACTGAACTAATTGATCTGAAGATTTCTCTATCATATCCAACTCTCTACTACCCAGTTCTCCATATTTCTTTCTCAGAATATCCACACACCAATTAATCTTAGACGCCTGATTCTTAATCATATGACTGATATAACGCGTCCCCTTATCCATTGCATAAAGCTCTGAATCCCACTGGTAGATTGCAAAGTGAAAACGTATCCCCATCGTACCTTCCCGCAATGCAATATATAAATAATACAAAAATAACGCCAGAGTGAGATAAAGATTGGCTTTCCAGATCTTCATATATCTCTCAAAATTAAGTGTGTGAACCACAAATATGGTACTCAGCCACCAGTAATATGGAGGGATCAAGATTTCCACCATCAATTTCTTCTTTCGACGGACACTTTCTTTTCTCTCTCTCTTAATTCCAACAATAATTAAAATTGATCCAATCAATCCATATCCCAAATTATACAACGACATACATCGCCAAAAAAAATGACTAGACAACTGATATTTCTTAAATTGTAGAGGTGAGAAGCACATCAAAAAACCGATGATGAGAAACACGGTAAAGATCTGAATTCCTCGGAAAAAAATAGAATTTTTCTTGTCCAATCCTCGGAAGTACATAGCAAGTGTCATAAAACAAAAGGGGGCTCCAAGATAAAGAATCGCTGTCAGACAACTATTGATTCCCACATAAAATTCTAATGGAATCGATGGAATTACCTCCAATAGATAGACAACCAACGAGTCCATCAAAAATTCTTTTAACGTCCCAAGCGAAGTAATCCAAAAACAAATCGCACACCATCTATTTACATGATTATATTTATCTGATAAATATATCACTGCGCCCGTACACCACAAGACAAGAGTAAATACCATAATCTACAATTCCTCTCTATCCCAATTCCTCATTCAGCTTAGGGAGATCTGGATAATTTCTAAAGATTCTCACCAAATCTGCCGGTTTGTCTAAGCCGAATTTCTGAACAATAGACGACATTTGATTCGATTTTGTTTTTGCAGACGAATGGATGTCCACCTCATAGCCCAAATACTCCATCAACACGAAACGTTCCGCATAACTCAATTTTTGAAGAAGAGCAGAACAGATATAGACTTCCTCTGGCGAGTTTCCTTCTATAATTTTTCTGATAGTAAAAGGAAGGCTTTTGTGATCCTTCTTTAAGAGATATCCTGAGGCAAACGTTTGACGGCCCGCTGACAATACAATCTCCGGATCCTCGTACCCAGTTAATATTAAAATTTTAGCATTCGTACAGCTACGAATTTTCTTAGCAATTTTTATTCCTCCCATCCCCCCTTTTATCCCATCAGAAAGATTCAGATCCAAGATCACAAGATCAGCACTATAAAATAAGGCAGGAAGTTCATCGCAAATTCCCTCGTCATAGCTGCCGATTACCTCTATATCCTTCTCATCCGCAAGCATTTCCTCGATCAAATAAATAAAATCCTTATCGTCCTCAACAATTACAATCCGAATCATCTCTCTATCCTTTTCAGAAAATTCTTCCCGGTACAAAATGCAGGGACATTGTTCATACTTATCATTCTAATTTAGACCCGCAGCCACAACAAAACTTCGCCCCTACTGGAACGGCCGTTCCACAACTGGTACAAAACTGCTTTTCTGCAGATGCTTGAACTTCTCCGCCGTATGACTCTTTCTGGTCATACTCAATCTGACGAACCGTCTGCTCAATAAACTGGACTACTTGATCATCTAACTTGGATTGTTGTACCATTCCGCTAATTTGCGTCAAGAGCACTGGCCACAAAAAGAAAGTGGAAATAATGGAGGGCAACAACTGCTGTCCAAAAATCCCTACCTTCGCGGTGACAGAAACACCTCCGGTCATAGGCGTCATTTCTACATTTAAAGCTGTCTTCATTCCAAGGACTGCCTTAAAAGCGCCTCCCTTGCTAATACTGAAATAATTTCCACAGGCACTGTCACCTCTGCTGAACTCATATTCCAGGGATGTAAAATACTCTTCAGCCCTGATAATTACAGGTGAGAAATCTCTCATTGCCGTTGGTATAAATTTTGTAGTATTAAAAGTTCCCATATTATTTACCTCCTCTAACTCCCATCAATACTCTACAAGCCGACTAATCTCATATAGCACAGCCAACTCGCAGATCATATCCGTCACCAACTCTTTTTCTTCCTCGTCCAGTCTCTCATCCATTTTTTTCAGATAATCCACCACTAAGTTCGCCTGCTGCTCCAGCTCCTCCTGGGTAACTACGTTATCCTCCATCACTTTTTGATAACTTTCCCGTTTCATAGCCAACTCGTCGATCAATATGTACCCTGTCTCATCGTCAAATAACTTTCTCACATCAAACCTCCATTATTTCTTTATTTTTTTTCCACATTTTTTGCAAAACATCCACTCTTCTTCCACCTCACCCCCACAATAGGGACACTGATTACCTCCTTTCTCCTCATGTATATATCTTATTATATTTTTATAAGTAGACGTCTTGCACCAATCGTTAATCTCGGCCGCACGGACAGATAAGAACGGATGATTCTGATTCATCAAAGCCACATACTGCAGAGCCTTATCCCACTTGGAATGCTCCATCATTTGTTGATACTCCCGCGCCTGATCCATGTACAATCCTATATCGATCTGCGAAGATATTTTTTGACTTCCGGATGCCAACAAAGACATTACCCTGGCCACAGGAACCGGATCCTCCATATAGATAGCCGCCGCACGATCGCAGGAGAATTCACTGCACCGCTCCCAATGGAACATGGCATATTGAAGTGCCGTCGTCAGAATCTCCATACCTGGGATAGTAGATCCGGCGCTTAGCACTGTCTGCACCATCGTATGATACAATACATGGCGGCAAGCTATGTGCCCACACTCATGAGCCAACACCACCTTAATCTCTTCATCACTCATCAAATCCACCAATCCGGACGTAACTGTGATGGAGATGATGCTATCGCCAAAAGTATACGCATTTGCCATGGGATCCATCTCCAGATAAAATTCTGGTTCCTCAATCCCTAATTTTTCACAGATTGGCGGTAATAATTGATAAAGCTTTGGAATTTGTTTCTCCGTGATTCTGACCTTATTTGACATGTTCATTCCATGAATCATATTCTCATTGAACATTTTCATAAAAGCCTTCATCACTGTTGAAAATCCCGGAATTTGTTTTAAGGACTCCAAAGCCTTCTGATCTTGTGGATGATAGTAATCCCTCGGATTTGCACTTCTCACCGTTCTACCCCCTTTATCCACACTTCATATTGTTGTTTTATCTGCTCTTGGTCGGCCGCCGTACAGTTCTCATCCAAAAAACGCACTCCTATCATCCCCCCTCTCAAGGACACTTTAAAGAATTCTATCTCTCCCGGCTCAATTTTTCTACCCACCACCAGCTCTTTTTCCTTCAGGCTTTCCTCTGTACACAATAGTGTCAGAGCATCCGCCGCCTCTATAAAATCGGTAAAATCAAATAAATGCCATTGATTACATGTGATCAAGAGATCATTCTCTCTGATTCCAGCCTGGTAAGCCTGTCCGTCTTCTCTTACCTCTGTCATGATAACTATTCCGCTGGTTCTAGATATCTCGCGCCCATCTCGGTCATAATAAATCTTCATACTCTCCCGCCCGCTCTCATCATAGTAGTATTCAACAATACTGGGATTTCCATTATCATTTCCAATGAGCTTCCCTTGAGCGTCATAAAATGAATCCCGGAGAACCCATCCTTGCTCATTGTATTCTCGTACTCCTCTGGCATATCCACTATTTGTAACCGCCAAATTCCCCTCCTCGTCATAGTATTTGGCTTCAACTATATTTCCCATAGAATCTCTCACATTTTCATACTTGGCATAACCTCCCGGCAATCTACATAAGTTTCCGCTTTCATCATAAAAAGATCCCTCCACCACATCACCGAGCGCATTATACACAGCTCTAAATTCGGCATATCCTCCCTCCGTCTTCATTGGATTTCCTTTTTCATCCTGATAGGCCGTCACAATCTGATTTCCCCTGTCGTCATAAGTGTATAGATCCTGCCGAATGATTCCTTCACCCCCATAATAAATTTCACGAATACAAAAATTATTCTCATCATACGCTTTTTCCTTCGCTGTATATCCTATGACATCTTCTGGCTCCCCTTCCCTATCCAACATGGATACCTTAATTTGACGCCCCTGCTCGTCATACGTATATTCATACGTTGATATCTGGTTATCGTCCAAGCCTGGTTCCCCAACTCTCTCCAGGTAACTTTCCCGGATCAATTGATCATTTGCATCATACTCATATTGAATGTAATTATAGGAACTGTGCGTATATCCGCCTTTCCAAATACAGTTTCCCCGTCTGTCATATTCAATACGCAGAGTCCCGTATCCGTTTTTGTGATTCGTGTTATTTCCATTAATATCATAATAAGATTGCTCCACAATCTTGCCATACTCGTCATAAGACGTCTTTTCTACAGCATACCATTCTGGCAATTTAATCAAATTTCCTTCGGTATTATAGAATGCTTTCTGTGTACAATTTCCCTGACTATCATATTGCATCTCCACACTGTGATACCCCTCACTGCTGATAACCGGATAATCCTTGTCGTCAAAATACGACTGTTTTATTTGATTTCCCAGTTCATCATACTCCAAAATAACGTTTGCATAGCCCCACGCAGATTTACAGCGCTTTCCGTCCTCTCCCTTGTATTCAACCTGCTGCACATTTCCTTTTCTATCATACATAAATTCACAGATAGCCATATTATTCTTTCCACAGTCCAACTCTCCATTTTCATCCCTGTATTCTTCTCTCACCAGTTGATTGCTTTCGTTGTACTCCCTTATAATCATGGCTATACCCTCTCTGCTGACCATTGGCTTACCATCTTCCCCCAGATAAGTAATCCCAACTATATGCCCGGCCTCGTCGTAATTATATGCCAAGCTATAACAGCCATATCTCCTATCACAAACGGCATTCCCCTCGGTGTCGCGGTACCTTTGCATGACCATTTTGCCTTCCTCGTCATAGCTGTATTCCACAACTGCAAATCCATAACCACACACTTTAAGTTTCTTGTCACTGTCATAAAAACTTATCTCACTTAAATTCCCCTTACGATCAAACTTATTCTGCTGCCCGTGTACCCCCAACTCATTGTCAAAAGCTGCGTCTCCATTTACATCAAATTGATATCGCTCTGTTAGATATCCTTTATCGTCGTAGACAAGCTGAAGCCTTGCATATCCCATTTCCGTATTGCACAAATTTCCGTTTTCATCTAGGTAACGTTCCTCCTCCACGTTACCGTCTTTATTTATCGTGCGTTTGCTAAACGCATATCTTTCCTCTCCTCTCACCACATTTCCATCCAAATCAAACGCATGAGACTCTATCTGTACTCCCATCTCACTATACTTAAAAACCCATCCGGCAATTCCCTGCCGAGAGGCCAAAGGTTTCCCTTTGTCATCCAGATACGTCATTTTGATAATTCTTCCTTGTTGATCTCTCTGATAACGCCGTCCATAAATTCCATTATTGTCTTTGGCAGGCGTATTTAAATTGTCTCGCATGAATTGTACTTGAACCAGATACCCATTGTCGTCATAGGTATTAATATGACGGGTAATTTCACTTTTACCCGCATACAAATCATCACTCGCAAACGCCCCTGTCAGATCGCTCTGATCAGCCCCCAAAGCCACCGTCTGGCTTTCATCTTGGGATTGCTGAAAATCCACCGCTTTCAGATTACTGGAATAATCCTTAATCAAAACTGACTGGCCCATGTCATTGCTGTACTCTGCCCTGGATATCTTCGCATCTTCATAATAAAAATCAATAACCGGGGTGTCCTCCAGGTATTCCACCCCTAACGCCTGAATAGGTTTTCCAGCAGGATTCACCCTCTCTAAGTGAATTACCTTTCCTCTCTGCGTCACAATTTTAAAACACTCTGCTATCCGCTTGCGCTCACTCATCGAGAGTTTTCCCAACCCCACCGGTATCTCATTTTGATAAGTATATAAACGATAATACTCGCTGTGGGGGACATTATACCAAATTCCCGCCCCGGCTAACATGAAAAAAAGCATTGTCAGAATTATACAAAGTCTCTGTCTTTTTCTCCGCCGCCTCTGGTCCCGCATGACCAACTGATCAAACCTCAAGCTCAAAAGAGTGGCCACAACTCTCAAAAACGCCTGACGTCTCCCCAATTCTTTTACACTAATTCCCAGAAGTTCCGACTCTACCCCTGTTCTTAATATCTCCGGAAAACACTCCTTCTCGGGGTCTTGGGCGAACGGCTGTCCTTCCACGATAAAAGGAATAATGAAGTCTTCTCTCCCCATATCTATAAAATATTGAACTTCTTTGCTCACCCACGGGGATGTCGCACTGTTCGGTGAACAAATGACAATCAAATACTGAGAGTCTTCCAACTCTTTATGGAGAAGTTCCAATATCTTACCACCTGTCAGGTCCGTCTTATCTCTGAATACGGGGTAAATCTTTTGAGGTATATTTATATTTTGCTTTCGGATCACTGAGGGAATCCGATAATTCTCCAGTTGCCGCTGAAGCCAGCCAGCCCACCTCTCATCCTCTCTTTTATAACTGATAAAAGCATAATAACTATACCTTTTCCTCTCCTCCATCATTTCTCCCCTCCACCCGTGCCTCTTTTTTCCGCATGAGGCTGTAGCCGGCCAAACGAATGATCTCCTCTAAATTGCGAATGAAATGCTCATCTAAATACTGGTAATCTGTCTGGTAAATCTCTCCGACCTCCCGAAGTTCCTCCCAGGACACAAGACAGGCATGTCTTTTCTGCTTTTTCTTTTTATTGGCCTCCCCCGGAAAATTCCTCTCAAGTCTCAGCCAACCCCTAGTCAAGAAAAACATCTCCCATCTAAGATGCTCGCCGATCGCTAAATTCTTTATAGTCACCGGATTCTGTTCCAAATATGAGGCAAAGTTCCCGTCTCCTTGCCCTTCCCCTATCTCAAAGCCCATGGCATACAACTTAGAGGGCAAGTGAAGAGCCAGGTCACGACTAGATTCTTTCTCAAAAATAGTTGCCTTAATCCAACTTTTTTTCGCCTCCTCCGCACTTTTTCCGTAATACATCTCATAATAAGTATGTATAGCTGCCGCCAACCGGTCCAATTTTTCGTAAATAATTACTTCTTCCAAAAATATCTGCTCCCACACACCAAAATAGTCAGCCGAATGCTCTGCCCATAAGGCGGATGAATGGTGCGCAAGTGCATATACCGGCCATTCCCCTCCCATTAAATTATATGTAGTCAAAGCCTGATGAACCTCCCGGTTCTTTTGGCTATCCTCATCTATACAATAAAACCTTAAAATTCTGTCTTTACTATCCCCCAACCATTCAAAAAATTCTTTTCCCATAACCGGTACATCCACACATTTAATCTCTGCAAGCTCAGATATCCCTGCGTTTAGATATCGAAATCTCGCCGTTCTCTGAGAGATGTCCTCCCCCACCAAAGTTAGACAAAAGGAAACTCCTTTAAATTGTATTTCTGTAAGCAGTTTGCGATATAAATGCCATGCGATGGGTGAATACCCGATAACTGCAATCTCAATTTTACATTCCAAAGAGCCCTGATGAAAATCTGCTATCTGAAGACTCTCTGTCAGGGGATGCTCCTCCATGACCTTTCTCACCGCCAACTCGTTCACGTCTACAAAGTGCACTTGAAACTCATCGAAAATTTCATTACTTGTCGCCTTCTCCCCCTCCTCATAGGATATGAAAGCATAAATCTGCACTTTATCCTTGATATCTGGTTTTTTAGCCAATTCCCCACACAAAGCAATGGTATTCTCCAAGTTCTCCTCAGTCTCTGAAGTCCCCCCTATAAAGATAATGTTACTTTTTTTCACCCGCAAAGGTACGCCAAAATCTGTAAGTTTCCTCCTGTTCTTCTGATAGTCTCCCTTCATGCATCCCAGATTCATAATTTCCAAAATTATATCCTGCCCACTCTCTTCCTCGAATTCTTTCTGTAGAAATACGAGAATTATACAATCAGGCTGCCTTTTACGTATGTCCTTTATTAAATAAAGCATCTCCAATCTAAATCCATAAATAATATATATATTTTTTTTCGTGCCAAACTGCCGAAGTATCTGCATTCTGATCCGTGTAAGTATCCTACTTCCAACCAAAAACAGAACCGTGATTGCCAGTGAATACACCACCAGTACCATGACGGTCCCATAGAGCACACGAAAAAAAGGATTTTCTCCAATTACCCCAAGCTCACCGATGTCCAACTCCATCACCAACATCCGACTCATGCTGACAAAAGACAGCGCAGCGGCCGCAATTAAATTAACCAGAGAAAATTCATAGGGCTGACTGCCGCCAAACAGACTACAATCTCGAAAGTAATATCCAAAAAGATAAACTCCAAGTCCCATGATTAAAGATATACTCAGTAACTTCAAAGAGTTATTTTTGAACCATATTGAATACCTAGTAACCATATAAATTCCGAATATTAATAGGGCAATACACGACATCCACGCCATTATTATCATAAAAAATATATTCATGTATCTTTTTACCGTCTGTTTTGACGGTTTCTCCTCCATAAAATATAAAAATTATTTAACCCATTTAAGTATATCACGCTTTCTATTCTGCATGTTCCCAAGATCTTTGGGAATTTTCTAAATTCATCTTATAAACCGATACTTTCCCGGTCAACAAACTAGTCAAAGCGGATATCCGCAATCCACTTTGCTACTCGCTCATAACCCTTTTGCCACTCTCGCGGCACTTTGTCAGAAGCTTGATCTCCCGCCAAAACAGGCAAGTCCTACTCCCGCCTTTTAAGCTGAAGTAGGACTTGCCTGTTAGATTAAATTCTTGTATACAATTTGTCACATTTTTTGGCTGTCCGCCTGATTTTCTCCCCCCCTCACAGATTTATCATTCCTGAAATATCCGAAGATCTTTTAATATATTGTGTAACTTATATTCATCAAACGGAAGATATTCCGCAATCGTAAGGCCTACAACATCGGCAGTATCCGTTATACACTGCAACACATGGGAAAGTTTGTCCATCGTCATCCTGCCACTGCCACTTCCGTCACCTACCAGCTCCTTGTTTGCAAAATAAGTGGAATGAAATAGCGAGGCATCCAATACATCTATATCCAGATGCACTAGAATATGCTCAAACCGGCTTAAAAACGTCTTGATCTCATCATCCGACAGAAATTCCTGCGTCTGTACTCTATAGTCTACTTGCATTTTATTCAAAAAATTTGCCTGGTACTCATGCAATTCCTGCAGGCCTATATATAAAATCTCATCTGCCTTAAATTCCCCATGTCTTTTCAGATCCGAAAGCGCCGGATCCCCGTATCCCATCAGAGAACCCAATACCATAGCATGAGCGTTCGGATAGCCGTCATTGGCCGTCGATACATCCGGATGTGCATCAATCCATACGATCCCCGTATTTTCATACATTCCATGCAGATAATCAAATGGAGCCTGTGAGACAATACAGTTCCCGCCAATCGTAATAATTTTATCCGGTTTGACAGCCTCCAACACCTCCGTCGCCTTTTTGATCCCTTCCACAACCTCTTCTCTTCCATATATTCCATTGGTTGTCATTCGTTCTCTCCCATCCGGCGGTGCAATCTCTACTCTTAATAGTGGTTGATTGTCGTTTTCCGGCAAAATATGCGTAAGTAAATTAGCCCCAAAATAATACGTTTCCAAGTTTCCACTCACATAATCTGGATATAACAATCTGACTGTTTTCATTTTCTCCTCCCCTATCATTTTCTGGCCTAGCGCTTGATCTTCCATTTGTTCAAGTTGGCGGCCATTGTTGGCTTTTTTTATCTCATTTTCTCTTGACACTCACCCCACTCCAAACATTGTCTCAAAAAAAGAGAGTATATCACTTTCGCAATATACCCTCAACACTCAATATCATCTGTTCCCTTCCAGTAAATTAAAAACTGCGTAAATTTTGCTCTCTCTGTTTCGTCAAATCCCTTGACGAATTTGCCGACGAAACTTTGACGAAAATCCACCCGATATTTTATGATAGATTTTAATAATA
The DNA here is from genome assembly GCA_047014865.1 of Blautia sp. Taxonomy (GTDB): domain Bacteria; phylum Bacillota; class Clostridia; order Lachnospirales; family Lachnospiraceae; genus Blautia_A. The sequence goes on along the minus strand of JBKXQO010000020.1, from coordinate 5,733 downwards.
TACGAAAGGTTCAAAACAGCTTCAATCACGCATAATTACTTGACTTTAAGCACATTTCCAGACTATATTTTATTTCAGATTAGTTTCCCATCTGTTTTGCAACTTCCTCGGCAAAGTTCTCTTCTCTCTTCTCGATTCCCTCTCCAGTCTCGAAACGAAGAAATCCTTTGATTGTGATCTTCGCACTGTTGGCTTTTGCAACTTCCTGAACGTATTTTCCAACGCTCTGTTTTCCATCCTCTGCCTTCACATATACCTGATCCAACAGACAGATTTCCTTCAGCTCCTTGTTCACACGTCCAGTGATGATTCCCTGGATCACCTTCTCAGGTTTCTGGGACTCTTTGGGATCATTCATGATCTGAGCCAGAAGAATCTCTTTCTCATGTGCGATATACTCCTCGCTGACCTCGGCGTCACTTGTGTACTGTGGCTTCAGAGCGGCCACCTGCATAGCCACATTCTTCGCCATCTCTTTGACCGCATCGTTGACCACATCGGTCTCCACATCTACCAGAACGCCAATCTTACCACCCATGTGTGTGTAAGAAGCCACGAAACCATTCTCCTCATCCATCTTCTGGAATCTACGGATGTTCATATTCTCGCCAATCACTGCGATCTGTCCGGCCAGCGCTTCATTTACCGTCTTAGCAGTGTCAAATTTCCATGGCTCTGCCAGGAAAGCCTCAATGTCGGCTGCCTGTGTCTCCATAGCCTGCTCGGCTACCTGAGCCACATAATTCTGAAACTTCTCATTCTTTGCCACAAAATCTGTCTCCGCATTTACTTCCACAGCCACTGCGTGCTTGTCATCGTCAGAGACCATAACCTTCACAAGACCCTCTGCTGCAATTCTGCTGGCCTTTTTCTGTGCAGTGGCCAGTCCTTTCTCTCTCAAGAACTCAACTGCTTTATCCATATCGCCCTCTGTGGCTGTAAGCGCTTTCTTACAGTCCATCATTCCGGCGCCAGTCATCTCTCTCAATTCTTTTACCATTGCTGCTGTGATAGCCATCTCTAAATTCCTCCTGTACGATTCTTCTTACTCTTCCTCTGCCTGCGCCTCTTCTGCGAACTCCTCCTCGGCTGCCTCCTCAGCAGCGCCCTGGTTGGCCTCGATCACAGCGTCAGCCATTTTGGATACAATCAATTTTACGGCACGGATTGCATCGTCATTTCCCGGGATCACATAGTCCAGTTCCTCCGGGTCACAGTTGGTATCGCAGATACCGATCAGCGGGATTCCCAAGCTGTGAGCTTCCTGAATACAGATTCTCTCTTTCTTGGGGTCTACCACGAAGATTGCATCCGGGATCTTCTTCATCTCTTTGATTCCGCCCAGGTTCTTCTGCAGCTTAGCCATCTCTTTTCTCAGCTCGATAACTTCTTTCTTTGGCAGAACGTCAAAAGTTCCGTCGGCCTCCATAGCCTCGATCTCTTTCAGTCTTCCGATTCTACTCTGAATGGTCTTGAAGTTGGTCAACATACCTCCCAGCCATCTCTCATTGACATAGAACATTCCACAGCGCTCAGCCTCTGTCTTAATGGCATCCTGAGCCTGTTTCTTGGTCCCGACGAAGAGAATTGTTCCACCGTCTGCCACGATATCAGCCACTGCGTTGTACGCATCATCCACCATTCCCACAGACTGCTGCAGGTCGATGATATAGATACCGTTACGCTCTGTGTAAATATACTGAGCCATTTTAGGGTTCCATCTTCTTGTCTGATGTCCGAAATGTACACCTGCTTCTAAAAGTTGTTTCATTGAAATAACGCCCATTGTACTAATCTCCTTTTGGTTTTTCTTCCGCATAATTCTTATTCTTCTGAAACCTGCCGACGTTTTACAGGCACCGTTCTTCCAAATCCTTATGCGTGTCTATTTTTTTGCAACGTTTGTAGTATAGCATAGATTTTACCTCTGCGCAAGAGATTTCACCGTAAAAGGCGCAAAAGTCCTGGCAAGACCCCCTATCTGGAGAGTCTTGCCCAGAACTTTTCTCTTATACCCTCTAGCTGTTATTTTTCAGAATTCCATCCCTTGGCTAGACAATATCCATACCGGAATCCCTGATCACTCTGTGTCTTGTCCTTTGTCTGAACTTCCACACTCACATCGCCGTCTCTCTCCTCTTCCCAGGAAGTCCAAGTTCCGGACAACCGCAGATAGGGGAAAATTTTCTTGATTTCTTCCGGTTTGTCATAAGTAATCTGTTCTTCGTCTCCATAGTCGTCCGTCCACTTATGGATCGTCACCTTCTCTATATCGGAAGACTTCAACTCATCCTTCGGCGTTATTCCCTGCTCCTCCAGATATTGGACTACCCTTTGAAAACCAGGATAGACTAACAGTACCTCGTTCCCACAACCACTTCCATAGAATGTCATATACTGATCACCGCTGTATGACAAGTTGAGAACTCCTATTGGTTCCTCCTTGAACACATCTGCGTCTGCCTCGCTCACATCCTGCGCCAACAACTTCAATAGCTCGCTGCCCTTGACGTTGTAATTTCCACTGCTATTATATATACTGTAACTCACTCCATTTTCATAAGTAATATCATGAACATATTTGCTCTTCTCCTCCAACTGAGGGTAGAGGACAGTTTTGAGTTCTTCCATCTTAGGAATCTCCTGGGATGCTTTGCGCAATTCCTCCAGGCTGACTGAGTAACTCCGATACACATTCTTCCCACCGTCCAGCTCATACCGGACCTGAATCGTTGTGCTCAGGCCATTCTCCTCTTCCTCACGGCCAACCGTGTCTTTAAGAAGAGAATAGAATTCACTGTCCGCTCCCATTTTCAGATAACCACAGCCTTCATCTTCACTCTTAAATAGGAGCTCTCCTTGATTGTCCGTCATGTATACCGAATAACTGCCTGTTATACTACTGCCACTGACGCCAATGCTCTCCAGTTTACTTTTCGCCGGAAGATAGCTGTCGTATCCCACCAAATCCATCTGAAATACCACACAGATGGCTGCCACAATCACAGCGGAGATCCCCAGGCGTGTCAGTCCACCAAAGAATTTTCGGAAATCCGCATGGTAGATTACCTCTATCACACCGTGTATAATCACGATCCCTGCCGCCAGGCCAATCACCCACCATATTTTCTGATGCGTACTCACCATGCCATACGCGAATATACCCACCAATAGCGTCACTGGGATCTCCAACAGATACTGAATGCCCTTGCTAACCTTTGGAAAAGCCATAGAGCGTCCCGCCGCTTCCGTCGGCCTCTTTCGGTACACCCAACTGTTCAACAATAACAACAACACAACAACCGCCAAGGCTGCGAGCCACAGCATAACCAGCGATTCCCCCTGTCTGTACCGGTTCAGGAGTTCCACACACCAGGACAGTGGAGATCCATAGTGGTCAAAAAAGTAATACACAGTGCCTGGCTCCGACGGCATTCCCGAATAAGTCCGGAAAAATGCACTCTCATATCCCCGCAGCAATTGAATCACTCCGGGTACATATAAGAGCAACACTGCCGATCCCAATATTCCCACCAGCACCCGTCCTGTGAGCATCATCGCCAGGCTGCTGACCGCATACACCAACAGAAACAGAAGCGACTGACTGACCAGATTCGTCATCCCCACCTGGACAAAATGAAAATTGAAATATCCATGGGTGGCTCCCACACAGATCGACAGAAAAACTCCGATAAAATAGGGAACCACAAAACACAAAAACCCAGTCCACACATGTTGCCAATATAACTGGTCCCTTTTCACAGGGAGACTGTGATAGAGATCCATCTTCTTTCTCGAATGCAAATACTCAAATCCTGCCACTGCGCAGAGAACTGCCATCCCTGCCACTGCCGCAAATAATACCATGCCTATTGCGTCTAGGCCTAGAAATTTCTCATAGTATTTCTCCACAGCTTCATATGGCAGCTTCTGCGCCTTCCACTGGTCAAACCGTACCATCAGAATCACTGGCTGCAGAATCAAAAATCCGATCATCGCCAGAACAGGTATCCAAATCTGTTTTTTTAAGTTTTCATTCACCATCTTAGAAGAGAAGATTCTTGACTTCATAGCCTGCCACCTCCGTTTCACTGATAAATATTTCTTCTAAAGTCAGAGGAATAATTTCGCAGAAAAGCGGATTTTTGCTCTGAACCCGCTCTAAGATCTCTGTTTTTGTCCCCCGCGCTGTAATCATAAGCAAGGAACCTTGTCTCTCGCACGCCAAGATATCCAGCTCCCTTTTCAGTTGTTCTTCCATGCGGTCCTCTGTGAGAACACACTGAACTTTATGAATATGGAACTTCATATCCTCCAGGTCCTTTGACAACAAGATTCCTCCCTGGTGAAGCAATCCCACATGGTCGCAGATGTCCTCCAGTTCTCTCAGGTTATGGGATGCAATCACGGGTGTGAAATTCCGGCTCAAGATCTCTGAGGCCATCAAGCTCTTCACTGCCTGGCGCATGACAGGATCCAGCCCATCAAAAGTCTCATCGCAGAGCAAATATTTTGTGTTGGCATTCAATCCCATAATCAAGCTCAACTGTTTTTTCATCCCTTTTGAAAATGTGTGAATCTTCCGGTTACTCTTAAGTCCAAACTGATTCAGCATCTTATAGTACCTGGAAGAATCAAAAGCCGGATAATACTTTTTGTAAAACTCTTCCATCTGAGCCGGTGTAGAATTGGACAGAAAATAACTATCATCTGAGATATAAAAAATCTGTTCTTTGACTTTTGGATTCTCAAAGACTGGCTCCTGATCGATCTCCACACTCCCCTGGTCTGGCTTTAGCACCCCGCACATCATCCGCAATAAGGTACTCTTCCCGGCTCCATTCGTCCCCACCAGACCAAAGATCTCGCCTTCCTCTACGTCCATGTTCAAGTTGTCGACCGCTTGGACTTCCTCGAACTTCTTGCTTACCTCTTTAATCTTGATCATAAGTTTCCTCCTCATAATATGCCGCTACTTGCTCCAGCAATTCTTCTTTGGAAATCCCAAGCTTCTTACAGAGCTTTACAATTTTCCTGAGATCTCTGTAATACAATTCTCTCTGCCGCTTGATCAATTCCAAATTCGGAGAGACAAAATTTCCCCTGCCTTTGACCGGATAGATAAATCCCTGTTGCTCCAGTTCCGCATAAGCCCGTTGGATGGTATTGGGATTGATGGATAATTCCATCGCAAGCTTACGCACTGACGGCAATTGACTGTCAGGCTCAAGCACCCCACGCACTATGAGAAGCTGGATTTTCTCCACAACCTGCTCATAGATTGGTCTCCGGTCTTGGTAGTCCAGAATAATCATGGTGATATCTCCTTTCCCTAGAATTTATTCGATGTGTATGTTGTGTTTTGTGTGTATTATTTATCTTAATACAGTTATTATAGTCACCCTCACCTCTTCTGTCAATAAAAAAAGCATAAACTTTTCTATAGAGCGGCCCAAAATTGAGAAAATGCCCCCTTGTCACCCTCAGGTGGCGTATCAGACAGATACATATATTATCCCGCAGGCTATCTCCCACAAAACGGTATTTCCCGAAGAGGAACAAAGAATCCTGCGTGGCAGGATTCTCCGCCTGCGGCGGGTCGCATAAGCGACACAATCCCACTTCCGCCGCAGTGCGATCCCCGCGGAGCGTTTTTTTTGCGTTATAGGGGAGTTTGAAGAACTTTCCTATAACGATTAGGGTGTCAAAAGCCTGATCATTTCTATTGATTTT
>JBKXQO010000019.1:0-64231 GCA_047014865.1 Blautia sp. | reverse complement strand
TACAAATAAAAATCAATAGAAATGATCAGGCTTTTGACACCCTAATCCTATAACACAAAAAAGAAGCCTCTGAATTCTCTCCAGACTTCGGCTCCTTTTCACAAATAGCGGGAGCAGGATTTGAACCTGCGGCCTTCGGGTTATGAGCCCGACGAGCTTCCAGACTGCTCCATCCCGCGTCAGTATATTTAATTCTAAATCAATGACTACTTCTATAGTATTCCTTTTTTATTGTATTGTCAACACAAGGATACAACCTTTTTCCAGTCGCCTCTGTCCCTGACACTCTTTTTTCCGCCTTACCTGACTATCAAAGAAAGAAAACTCGCTCTTTCCCGCGAGATGGGAAATTCAAAAGAATCTCCCATCTCACAAGATACATCCACACCATTCCCTGTCAGGACTTTAGCTGCTCCTGGCACAGCGGCTGATAATTCTTCCCGAGAAGAGCCTTGATGGCTTTTTCATTGTCCTCCACACGGAAGATCACATGGGCCACGTTTGTCTTCTTGGTGATAAAAGCATACATATATTCAATATTGATCCCCTCGTCGCCCAGTGCACGGATCGCACCCGCCAGACCACCGGGAGTATCTGGGATCGCAACTGCCAGCACTTTCGTGATGGAACAAATATACCCCTCGTCTTTCAACACGGTAGATGCCTTGTAGGGATCGTCCACAATCAGACGAATCACGCCGAAATCCGCGGATTCCGCCATGGACAGCGCCTGCATATTGATCTCATATTTTTCCAAAACATTTGTCAGCTCCTCCAATTTCCCAGGGCTGTTCTCCAAAAACACAGAAATCTGTCTTACGGTCATAAGCTTAACCTCCTTCTCCACCTGTCGCCTATTTATCAATACAGCTTACGTTTGTCCACCACTCGGACGGCTTTGCCCTCGCTCCTGGCGATACTCTTTGGAGCCACCAGTTTCACCTTTGCATAGATTCCCAGCATTGCCTTCAGAGCATCCACCAGCTCTTTCTCACGCACAGCCATCTGTTTCAGACTGTCGGAGAACATCTCCGGTGTCATCTCAACCTGAACCTCAATGGTATCGCTGTTGTTGACACGGTCTACGATAATCTGATAGTTTGCCGGATATCCCTTATTCATCAGAACCGTCTCAATCTGGGATGGGAATACATTGACACCTTTGACAATCAACATATCGTCGCTTCTTCCCATGGGCTTACTCATCTTCACATGGGTTCTTCCACAGGGACACTTCTCTCTGCTCAGCACACAGATATCCCTCGTCCGGTAACGCAACAGTGGGAAAGCCTCTTTGGTGATACTGGTGAATACCAGCTCTCCTTTCTCCCCATCTGGCAGAACTTCCTCAGTGACCGGATCGATGATCTCCGCAATAAAGTGATCCTCGTTGATATGCATACCGGTCTGGGCGCTACACTCAAAGGAGACTCCCGGACCTGAGATCTCCGTCAAGCCATAGATGTCATAGGCTTTGATACCCAGCTTATCTTCAATATCGCGGCGCATCTCTTCCGTCCACGCCTCGGCCCCAAAGATTCCAGCCTTTAATTTTATCTGGTCACGCACACCTCTCTCTGCAATACTCTCCCCCAGGTAAGCGGCATAAGAAGGGGTACAGCACAGAATCGTAGCCCCCAGATCCGTCATAAACTGAATCTGGCGGTCCGTATTTCCAGAAGACATCGGTAAAGTCAAAGATCCTACTCTGTGGGAGCCTCCGTTTAATCCAGGTCCTCCTGTGAACAGTCCATAGCCATAGCTGACTTGAACTACGTCCTCCTCGCTTCCCCCCGCAGCCATGATGGCTCTGGCGCAGCAGTCTTCCCACAGATCCAAATCATGTTGTGTATAAAAAGCCACAACTCTTCTCCCTGTTGTCCCACTGGTAGATTGAATACGCACACAGTCGGCCAGCGGTTTCGCCACCAGTCCATAAGGGTACGCCGTGCGCAGATCCTCCTTGGTCAAAAACGGGAGCTTATGTAGATCGTCCCTGGACTTGATATCGCCGGGTTCGACCCCTTTCTCTTTCATTTTATTGCGGTAATACTCCACGTTGTCATACACATGTTTTACTTGTTTTACCAGACGCTCGTCCTGCCATGCCTTAATCTGCTCCTGGGAGGCGCACTCGATTTCTGGTTGAAAATACTTCTCCACTCGCATTCACTCCTTTCCTATCTATAAGATCTTCCACCGGGGAAGGATACCTCTCACAAAATCCCCCCTCATTGTTCATCCGCACATTGCTCTCGACAAATCATCTCGTCACCTAAAAGGATAGGAGACACCTCTCTCGTAAATTGCGTCGAAAGATCTAAATCAATTCTATCTCATAATGCATAAATATGCAAGAACAATCCCAATTCGCGCCGTCCCCATACAGCCCTTTCCCCCCTTATTTTCCCACTTTATAGTTTCTTTCTCCCTTGAAATGTGGTATAGTTAGAACACCTAATAAATAAACACTAAGAACCTGGATTGGAGTTATAAAAATGAAAAATTTAATTGTCGGACAATCTGGCGGTCCCACCGCCGTCATCAACAGCAGTCTCTACGGCGTCGTCTCTGAGGGGCTCGCGCGCACAGAGCAAATCGGCCATGTCTATGGCATGGTGAACGGAATCGAAGGCTTTTTAAAAGGAACGGTCCTAGATTTTGCCCAGGCTCTCCCCGGCGCGAAGTTGGAAGTTCTCAAGACCACCCCCGGCGCCTACCTGGGTTCCTGCCGCTACAAATTACCGGAGGATTTAAGCGATCCCGTCTATCCCAAACTTTTTGAGAAATTTCAGGAGATGAACATCGGATACTTCTTCTACATCGGCGGCAACGATTCCATGGATACGGTCAGCAAGCTCTCCCGTTACGCCCAGCAGGTGAACAGCGACCTCATAGTCCTGGGCGAGCCTAAGACCATCGACAACGATCTCATTTTGACCGACCACACCCCAGGTTTTGGCAGCGCCGCCCGCTATGTGGCCACCACCGTGCGTGAGATCTCCGTGGACGCCAGCGTCTACGAGAAGAAGGCCGTGACCATCGTGGAGATTATGGGACGGGACGCCGGCTGGCTGACCGCCTCCAGCGCCTTGGCCAGAAGGTTCCAGGGAGACAATCCACTCCTCATCTATCTGCCTGAGGTGGATTTCGACACAGAGCAATTTTTAGCCGACGTGGAGGCCTCTTTTCAAAAATCTTCCAGCGTCATCGTCTGCGTATCCGAGGGAATTCATGACGCCTCCGGAAAATTAATCTGCGAGTACGACAGCGACGTGGGATGCGATACATTTGGACACAAGATGCTCTCCGGCTGCGGAAAATATCTGGAGAACCTTCTGCGAGCCCGCCTCAATGTCAAAGCCCGCTCTGTGGAGTTAAATGTGTGCCAGCGCTGTTCCTCCATGACCATCTCAAAGACAGACCAGGAGGAAGCGATCATGGCTGGACGCTTCGGCGTCAACGCCGCCCTAGACGGATCCACCGGAAAGATGATCTCCTTTGTCCGTGAGAGCGGTCATCCATACCGGCTCCACTGTGGCCTGGAAGATGTAAATCAAATCTGTAATCAGACAAAGACCGTTCCTCTACACTGGATCACCGCCAAGGGTACCGACGTAGGAGAAGAATTTCTCACCTACGCCGTCCCCCTCATTCAAGGTACTGTGGAGATTCCCATGGGAGAGGATGGACTCCCCATCTTCGCCAGCCGAAAATAAAAACCAGGCTTAGAACTCTGGACTGTAGAGTTCTAAGCCTTTTTACCATATTCCCAAACTTCTACTCACATCAGAAGTTCAAATACCCGGTATAGATCCAGCTTTCCATATCCCCAGTCTGGGTTTGGATAGGACAATCCCTCTTCCCGCCTGGCCGCTCTGGTCAGATAGTTCTTTGCACTGGTTCCGTTGAGATACGGTGCGTTCCCCCGGACTACCCCCCATTCCATCAAGAGCGCCGTCGCCCCTGCCGTCTGGGCTGCTGCCACACTGGTGCCTGACCGTTGTACATAGCGATCCTGTGGCGCGGGTCCAGTTACCAGCACCCCTGGCGCCGCCAGATCCGGTTTCACATAACCGTTGGGCGTATAACCCCGACTCGCCTCCAGATATAGGCTCTGGTCCCGGTGGTCATAGGCCGTCACTGTGATAGCGTCCCGGGAATCTCCAGGATTGGTCACTGTATTGTAGGGCGACGGTTGGAGAAAATAGGTCTCCCCCGGAACCGTCGTGTGCACTGGAAGCCACATGTGAAAAGTCGCGGTACTCAGATTGTCGCTGTAGACTAAGAAGCGCCAGAGGCCAGAGGCCGGTTTGATAAACCGAAAAAAAGCCAGTGTATTGCCAGACTGCATCTCAATCGTGGAGTACCCTACTTCCACTTTCGTCTCCACAAACACAAAAGACAAGACTTGCCACCCCGTACTTCTGGCTGTGCTAACGTCCAAAATTTCCCCAGAGGGTGATTGCAGTCTCAGCCTGTACAGGTTCAGGGAGCTTCCCCAGAACTCCACAAAAACCCCACTCTCCTCCTGTCCCACCCGCATCTCAACGACGACGCTTTTCTCCTGGGGATCAATCATTCCCATGTAATGGCGACGGGCGTTTCCCTCATTTCCGGCCGCCACGGTGACGGCCGTATGGGGGTCCCTGCTCACATAGTCCATAGTCAACGCCAGCGGTCCCTCCCCCTGGTGCGTCCCCTGGTTATTTCCCAAGCCCAGACAGATGATCAAAGGCATCTGCAACTGCTTTGCGCAGTTGATGGCATAACTGATCCCAAACATAATATCATTTTCCTGATAAAAGTCCACGCCGTCCGGCAAGAAATAAAAATCCCTCAGATACTTCTTGGCCGGCTTTAATTTCACCACAATCAGCGTGGACTCCGGAGCCGCCCCAGAGAACCCTTCCTCCGGATCTTGGGTGCCGGCCGCAATCCCAGCCAGAAATGTCCCATGTCCATTTTCATCCCTGGAGGGAACCACTGTCCAGGGATCTTCCGCTTGCAACGCCTCATCGATCTCCCCAGACCTGTATTCACTCCCATAGGGAACCGCTCCGCTCTCCGAGGGGATCGCCTGATCCCAGAGATAAGCGATCCGTGTCCTCCCGTGATCCATAAATGCCGGATGCGTGTAGTCCACCCCTGAATCAATGACGGCGATGACCGTTCCCTTCCCTCTCAGATTTAGATACGGATGATTCTGAAGATTCAGAATCCTAGACGCGCTCAACGCCTGATCATCCATATAAGTATAGCAATTCGGAATCGAATTATAGCTGTAACTGTCCACCCCAAGATTATTTAACTGCGTCAACGGCTGATAGACAACCGCATAGGTTCTGTCAATCACTGCCATCTGACCCTCTGATAAATCTGCCAACGGGCCCATGGCCAACTGATTATACCGCACGATAAAATCTGCATAATTCTCATCCAACGCCGGAGAGATAAAATCTGCGGCCTGCAGAGACATCCCCTCACCCCACAAGTCTTTTTCTCAATAACCTATGCGCCCTCCCTTTCCTCTATTCGCAATTTTCTATGCCTCCTCCCACTTGATTTTCAATTAATAGACTCTTGTTGATTTTTCCAGTCAGTTCAAGTATGATAATAGCAAGAAAAAATGTGTCAAGGAGCCTTCTTGTGCCATGGAAAAGTTCAGGGAACTCTCCCCTGGCACAAGAAACTGACAATACAAGAATCAAAAAGGAAGTTGACAGATATGAAAAACACCAAGATAGACCGCCGTGTACGCAGAACCAGAGCTTTGCTGCTGGAAGGACTAACCCAGTTGATGGAGAAAAAAGATATCAATCATATCTCTGTCCGTGAATTGACAGACTTGGTAGATTTAAACCGTGGGACATTCTACCTCCACTATCGGGATATCTTCGACATGGTCAGTCAGGTTGAAGATGAATTATTCCAAGAGTTCGAGGATCTATTTGACCACACATCCTCTGCCGAGATCCCGGACTCTACTCTGGCTGTCCTGACCAATCTTTTCACTTTCCTGGCCGACAACAAAAAAACCGTGCAGGCCTTTATGGGTCCACACGGTGATTTAGCTTTTATCAACCGGTTAAAAAATCTTGTGAAAGATCGTGTCCGCAAGTCTTGGGAAAACCGAGGCATGGATCCTGATAAGTTCGAATACTTTTTCGCCTACACCGCTGCCGGCTGTATCGGCCTCACAGAAGTCTGGCTAAAAAATGGCTTTCAGGAATCTGCCCAGGAGATTGCCGCCCTGGCCGACACTATGATCGTCAATGGGATTCGCTCTCCTCTTCCTTGACCTTCTTTTCCCGAACCTGACGCCACCCGAAAAAGATTACCATTGAGACACCGGCCAAAAAAGTAAAAACCGAGATAAACTGCGAGGTGGACAAGATTCCCACACTCCCCCGCTCCAGATCTCCCCGGAAAAATTCTAAAATAAATCTTCCGGCGCTGTAAAACATCAGATAACAGCCAGCCAACTGCCCATCTGCCTTACACCTGGGAGCCAGCCACAACAGTAGCCCAAAGTGCAAAAAGTTCAAGGCGCTTGAGATCAACTGGGTAGGGATCAGCGGCACACCGTTGGGCGCAAACGCCGAGTCCAAGAAAGTAATCCCGATTCTGCTGTCTGTGGGTCTGCCATAACAGCACCCTGCCAGAAAACAGCCAATTCTGCCAAATCCCTGCGCCAGCGCAATCGACGGCATGAGAAGGTCAAAATATTTTAAGAAAGGGATCTTCGTGACACGACAGTACAGCCAGCCTGTGAAGATCCCACCTAAGATCCCACCATAGACCACGAAACCATCTGCAAAATTTCTCCAGATCACAGACGGATCCGCCAGAATCTCTTGGTACTGAGTGATCCAATACAAAAGTTTGGCTCCCAGCATACCTCCCACAACACACCAGATCACCAAGGAGAGTATTCTGTCGCCACTCTCCAGTCCCCTCTTCTTAGCCCGAAACTCTGCCGAGAGATAGGCCATTATAATACCGATACCAATCATCAATCCATATCCATAAATCGTAAACGGACCGATGGACAACAGTTCATTCTTCAAGCACTCACATTCCTTCCTACCTATTTAATATTGTCATCCTCCACACAATGCCTGTTTAGCTTTTCTTCACAAATTTATTCTGACATTTTGGACAGGAGATCTCAATCTTTCCCTTTCCCCTGGGAATCCGGATCTTTTGTTTACACTGTGGGCAGGTATAGATATGGTAATCTTTTCTCTGCTCCATCACATACCTCTGCCGTCCCCAGAGCCGCTTAAATTTTCCGATAAATTCCAAAAACTTCTGATTCTCCCCATACCTACGGCTGCAATCTCTTGAGAAAGCTCTGGCCAAAGCCAGGATAATCAAAAACCACCCCACTGTCAGAAAAACTCTCTGAAAAATCCAGCCAGACAGGATAACCAGAACCGCTCCTCCAATCAAGAGCGCCCTGTATAATTGGTCCGCCCCATATCTCCCCTGCATGAAACGCATAAATTTTTCTCTCATTAAATATAGCTACCTCTCTAATTTCTAAAAATTCTATTTTAGATGTATCTTATACCCCACCACCCATTTCGTCAACTATAACTTTTGTCTCTATACGGAATACCCAGACCGAAATTCTTGGCAAGTCCCTGCCTTCCATTGACGAAAGACCTCCCTTTGTGTATGATGAGATTAAGAAATTTTTTTCGTCAAGATATAAAGGAGCAAAGAAGTCCGTGTAGAGGCGCCACTTAGAATCTGAGGCCGACCTAAAATCACGCCCATACAAACATCAGCGCCACTGCACATTTGAACGCAATCGTGGACAGGAGGTTCAAAATAATGTTAAAAACCGGGATAAAAGGAATTCAAAAAACTCAGGTGTCAGAAGAAAATACCGCCAAGGCCATGGGAAGTGGAACCCTGGACGTGTTTGCCACACCGGCCATGGTGGCCCTGATGGAATTGACTGCCTGGAAGAGTGTGGCCCCTTATCTGGAGGATGGAACGGGAACTGTGGGAAGCTATCTGGACATTCACCACAATTCCCCCACGCCGGTAGGCATGATCGTCACCTGCGAGAGTGAACTCATCCAGATAGAGGGAAGAAAATTAACCTTCCGCTTGACCGCCAAAGACGACAGCGGTATCATCGGCGAGGGAACCCATGAGAGGTTCCTCATCGACAACGAAAAGTTCTCCCGGAAAGCCGCTGGGAAGCTGGTCTAACCGCTGTCCCACGGTACCATTTGCCGGTTACTATTCGTGGCAAAATAAATCGGAAAAGTTTTTTCAAGACATCGTTCTGGGGAGCGGCCCAAAGCTGCGCAATGGGAAACAGGACTATGTCCTAGACAGTCAAAAGAGGCTATTGTCCAAAGACAGTAGCCTCTCCAATTTATATGCATTGCTTACCTAAAGCCCAGCTCGTCTGCATGTGAATATGCTTTTACACATGGATCATCCAACCCTCATATCCCCTCGCACTCTCCATAACCGCTTCCGACAATGTGGGATGAGCATGGATCATCCGCGCCACCTCCTGAACCGGAATCTTCTTCCAAGCAGCCAGAGTCAGTTCGTGGATCATCTCTGTGGCATCCGCTCCGATCACATGCGCTCCAATTATATGGCCATCTCCATCTGTGATAATCTTCACAAACCCCTCACTCTTACCGATAGCCACCGCCTTGCCGGCGCCTTTAAATGGAAATTTGAGAACCCGGGCCTGGGGATCTTTCTCGAGAGCCTGCTCCTGAGTCAATCCAAAGCCGGCCACCTGTGGCTCACAGTACACACACCCAGGCACATAGGGAAGAAAACTCTCCCGTAGCTCCTGTATCCCTGCCATGTGCTCCACCGCCAATTCCCCTTCCTTGGAAGCCACGTGAGCCAGCATTGGACTTTTCACCACATCGCCGATGGCATAGATGGACGGGACATTGGTCTGGTAATTTGGGGTCACCTTCACAAAGCCTCTCTCCATCTCCACGCCCATATTCTCCAGGCCAATCTCCTCCGTGTTGGGCACTCTCCCAGTCACTACCAGGACTTTCTCCACCTGAATACTTTTCGTCTTCCCTTTATCATTTGTGATCTCCACGGTCACTCCGTTCTCACTTTTTTCTGTGACCATCGCCTTCGCGCTAAGTTGCACTGAGATTTTTCTCTTTTTGAAAGAATTTGCCAAGGCTTTCGCCACCTCCGCGTCCTCGTTGGGCAGAAGGTGATCCGTCATCTCCACCAAGGTCACCTGCGTGTGAAACGCATTCAAAATATAGGCAAACTCACATCCGATGGCGCCTCCGCCGATGATGCAGATACTCTTAGGCTGCGTGGGACATAACAACATATCGTCAGAAGAAAATACCTGATCTCCATCCGTCTCCAAGCCCGGGATTTGCCGCGGTCTAGAACCCGTGGCCACAAGGATATTTTTCCCCTCTAACTTCCTGCCAGAGGCCGTTGTCACTTCCTTGGAGCCTGTGATTACTCCTGCCTCCTCAACCAGTGTAACACCGTTTTTGTCAAGGAGATACCGGATACCCTTGGAGAGTGTCTCCGCCACCGCCCTGGACTGGGCGTGAATCTTCCCATAATCCATCTGTGAATCGTCCACGGAAATTCCCAGCTTGCCCAACTGCCCTGTCTCGTTGACTAGGGAAGCGCTGGATATCAAATTTTTCGAGGGGATACAGCCTATATTCAGGCAAACGCCACCTACCCATTTTTTCTCCAGAACCGCCACTTTTAGACCTAACTGAGCGCCGCGAATGGCTGCCACATAGCCCCCTGGCCCTGCGCCCAGAACAATCAGATCAAATTTCTCTTCCATATCTAATGTCCTCCCCTCTCTCTCAAAAGACAAAGCAACTCTCTTAGGATCTCTCCCATATCCATCGCCACACCGTAATCTGCCACCTGAAAAATCGGTGCATCCTTCTCTGTGTTCACTGCGAGAAATAATTTCGTATTCTTAATTCCTTCCGTATGCTGAATAGCCCCAGAAACCCCAAAGGAAAGACAGATCTTCGGACGAATCGTACATCCCGTCTGCCCAATCTGATCCTCAAAGGGCACT
Source organism: Blautia sp. (assembly GCA_047014865.1). Classification (GTDB taxonomy): domain Bacteria; phylum Bacillota; class Clostridia; order Lachnospirales; family Lachnospiraceae; genus Blautia_A. The sequence continues at coordinate 54,150 of JBKXQO010000019.1, read as the reverse complement.
TTCCCCAGATCCATCAGAGGTCTCGTCCCCCCCACAGCAGCGCCGAGCTCACGGGCCAGTTCACAGAGCAGCTCGAAGTTCTCTTCTTTCGCAGCTCCTCTTCCACCCACCACCACGATCTCTGCCGCCTGAAGGCTTCCCGCCCCCAAGGAAGACGTCTGAATTCCCAGCAAACTCACAGCAGACACTCTCTCCGGCTCAATCTCCAGCCAGTCTGGCGTGACCGTCAAGGCCCCCGCCTTTCTCGGGCAGGGCTCGTAGACTCCCTCCCTCACTGTGGCAATCTGCGGATACCGGCCTTCTTTGCAGGCGATACACACCTTGACATTGGACTCAAAGGAAGGCTTCAACTGTCTCAGATAAAAACTTCCATCCTCCCGCCTAGCCACATCCAATTCTGTACAGTCTGCGGTCATCCCTGCATTCAGTCTATAAGCCACCCTTGGGAAGATGGATCTTCCCTGGTCACTGGCCGGTACCAGGAGGACACTTGGCTGGATCTGGACCAACATCTTGGCATAGATCTCGCTGAGCACTTCATCCTGAAAGAGATAATCCTGAGATAACCTCGTCACATAGATCTGATCCAATGGTAATCCACTCATCTGTCCCAAGAGATGTTCCGGCTCTCTCGCCGCCAAAATCACCTGGATTGGTTCCCCGGTTGTCTTCCCGATCTTTTGAGCCGCCAACACCAGTTCATAAAAGACAGGACTTAATTGCTCCTCCCAGTGCTCTGCGAAGACACAGATTCCTCTTGCCATCACTCATTCCCCCTCTCCCGCTCAATCAGTTCCAACATCTTCTCGGCAATCTCTCTGGCATCTCCTGTGAGAAAGCTGCCAACTTTTTGAGTCTCAGGAAGAAAAGAATCCATCACCACAGTGGGCGACCCCTCCAAACCTGCCTCTTGCCGGGGGATACCCAGCTCCTCATTGGTGAGTACAGACAGTTCCTTCTTCTTGGCCGCCATCTTGGAGCGCAAGGTGGGCAGCCTGGGATCATTACAGCCATACACGAAGGTAAACACTGCCGGGAGTTTTATACTCACACGTACCTCAGAGTGATGGAAGCGCTTCACAACCTCTACTTCTCTCTCACTAATCCGCTCAATCTTCTGAACCATAGTGACATGGGGAAGCCCCAGGGCCTCAGCTACCATGGGGCCCACCTGCCCAGTTGCCCCGTCAGAGGACTCTGATCCTGCCAAGATCAGATCCACCGGCCCGATCTTGCGTATTCCCTCCGCCAGAGCCCGCGCTGTGGCGATGGTATCGCCTCCAGCTAAGGCCCGGTCCGTCAGAAGACACCCCTCGTCGGCTCCCATGGCAATGGCCGTGCGCAGCTCCTCCTGCGCGCTAGGGGGACCCATGGTGATGGCCGTGATCTCACAGGGGACCGGACACTCCCAATTTTCCTTTACACACAGAGCCGCCTCCAGAACATTCAAATCTGAGGGATTCATAGTGGTCCCAGCTTTTTCACGTTTTAGTGTGTGTGTGACCGGATCTACCATAACGTCACTGGAAGACGGCACCTGCTTGATACAAACGGCAATCTTCATCCTTCTTTCCCTCCTACTCTCTTAACTCTCTTTGTCTCCTTTAGCCAGACGCATAAACGCCCAATCCTCCAGAAGCGGTGTCGACTCTCCTGTCATAATAAACTTTGCCAGATCTCTGCTGGCCGCCGGAGCCTCGATGATACCATTCCCTCCGTAGCCGGAAGCCACCAAATATCCTTCCAGCGGCGTCTCTCCCAGTATAGGCAAGAAATCCTCCGTCTCTGCCCGGTAAGAGAGCCAAGAAGAGACCAAACCACTCTCCAGAAGCCCTGGCACTGTCATCTCCAATTGTTCAAAGAGAAACTCAATGAAATAATCGTCGGTTCCCCCTGTCGCTGGAATCTCATCTGGATTCCAGTTCCCTGCATGCATAGGATTACTCAGATCCATGGAAAGGTGAGATTTGCAGATAAAGATATTATCCCCAGCCCGAAGCGCATAGAACGCCGGGTATTTTAAAACCGGAAATACATAATCTAATTTTTTTCCCGGCGGACACAAGAAGAAAGCTTCTGCCTTCGTGTGAGATACGGGCACATCGATCCCTGCCATCTGTCCGGTAATCCGGCTCCAAGGACCTGTACAGTCCACCACATAGTCGAACTCATACTCCGCCCCGTCCGCCGTCTGCAAACCGGTGACCTTTCGGCCTTCTCTCTTCAGACCTGTGACCTTTGTCATCGTCCGAACCGTTCCTCCGTTCTCCTTAAATTTCTTGACAAAGGTGTTGGAGATCATTGTGCCGTCAAAATATCCGTCGTCCCGCGTATATCCGGCCCCCAGTATGCTCTCTGCATCAATATCTGGTAAAATTTCCTGGATTCTCTCCTTATCCGTGATATACTCTCCTTCGTAACCAGCAGCTTTTGCCAAGGCAATCCCCGTGCGGATCACCTCCTCCACCTCCTCGTTGGTGGCCACCACCAAGGTTCCCGTCTGATCAAACCCAGCGGAACCTTTCTCTTCTTCCTCCATCTTCAAGTAAGTCTCAAATCCATACAGACGTACATCCCAATACCGATTGCTCAAAGAATCGTCAAACAGACACACCGTTCCTGCTGATTTTGCCGTGGATCCACAGCCAATCCGGTCTTTCTCGAAGATGGTGATCTCTGCCCCATCGTAAAGGCTGAGATAATATCCCAGCGCCGCACCTGCCACACCGCCGCCAATAATTCCTATTTTTTTTGTCTTCATCTTTCTACCTACTCTTGTCTTATTTTCTTGCGATAATCACTTCGTCCAACGTGCGTTTCCTAGGCGTGGGATCCTCTGACTCTGCACTGTACCCCACAGGGATCACAACCATCATATCGTACCGCTCTGGATCCAGACCGCACTCTTCTGTCACCTGATCTTTATTCTTTCGAATCTCCGCAATCCACACAGCGCCCAGACCCATGGCGTGAGCTGCCAACAATACATTCTCTGCACAGGCGCCAATGGTGTTTGCGTCTTTCACCACATCGTAACCCACCTCATTGTCCATGAACAGACACAGTAAGACGTCTGCCCCTTCCAGAACTTTCGTGTGTTTCGTCAGTCGAGCCAGATTGCTCTTGACCGCTTTGTCACGGATAATCGCAAATCTCCAAGGCTCGTTGGCCAGGCCAGACGGCGCCCGCATCCCAGCTTCAATCAACTGCTCGACCTGTTGGTCTGTCACCACCTGTCCGGTATAAGTACGGACACTCTTTCTCGTCAAAATCGCCTGCATGGCTTCCATAATATCCCCTCCTGAAATCTTTTTTATATCTCTCTTACAATCTCTTGGAAAATTTCTAAAGTATCGTCAATGTCCTTCTCTGAATGTGAGTACGACAGACAGAATGGTTCACGGGGATCCTCGTCGATGAGAATTCCTCTCTCGAAGGCTCTGGCGGCAATCTTCTTGTACAATTCCCCATCGGCCTTTCCCCATTCTCTGGCGTCTAAGTTGCTCTGAATTCCGAAGCTTACAGAGAATATCGCTGGCATGGAACTAACCATACATGGAATACCGGCCCGTTCAAAGATATCTTCAAATCCTCTTTGCAGCCTGCTGCCCAGTTTTTCGATCTTCTCGTGCACTTTCTCCGCGCTCATAATACCCATAGTCGCTTTTGCTGCCGCCGCTGCCACGGCGTTGCCTGCATAGGTTCCGCCTTGCGTCACTCCCCTGCCCACAATGTCCATAATCTCGGCCTTCCCACCGTAAGCGGCCACTGGATATCCATTGCCCAATGCCTTTGCATACGTAGTCAAATCCGGCTGATACCCATATCTCTCCTGAGCGCCGCCTTTGGCAATACGGAAACCGGTCTTTACCTCATCCAGAATCCAGACAACATTGTACTGATCGCAGAGCTTTCTCAGTCCGTCCATGAATCCCGGTAAAGGATCTGCACAGCCGAAATTGCCCAACATTGGCTCTGTGATAATGGCTGCGACTTCGTGGCCACAACGCTTCAACGTCGCCTCTAAGATCTCCAAATTGTTAAACGGAAGTGTGATAATCAAATCACTCAGAGCTGCCGGTATTCCAGAACTTGCCGGTACTGTGATTGGACTTCTAGGATTGCCATAAGTAGATGGCGGCGCATATGTGGAAAATAGCACATAGTCGTAGGAGCCGTGATAGCCGCCTTCGAATTTAATAATCTTTTCTTTGCCTGTATAAGCCCTGGCCACGCGCAGCGCATGTTGCGTAGCATCCGAGCCGCCATTGACCAATCTAGCTTTTTCCACTGCCGGACAGAGCTCTGTGATCTTCTCAACGGCCTCCACTTCCAACTGTGTGGTGATCCCTGGCGTCACGCCCTTTTGAATGGCCTCCACTACAGCCTCGTCCACTTGATCATAGGCGTATCCCAGAATCACCGGCCCAAAAGCCAGGCGGTAATCCAAATATCGATTTCCATCTACATCCCAGAGATAAGCGCCTTTCCCTCTCTGAAAATAAGGAGTGACTCCCTTTCCCCAATAGCGCCCATTGGAATTTACACCCAGCGGCATACTCTTCATAGCCCTCTCTTGGAGCCTTGCTGTCTTCTCTAACATTCCCATCTTCTTACCTCTTTTCCATCTCTTATTCTCCAGACTGCTGCGCATCTGGCTGGTAATATGCAATCACCGTCTCCACCGCCTGTTTCCATCTTCGATAAATCTCCATACCTCCAGGCTCCGGTAGAATCCGTTCCAGCTTCTGAGCGGAATCCATCTCTGATTCAATTCCAAGACTCTCCGCACAGAGTTTCGCGATCCCCATCAAAGTCCCTTCTCTCTCTTTGGCACGCTCCACAGGATGTCCCAGCACATCTGCCTGTCTCTGCACCAGATAACCATTCGCAGTCATCCCACCATCTAAGACCAGCCTTTGAAACTTAGGCATACAGTCCAAGATATCTCTAACGGTACAAGCCACGGCATCCAGCCCAGCCCGCAGAAGATGCTCTGGACGTGTGCCAGAAGTGATCCCAAAGAGAATTCCTTTGGCCTCCTGCCAGTGAGGAGCTGACAATCCCTGGAAGGCCGGCACAAACACCAATTCCTTTTGATCATCCCATTGCCTGGCTATCTCCTCCAACGCTTCCAGCTTCCACCCGGTGGAGAAGTTCTCAAGAAGCCAGGTAATCACATTCCCGGAGGCGCCCCCCTCAGCAGCCAACGCATATGTAGGTTTTCCGTGGATCTGATAAGCCACACTGGTGGTCAGATTGTCATCCAGGATCGTCTCCGTGCCTGTGTTCATCCAGCAGGCGCAACAAGTACCATAAGTCACCTTCACTTCACCTGGACGGGTACAATTCTGTCCAATCAAAGTAACTGCTTGATCCAAGCCCCCTGCAATCCAAGGCAACTTTTTTCCAATCCCCAGATCCAGATCCTCCACTCTCTCCACATTGTCCATCAAATCCGGAAGGATCAAATCATCTCCCCAAAAAAATCTCAGCAAATCCTCGTCCCAGCCTTGTCGGCCCAGATTGTAGAATCCAGTCCGACAGGCTGTACCGTGATCGGAAGCCATTCTCCGTCCTCCTGTAAACACATAGAGGAACCAAGCGTCCAACTGCCCGAAAACAATATCGCCCCGCCGACATCTCTCATCCAACTTGGAATCTGTCCGCCGCATCTGCCTAACCTTTAAGGCCGGCCACTCTGCCGAGAGGTGCAATCCCGTCTTCTGATGAAACCAACGATTTCTCCCCTCTTTTTTTAACTGCGCGCAGAATTCCTCACTCCGGCTATCCTGCCAGCTAACCACTTGGGTAACCGGCTGTCCCGTTCCTCGGTCCCATAATAGGAAGGATTCCCCCTGATTCGCCAGTCCGATTCCCTCCAAGTTCTCCAGACACTGGGGATTCCTTCTCACCAATGCCTGAACGCCTGCCCGGACAGACTCCACCAACTCCCAAGGATCTTGTTCCACCCATCCATAATTGGGGGTAGACGACTGGACCGGAAGGTCAATCTGATCCAGACATCTTAGATTCCTGTCAAACAATGTACTCATTGTCCCCGAAGATCCTTGATCAATTGCAATGAAAAAGATCTCTCTATCCATGACGCCTCCTTAACCTCTCCCCCACTCACATATAAGCTCTTCGTCAAAGCGGATATTCCCAATCCCCTTCGCTACTTGCTCATAGCCTTCTTACTCCAAAGTAAAATCACGGTTTACAGGTTTGTAGAGAAGATAGCGCAGTGGCTCTGGACCATAAGCTACCACATAGTGAGGCGAGTAAGGCGCCATATAGCAGAAGTCATCCTCATGGACTTCATAGTTCATCCCATTAATCCAGAAATTTCCTCGTCCATCCAGGAAATACCCGCCATGCTCAAAGACATGCGTCTCAGTGAATGGGAACGTCACGCCTGGATAGAAGGTGAGCATGTTCATGGCCAAATCAAACCCTCTATCCTTCTCGAAGGGCACGCACTGTTGCTCCTCCTCCGCTGGACTGTGAATGGGAGTGATATCCAGGACACTAGAGATAATTGGATCTGGAATCTTGAAGAACTTTGTCTCCTGATACTGTTTTCTTACCCAGAGAATCTCTGCAGCCTCTTCTCTCTTATTTTTCACCTCAAAGTCTACCATCGGAGGCAACCAGAAATACCCTTCTTTCTCCATCTGATAGGTCTTCCCTGACACAATCACTTCCACCTGGCCACGGATCACATACATAAAATTCTCATAGCCATTGACAACTCGCTCTTTGCTGCCGCCGCCTTGTCCGATCTCCAGCTTACACTCAATAAATTTTGCTCCAATCTCCGGCGTCGCATAGACATACACTTTCGTGTTCTCCCACTCCGGGAAAAAACTGTCCAATACAAAGGCCTTGGGCAGCAGATTCGCCGAGAACGGAGAGATCGACGCCCTGGTGACACTCAGATGATTCCCTTCTTGTAATTTCATTCCTGGGTTTTTCATTGATAAATCCATTGCTTATCCTCCTAACTTTTTCTTCCAATATTTGGTCTGGCTCTTTTTCAGATACCTTCTCATACAGTCTGAAATGTCTTGGACTCCATACGATTAATGAGACGCCATATAGTCGCAGACCACTTCCAAATTTTCTTTAAAACTTCCGCCCTTCTTAAACTTCTCTGCAAACAGTGCAGAACCCATGGTCATCCCAGAAGCTCCCGTTCCCACCACTTCCATGATCCGTTCGTTGGTGTCGATACTTCCAGCCGACACCACCGGGATATCCACCGCTTTGACAACCTCAGTCAACAACTTTACAGGATCCCCCGTATACCGGTAAGACAGAAGATCGATACCGTCCACGCCCTTTGCCTCCAACGCTTTGGCATCGGCGATCACTTCTTCTATCGTCCCATCCAGAATCGAAGGATGACCGTACACCTTTCCACAGAATGGATAATATTTCACAGAAGTTCCCTTGAGATAATCCCGGATGGAGTCAAAATAAACCGTCCCCATCAACACATCGAATCCAGCTTCCACCGCAAGTTTCGCTCCGGCTAACCCTTCTTCCTCCGACAAAGACACGATCTCCAAGTTGGTCACTTTCCCCTCTGCCTTCATGGCCTGTACCAGATCAATCATCTCGTCCATGGGAAGCCCCACGTCTTTGAATCCCCAATCTTTCACCGGGAGATCCTTGCACTCCAGAAAACACTCCTTCGCATTTTTTACCGTCTCGTCGTTGTAGGTCAGCATAACAATCAAGTTTTGTTTCATGATTTTTTTCTCTCCTCTTATCATTTTTTTAGAGTTTCATAATTCTCTTCATGTTCTCTCCGGCTATCTTCCGGAAGGTCTCCTGATCGCCGTCTGAGGCAATCTCAATCTTTAACAATTCCATCCGGAAATCATTTCCCGGCCAGTCTGTGCTCATCACGATCCGGTGAGCACCCACCTTCTGGATGGCGGCCTTCACACTGAACAGTTCAGCGGTAGAAGTATCCAGATAGATGTTGGGATTGCGCTGCGCCACAGTGATTGCGTCATCGCAATAATTCAAAGCGCACATATGCCCTAGAATCACCGTCACCTCCGGAAAAGTCCTGGCCAATTCCTCAAAATAATAAGGGTGGTCATTCTCCTCTGATCCCCCGTGGGAGAACATTGGCACCTGATACTCCCGGCAGACCTCCAACAGCGGATCCAACAGCGTGTGGTCTCCCAACTGGTAGCCATGAAGGCGTGGATGCAATTTCAGGCCGCACAGTCCCTGATCCAGATAGTGACGTAGAATATCCGGAGCGTTCTTCTCCCTGGGATTCACCATACAAAATCCAAAGAGACGGTCTGCGTGCTCTTTGCACGCCTTCACCACATAGTCGTTGTCTATGGACTGGGCCACCGTACATACCCCAGCCATATCCACTCCAGCTTGATCCATCTCCGTCAAAATCCTACGGACACTCATTCCCTCATCCAGGAATCCCCCTGTGGATTCTCCCTCCCAGATATGGTTGTGATGATCAATAATCATACCCCGTCGCCTCCTATCACCAATCCTTTTTGGGATTTACCATAGCTCCACAACCTGGTTCTCCCACAATCTTCCCGTCTTCCATCACCACAGCCCCCATGACCACGGTCATGACGGGTTTTCCTCTCAAATGAAATCCATCGTAGGGAGTATACTTGGTCTTACTGTACATCTCCTCGTGGGTCACCTCCCACTCCATATCCATGTCTACAATGGTTAAATCCGCATCTGCACCCGGCTGAATACAACCTTTTCTAGGATATAAACCAAAGATCTTCGCTGGGTTGGCAGCCATGCACTCAACCACCCGTTGAATCGTCATCTCACCTTTATTCACCCGGTCCAACAGGATGGGAAGGCTGGTCTGCACACCGATGGTTCCCGGAAGGGTATCCCACCAAGTCCGCTCAAATTTCTCCTCGTTGGAATGGGGCGCGTGGTCCGTGGCCAGAACTTCAATATCCCCGTCGGCAAGCCCTCTCCACAGGGCATCCGAATCCTTCCGGTAACGAATCGCGGGAATCACCCGAATTCCCCCGCCATACTTCTCATAATCCTCTGCGCTGAAAGTAAACCAAGCAGGCCCGACATCAGAGGTCACAGGAATGCCCTTTCTCTGGTATTCCTTAATCAGTTCCATCCCCCTCTTGGAGGTCAGATGAGTGATATGTACCCGGCATCCTGAGACTTCGGACAAGACAAAGGTCCGGTAAAGGGCAGAGAGCTCCACGATATCCGGTCTGGCCTCCACATGAGCGTAAAAGTCCTTCTCATCCCTCCCCTCTTCCTTCAGATGTTCGGTATAGTTCTTAACCAGTTCCATATCCTCCGCGTGAACCGTCACCACATAGTCCTGCTTAGCGATGGCCCGGAAGATGTCCGCCGCCTCATTGTTATCCGGAAGATAGTATCCTTCTGGCAATTCCCAGTCAAAAGTGCTCAGATCCCATTTAAACCCACACACTCCGGCCTGGATCAGTCCGTCGATCTGGTCCAGATTGTTCACCAGATACGCATAGATCCCATAGTTCACATAAGATTTCTCCTCTGCGATCCTTTTTTTAATATCAAAATTCTCCACATTCAATGTGGGAGGCTGAACATTGGGCATATCAAAGACCGTGGTGATCCCCCCGGCGGCGGCAGCCATAGACCCTGTGGTGAAATCCTCTTTATAGGTCAACCCTGGATCACGGAAATGGACATGGACATCCACACCTCCCGGCAAAACATACTTCCCACCTGCGTCAATGACTTTCTCAGCATCACTGCCATCCCATCCATCACTGATCTTGGAGATCTTTTTCTCTTTCACGTAGACGCAACCCTCTATCACCTGGTCTGGGCTGACGATCTTAGCATTCTTGATAATCAAATCGTATCTCACACTTATCACTCCTCTACTTTTTGCAAAGATTTCTCGTCCGAGACCTTGCCTTAGAAATACTGGTTCGGACTTGGATAACTACTTTTTCCCTGTCTCAGCCCCATAGCTACCGTCATATAAGCCTGATAAGCCGAGATCTCAAAGGGCTTAAATACCACTACAGGAATCTGGTTTTCTCTCAGTCTCTCCTTCAACTTAGGCGCCACATCCTCAAAATCCGTACACCCCAGAATGTAGCCGTCACACCCTGTCTCCTGATAGGTAGCCCAAATCTCCCGATACAAAGTATCTACCACCTTTTCGTCTCCGTTGCTGAGTTCTTCAAAGTCCAATTCTACGGATTTTACTCCACATAACCGGTGCTCCACTCCCAACTCCCGTGCAATCCGCCAAAAGCGGCCGTTGATTCTCTGGGAGAAAGTCAAGACGCAGAACTTATCCACCAGTTGCATCGCATAGAGCATACTCCCCTCTGTGGGACCGATCACTGGAATCTGCACAGCCTCCCGGCAAGCACGCAAAGCTGTGTCGGCGCTACAATTGATCACGATCCCATCGAATCCCTGTCTCTCGTAATCAATCACCTTACGTATCAGCGCAGGAGCCGCGTAGGCATCGTCGTAGTCGTTGAGAATAAATTGGGGGCCTTCTTTGATATAAGAAAACTCAAACTCGGCCGGAATCCCTGCACAGTCCCTCAAACGGTACCTACTCCTGTAGTCGTCTTCTGGGGCCAGGATCGGCGATATAATTGCAATTCGGATCATTGTACTATCCCCCTCTCACTCTCTTCCCATCTCCGGTAAAAATCTCTCAAAGCTCCCGTCAGCCCTTCACTGATTCCTGCCGAGGATGATCTCTCTTGTATCCACTGGGCAATCGCCTCTCCCACACTGCGCTCAACTGCAGACGTGGATTCTCCCCGGTGAATGATTCTCTTTCCTCCACAGTAGACCGCCTCGATAGTGCGCCGCCCACCTCTTTTTAGAATTTTCTCTTCCAAAGTCAGGGACGAATCCGCATAGGGGAATTCAAGCTTTCTCTGGCTAAAGCATATGAAATCCGCCCTTTCTCCAGCTTTCAGACTCCCGCCGGACAGGTTTCCTCCCACAGCCTCCGCCCCAAACCGGTACGCCATCTCCATCACTTCCCTGGCCGTAATCTGAGCAGTCACACCCAGTACGCCGGGATTGCAAGCCGCCAGCCGCAATTCTCTCCCATAGTCCTGGTCGTCGTCCAGCGTACAGCCATCCAATCCAATCCCACAGGCAACACCTCTCTCCCTCATCTTCTGCAATGGCAAGACGCCGCTACTCAGCCTGAGGTTAGAAGAGGGGTTCGTCACCACCTTGACTTTCCATTTCCTCAATAGATCCCAGTCGCTCTCCTCCATCCAGATCCCGTGGGCGAGGGTCAGCCATGGCCCGAGAACTCCAATCTCCTCCAGGTGGGCTACTGTAGACTTTCTCCATCTCTTATACCCATAGATTCTCTGATAACGCGTCTCCAACAGATGCATATGTACTCTCATGCGGTGCTTGATCCCATAGTCCCGGATCTGAGTCAATGCCTCGTCGCTACACCACTGGCCTCCCACCGGATGAAGCTGTATCTCCACTCTTCCAGTCTCAATCTCTTCGTTCAGCTTCTCCCTCAGCCCTTGAATCAGATCGAAATACTCCCCTAACTCCATGGGCTTGTCCAACAGTATGGATTGAAACTCTTCTCGCTGATCCGGGGGCAGAGACTCCAGGAACACCTCCCTGTCCTCATAGACCAGAGCATTTTGATCCGTGTAAGGCGGGCAGAGAACAACTCGAATTCCGGCATCCAGATATCCCCGGGCCACGTCCAGCAGTTCCCGCTCCATCTCTTTTATATCCAGTGGATTGTGACAATGCACCACCGTGGTGACTCCCGACTTGGCAAGTTGTATGCCGTCATAGAGAGCCGCCTCATAGGGCGGAACTGCTACCGCCGAAAGCCTTGGTATCCATAGTTCCAGAGGACAATCTCTCACTCCGAACCAAAAGGGGGACAATGCTCGCCCGTGATCATGGGCGTCCAGATACCCCGGCGCCAAGACCCAATCTGTGGACTTAGTCACCTTAACTCTGGGATATCTCCTCAAAAGTTCTCTGTCCGGTCCCATCTGGAGGATCTTCCCTTCCTCCACAAGAAGCCCGTACTCTTTAAATTGTCTTCCCCTTCCATCCAGCACCCAGCCGGCACATATCAATTCTGTCATCTTATCCCTCTCACAATGCAGCCTTATAGAGCGCGATCACATCGTCCCTGGTAAATTCCACCAAACTGTTGCCCAGAACGCCTCCCATAGTCTGGAAGACAGAATCCGTCATAGGCTCAATCATTTCTTCCGTCACACCAAGGTCTCTCATGGTCACATCGCAGCCAAATCTCTGAAGCACCCCTTTCATTGCCTGGGGACAAAGGGCAGCCAGCTCTTCTGTCGTCATGTCTGCCTCTCCATAGCCAAAGACCCGAGTCAGATTCGCATATTTCTCCACATCGGCCTTCCATGTCCTCTCCACATAGGGAACGGCCAGAGGGCACATGGTCAAGCCATGAGGTGCATTGGTCTGTCCGCCTATGCTGTGACCCAGCGCATGGATGGCAACCGTACCTGAGTTACCCTCACCGATCACGATTCCCCCCAGTGTATTGGCCCAGGCCATCCCCTCTCGGGCTTCCTTATCATCAGATCCATTTTCGATGGCGCGTCCCAGGTATCTCATCACCAGACGCAGTGCCTCCAGAGCTGCCATATCCGTGAATGCATTGGCACATTTTGCCACATAGGCCTCCATTGCATGAAAGAGTACGTCAATTCCGCAAGATCGGGTTACGCCCGCCGGCAAGGACATCATAAACTCCGGATCCACAATAGACACCGACGGCATCAGGAGATCATGGCCAACCCCCGGCTTGTCGTGGTTCACCGTGTCTGTGACCACAAACCATTTCGTGGCTTCCGACCCAGTCCCGGCTGTGGTTGTGATACAGATTACAGGGTACGGTTTTTTCACATCCGCCAAATCAGATTTCTCCCCCCCTGCCACATAGCTGCGCACCGATCCACCTCCCTGGGCCGCTAAAAAGGCCACCGCCTTTGCGGTATCCATGGAGCTGCCTCCGCCCAGTCCCACTGTGAAATCACATTTTTTCTCCAAAAAATACTGTACCTGGCGGTCAATATCCACATCCTTTGGGTTTGGCTGCACATCGTCTATGACTTCCACTTCCACCCCAGCAGCATTCAACAGACCTTTCACTTTCTCCAGAAATCCCAGTTGTCCCATGGTGGCGTCTGCGCACAGCAGAGCTTTCTTCCCATATTCTCCGGCGATCTCCTTTAACACTTGAACCTGACCAAATCCCACATAGAATTTCGTCGGCATAGTAAAATCAAACTGTCTCATCCTCTATTCCTTCTTCCTGATCTAAAATCAAAATTGTCTCCAGCAAGATCCGGACTCCTTTCTCCAGATCCGTTAGACTGGTATCTTCCATGGGGGAGTGACTAATCCCCTTGTTGCTGGGCACAAAAATCATTCCCGCGGGAAACCGTCTCGCCAGCAACAGAGAATCGTGAAACGCGCCGCTGGGAAGTTCCATATAAGGATACCCAGAGCTTTCACAGGCCTGCCGAATCGCTCCTTGGACGGTTTCATTCATCTTCCCGGGAGAGTGAGCGTCCAGTTCCCGGATCGAGAAACTGGTGCCATTCTCTTGACAATCCCTTTGCAATTCTCTCCAAAAAGCCTCCACCACTCGTGCCATCACTTCTTCTCTTTGATCCCGAACTTCCAACAGAAATCCGCATCTCCCAGGAATGGTATTCACTGCTCCCGGGGAGACCGTGAGATTTCCCACCGTTCCCACTGTGAACGCTTCCCCGGTCTGTCTCACAATCCGGGGCAACTCGCTCACCGCCGCGGCTGCGGCCACCAATGGGTCTGCCCGGTCCTCCATTCTGGTGCTCCCAGAATGATTGGCTTCTCCCGTCACCGTGACCTCAAATCGTTTCACACCTGCAATGGAAGTGACGACTCCCAGCGACAACCCGGCATGCTCCAATCTCCTCCCCTGTTCCACATGGAGCTCCAAAGTGCAGTGCACTGACTCTCTCCTGCGGACTGCCTCGGCGATTCTGGACAAATCCATTCCAAAGTCCTCCGAGACCTCCGCCCGGGTCCTCCCATAGATATCCCTCTCATCCAACAAGATCTCTCCCGCCATCTCTTGGCAAAAAGCCCGGCTCCCGAACATCCCATTCCCGAAACGTATGCCTTCCTCGTCTGCAAAGACGATCACCTCCAACGGATGGTCCAGCTTTCTCCCAGATTCCAGCAAAGCCTCCACCACCTCCAGGCCGGCCACACAACCGTAGACTCCGTCGAATTTCCCACCGTCCAACACTGTGTCCATGTGCGATCCCACTATAATGGCAGGGGCGTCTTTCTCTCTTCCCTCCAGCCGTATCACCAGGTTCCCCGCCATATCCTGGCGAGGATGGAGTCCTAACTTGCGGAAATATCCTGCAAAACGTTCTCTAGCTTCTCGGTCCTCCTCAGAAAACGCCACACGGGAATGGGTGCCGTCGGGCTGCCGTCCACACTGGTACAGCACTTCCAGCCGCTCCTGAATTCTCTCTTTGACCACTCTCATCGATTCTAGTAGTACAGGCAGGCTTCCGTCCCACCGTCCACAACCATGGGTTGCCCAGTGATCGCCCTGGCCTCCTTGGTTGCCAGAAAGACTGCCATGTCGGCAATATCATCCGCCTGTACCTTCAATTCCATCGGCTGATAAGTTTTTAAGAAATTCTCCCGCTCCTGACCCACAAAATCCTTGTTCAGAGGGGTATCCACAAACCCTGGGCAAATGGCATTGCAACGGATATTATCTTTTGCAAAATCAGTCGCCACTGATCGAGTCAAGTTGATCACCCCTGCCTTGGCGCAGGAATATCCAACCTTATTGGGGATAGGTTTAATCCCAAAAGTACCGGCAGTGTTGATGATGGCCCCACCTCCCTGCTTTCTCAGATAAGGAATCACATACTTGCAACCTAAAAACACACTGTACAGGTCGATGGCCATAACTTTCTGAAAATCTTGGTAGGAGGTAGTCTCCACGGTTCCCACTGGGCTGATACCTGCATTGTTGTACAACAGGTCAATCCCGCCAAAGGCCTTCTCCACCTCCGCGAACATTCTCCGAACCTGTTCCTCGTCGCTGACATCCACCGCAAAAGGTTTGGCCACGACTCCCAACTTGCAAATCTCCTCCGCGGCTTTCGCCGCGTTCTCCAAAGAGATGTCCGCCAACGCCACCTTGGCGCCTTCTGCCGCCAGCTTCTCGCCGATTTTTTTGCCCAGTCCGCTTCCTCCGCCTGTGACAATCGCTACTTTATTTTCTAATCTCATTTTCTACCTCCTCTTAGCAATGGGTGATCTGCCCACCGTCTACCAATAACTCTGCCCCAGTACAGTAAGCTGCCTCGTCGGAAATCAGGTATAAGATTGCTGAGGCGATCTCCTGTGAGGTCCCAAATCTTCCCATGGGGATAGACGCTACCGATTGGGCATGCATCTTCGGATCTTTGATGATCCAGTCGTTCATCGGTGTGGCGATGGTCCCCGGCGCCACCACATTGGACCGTATGCCATCTGCGCCGAACTCCAGTGCAATCGCCTTGCTCAACTGTCGAACCGCTCCCTTTGAGGCACAATAATGAGCCGATTTGGTAAATCCGATATAACCGCTGATAGAACTTAGAAACACAATCGAGCCCCCGGTCTTTTGCTCCAAGACTCTCCGGATAAAAGTCTGGCTGCAGAGAAAAGATCCCTTCAAGTTGATATCTAACATCCGGTCCCAGTCCTTCTCCGTCAGTTCCAAAAAGGGAATACTGGAGAAGATCCCTGCACAGTTCACCAGGGCGTCCACCTGTCCAAAGACCTCCACAGCCTGACTCACCATAGCCTCGATACTCTCCTGGCTGCACACATTCACCTGGCAACACAGGGCTCTGCCGTCTCCATCTACAATCTCCTGAGCAGTTTCTTTCATCTTGTCCTGATCGATGTCCGCCAGAACCACTGCCGCCCCCGCCTTAGCCGCCTGCAAAGCCACTGCTTTCCCCAGGCCGCTGCCTGCGCCTGTCACAATCACTGTTTTTTTCTTTAACTCCATGGTTTTCCCCACTTTCTTACTTTGTTCCGCCCGCTGCGTCCTGTGCTGTGTAAGTGCGATCTGGCTCCTCCACGAACATTTCTTTTACCTCTGTGTCAAATTCCGTCAACAGCTCGTCGGTTACCACCTCTGGATTCCACTCATGGTCTTCGTCATAATTAAAGACAAAACCTGGAGCATCCGGTGTGTGGAAGCCATAGAAGTAAGTGCCGCCAGATAACTCTCCATCCATAGTCTTCTTTACCAAATCCACATATTTGGGCGCCCAGTCAAACTCTGTATAAGTCAGGATCTGGTCTGGCGCATACTCTTTATCTGAGAGGCTCCTTCCCAGCGTATAGATCTGATTCTCTTTACACACGTCGATCACACCTTGCATTCCCGCATTCAGTTCATGCATGATCACATCACAGCCGGCCGCCTTCAGAGAGAGGGCCGCTTCTCTGGCCTTAGCCACGTCACCCATATCGCTAATGTACACCACTGTCGTCTCCACCTCGGGATTCGCCGTCTTGGCGCCATCTCGCCAGCTTCCCACCAGATTATTCATCGTGGAGACACCCTCCATGCCCGTGACAAAGCCTACTTTATTGGTCTTTGTCACCTTAGCTGCCATCCAGCCGTAGGAGTATCCGTACTGCCAAGGCGCATTGTCCACCGAGAGTACATTGGGCTCCGCCCCGGTACCGCCGGCAACCACAATAAACTGGGTATCTGGAAATTCTTCGCCCACCTTAGTCATATCGTCCTCGAAAGCGCCTCCATGTCCGATAATTGGGTTATAGCCTTTTGAGGCATAGTCTCGAATTGCCTGGAGCTGATCCACAGTGGTCACGTTCTCAGAGTAAGTCACCTCCACCCCCAACTGTTCCTTTACCTGCATCAACGCCTCGTAGCCAAACTGGTTCCAACTGTGGTCATTGGCGCTTCCACTGAGCAAAAGTGCTGGCTTTATCTCCGATGCCTCGCTCTCTTTGTTCGCAGACTTTTCCTGATTCTTATCACCGTCTGAACCACCGCAACCTGCCATCAATCCCACTGCCATTCCCACCGCACAGAGCAGTGCCAAAACTCGTTTTCTCATACCATTTCCTCCTTCTCATTCACTGGATCACAAGTTCTCACATATCATTCAAGTTCACCTTAGCTGACACTTTACTCTTACAACGCCTACGTATTTACCTTCACGCTAGTCCTTTTTGTAATATTTTCCCATCGCCTCTGGATGTCGCCGTGATTTTCCAATAAACAGGATAAACAACAGCGCCGCCAGATAGGGAATCATCAAGATTACATAAGACGAAATTTCTATTTTACTCATAATTTGCAAACGAAGCTGCAGAGACTCCGCCGCGCCAAAGATCAGTCCGGCCCCGGCCGCTCCCAAGGGATTCCAGCCCCCGAAAGTGGCTGCGATCAGCCCCAGCCATCCCCGGCCTCCAGAGATATTTTCTACAAAACTCTGTACCTGGGATAAAGACAGAACTGCACCGCTCAATCCACAGAAAGCGCCACTTACCAGGACTCCCGCGATCTTTGTCTTTCTCACATGGATCCCCAAGGTATCCGCACAACTGGGATTCTCCCCCACAGACCGCAGATTCAACCCCCAACGGCTCTTGAACATTACCCACCAGGCCGCCGGTATCAGCAGATAGGCCAGGTAAGTTAACACCGGCTGATCAAACAACATAGGTCCAAGAAACGGGATGTCTGACAGGAGAGGGATCTCCACAGAACTCATCCCCCGGATTCTGGGGATTCCCGTGACTCCCCACAAGAGTTTCTGCAGGGAACTGGTCAATCCCAACATGATGAAGTTCGAGCCCAACCCACAGATTACCTGGTCTGCGCCCAGAACCACAGCGAAATACCCATAGATGGCCGCCGCGCAGATCCCCGTCATAATACCAATCACCACGCTAACCAGGTGATTATTGGTACCGATCATCGCAACCACACTGGTGAAAGCCGATATCAGCATAAAGCCCTCTGCCCCCATGGCATACACTCCGGACTTCTCTGAATAACAAACCCCCACAGCAATCAAAATAATCGGCACAGAAATGCGAATTGTCGAATTTAAATACTCTATCAATACACTTATATCCATACTCACTCTCTCCTCTTTCGCCCCGTCAGGCAGTTCTCTCCATAGCCGTCTTCTCCCTTTTTTTGGGTTTCTTACGATGAGCAGAAGAGCGCACATGCATCTTCACTGCATTCCCCGCCATAATCGAGATCATGATGGATCCTTTGATCAGATCCAACAGAGCGCTGGGAATTCCCAGTGACCTTTGCATAGTCTGCATTCCTGTGCGAAGCGCGCCAAAGAACAACCCGGCCGGGAGGACTCCCACTGGATTTGTGCCTCCCAGCAACGCCACGGCCAGTGAGTCAAATCCCAGATTTGTACCAAACCCTTGTCTTAAACAGTCACTCTTACCAATCACCTCAATACTGCCCGCCATACCACAGAGTCCGCCACTGATCAACATCGCCGCGACGAAAAGCATCGTAGGATTATTTCCCGCCGTCTTACAGGCCAGAGGGGACTGTCCGGCGGCACGAATCCTCATACCACTGGGTGTGTACCAGAGAAAGTATCCAAAGACCCCAATCACCACAACCGCAATGAAAATCCCACTGTGGACATAACCAAGTTGCGGCCAGTTCTTCAGGAGAAACTGATCTCCAAAGGTGTCTGTCTGTGGAAAACTGACGTTGGTGGACGACTGAAACGGACCGTTCACCATGGCAGACACCAGATAACTGCCTATGTAATTCAGCAAAAGCGTAATCAACAATTCATTGACTCCCTTGAACAGCCGGAACATAACCGCAATCCCTGCAAATGCCATTCCAAACACAAAGGAGAGGAGTAAAATAGCTGGAATTCCCACCACTCCCGGTATATTCGGAACCATCAGGGCCACCGACGCCGCTGCAAGTCCACCGACAAATAACTGACCTTCCTGTCCAATATTGTTAGCTCCAGCTCGAAACGCAATGGCGGTACCAGTCCCTGCAATCAACAAGGGAACCGCACAGTTCAACGTACTTCCGATCTCCAGTTTGCCGCCAAAAGCCCCCTTGACCAGCTCTGAGAAAAAGACTGTCGGGTGAATCCCCCACAATGTCACAAACAGAGCACCGATTGCCATTCCAATGACCGCTCCAATCACCGGACTCATGTCCAAAGCCACATCTAAAGCAGTTCTTCTCTTCTTTTTTCCACTCATCCTGCCACCTGCTCTCCCGCCATGAGAAGACCAATCTTCTCCACCTTGGCGTCTTCTCCCGGCATAATGTCCATCAACCTTCCCTCATACAACACACCAATCCTATCGCTGATACTAAGAATCTCCTCCAGCTCTGTGGAAATATAGAGCACCGCGGCCCCCTCATCCCTAGCTTTTAACATCGTGTCAAATACAAAATGAGTTGCATCGATATCCAATCCACGGGTGGGATAGACAGCCACAATCAAATCCACTTTTTCTCCCACTTCCCGTGAGAGAACCACTTTCTGTTGATTGCCACCACTTAGATTCCTGGCTAATTCTCCTGGACCTGAGGCAGCCACTCGGAACTGCTGCAGCTTTTCCTCCGTAATCTGAGCAATCTTTCTGTGATTCATTTTCCATTTGCTTCCGTAAGGAGAACGGTCCGGATGATTCAAGGCCACATTTTGCTGGAGGGAAAAATCCAGAACCAGCGCAGCATGGTTACGGTCCGCCGGTATATATCCAATAGGCAAGTTTCTCATTTTTCGCGTGTTGTATCCGCTTACATCCTGTCCCAGAATCGTCATCTTGCCGCCTGTCAGCCTTCGAAGTCCCATAATCAACTCAGACAAATCTTCCTGTCCATTGCCATCCACTCCTGCCAGTCCAAGAATCTCCCCTCTTCGCAGTTCAAAAGAAATATCATGCACTCCCGAAGATTCAAATACTGGATCTGCACAGACATTCTCCAATTTCAGCACCGTCTCCCCCGGCACAGATTCTTTTTTATCCACCTGTAAGCTGATGTCCCTCCCCACCATGTAGGAAGCCAATTGCCTGGAATCCAAATCCGGCGTATTATCCAATGTCCGTATCATCCGGCCATCCCTCATAATCGAAATCCGGTCACACAACTCCAGAACTTCCGGCAATTTATGGCTGATAAAGATGATGGATTTTCCTTCCTCTCGCAGGCGGTTCAGAATCCCGAAGAGACGGGTCACTTCCTGGGGCGTCAACACTGCCGTCGGCTCATCCATAATTAGCAGATCCGACCCACGATAGAGAGCCTTTACAATCTCCACTTTCTGTTGTTCCCCCACGGCCAGATTCTCAATGACAGCCTTCGTCTTGATATCCAAGCCGTATTCCTGGGAAAGACTGAGAACCTTCTTCTCTGCCTCCTCTAAGGGTAATTCGATGAATTTTCCCTCTTTTCTTCCCAGGATAATGTTCTCTAAAACTGTAAACTTTTCCACCAACTGAAAATGCTGATGGATCATTCCAATCCCCAATTCTATGGCTTCTGCCGGCGATTGAATCGTGACCTCACTGCCCTTCCAGACAATGCTCCCTTCATCTTTCTTCAGCAGCCCATAGAGCATATTCATCAAGGTAGACTTGCCAGCGCCATTTTCACCCAGCAATGCATGGATCTCGCCCTTTCGTATTTCCAGACTGACGTCATCATTGGCCACCACTTTTGCAAATCGCTTGGTGATATGCTGCATCTTCAGTAACATCTCACTTTTGCCGTCCATGAACCTCCCCCTTAATCTTGAAGTACAATAAGTCTCTCTTTACTGGCTACAATCAGTCAGAAACTTTTGTGGATTCTCCACAACCTCAGCAAATTTCTCCAAGAAGTCAGCGGCGTCTTTTCCATCCAACACCTGATGGTCAAAAGTCAAGCTAAATCCCATTGTCTTGGCCACCGTAATCTCTCCATTTTCCACCCAGGGCACTGTCTTTAATCTTCCCACACCCAGAATAACCGTCTCTGGCATATTCAAAATCGGTGTGAAGAAATCAATATTCTGTGCTCCCAGATTGGTCAAAGTGGCGACCGCACATCCCGTCTGATCCGGTTGTAAGTCTCCCTCCCGAGTCGCTTTTACTAAAGTTTTTCTCTGCTGAGCAATCTCTCCTAAACTCATCCGGTCCACGTCACGGATCACCGGAACTAACAATCCATCGTCCATGGCCACCGCCAAGCCGATATCAATCTTCTCCTGTGTCACCGCACGTCCCTCGATAAACTGGCACCTTGCCTTTGGATAGGCTTCCATCGCTCTCCCCAAAGCTTTCAACAGCAAATCATTATAGGAGATTCCCTCTATCCCGCCTTTAAAACCGGCCAGCGCGTCCATACGGATTGTCCGAAACAGCGTAAGCTGAGCCGTACTCTGCAGACTGGATTTCATATTCTCCCCAATAATCTTGCGCATCCGTGGGATAGGTTCTCCCTGCTGGACTGGTTCTTCTTCCGGCTCCAAAATTTCTTGGCTCTGTTCTGCGACTGTCTCCTCCTGGGCCTCCTCCTCTGTATCAGCCACATAGACCAGAATCGTCCCCACTTCCACCTCTTCCCCCACCTCAAATAGAGGCTGCGACAGATAGCCGTCGCAGGGAGCCTCGATATCCACCGTCGTCTTCTCCGTCTCAATGGACAGTAACGGATCTCCCTCTGAGATTTCATCTCCTTGTTCCTGATACCACTCCATGATCTCCGCCGCCATCATCGTCATCCCGAATTTAGGCATATATACTGGTGTTTTTGCCATCGTTATCCCTCTCTCCCCTTTATTTTTTCATCATGTCTCGCACTTTTTCTTGAATCGATTCCACACTGGGAACTGAGTACTTTTGTAACGCCGGACTAAAGGGAATGGGAATCTCCAACCCATCCAATCTTGAAGCCGGACACTTCAAGTCAGAAAAAGCCTCCTCAGCCACTGTGGCCACCCACTCAGCCGCAGCGCCGCAAGTGTGATAACTCTCATCCACCGCCAAAAATCTTCCTGTCTTCTTCACACTCTCCAGAACCAACTCTTTATCCCAAGGTTTCAAAGTGCGCAGATCCACCACTTCTGCGTGGATGCCCTCTTTCTCCAACTTCGCAGCCGCTTTCAGGCAAGTATTTACCAGAAGTCCCACTGCACAGAGCGTGATATCCGTCCCCGCTCTCTTGATCTCACCTTTTCCAAGGGGGATTGTATACTCCTCCTCGGGTACTTCTCCCTTCATACCGCCGATGGATGTATGGTTAAAGAACACTACCGGATTATCGTCCCGGATGGCAGACTTCAAGAGGCCTTTGGCGTCTTTGGGGCAACTAGGCATCACCACCTTCACCAGTGGAATGTTCATAAACATAGGATGGACAGAATTGCTGTGATGGGGACCTACACAGGGTCCCGTCCCATTTTGTACCAGATAGGTAATCGGTACCTTCGTCTGACCGCCAAACATGTACCGCATGGCGTTGGCCTGGTTGGACACCTGATCATAGGCCAACATCAGAAACTGTCCGAACATCAGATCCACAATCGGTCTAGTCCCAGTGGCGGCCGCCCCTACCCCTGCTCCGGCAACCGCCAACTCAGAGATCGGCGTGTCAATCACCCGTTCGCCTCCAAACTTCTGATATAAACCTCTGGTGGCCGCAAAACAGCCAATTCTCACATCTTCCCCCATGAGGAACGTAGTATCGTCCCGGCCCATCTCCTCAAACAGGGCCTCTTGTACCGCTCTTATGTAATATTTTCTCATTTTCACTCACCTCAAACCCAAGTATCGGTCAACAGATCTTCCCTCGACGGGAAAGGGCTGTCCTTCGCAAACTCCACTGCTGCTTCAATTTCCTCCTGAATCACTCTATCCACCTCTGCCAGCTCCGCCTCTTTGGCAAGGCCATTTGACAAGATGTATTCCCTGAGATTCTCAATGGGGCAAGTCTCCATAGCCACTTTCTCCTCCTCAGGCAAGCGGTAAGTCTGGCCGTCCAAAAATGCCGTCTCCCCCTCGGAATGCCCTACCTTTCTGTGAGTCTTTGCCTCGATGAGAACGGGTCCCTCTCCGTCTCTAAGCCGCTGTACCCACTCTCGGGTCGTCTCGTAGACCGCTAACGCATCCATGCCGTCCACAACCACTCCCGGAATTCCATATCCGGCTGCACGGTCGGCAATATTTTCAATTCTCATAGAGCACTTCTGGGGTGTGAACTCACCGTATCCATTGTTCTCCACCAAGAAAATCACCGGTAAGTTCAAAGCTGCTGCAAAGTTCACGGACTCGTGGAAACTTCCCTCATTGGAGGCGCCGTCCCCAAAGAAGCAGACCGCTACTTGACTGGTGTGTCTCAGCTTAATCGTCAACGCCGCGCCCACGCCAATGGGAATTCCCCCGCCTACGATTCCACAGGCGCCCAGCATCCCTTTCTGAAAATCAGCCACGTGCATGGAGCCGCCTTTTCCCTTACAATACCCTGTACTCTTTCCAAATAACTCCGCCATGATCTTGTTCACATCGCCGCCCTTGGCGATCAGATGTCCATGGCCCCGGTGCGTGCTGACAATGTAGTCATCATCATTCAGTGCTCCGCAGACTCCAGCTCCCACAGCTTCTTCCCCGATATACAAATGAAGAAAACCGGCCAACTGTCCCTGGGCAAAAATAGCCCCCGCTTTTTCCTCAAACTTCCGCATTTTGACCATACGGTGGTAGAGGTCCATCACTTTTGTTTTGTCCATAACCCTTCACATTCCTTCTTCGTTTTTTATTTTGACTTTACCACGTTAATTTTAACAAAATTATAGTCTATCGTTTTTGTGTTTCCTATGGACCTTTGGCACAAAATATTTTTACTATTTGTTTATTCAAGACATATTTGTATTTTTTTATTATTTTTCTGAAAATTCTTTCAAATCAAACTCCCCAAATTTATCCGTAAAAAATAGACACAACTGAAGTTGAAAACAATAATCCGAATCTTTCAAATCATTGTCCAAAATCTCCTCACAACGCTTAATGCGATACCGGATGGTGTTTCGATGGACATACAGTAGATTCGCGGTCTCTATGATACTGCAGTGACATTCCAGATATGTCTTCAAGGTTTTTCGCAGTTCAATGGTCATTTCATCTTGGGGATATGCAAGGCTTCGTAAGATTTGTACACAGACATCGTGAATTTGATTGTCTGAAATGCTTTTTAACAATTCTAAAATATTCTGAGGACGGTAGTGGTGTATATAAGCGATTCCGTTCTTTATCTCTCCATTGTGAAAGCTGGCCCTGGCCTTCCAGTAAGAACCCGGCAACATCTCCATCTCATATACCTCGTTTCCACAGGAGAATTCCAAGTGTAAATTCATAGCTTGGCTGAGATGGTTATACAACTGCTGCATCTTCTCCACCAGTTCAATCCGCCGGCCTTGAATCAAAAAGACGTACCCCCACTTCGCCGTGTTGGGCAGAACCAGAATCTCTTTGTGGTAACACTCTTCCAGACTTTTCTTCAACCATTCGTAAATCAAAATATACTGTTCTTCACGTTTCATAAATTTGGGCGTATTGAACTTTCTTCCTCTCATCTCCATCACCCTTGCGATCACAACCTGATAGTAAGGGTACAGCTTCAGCCCCAGGCTCCGGCCTTCCAACAGCAATTTTTGTATCTCGTTTTGTTCCCGCTCGCCGTGCTCCACCAGGCGGTCTAAGAATTGCTCCCTTTGCTGAATCTCGTTGTAGTACAAATGAAATTGCTTATAAAAATACATCCCAAAAATCAACAACACTTGCTCTAACACAAAGTTAGACATGGGAGTCATCTTCTTATCCTTCTCCAGGATCATCAGATAATGGGTGGGGTGGCTGGCCACCTGGATGGGATAAACCCGAAATCTCTGACCGTCCACCATATTATCCCTTGAGTCCGCCAATTCTGACCATTCTATCTGCGTATTCACCATCCGCTGAGACAAAGCCTCCACAGCTTTCTCCTCCGCTTTTGTAGCGTTGGACGCCCCATGGATATTTCCAAATAAATCCACGATAAAAATAGGCTGCTTGAGAACCAATCCCAGGTTACTCATCAACTTATTCAACGACGCATTTTGCAAAACCAAGTTATAAAACCTCTTTTGGATATTCAGCGCATATAAAAGGTCTTCGTTTTCATTGTCCCAAATACAGGCCAACATATGATGGTAAACTTCTCCCAAAGTCTGATACATAGGTATCTGAATCAACGGAAATCCCAGCTCATCCGCCACCTCGATCACCTCGGGGTCCAGTTCATCTACAAAACGTCCAATCTTAATCGCCATACCTGCACAGGGCAGACAGTCCAAGTCTCTGACCAACTGGCATAAATCTTTGGTACAATTCTGATATGCCATAGCCGTTGTCAACAATAAGGTGTTAGGCGGAACATAAGCCGCCACATCCGGCGTCTCCGTGGACTCCACAGTGGAAACCACACGGGTTAGGTCTGCCTTCTCATTGATCACAATCAGATCTCTCAGATTCTTCTCTTGTAATAAATCATTCAATATCATTTAGATTCGTCCTCTCTTATCTCTTGCAAAAGTCTAATATCCCCATTATCTTCACCATTTTATTTGAAAACTATGTATATTTCATCGGATTAAAACGCTAATCCGATTTTTCTTTTTGTATAATTTGTACAATGATATTTCTTTCAAAATCCTTTAAACTAAATAAAGAAAATAAAAGGCTTTTTACTATAAATTTATCGCCAGAAAGGAAGTTGACTCTATGAAAATTGTACTGTTGGAATCTCTGGGGATCTCCCAGGAGCTTTTGGAACAATACGCCTCTTCTCTGCGTGCCCAGGGACACGAGTTCTACGCCTATGAGAAGAACACGTCCCCAGAAGTTCAACTAAGCTATGCCAAAGACGCAGATATTCTTGTCATCGCCAATATGCCCCTGTCTGGGGAAGTCATCCACGGCTGCGACAAACTAAAATTCATCGACGTGGCCTTCACCGGCGTAGACCACGTGGACCTGGAGGCCGCCCGCCAGAAAGGAATCGCTGTGAGCAATGCCTCCGGCTACTCCAATGAGTCCGTAGCTGAGCTCGCTGTGTGCATGATGCTCTCCCTGCTACGAAATGTCTCCCAGGTAGAGAAGAGATGTCGGGAAGGCGCCACCAAAGACGGACTTGTGGGTAGGGAATTGAGAGGAAAAACCGTAGGCATCATCGGCGTGGGCGCTATAGGAACCAGAACTGCCCAACTCTGCCAGGCTTTTGGCTGTAAAGTCTTGGGCTACAGCCGCAATCCTCAGGCACATCCTGTAAAAGATGTCACCTACGTCAGCCTTGAGGAACTCTTAGAGACTTCTGACATTGTCTCTTTACACTGTCCCCAGACACCAGAGACCATCGGCATGATCAACCGGGAACGTCTGGCGCTTATGCGGCCAAACGCCATCTTGATCAACGCAGCCCGTGGTCCTATCGTAGACTCCCAAGCCCTGGCCGATGCGTTAAATAATGGACAGTTAGCCGGCGCGGGAATTGACGTCTTTGAGAACGAGCCGCCACTGGATCCAGGCCACCCACTTTTACACAGCAAAAATACTCTGGTGACGCCCCACGTGGCCTTCGCCTCCGAAGAGTCTATGGACATGCGCGCTCAGATTGTCTTTGACAATATTCAAGCCTGGATGACTGGACAACAGAAAAACGTAATTTTATAGATTCAAGAGAACAAGGAGAGTACGATGAGCCAGCCCTATCTGCACTACCTGAGTAATGCCGGGATTATCCTGGAACTCGGCCATCTTCATATTGGCATTGATCTATTCACCGAGTCTGCCATCCCTCCCTATCGGCCGTTGCCTGAGAATCTCCGGGACGATCTCATAACTTCCAGAGAGTCTCTCCAGTTTTTGTTGGCGACTCACCGGCATGGGGATCATTATTGCCAGAAAGATGTGGAGGCCTATCTTACCCGGCATCCGCAGTGTCAAGCTTTGTTTCCCCCGCTCAAACCAGGTGCTCCGTGGACTTTCTACCGTGGAACTCCTGACGTAGGCGGCAAAAAGGCCACGGTTTACGCTGAACTCTCTGATAAAAAAATAGAAAGCCTGCCCCAGTTTTCTCAACTGGGACAGGCTTTTTGCGCCTATTTTCAGCCGGAGTCACACATTGCCGTCTATCTCCTCCCCTCCTGTCACATGGGACATTCCCCGGAAGAACTGCCTCACTTGAGTATTCTCATTCTCTGGAAAGGCCATTCCCTCTTCTTCAGCGGCGACGCACGCCCCGACAGACAACTCTACGAATCTCTACGTCCATACACTTCCCATTTGGATATCCTGATCGCCCCTTTTCCCTGTCTCAGCCTGAAAAGCGCGCGAAAAAGCCTGAGCAGTTGTTTCCTGCCCAGGCAAATCTATCTGGTCCATCTTCCCGATCCATCACAAGATCAGTACCACTGGATTTCCTCCGTCCACAAAGTCTGTCAGACCGCCGAGGATTCCCTGCCCTCCCCCATCTACTGTGAATCTCCTGGCCAACGGTATCCCCTCTACTCCCTGTGGGATTCCGTCAATTGAGGGCAGACTCCAACAGCCTCAAAATATCAATCCCAACCTCCTCCGAAAAGCCCAGCTTTCTCAGGCCGTCATCCATGGTCTGAAGAATCTCTATTCTTCCATAGCGCATCCCCGGAAAAAACTCACTCAGGGCATAAAATTCACTGTCCAACCCGTCGGAAAAAATACCTGCGGACTGAATCACGCCGCCCTCTACTTGCATTTGCAAATCGAAATCCCCCCACTGAAATCTCTGGTGAAACCGATGTGTGAACGGAATCTTCCGCCCATATCTCCACTTCCAGGAGCTATAACGTTCCTGACATTTCATCAGAGAGTCCTGGGGCAGATCCCTTTCTGTCATAAATTCTGGGGACACCCCATAGACCGAGGCAAATTCCCGAACCAGGCTCTTTTTCATGCTCTCCACCGTGAGATCTGGACAGAAGTCTTGCAGATTACAGACTCTGGACTTCACGGATTCCACTCCCTTAGACTTTAATTTCTCAGGATCCACGTTCAAATATCTGCTCAGATTGTTCTCATTAGCCGAGATCAAGATCGTCCCATGGTGGTAGCAGTTTCCCTCAGACTCATAGAAGGCATTTCCTGAAAATTTCCTCCCCTTCACAGTAAGATCATTCCTTCCAGTCTTCTCCACTCTCATCCCAAAACTCTCGACGGCCCTCTTTACCACTTCCAACTGCCGGTCCACCTGATAGTCTTCCTGAGCTGCCAGAAATGTAAAATTCAAATTGCCCAGGTCATGGTACACGGCGCCACCCCCGGACAAACGGCGGGCCAAATGCCCACCGCTCCGTTCCAATTCTCCTACTCTACACTCTTTCCAACTATTCTGATTTCTCCCAATCACCACTGTGTGCCGGTTTCTCCACAGATAGAGGATACACATCCCAGGCTTCACCTGCGATAAGAGTGTCTCCTCCAACGCCAAATTGTGATATGGGTTCACACTATCTGTCTCAATATAAACGGTTCGTCTGATCACGACGCTTCGCACCTCCTTACTCTGGCCAACGGTATCTAAGTATTGGCTGTCTCGCCGCGCTCACCTCATCCGGCCTGCCAATCACCGTGCGCACTGGCGCCTGACCCGGTTGCAGATCTCCGGATTTCGCCCTGTGATAAATCTCCCGAAATGCGGCTACCGCCTGATCCAGAGTCTCCTTCCCCTCTGTCTCCGTAGGCTCTACCATCAACGCCTCGTGGACAATCAATGGAAAATACATCGTAGGCGGATGAATCCCATAGTCCAACAAAGCCTTGGCCACATCCATAGCGTCCACACCCATCTCAGCCTTCATCTTACTCAGATCCATCACAAACTCATGCATACACAGCCCTCTGTTTGCCATAGGATATAGATCTTCCAGTTTCTTTTTCATATAATTCGCATTCAGGACAGCCGTGCTGGAAGCCTCCTTGCATCCTTCTTGCCCTAGCGTAATCAGATACGCCAGCGCCTTGACCACCACCAAGAAATTGCCATAGAAGCCTTTCACTGCCCCCACACTGTCCGGCGCCCATTGAAAACAGAGCTTTTCCTGTCCGGAAACCACAGGTCCCGGGAGAAACTTGGCCAGAAATTCTTTGCACCCCACCGGGCCGCTGCCCGGACCTCCCCCGCCATGAGGCGTGGAAAATGTCTTGTGAAGATTCAGATGAATCACGTCAAATCCCATATCTCCCGGCCGTACCTGCCCCATAATGGCATTTAAATTTGCCCCGTCATAGTACGTCAATCCTCCGGCTTTATGGACAATCTCTGTAATCTGTAGAATGTTCTTGTCAAAAATCCCCAACGTATTGGGATTGGTCAGCATCAAACCCGCCGTGTCCTCCCCCACGGCCTCCTGTAGTTTCCCCAGATCCACACATCCAGCCTCATCCGAAGGAAGATTTACCACCTGAAAACCAGCCATCACCGCGCTGGCCGGATTGGTGCCGTGGGCAGAGTCCGGCACAAGAATCTTCTTTCTCCTGCCGTCCCCCCTGGAATCGTGGTAGGCCTTGATCAGCAGCAGGCCTGTGAACTCCCCGTGGGCGCCTGCAGCCGGCTGAAATGTCATGCGATCCATCCCGGTGATCTCACAGAGACGTTCCTCCGCCTGTCTCAACACACCCAGGCACCCCTGCACCGTCTGTTCTGGCTGTAACGGATGAATCTTCGTAAAACCTGGCAAAGCCGCCGCCTGTTCATTCACCTTAGGATTATACTTCATAGTACAAGACCCCAACGGATAAAACCCGTCATTGACTCCGTAGGTCCTCCCTGCAAGCTGGGTGTAGTGGCGGCTGATCTGCGATTCCGACACTTGCGGAAGTCTCAACGGCTTCTCCCGGCACATACCTGAAAAGTCTACCTGTCCCTTTTGCCCCTCTGGCAACAGAGAAAGCTTTCTTCCGCTTTTTTCCTTCTCAAAAATCAATTCCATGCGTCACACACCTCCCTGACGATCTTTGACAATTGCCGGATCTCCTCCGTGGTATTCTTCTCTGTCGCACACCATAAGATCTCTCTGTCTGAGAGAAGCAGTCCACCCAGGTATCCATTCTCCTCCAATGCCTGTAAAATTCTCGAGGCGTCCACCGGCGTCACCGTGACAAACTCATGGAAGAAGCTCCCCTCGTCTCTCCGCTTCAATCCTGCCCGCTCCAGGTTGTCGCAGAGCTCATGCGCCCGCAAGGCACATTGCCGGGCAACCTCCGCCATCCCCTGGGAGCCCATGGCCGCCATGTATACGGCCGCCCTCAGAGCACACCACGCCTGGTTGGAGCAGACATTACTGCTGGCTTTCTCCCGTCGGATATGTTGTTCCCTGGCCTGGAGTGTCAACACAAAGGCTCTTCTCCCCTGAGCGTCCTTCGTCTCTCCCACAATCCTACCTGGCAACTTGCGCATCATCTTTCCAGTGGCTGCCATAAATCCCAGATAAGGCCCGCCAAACCCCAGAGGCAGACCCAAAGGCTGGCCTTCCCCCACGGCAATATCCGCCCCATACTCTGCCGGCGTCCTCAACAGAGCGATGGCAATGGGATTGCAGCCTATGATGTATTTCGCCCCGGCGGCTTTAGTGGCCAGGCCAATCGCCTCATAATCCTCCATCACTCCAAAATAATTTGGCTCTTGTACATAGACGCAGGCAACTTCCTCACTCAGGCGTTTTTGCAGCTCTGCCAGATCCGTCTTCCCCCCATGTCCGGGAACGGTCTCCACCTCCATCTCGTTTCCGTAGCTGTAAGTCTGTATTACCTGTAAAACTTTCGGGTCTGCCGTCTGACTCACCAGAATCTTCTTTCGCTTTCTCTCGCGGCACATTACGGTGGCCTCCGCCGCCGCTGTCGCCCCGTCGTAGATGGAAGCATTGGATACCTCCAGCCCCGTCAATTCACAAATCATCGTCTGAAACTCAAAAATTGACTGGAGAATCCCCTGGCTGATCTCTGCCTGATAAGGGGTGTACGCTGTCACAAACTCCTCTTTTCCCGCCACACTCTCCACGATGGCTGGGATGTAGTGGTTGTATGCGCCTGCCCCTCGAAAAATATGTGAAAAAATCTTATTTTCCTGGGCCAGATTCTCCATATGGGCAAACGTTTCCATCTCACTTTGGCCCTGGGTATGTTTCCCCTGATATTTTACCTCTCCTGGAATCTGAGAATAGATCTCATCCACAGAACAAAGGCCTATCTCCTCCGCCATTCTCTGGCGTTCTTCTTCTGTGGAGACTATATAAGAACCCATCTTCTCCCCCCCTCTCTGTCACTCTTTGACCGTCTGCAAATACTCCTCATACTCTTGGCTATCCATGAACGGTTCCCGTTCCTGAACCTCTTCGATCTTCACCAGCCACGCACCGTAGGGATTTTGATTCACCATCTCCGGGTGATCCATCACCTCCTCATTGACCTGGGCCACCCGCCCACTGACCGGCGCATACACGTCTGAGACTGCTTTCACAGACTCCACATCTGCAAAAGGCTCGCCAATCTCCACCTGGTCTCCCACCTCTGGCAGATTCAGAAAGACCAAGTCTCCCAACGCTCCCTGGGCATAATCCGTGATCCCTACTGTCACCAGCCCTCCTTCTTCCTTCACCCACTCATGGGACTTCACATACTTTAACTCTCTTGGACACTCCATCTCACTTTCCCGGCGGCACGCCGCCTCTCCTTTCTTTCTATTTTATTTTCTTATGCCTATTTATTTTTTGTAAAATGGGAGACGTACCACTTGGGCCTCCACCTTTCTTCCCCGGATCACCGCCTCCAAATTGGTCCCCAACTCACCATACTCTCTCTCCACTAAGGCCATGGCTACCGGATGCCCCAGATAGGGACAGTGCGTTCCCGACGTGGACACGCCCACTTTTTTCTCCCCTGCATATAACTCCATCTCTTCCCGGATGATCCCTCTGCCTGTCACTCTCAAACCTACCCGGCAAAGGGTGGGATTCTGATTTTGAATCAGAGTGTCTCTGCCAATGAAATTCCCTTTGCCCAATTTTACAAAAGCTCCCAGGCCTGTCTCCAGAGGTGAAATCCCCTCGTCCATCTCATGACCGTACAATGGCATTCCTGCCTCCAGACGCAGAGTGTCCCTGGCTCCCAGCCCACAGGGAATCAATCCGTCCTCATCGCCTGCCTGCAGCAATAGTTCCCACAATTTTTCTCCATCTCCGGCTGGAAGATAGAATTCGTATCCGTCCTCGCCTGTATATCCAGTTTTAGAGACTGCGCATGGAATTCCCTGGATCTCCTGGTCAAAAACACAACTATAATATCTCTTTGGAAACCTGTCTGAACTCATCAATTTCCCCAGTATCTGGTCCGCCTTAGGTCCTTGCAGGGCAATCTGAGCTATAGAATCTGAGAGGTCTGCAAACACCACCTCCCCGAACGCCCGCTCCTTCATCCACTGAAAATCTTTCTCCTTGTTCGCCGCGTTCACCACAATCAGATAGCGTTCTTCTCCTTGCCTATATACGATCAAATCGTCCACCACGCCGCCCTCTTCTGTACACATAGGACTATACCGCGCCTGCCCTTCATACATTCCGTCGAACTCGTTGGTCATCAAATAATTTAGATTGGCCAGGGCGTCTCTTCCCTCGCATAGAATTTCTCCCATATGAGATACGTCAAATACCCCACAAGTCTGACGCACAGCCATATGCTCTGCGATCACCCCACTGTACTGAACCGGGAGCAGATAACCTGCAAAGGGAACCATCTTCCCTCCGGCCCTCAAATGTGCCTGGTAAATCGGTGTCTTCCTCTCCATCCTTCTCCTCCTAATGTTCAAAACGGATATTCGCAATCCGCTTCGCTACTTACTCATAACTTTATTGCTACTCTCATGGCATTTGGGTATGCGCTCACTGATTGCTCCTGCGCATCATCACATGAGTGACATAATCTCATTCTGCCGCAGTGCGATCCTCACGGAGTGTTTTTGTGTTATAGGAGAGTTTGAAAAACTCTCCTATAACAGAGCAAAGAATCCTGCCACGCAGGATTCTCCGCCTGCGGCGGGTCGCATGAGCGATATAATTCCATTCTGCCGCAGTGCAATCCTCACGGAGTGTTTTTGTGTTATAGGGGAGTTCAGAGAACTCCCCTATAACACAAAAAAGATTTCAGAGAAACGCATTTTAATAAACACTTTCTCTGAAATCTCTTATTCTCCGGCCGTGTTCTCTGCTTTCTTTTCAAAGTATAACACAAGCCAATTTTCTATTCCTTGTCCCACTTGCATAAATTATTTCGCCTCTGCACAAAAGTTTTCCTGGACAAAGCCTGGTGCGGGCAACTGCGAATACAATCACCGCAACGGATACACTCCCTACTGTTGGGATTCTTCCACACGGCAAGATCCATCTTGCAGACTTTCTGACATTTTCCGCAGGAGGTGCACCGGCTCTCGTCGATCTGATATCGATAGAAGGCAATCGGATGAAAGAGGCCGTAGATCGCGCCCAGTGGACACAGATATCTACAAAACGGACGATAAACTATCACGGACAGTACAACCAGTCCCAAGAGTATAGCCAGTTTCCACGCAAACAGCCCGCCCAGAGACGCCCGCAACTGAGGATTTGCGATTCCCAGGGGAATACCCGCCATAAAAGTACCGCTGGGACAAATATATTTGCAGAACCAAGGGCTTCCCTGACCAATCAAATCCACGGCCAACATGGGCAGTAAAATGACAAATCCCCCCAACACCCCATACTTTAAGACTCTCAGCAATTTCTCCCCTGGTAACCGTCTTAATTTCCTCACAAAAGGAATCTTATACAAGAGATCTTGGAGAAGGCCAAAGGGGCATAGCCAGCCACAGACAAATCTCCCAAAGACGGCTCCCACTAACATTAGAAATCCAGCCACGTAAAATGAAAAATTTAGATTTCTGCTGGAGATCACCGCCTGCAAGGACCCGATCGGACAAGCCCCCAGCGCTCCAGGACAAGAATAACAATTTAGCCCTGGCACACAGTATTTCTTCCACTCCCCTGTATAAATCTTCCCCTTCAAGAAACCTGCCACATACCCATTGGTCAAGGCCGTCGTCCCTATCTGAATCCATCTCCTAAGACTAACCAATTCCAATACACTCCAGGCAGACGTTGACTGCCTTCATCCAGATCATCTGCGGCTCGCCCCTGCCTGTTCCTATGGCTAGAAAAGCCAGAGCTGTAGCCAAAATTCCCCACTGCAAAAATCTTCTCGTTTTCTCACTCATCTTTCTCTCCCTCCACCTGGAGAAGCATGCTCTCTATGATCTCCTCCCAATCTTCCTCGGAGCGGGCGGATGTATAGACCTCCCCCACCTGTCTTCCTTCTCTGTCTAAAAAGATGGATGTGGGAACGTATTGCATCTGACCGGCCAACTTCTCATAGAGAGCCTGGTTCAAGAGCAGATGGGTGTAAT
The DNA here is from genome assembly GCA_047014865.1 of Blautia sp. Lineage (GTDB taxonomy): Bacteria > Bacillota > Clostridia > Lachnospirales > Lachnospiraceae > Blautia_A. The sequence goes on along the minus strand of JBKXQO010000019.1, from coordinate 19,499 downwards.
CTGCCCCAGTGGCCTCCACTGCCGCCTTAGCCGTCTCTATGTTCTGATCAATGATCTGCTGAATCTCTTCGCTCTGCTCCTGACTATACACATCCGTGACCAGTCCAACAATCTGAAACCGCTCTTCGTCATAGGCATCACTGATACTTCCCAGACCCGGCATCTCCTGAAGACAAGGTCCACAGTAAGTTGCCCAGATATTCAACATCGTCAATTCTGAGTCCTGAAAAATTTCTTGAGTCGCCGCCTGTCCCTCCAGAGTATCCGCTGAGAACTCTCCCAACGCAATATCCCCCTCTTGGACTTCTTCCTCCGTGGTTGACTCCTGGGTCTGCTCAACAGACACCTTCGTCTCTCCTTGGCTCTCAGTCCCGTCAGAATCCCCACATCCACTCAGAATAAGCGCTCCTACACACAACAGGCTCACCAGTAAACTTTTCATATTTTTTATTCCTCCCACCACTGCCAGTCAACGCAGATATTTTCAATCCGCCTGGCCACTTACGCATAACCTTATTGCCGTCTCCCTTCCTAATAGAAGGAAAGAATCCCGCTCTCATTTCGTTGATTCCTCTAAAATCCACTGTATATAATTTTTATACTCTCTCCTTGACAAATGTACCGTCTCCGTAGAGGCACAGATCTTATCGGCCAGACAGACTACCCAAGCTTCCACACAGGTGGGTGGGATCACAGTCAGCGGAAACATATGCCGCAAGATAATATTTTTCTCCCGCTCAGTCAGAACAAAATCCTGGCTGGCATTCTCCATAGCTTTTCTGGGATGCCGAAATCCGTGGAGAGAATGACTTTTGTCCTTCTCATGCCAATCATACAGAAAATAGTCATGGAGCAAGGCGCCCCGGACTAACATCCTCTTATCCACTTTTAAATTCAATCTCCTGGCAATCTTCGCACTCATATAGGCGACCGCAATGCAATGTTCAAAGACACTGATGTCCCCATGCTGCACATAGGAAATCGTGTCAAGAAACCTACCGTTCTCACAGAGGGCTTTGATCTCACTCCGAATCAATGGTTCATATAACCGCCAGTCTCTCTTATCCATATAGAACCGCTCCCTTACTCTGGCTCACACTGGGGCCTCTCACAAACGAACAAAAACTAAAACTTCCCATTGTACCCAAAAGATCTCCCAGCCAAACTCAACTTAACATCCCCAGTATATACTCCCCCTTGGCGGATTTCAAGATCATGAATCTAAACAATTGTGAAAAACCCGAAAAGAATCCTGCGTAGCAGGATTCTCCACCTGCTAACAGAAAAAAACGGAACATCCGCCTTTCCAGACCGATATCCCGTTCTCATTTACTTCCTAAGCGACAATCCTACTTCTCCAAAAGCGCCTCTTTCTTCTCAAGGATCGCCTCCACCGCCGCACAAGCCGGACAATCACAGTATTTTGCCCCCGATGCCTTGATCTGTCTTGCGTGAGCCGCCACATTTTTTGTCTCCTCTACCCCAAAGACCTTCGCGCCACCCTCAGACTCTGCAAATCCAATCAAAGTGTCAATGGGCATTAAATCTGCCTCCAGCTCTTTAACATACTTCTCTGTCTGCTCCGCCTCCTGCTCCGTGCCCAGGGCGTCCAGCCAGCTCTGTGCCATAGCCTTCGCCTCCGCGCTGCACGTGGGCGCATCGATCAGTTGACGTGTCCTCTCCACAACATAATCCACTACTTCTCTTCTCATAGTCAATCCCTTCCTTCCCGTAAAATCTCACCACTGTTCTTCACTCTCAGAGTCCTCATATCTATAACCATTATAGTCGTTCTATTCCCACAATTTCAAGTGCTATTTTCGTAACTTATCCCGCATGAAAATTCGGTTGCATCTTGCCGCCGACCGCCTTCTTCCTCCCAGCCTTCTTGACGTCCTCTCTCGTCCCCTCAGACTGTGTTCCCGCCATATTCATCACCAACATCTGAAGCCGGTTCTCAATATTGGCAAAGCTGACGTCTGGGTCATAGTCCAGAGGCAGGATCTGCGCATCCGGATACCGCTCCTTTAGTTTTTTCACAATCCCCCTCCCGACTACATGGTTAGGCAGACACCCAAAGGGCTGCAAAATCACAAAGTTCTTGCACCCAGCTTCCGCATGGTGAATAATCTCGCCAGGTATCAAGACCCCTTCCCCTGCGTCGAAGGTGTGGTAAATAATCTCGTCACTCTTCTTGACCAGTTTGGGAAGGCGGCAAGCAGGCGAATAGAGGGGATGTCTCCTGGCAATCTTGTCAGTCAAATCGTGAGCTAAGTCAAACACACGGTTCTCAATATAGTACAAACTCTTCTCTGAGATCCCCTTGTCCAACTTAAACTCCCGATTCTGGGCATCGCGGCAGAAATAACTCTTCCGGATGACATCCGTCATCCTGGCCTCCACCACCTCAAAGCCGTTCTGTTCCAAATACGCCTCGATATCATGGTTGGCGCCTGGATGAAAATTCAACAGATACTCCCCCACTATTAGAACTTCCGGCCTTCTCCTGGAACGGTCGTAGGAAAGTTCTCCCATGATTTCTATAGCTCTCTCAAAGCCCTTTTTCAGACCCCGGATCCCCTGAGTCTGCATTCCATCCACCACCTGGTCCATGGCTCTCTCAAAGGCTTTCTCCGTGCTCCCTGGAACCTCCTCATAGGGTCGGATCTTCCGCAACAATTCTTCCAGTACATCCACCATGGGCAAGGCGAAGGCAATGGTCGCCGCAGTGTGGAGATTCATTCGGAAGCCGGGATGTAGGTCATGATCATCTGCGTCATCGTTGGTCATAATGGGAACCTGAGGGTACCCTGCATCGTCCAACGCTTTTCTCAACAGCGCGCTGTAATGAGTCAGCCGGCAATTCCCAATATATTTTCCCATTCCCACCGCCACATGATCTGGATCGTATTCCCCACTCTCCAGAGCCGCCAAGGCCTCCCCGATCACAATTTGCGCTGGAAAACAAATGTCATTATGTACGTATTTCTTGCCCAGACGGATCGCCTCGTCCCGTCCCACCTCAAGCGGAACCGCCCTGGTCCCCTGTGTGGAAAAGGCGGCCGCCATAATCCGGCTGAAAGCATGAGAAGTATTTGGCACTAAGATGGTCCGATCCATCCGGTCCTCTTTTGTATATTTCACCGGGTAGGGATCCGTCAGTTCTCGGATCTCCAGCTCGTCAGCCCTCTGGCGTCTCAGCCGGACAGTCTCCACAAAAGAGCGGACTCGAATCTGCAACGGCCCTTGGATATCGCTCTCATCCACCTTTAAGATCAACGGTGTCTTCCCTGAGATCTCCCGCATCAGCCGAATGATCTCGTCGGACAGGTAGGCATCATGGCCGCACCCAAAACTGACAATCTGGACGTATTCCAGGTGGTCACTGGCCGCTGCCGTCATTGCCGAGGAGAGCATCCTGGCATGGTAATTATTGACCACATCCAATCGACTCTTACTCAGATCTTGGCTCTCAATCTCCGGTAGAGAATCCGCTGTCAGAACAGGAATCCCCAGGTCTGTGAACATCTCCGGTAGGTGATGGTTGACCAGCGGATCGTTCTGATACGGACGGGACGCCAGAACCACCGCATACTTTCCAGTTCGCTCCACCTCATCCAATACTGCTTGCCCGGCCATCTTTAGCTGCCTCCGGAAAGACTCCTGAGCCCGGTCGCCCTCCTGGAGCGCCTTTCGGATCTGCTCCACCGGCAAGGCAAAGGTTTCTCTCATATACTGGGTGATCTGCCTCCGCCTGTCCTCCTGAGTGTGCCAGTGGAAGAGGGGAGCGTCAAAGGGAATCCCCCACTGGCTCTGGGGATCATCAGAGTTACGGATGACGATGGGGTATCCCTTGACCACAGCGCACATGGACTCACTGTTCTTCTCCCGGTTCTCCGTGGGCAAGGTCGTGACAGATGGCATAAAAATGCGATCCACACCTCTCTTAGCCAAATCCCGCAAATGCCCGTGGACTAATTTCGCCGGAAAACACACCGTATCGGAGGTAACCGCCGCCAGGCCACTCTCATACATCTCCCTGCTACTGGGTTTCGATAGAACCACGCCAAATCCCAATGCCCTCAAGAAGGTAGTCCAAAAAGGCATAGAATCCCAGAAATACAGTACACGGGGAATACCGACGGTGATTCCCCTGTCTGGAGCCTTGTCCTGCACCGGGTAGTCCTGAAACAGAAGTTTTTCCCTCTGGGCAAATAGATTGGGCACTTGTCTCCTCTTAGACTCCACATTCCTGAGCTGTTCCTTCACCTGCTGGCTGCGGGAATCCCCCAGGATCTCTCCCCGTTCACAGCGATTGTTTGTCACCCAAGAATTCCCGTTGGAGAAAGTCATCACCACACGCTTACAGTGATTTCCACAGAACTGGCAGGGAACATTAGCCTGCTGCTCATAGGTAAATGCCTCCAACTCATCCAGATCGAGGAACGTGCTCCTCCCCGCCTGCTGAAGATGGTGCTCTTTGGCTGTGAGCGCAGCCCCGATAGCCCCCATGATCCCCGGGTACGGCGCACGTACGACTTCCCTGCCCAGATACTGTTCCATCGCTCTTAGGACGGCATCATTCTGGAACGTCCCACCCTGTACCACCACCTTATCCCCCAGAGAATCCAGGTTGGAGATACGAATCACCTTCGTGAATACGTTCTCAATGATGGAACGGCACAATCCTGCCAAGATATCCTCCGTAGTTTTTCCGTTCCTCTGGGCTGTGACAATACTACTGTTCATGAACACCGTACATCTGCTCCCCAGACATGCAGGTTCTCTGGACGCAAAGGCCACCTCAGCGATCTTATCTGTGGGTACTTGCAAGGAGGAGGCAAAATTCTCCAGAAAAGAGCCACACCCCGAGGAGCAGGCCTCGTTCACCAGAATATTGGTGATGATTCCCTGATCCAACCATATGGCCTTCATATCCTGCCCACCGATGTCCAGTATGAACGTGGCGTCCGGCACATACTTCCCAGTGGCCCGTGCGTGGGCTACCGTCTCAACCACATGGCAATCCGCGGAAAATGCCTTGTGCAGCAGACGCTCTCCATACCCTGTGGTACCCGCGGACAGGATCTCTAATTGGACTCCTGCCTCCCGGTAACGGTTCCTTACAGCAATCAGAGCCTCCTTGACCACCGCCAACGGATCCCCCTCATTTGGAGCATAGAAGGTGTCTAAGATTCTCTCCTCTGGATCCAACAGCACAAACTTCGTCGTGGTGCTCCCAGAATCAATCCCTAAGTAGGCCCTCACTTTTTCTCCTACGCGCAACTGTCCGCCAGACACCTCTGGCTGTCTATGTCTCCGGGAAAATTCCGCCTGCTCCTCCTCAGAGGCAAACAGAGAAGTTCCCACTTCCGACTGTGCACCGCCGCGTTCCTCCTGTACCTTGCGTACCCGCTCCAGCAGGCTCTCGCAATCTTCTTCCTCTGCCTTGGCAAACAGTGTCTCCAGGGAAAGCGCCGCCCCGTAAGCCACCATGATCTCCGGTTGATGGGGAATTAAGATCTCTTCTTTTTTCAATCCAAGTCTCTCGGCAAACACCCTCACCAACGTGGGCACAAAAGTCATTGGTCCTCCCTCAAAGGCCACTGGCGCCACGATATCCAATCCTTGAGCCAATCCTCCAATTGTCTGTTTGGCAATTGCATGGAGGGCTGAGAGCGCCAGATCTGGCTTTGCAATTCCTTGGTTGATCAAGGGCTGAATATCGGTCTTGGCATAGACCCCGCATCGTCCAGAGATATCATAGACAGAACTCCCCTGGCTGGCCAGCTCATCCATCTCCTCCACCGGTATCTTCAAGATCTCTGCGATCTCATCGAGAAACGCTCCGGTTCCCCCGGCACAACTCCCGTTCATTCTCATATCCGCCACTTGCAATTCACCAGTCTTCTGATCTCTCTGAAAGAAAATAATCTTGGCGTCCTGTCCCCCCAGCTCTATGGCGGTCCCCACATTCTCGTATTTTTCCTTTAACGCCTGGGCATTTGCCACAACTTCCTGGATATAAGGCACCCCCAGCGCTGTGGCCAGCGGTTTCGCCCCCGATCCGGTAAAAGCCAGACGCATCTTCTGTCCAGGAAACCTCTCTCCCAACATCTGCAACACTGTGGCCACACTGTCCATTTGACTGGAATGGTGCCTCCGGTAATCTGAGAATACAACCTGGCGGCTCCCTCCTCGGACAACCGCGATTTTTGTCGTCGTGGATCCCACATCGATCCCTACCATCACTGCTCTTGTACTTTTCTCCATGTTCTTCTTACTTCCCACACACTTTCTTCTATTATTCTACCCGAAGCGCTGTCACCGGATCATTCTTCGCCGCCTTCCTGGACGGAATCAAACCGCCCAACATCGTCAGCAAAACACTGAGTATGATCAGGACAATCGCATACGGTATTGGTAACATTGCACTGATATCTGTCGTCTTGGCCAGGTGGTGAATCAACGCATTTCCCGGCACCAAAAACAGCAGAGAGAGACCAATCCCAATCCCCCCGGAACATAGGCCAATAATAAAAGTCTCCGCGTTAAAAATCTGAGAGACATTCCCCTTGGAGGCCCCGATAGCCCGGAGAATTCCGATCTCCTTTCGCCTCTCCAGCACACTGATATAGGTGATGACTCCAATCATGATGGACGAGACCACCAGAGAAATTGCCACAAACGCAATCAACACATAGCTGATAATATCTATGATATTTGTGACAGAAGACATCATAGTCCCCACAATATCTGTGTAAGAGATAACCTGCTCATCCTTTCCCTGACGTTCCATCCGTTGGTTGTACTCATCCAATATATGAACCACCTGCTCCTTACTCTCAAAATCACAGGGATAGATATCTATACCCGCCGGCTGGTCAAAATCCACATAGCCCAGTTTCTGGAGATTCCCTTCATAGGACGCCCCCTCCTTAGAGACCAAAGACATCAACAATTCCGTCATCTCATCCTGATCCATGTTCATCTGAAAAGCGTCGGCAAACGCATTTTTATCCAGGTGCAGAGCGTCCCCCATAGCAGCCTCCATTCGGCTTCCAATCTGGGCCACCATCTCTTCCATTCCCTCTTGTATACCTTCACTAATCTGGGCTACCAACTGCTGTACTAGAGAAGCGATCTCTGTCTCGATCGTCTGTGACAGGACGCCCGAATACCCCTCCATCACCTTTCTCATCGATTGCTGAACCGAGTCTGATATCTGTGTTTCTAAATTTTCCCCATCCACCATCTCATAGATTCCCTGAGAGAGCTGTTCTCTTCCAGTCTCTGTGTTCAGGTACTCCATAAAATACTGTCCCATCAAGCTGGGATCCGGAAGGCCATGATAGGATGCGTACTGTTGATAACCTGCCGCCATCTCTGTGGCCAAACGCTCCAATTGTTCCTGTGTAACCGCCACATCCACACTCTCCTGGAAGATGTCAGAGCCCCAACGCATCAGAATCTCTTGTGCCTCTGGCGTCTGCAGATACTCGATCAGGTATTCATCAAATTTCGTCGGATCCGTGTACCCCTGCGACTCTACATACCCTTGATACCCCTGTAAAACCTCCCTGATCATCGCCTCAAACTGCTCAGTGTCGACGGTAACGCCGCCATTTTCCTGTATCACCTTCTTGATATTCTCCTCAAAGATCGTCTGCGCTTCCTGGGAGTTGAGATAGGAAAAGACCGCGTCTCCCAATTTTGAGTAATCTGCCTGGGAATCACCGGCCACATAATCTTGGTACCCTCCCAAAAGACCGGAGACCAATTGTTCCAAGCCCTCCCTGGAGACCGTCAAGTTCAACCCCTGCATCAACTCCTGAATCCCCGCCCCACTCTCCTCACCCTGTGGCAGAGACTGAGACAAATCCAAATCGCCAACATCCATCATTCCCGATAGATCCAAGGAGTCACCGTCCAGCTGAAAGACTTCCGAGAGATCCACAGAATCCCCAAGACCTCCCGAGAGCCCCTCAGAGTCAAAATCAATGGCCTTCTGTAAGGCATCTTGGTCCACTGTGAACAGAGAACTCATATCCAAAGAATTCTTGTCTTTCTCCTGATCAAAAGGCTCGTCGGTGAATACATCGGTGTCTCTGTGAGCCAATTGCTGCCTCACGATAGAACTCTTTTTTGCCTCCTTGGCCACATGCCTGGTCAGGGAAGTGGGATAGCCAATCCCCGCGCTCAGGGCAGCGCCGTTCGCCCCCTGGGCCGGCTGCACCACGCCTACCACTTTGAGATCTTCTCCATTCTTCACCAGACTCTCCATGTAATCTTCATTGTCCGTCTTATCTCTCCAGATATGGTACTGACTGTCATACTGGTAGTAGTCTGCGCTGTTCACCAGCTTGAAGGTGATCCCCATGAGATCACTGTAGGAATAAGCGTCAAAACTATCTGGAGTCTGAATGCTCTCCTCATCGATAAACTGTTGGATCATCTCATCCAACTCCAGAGCGTCTCTCAATCCCAAAGTGTATAACATAAAATCGCTGATGCCTCCACTGGAAGTGAGCACCACCACACACTCCTGATAATTTTCAGGCCACCGTCCGGCTTTTACCTCATACTGATCCTCATACAGAGATGAGTTCTCCGGCATCTCATAAAATACGTCTGTGCTCATCATCGTGGACATCATGCTGTTGGAACCAGAGGCGGAACCAAATCCCAGCGCGTCAAAAGACTGATCTGGATTGACTTGCCTTGTCTTTCCCTTCTCCTCCCGGTAGATCTGTGGGACACCGTTGTACGAATACTCAATGGCCTTCGTGTACTGCTCCATCCCACTTCTGCCGCTGTCCAGATAACGCTTCAAAGACTCCAAATCGTTGGAATTCATCGTCGAGAACATATCCGTCACCAATTGGATCACGTGGATATCGCCGTCCTTGGACTCTTGCCCGTCCCCACCATTTCCCACCAGTAGCGAGGAGATATCCATCCCCGTGCTCTGAATCTGCAACGGGTACTCCGAGAGCGTCTCCTCTTCCACAGACTGGATATAAGCATTGGCTCCTGTGGACAATGCTAAGATTAACGCAATGCCGATAATTCCAATGGAACCCGCAAAGGCAGTCAAAAGTGTCCGCGCCTTCTTCGTTCTCAAATTATTAAAACTCAGGGAGAGAGCAGTCAAGAAGGACATGGACGCTCTCCCCATATTTTTGTGCTCCGGTTCTCCCTGATCCTCGGCGGCAATCAAAAAAGGATTGGAGTCTGACAAGATCTGTCCGTCTTTCAGGTTGACAATACGATTGGCATATTGCCGTGCCAGCTCCGGGTTGTGCGTGACCATCACCACCAGACGGTCTTTCGCCACTTCTTTTAACAATTCCATCACCTGAAGGCTGGTCTCACTGTCCAAAGCCCCCGTCGGTTCATCCGCCAGAACGATATCCGGATCATTCACCAATGCCCGCGCAATAGCCACTCTCTGCATCTGACCTCCGGACATCTGACTGGGTTTCTTATGAATCTGCTCCCCCAATCCAACTCGCTCCAGAGCCTCCCTCGCTCTCTTTTTCCTCTCCGCCTTGTTGATCCCAGAGATGGTCAAAGCCAGCTCCACATTGGCCAGTACAGTCTGATGTGGAATCAGATTATAGCTCTGGAACACAAAACCGACCGTATGGTTCCGGTAAGAATCCCAGTCCCTGTCTCTGTATTTCTTCGTGGAGATTCCATTGATGACCAGATCTCCGCTGTCATAGCGGTCCAACCCTCCTATGATATTTAAAAGCGTTGTCTTCCCAGAACCGCTAGGACCCAAAATCGCGACAAATTCATTGTCTCTCAGATTCAGGCTTACCTGATCCAACGCTGTCTGTATAAAGTCACCCGTCTGATACTGTTTGCTGATCCCAACGATCTGAAGCATTCTCCGTCCACTCTCCTTATTCTAATCAAAACTGATTCCTCTTTTACAAGGTCTCAACAGCCATTCAGTCTGGCTTTTCGCGCTTTCCAGTCCGGTAAAAACCTGGTCATGTAACTGTGAAATATATGGTTGTGACTTGGCTCTAACAGATGGCACAGCTCATGGACCACCACATACTCCAGACACTCCTCCGGATAAAACACTAATCTGGTATTGATTCGTATTCTCCCGGTACCCACTGTACAACTTCCCCACCTAGTTTTCATCTCTCGAAGCGTCCAGTCAACGGCCCTCACCCCCATAATGGGATCCCACTTTCTTGCGTAGAATCTGACTTTTTCACTCAGGGCCTCCTTCTGCTCCGGTGTGATCTCCTTGCACTCTTCCTTCTCCTGTCTGCCACTGGCTTTTCTAACTCTCAGCTGTGCCCTGACAATCCATTCTGTTTTTCTCTCCACGAATTGACGGATCTTCTCCTCTGGCACTCTCCTGGAGGCCGTCACAAGCAATCGTCCCTGTGGAGGCTGGACATAAAGATTGATGTTTTTCACCTTCCTGTATTCTATTTCAACCTCCAACTGATTGACATAAATTATTTTCGACATTTTCTAAACCATAGTCCTCTCTCTCCACACTGCCCATGATCAATGAATTGTTCGGGGACTGGAACATTCCATTGCCTGCTCCCACCAAGAATAGATTTCCGGCCAGGCACCAAATTGGCGTCTCAACTCCCCACAATATCAACAAGACATGGCCGGCACAAAAGATCCCCAGCCCGATCATACTGGGCCGTTCACAGCCAATTCTATCAGACAGTGCCCCAGAGACTGGACTCGCTACCAACATAGCCGCTGAGATCACAGTCATAAACATACCCGCCATACCAGGACTGAACGCCCTGGCGTCTTCCAGGTAAAAGGGCAGAATCATGTTGTTCGTCCCTATCGCCATGAATGCCAAAAAGAGTGTCAAGATATCCACCGTAAACCACCTGTTCTGAAACAGGTGAAGAGGAATCAGCGGATAACTGCTTCGCTTTTGTCCTCCCAGAAGCACCCCAAGAAGCACTATCCCCAGAATGAAGAGTCCCACTACCACATAACTTATATTAGTCTGCATAAGTGTAAGACTTGTGAAAATAAAAAACATACTCAATATCATCAATATACAGGCTGATATCTCCAATTTTTCCTGAGATGCCGGTTTTCTTCTGGGAAGCGTGGCCAATCCAATGAGAAAATCCAGGACCCCAGCGTAAAGAGAATCACACCCCACTGAAAGATCCGCACCTTGCCAAAGATATCTCCCATCTTTCCAAAGATTAGAATCGTCGCAATGGTGACAATCAGGTAAATACTAGTGATCCACTCCACACCTGCCATGGAGACCCCCAGGTCATGCCGAATCTCTGGAAGCGCCACGTTGCAGATACTGCTATCCAATGTTCCCATCACCGTCATAATAAGAATTGTAACCAAAATCAGCCATTTATTTCCTCTATTTTCCTTATTCATTCTCCATCTTCTCCCGGTAATTTTGTCGTAAGCCTTCCTATTTAAATGAATTATTGCTATTATAAATCTCCTCACCGAGAAACTCAAGACAAGTTTCGCCATAATTTTTCCTAAAATTTCACTCCTAAAAGCCATAAATTTGGACCAGTCCGCCTCAAAGTCAACAGGATTTGAGTGACCTTCGCACGTCAATACAGCATTTCTCTGCCTGCGGCGGGTTGCTTTTGCAACATACTCCTCTTCCGCCGCAGTGCGATCTTCGCGGAGCGTTTTTTGTGTTATAGGGAAGTTTTGAGAACTTTCCTATAGCACAAAAAGCCGGCAAAGCCCTTAAGGCCCCACCAGCTTTCTGTTCTATCAAAGTGGATATTCGCGCTCCCCTTCTCTACTTGCTCATAGTCTTGTTGCAACCTCCCTTGGCGCCTCACGAAAACCGCCACCCCTCAGCCTGCTCCCGGATTTTAATAAATTCCTGATAGACGCCTTCCTGCTCCAAGAGTTCTCTGTGCGTTCCTCTTTGCGCCACGGTCCCACCGTCTATCACTAGGATCTGATCTGCATTTTCAATTGTCGCCAGCCGGTGAGCAATGATGAGAATTGTCTTTCCACGCGTCAACGCAGAGATCGCCTCCTGAATCAAGTGTTCATTCTCTGGATCAATGCTTGCCGTGGCCTCGTCCAGAATCACAATGGGAGCATCCTTTAACATCGCTCTGGCAATGGAGATTCTCTGCCTCTCACCGCCGGACAGAGAGGCTCCCCCCTCCCCAATCACCGTGTCGTATCCCTCTGGTAATTTCATAATGAAATCATGACAACGGGCCGCTTTTGCCGCCCCCATGATCTGATCGTCGGTGGCCTCAGGACTCCCAAACTTAATATTGTTCTTGATGGAATCCCGGAATAGGTACACGTTCTGGAACACCATACTGATATTTTTTAACAGACTGTCGCAGGTAAATTGACGGAGATCTACCCCTCCTATAGCGATCTTCCCCTTATCCACGTCGTAGAATCGGGCGATCAGATTACACACCGTTGATTTCCCACCTCCGGAGGGACCGACTATCGCAGTCATCGCGTTCTGGGGAATCGTAAAGTTCAAGTCGTGCAGTACCACTCGATTGTCATAGCCAAAGGATACATCCTGAAATTGAATCTCATAGGAAACCGGCGCGATATCGGCGCCCTTCTGATCAATAAACTCCACATTTTCCAACGACTCCAACTTATTCATGACAGAATCCACAACCCCCAACATGTGCGACGCATCATTGATACTCTCCACACTTCCAAAGATAACAAAGGAGAACAGCACAAACATCAAGAAATAAAAAATGCTCATCTGTCCGCGAAGTACCTGCCATGCACAGACATACACAATTCCCATAGAAGCCATTTTCAGTACAAACAGGTGTATGCAGTTAAAAGGCGTAAATCCCTTCTCAATCCGGATGCGGATCTCCTTCAAATCCCTATTTGCATCCCGAAAATTTTGGATAGCCGCCCCCTCCTGACCAAAGGATTTCACAGTGGGCAATCCCCTGATATATTCGATGACCGCCCCAGACATATCTTCTACTGCTTTATGGGCCTCACCAGCCGTCCTCTCGCTGTGACGACTGATCCCGTTTAACGCCGCTGCCGAGAGCAGAACCCCCATCACAGAGATGGCCGCCGCCACAGGACTAAAAAACACAAGACACAGTACAATCGCTATAAATCTGGCATATCCATTGACAACCGCATCTATCAATTTCATACCCTGCAGCTCCAGCGTAGATAATTCTGTGGTCACGCCCGCCAAAATATCCCCCACACCATTTTGCGAAAAGTATCCCAACGGCACTCTTTTCAATACGTCTCCCAGATGAATTCGCTGCCGTGAGGCCACCTCATAGCCAATACTTTCCTGTAACGTGGCCCGCAGATAGGACAGCACAAAATTTAGAAGAATGGCCCCAACAATGACCCATGACATCTGCCAGATCAATTTATCTTCTATGGCCTTGCGCGCCCAACACGCTCGCACCACCTGGTCAAGGGCATAGGCAGCCGTCATCGTGGGAATCGCCGTGGACAGACTGCTCAAAAAAGAAAATACAGAGCCCAGATACAGACGGCCTTTATATTTCCCAGCCCACCGGATTATCCGTCTCATAGACTTAAACATGGACAACCCCCTCCTTTTTTTCACCTGCCCACCAATGCTTTGCTCCAACGTGCGCTCTCCACATATCTGCATACAGGGGACACCGCTCCAGTAACTCCCGCTGTGTTCCACAGTCCACGACGCTACCCTGGTTCAATACCACAATCTGGTCGGCATTTTGGATAGTAGAAAGGCGATGAGCGATGACCAAAAGGGTTTTCCCCTTCGACAACGCCGTAATGGATTGCTGAATCTTACTCTCATTCTGCGGATCTGTAAAGGCAGTCGCCTCGTCCAAGATCACGATAGGTGCGTTTTTGAGGATGGCTCTTGCTATGGCAATTCTCTGCCTCTCCCCTCCGGAGAGACGATTGCCAGCATCGCCGGCCGACGTATCGTATCCCTGTTCTAACTTTGAGATGAACTCATCGCAACAGGCCGCCCTGGAAGCCGCATAGACTTCGTCATCACTGGCCGCCGGATTCCCGAGGCGAATATTCTCTCTCAGAGAACAGTTGAACAAGAAATTATCTTGGGTGACAAAACTAACCAACTCTGACAACTGGTTTACAGACATCTCTTTTATGTCTCTTCCACCGATTGAAATCTTCCCGGCCGTCACATCCCAAAACCGGGCGATCAATCTGGCAACCGTCGATTTCCCTCCTCCAGATGGCCCTACCAAGGCTGTGAAGCTGCCCTGTGGCATGTTGAGACTGACACTGTGCAGCACCTCATGTTCCACTGTCCCGTCATAGGAAAAAAAGACACTGTCTAATAAAATACCCGTATGCGCGACAGCCACATGCTTGCCGGAATCCGGCAGTACCGGAAGATGCAGCAACTCGTCTGTCGCTTTCACCGCATACTCCATGGACTTCGCCTCATTGATAAAAGTTATCGCTTTCGTCAAAGGCCCCACAATACTGAGCGACAGGACGATCCCCATGGCAAGCTGCGCCGGTGAAATTCCGTTCTCCTTCACCAGCAATAGTCCCACTGGTAGAACCCCCAACAGTGTCGTAGGAACCAACGCCATCATCAGATTCATAGATTTCCATGTTCCCTTGAACCATGCCAAGGTAAAGTCTCTAAACGACTGGATAGCTCCCACAAACTTCTCATAAGACCCTGTGCTCTGATTAAAAGCCTTGACCACCTCTATTCCCTCCACATACTCCACAATAACGTTGTTGACATGGCTGTTGGCCTTCATATATGCGGCGTATTGACTGTTATAATTTTTCATCAAGAAAACCATGGGAACCAATGCCAACGTCGGAGCAATCAAAACTGACAACCCCAGACGCCAGTCGATAGTCAGCATCCATATAAAAATGAGAACGGGCAAGAGCAGATTAGATGTCAGCTCAGGAATCATATGGGCCAGTGGCGGTTCGATTTCCTCCACTTTATCTACGATGATACTCTCTAGCTCTCCAATCCTTCGATTCATGACCTCGCCAAGAGGCGCCTGCATCAAGCGCTCCCCCACCTTCCCCCGAATCCCCTCTAAAATAACATAGGCAGAAATATGGGCGAAAACGGTGGAGATCCCAAAGCAAACCACCCGGGCCAGATACCCGGCCGCTCCCACCAAGCACCAGAAAAGGCTACCTTGAACATTCGCCGTCTGAGCAATAAAGGCAAGCAAAATCTCATATACGGCCCAAAATGGAACAAAACCACCTGCAACGCTCAAAATAGAAAAAAATACGGATAGTGCTATCTTCCCTTTGCAAGAGTCAGTAAAGGAAAAGAGGATTTGGATCCAGCACTTTTTTCGTTTCTTCATAATCGTTTATCTCCCTCATCTTTCTGTCCCGCAGTTCTCTGCCTTCTATCCTCATACTATCACTGTTCTATTTTTCTTTCCGCTCCATACAGTCTTTTCTATGCGAATCAGACAAAGGATTTTCGGTATTCAAGAGGGGTCTTGCCCATAATCCGATGAAAGGCAGACGCAAATTTGCTAGGGCTGTCATAGCCTACAAGTTGTGCGATCTCCACAACTTTCAAATTTTTATCCGACTTTAGCAGAGACGCCGCATAATTCATTCGATAAGTTCGCATGTAAGTGAAGACAGGACTGCCGTACACTGCTTTAAAACAATTTTTCAGGGGCGTCAACGCGATGTCAAACGACTCTGACAACTCCTCTATCGTGTAATTCTTCGTCAGATCCTGAGTCAAAAGCGCCTGAATCGCTTTGATCTTTTCCACCTGTCCTTTATAAAAGTAGGGCTTCTCCTCCATGTGCTCCGGTAACTCCAGAGCGTCCAGATAAAGCAAAAGCTCCAGCGTTTTGATCTTAAAATAATCTTTCTTAATCTTAACCGGAACGCGGTACAATTCAGAGAAGATATGGTCTATCGCTTCCTCCCCTGGGAGAACGAACGGCCTCCTAGTGCTACAATACTTCTCCTGCAATTTGTAAAGGTCAACAGAAAAGTTTTTCATATTATTGGGAATTTCCCTTGATGCAACCTCCATCTGAAAACCGATGGAGATCCCATGATAATGGCACAGAGGAAACGCCACTCTTCCCGCATGGTGATTCCTTTGATCAATCCGCAAATCTCCGGCCTCCAAATAACTATAGGCATCCCCACCCACTTCCTGTTCAATACGCCCTTCCCTGCAATGATCGATACACATCAGATTCATATTTGTCTGAAAACTGGAGATACACGATTTCATATGAAAATCATTATACATGAGAAAGACGCCAGGGAATACAGAATAGAGGGTCATTATCCCTTCCCCCGAATCATCACTGAGACGAAAGATCTTACAGCCGTCCGTCTCAACCAAACGCTCAACATTGGAACCGTAATCTATCTGGCCAAACTGCCCCGACATTGCTACCACCTCCTTTTACCTAAGTTCACTGTCCATATCCAATATCTTATCACAAGTCCTGCCTAAGAATTCAAAGTCATGGGAGACGATCAGGATAATCTTGTCTTCTTTCTTTAATTGTGCGATCATTTCGCTGACCTCCAACATATGCCGGTAGTCTAGGCCACTGGTAGGTTCATCAAAGACCAGCAGGCGCTTACCTGATAAAATGGCGGTTGCCACAGCCAGCCGCTGCTTTTGTCCGCCGGACAAGGCCATTGGATGGCATTCTCTCAATTCCAACAAGTCGAAGGCTCTCAGCACTTCCTCCACACGCTCCCGCGGGCATTCTGACAAAGTCAGCACACATTCATTCCAGACGCTGTCCGAAAAAAGCTGATGGTTGACATCTTGCATCACGCAAAAACTTGCCCTGTTCCGCTGCTTTTGGTTCATTTTCACTCTGTTCAGGCAGACCCGTCCTTTTTGTTCCCTAAAAAGGCCGCATAGACAACGAATCAACGTCGTCTTCCCGGCTCCGTTGCGGCCGATAATGGCAAGCGCCTCACCTGGTCTGACAGAAAAATTTATATTCTGAAATACCAGACGTCCCGCAAAAGCGCAGGAGAGCTCTTCTACAGAAAGCCCGTCCTCCTCTCCTGGGGCATCCGCCTGTCTCAAATGTAGCGTGGGCCTCACCAGACTTCTAAGTCCCATCTCTTTGCGTTTCTTCTCCGCTAGATTTTGAAATTCTTCTCTCGTAAAGATTTGAACTACCTTTCCATTCTGCAGAAATACAGCGCGATCAATCAGATTCATCAGGAAATACAGACGGTGTTCGGCGATAATCACTGTTCGGCCTTCACTCTTAATCTGATGAATCTGTCGACGTAAAATTTCTATGGCAGCCGCGTCCAGGTTGGCTGTCGGCTCATCCAGCACAAAGATTCCTGGGTCCATGGCATATACCGAGGCAAATGCGAGGCTTTGTTTTTCACCGCCGGACATAGAAAAAATATCCCGTCCTAAAAGAGATTGTATCTTTAATCCAGACACAGTCTGGTGAAAACGTCTCCGGATCTCCCCCGGATCCATACCGGCATTTTCCAATCCAAAAGTGATTTCACTGTCTGAATCAATATTGAAAAACTGAGATTTCGGGTTTTGAAACACAGACCCCACCTGCTCAGCCAGATCATACATTTCCGTACTTGCAACTTCTCTACCATTTACCTCCGTCGTCCCTCTCAGTGAACCGCCCTCCACGAAATGCGGAATCAACCCATTGATCAGTTTCGTGATCGTCGTCTTTCCACATCCGCTTTCTCCGCAGAGAAGAATGCACTCCCCCTGGCGAATCTGCAGATCCATATGAGAAAGCATTTCCCGCTCCTTCTCATATGAAAAAGAAACATCCTTGATTCGAATCATGCCACATCCTCCCCTTATCTTACCGTGACAGAAACCACACAAAAAATCACTCCAAAAGCCAGACATAAGAAATCCTGTATCCCCAATTTAATCACTAGCATGCTTGTCTTGGGAGCCGGATTTTCAATCCCGCGGGTGACGGCAGCAGCAGACAACTCTTCCGCCGTCGTCGTGGCCGATATCATAACCGGTACCAACAGGTATTCCATCTTCTGAACTCCGTGAATATCCCGAAGTCTCATTGCATCCCGAATATAGCCAAGCTCTTCTTTAATTGCAGGAAAATAGCGGACGGTCACCGACAGAGGGATGATCAGTCCTTGTGGAATATGCCACCTGCGCAAGGCAACCATCATCTCCCGGACAGAGGTTTTCTGCAAAAGCAAAGTTCCCACAATCAGGCATGGAAATATTTTTCTTCCATAAGATACCAGAAATGCAAAACTACCAGTCAAAATTTGGGGTCCGTTGGGAAGGATATAGTATTGTAACAACAGACAAATACCAAATGCAATACCCAACTTGCCCGCTGCTCTCTGACAACCACACACAGCGATCAGGAGGAGCAACCATATAACCCATGCTATCTCCACCTGCACAGAACGCTGTGTAAACGCTACCACGTTCGCCAAAGCCAGCAATATAAGTTTTGTACGAGGATCCAGTTTTAACGTACGTTTCCCGTACCCCTCATTCATGACACAAGACCCGCCTTCTCAAAGTGTTTTTTAAACAGTCTGCTTGCTATGAATGCCCCAAGGACTGCGCCCACCGCTGGAACTGCCAACATTACAATCAACATTACATTGGAAGAGAGCCTCTCAATGGCCGTCACATAATCTATCGACATTCCCTGTTCTTGTATCTGAGCCAGAAAACTTTCTTTAAAAATCCATATGGGTAGCGGGGAACCCACCATTCCGTAAGAAAAGAATACATACGAAAGATAACTGCCCTTGGGGCTTCTATATTTTGTAACGCCGCGGGCAATTTCAGCCAACAGGCAACTGACAGCCATTGTGACGAGAATAACCACAGTAAACTGTCCCGTCGCAAAATAGATCAACCCCGTAATGAGACCCATCAGAAATACCGCTCCGGTCTTCTGTACTCTGGCCGTCATCAACAGATACGGAATCCCAGCCAGCAGCGCAATGGTCCCTGGCATCAAGATCCATAAAAGTGGATGAATCCCTCCAGATAACATACACGCAAAATTGATGACAAAATAGATGGCTGAGAAAATACCGACTGTGATCATATCTTTTCCTCTCAGTTTTTTATCCGTTCTCACATCAGACATTTGTTTTTCCTCCTTATCGGTTAGATCCCACTAACCCATTTTCTTAACAAAAGCGCCTCCCGGCGCCTCTGAAAATTATCATACCAAGAGAGACCATATATGTCCGCTCCAATCAGTCCTTTTTGTCCCGTCAAGACTTTTATTTCTACTATTTATTAAAAGCAAAAAAGCCTAGAAAACATTAGTTCTCTAAGCTCCTTAAGAGGCGCAGACCGGATTTGAACCGGTGAATCGAGGTGTTGCAGACCTATGCCTTACCACTTGGCTACTGCGCCATATACTATATTCTATGCAATTACTATTCAAAAAATGACTCCAAGGGGATTTGAACCCCTGTTACCGCCGTGAAAGGGCGGTGTC
>JBKXQO010000018.1:0-72203 GCA_047014865.1 Blautia sp. | reverse complement strand
TCCACATTCTTTTTTATTTTGAATGTCCGCAAAATCCGTCCTACATCAGACGGCCGCCAGGGTACATCCAGGTGATGTTCCGCAATAAGCAGATCCTGCACGTTAGTCCCGGCACCCATCTTTGCGGTAGAACCCAGTAAAAAACGGACCTGCCCGCTCCGAACCTTTGCGAACAGCTCCGCTTTTCTGATTTCTGTATTGGCGCTATGGATAAAGGCAATCTCCTCCGGCGGCACCCCTTTATCGGTAAGTTTCCGCTCAATTTCATGGTAGACATCGTCAAAGATGACAGCCTCTTTCTGTTTTTCCTCAGACACCTCCTTTGTTTTTCCCATCTGTTTCGGGGTGGACAAATCGCAGAAAATTAATTGTGTGGACTTCTTCTCTGCGGTTTCTTCCCAGATTTTAAACGCATTTTCCACGCACTGATTGACTTTGGAGGATTCTTCTTCAGGCAGCATGGGATTCACAAGCCGCTGATCCAGTGCCAGCTTTCTTCCGTCATTTGTGATTTTGAGCATATTGTCCTCATAAGGTTCCACCTGGCGGTTCCGGACCGCCTCCGCCCGCTCTGCAAGGCTTTCCACCATTTCTTTCTGATATTCACTGGGCTTTATGACAATATCCTCATAAACTGCCTCCGGCACCGGAAGTTTTAGCATATCCGGTGTCTGTATATCTGCTGTTTCCTTAAAAATGGAAATCAGCTCCGGAAGATTGAAAAATCTGGCAAACCGTGTTTTTGCCCGGTAGCCAGTGCCCTCCGGGGCAAGCTCAATGGCCGTGACCGTTTCCCCGAACGCAGATGCCCAGGCGTCAAAATGCCCTAATCCCAAACGCTGAAGCATCCCATACTGCAGATAGCGCATATTTGTATACAGTTCCGTCATGGAATTGCTGATGGGGGTTCCTGTGGCAAAGGTAATGCCCTTTCCCCCGGTCAGCTCATCCATGTACTGGCATTTTGCAAACATATCTGAAGATTTCTGCGCCTCTGTCTGGGCAATTCCCGCTACGTTCCGCATTTTCGTATAGAGGAACAGATTTTTAAAACTGTGGCTCTCATCTACAAACAGCCGGTCCACGCCTAACTGCTCAAAGGTCACCACATCGTCTTTCCGGCTGTCATCATTTAACTTTTCCAGTCTGGCAGTTAAAGATTTCTTCGTCTTTTCCATCTGCTTGATGGTATAACGCTCCCCCTTTTCTGTTTTTGCAACCTCAAGCGCCATCTCAATGTCAGAAATTTGACGGTGGATGGTCTGCTCCTGTCGTTCCTTGGAAAGGGGAATTTTTCCAAACTGGTCATGGCCGATGATGACCGCATCGTATTCCCCGGTGGCAATCCTGGAACAAAACTTTTTCCGGTTCGCCGGTTCAAAATCTTTTTTCGTAGCCGCCAGAATGTTCGCTCCCGGATACAGACGCAGAAAGTCCGACGCCCACTGCTCCGTCAGATGATTTGGCACTACAAAGAGGGATTTCTGCGCCAGCCCAAGGCGTTTGCTCTCCATCGCCGCCGCAATCATCTCAAAGGTCTTTCCGGCTCCCACGCAATGGGCAAGCAAGGTATTCTCCCCATAAAGCTGGTGAGCTACCGCATTTTTCTGGTGCGGGCGCAGGGTAATATCCGGCGTCATTCCCGGAAAGGTCAGGTGGGTACCGTCGTATTCCCGTGGGCGGTTGGAATTAAACAGCTCATTATACTTTTGACAGAGAACCTCCCGGCGCTTTCCATCCCGGAAAATCCAGTCTTTAAATGCCTCCCGGATCGCCTCCTGTTTCTGACTTGCCAGGGTGGTTTCCTTTTTGTTGAGTACCCGTTTCTCAGAACCGTTTTCTATCACCGTGTCAAAGATACGGCTGTCACGTAAATTTAAGGAATCTTCCAGAATCTTATAGGCATTGGCACGACCGGTGCCGTAGGTGGTTTCAATCAGAGGGTTTCCGCTGTCTGCACTTTTTCCTTTCACATACCACTGCCCGGTCACGTTGGAATACTGTACATCCATCTGTTTTCCCCGGACTTTCCACTCAGGTGTTTGAAACACTTCCACCATAAAATCATTGATATATTTCGGCTCAATCCAGGTGGCTCCTATCCGCACCTCAATCTCCGAGGCATCCAAATCTTTAGGCTGCACCCGCTCTAGTGCCGCCACGTTGACGGCGTATTCCGGGTAATCTTCTGCACAAAAACGGGCAATGGACAGCTTTTCCCGGACATTTCCGGATAAATAGGCGTCATTGGTTTCCCACCCCGTATGATCATCTGTCAAATCACTCAGAGGATTCTTGAAAATAACGCCGGACAGCTCCCGGATGATCCGCTCATGCTGTTCCGGTCCTCCTAAAAGTTCCTCCATAAAGTGTAAATCCACTTTTGCCTTTTCACTCAACGATACCGCCAGCGCCTCCGACGGGGTATCCACGGAAGTCACCGGCTCCTGCCGTTTAATGGTGCGTTTCGTGAACATATCCGCTTTCCGTTTGAGGGTTCCGTCCTCTTTTAAAACTTCCAGGGAACACAGCAGACAATAGCTGGAATCCTGATTGAATGCTCTCCGGTTAGTCTGGGAATTAATCAGCCCAAATTCTTTGGTAAAGGCATCGTAACACATGGACAGCTCTGCCTGTTTTTCTTTGATTTCTTCCTCTCCATACTCCTCTAACTGATAAGTAATCAATTCATTGGTCAGCTCCCGCAAGGCAACCAGACCACGGACACGGTCCTGCATTTTCTCCGAAAACTCCACGGGCTTCATTACGGAATTTTCCCGGTAATAGACCTCCCCATCCACTACGGTATAGCTATAGTTTTTCACCGCCGGATCAGCCGGTATAGTTCTCTGCTCCGTATCATCTTCCAGTTCATCCAGACCGGAGGATTCCAGTTCCCCCTCTATCTGTTCCATTGCCTCCCGCAGCTGCTCTTCCAGTGATTTCCCCGCCGTCGGACTGCAAGTAGACTCCATGCCGTAAGGACCGGACACCAATTCCATCTTCCCGGCAATCATCTCCGGGTGGTCGATAAAATACTGATTCATGGCAATACCGTCTTCATTTTCCCCCAGATATACCCAGGATGGCTCTACCTCCATCACCCGGTCACGCTTTTTCAAAAATAAGATGTCCGAAGTCACTTCCGTACCCGCATTTTCCTTAAATGCCGTGTTGGGCAGGCGCACCGCTCCCAAAAGCTCCGCCCGCTGTGCCAGGTATTTGCGCACTGTAGGATTTTTCTTATCCATCGTGCCTTTGGATGTCACCACGGCAAGAACGCCCCCGGTGCGGACCTTATCCAGGGATTTCGCCAGAAAATAATCGTGAATCATAAAATTGTATTTATCGTAAGGTTTATCTGCCACTTTATACTGCCCAAAAGGAACATTTCCAACTACCACGTCAAAAAAGTCGTTTGGATAGTTGGTTTTCTCAAAGCCCGTCACCTGGATAGCTGCCTGGGGGTAAAGCTGTTTTGCGATTCTTCCGGTCAGGCTGTCCAGCTCCACACCGTATAAACGGCTCCCCTGCATTTCTTCCGGCAACATCCCAAAGAAGTTGCCGGTTCCCATGGACGGCTCCAAAAGATTTCCTTTGGTATAACCCATCCGGTGAAGTGTTTCATACATGGTGCGGATAATTTCCGGGGAAGTATAATGGGCATTTAAGGTGGACTCCCTGGCGGAAATATACTCCTCTTCACTCAGTATTCCCTTCAACTGCATATGACGGTCGTGCCATGCGCTGTTTCGCTCATCAAAGGCATCCGCCAGACCGCCCCATCCCACATATCCGGATAAAATCTTCTGTTCTTCCGGCGTGGCAATGCGGTGTTCCGACTCAATCTTTTGCAGAGTTTGAATAGCCGCCACGTTTCTCTCAAACTTTTCCCTGGCGCTGCCTTTTCCAAGGTCATTGTCTGTAATACGATAATTAATGTCCTGGTTTGGTTCCGCTGCAGGTGACGCCTCCACCTCTCTGCTATCTTCCACCTGTGTCAGTTCTATCCCCGGTACAAACAGCTCCCCTGGCTGCTCCAATGTTGACGGTTCTTCCCGTTCATCTCCTACCGGTTCCGGAACTTCTGACCGCTCTTTGGCTTTCTCTGACTTTGGTGGTTCTGATTTTGGTTCCTCTGGCTCTGATATATCCGGCTTGGATGTTTCTATGTTTTGTTCCCCGGCTGCGAATCTATCCGGTTCCACTTCCTGACGGTCTGCCCTCGCCCACTCCGGATTCACGGAATCCGGTTCGATCTGCTGTTCGAAAACATTGATTTCCTCAACTTCTTCTGACTGCTCCGATACTTGCATCCGCCGTGCCGCCTCGTGTACCAGGTCATCGTAAGACACCACCCGGAACTCTTCCGCATGGGTGTTTACATATTCCCATGCTGCACCCTCATTGATAAAGAATTTCTCCTTTGCCAGATAGGGTTCTAATCTCCCATCTTCTCCAATGGTCACAAGGCGGTAACGGACACCCTCCCGGCCATCCTGATAATGATAAGTATAAAAACCGATACTATAGTCAGTATAATCCTCCGTATTTTCCAGTGCCACTGCCGGAAGATTCTTTTTCTGCAGCTCTTTTTGCAATTCTTCCTGGGCCTTTTCCAGAAGTTTCTGCTCTTTTTCTTCTACCCATCTCTGGTATGCTGCTTTTCCATCCGGTGTCAGGTAGCGGTCTGTTTCGATTAATTTTCGGATACGCTCCGCCACTTTCGGCCAGGTAAGTAAAACTGCGGCATGAGGTTCCCAGATACTGCCTTTCTGTAGCTGGATTCCTTTTCCATTATGATCTTCATAACTGTGCCACGCCCCTACAATCCCTGGCACTGCACCTCCGATTCCATACTCCTTTTTTAGAAATTGTGCCAGTTCTTTTTTATCTGTATGATGTCGAAAAAAATCATAAATCCGGAAATGCCCCTCGGCTATTCCACTCCCCCGATGGCTTAACAAGTAATCAATCTCATCCTGTGTAATAAAGGTTTCCAAAGGAACCTGAATTGTTCCCATTTCTGCAGCCGGAAAAGCAACCGGCTCCCGCTTTAATTCTTCCACCGCAGTACGGATGTCTTTTGGGCGGTAGATAAGCCGGGTTCCCGCTTTCACTTCTCCACTCTCTAACCTGGAAATGGCCTGATCCATAGCTGCAAGAATCGTATTGATTCCCTCTGTGGAAGAAAGCTGTTCCATCAATGCCTGTTGGCTATCTGGAAAATTCATGCTTTGAATGTTTAGTTCCTCTGGAATGATCCGATATTCATCCCGGAAGAAGAAATAAATCTTAGAGGCCAGTTCCTGTTTTTCCAAAATCGGCGCTTGCCAGATTTCCGCCTCCTCCATATATCTGCCAGAGTCAATCAAACGGTGTGTTCCTTCCTCCACCTCTTTCCATGTCAGCTTTCTGGTCGGATGGAATCGGGCCGCATTTCCGATGGCAAAGTTCATGCCGGATACGTCATACCAGACGCATAAAGGTTCTCCCTGAAAAGTAAATCCTTTGCCGCCCCTGCCGTACTCCCCTTTTAGAAATTCCGCCATCGTATCTGCGTCTAAGCCTTTTTGATATTTCGCAAAGATACGCTGGCGGCTGTTTTCCTGTCCGCCGCCGCTGAGAAGTGCATACGCCACCATCTCATCCGTCACCTGATTCTCTGCAGACGATATGAGCCAGTCATCTGCATGGTCAATCAGGATATTTCCAGCCTGCTCCGCCATGGTGGGAAAGAGATTCATCTGCTCATAGACTGGCTCCCCCAACTCCTCCGTTTGCAGCACTTCCTGGGGCATAAGATAGGTATTTTCGCTGATATAATCATCAATCAGCCCTCGAACCACATCCCAGGACAGCCTGGACTCCGTAGTACGGGTGAGATACTCCCCGGTCCAAACAACCAGACCGTCTTCTTGTGCCTGATACCCCACAAGCTGCTCTCCCACATTAAATTGGGTAGATTTAAAATTGTAACTCTCCCGAATGTATGCGGTTCGCTTTGCCTCATCCGGTTCTGATACAAACGCCATCGCAATATCCGGCCGTTTGTTCTTCAGATATTCATCAAAGCGAAGAACATCCCGCAGTGTATTTTCATCCACAGACGACAAAAAATCGGGCAGTTTTTCGCTGTCCGATTTCTCTGGTTCCTTATGAATTTGAGGTTCAACTAACGGTAAATCAGTTCTGTCAGAATCACTTCCTCCGCCGCCTGACGGATTTGATTCATCTGCTGTACCCACGACACGGGATTCTCTTCTTTCAGGCGCTCGTCCACGCCCTGGCTCTCTGCCATCTGTCTGGTGAGAAGTTCCATCCTCTGTTCTGCGGTTTCCTGAATCTCCAGCAAGTGACTCATCAACTTGCCTCTCAGCAGCATCCCGGAATAAATCCCGCCTTTGTTCTCCTTCAGATACTTCCTCCGCAGGAGTCCGTACTTCGTCAGTGTTCCCTCCGGCTGTTCGTCCATCCTGATATTCGGGATGTAATACTCTCCGTTCTTCTGATATGTCAGTTCCATCTCCACTGCCCCTTTCTTCTGGCTCTGTTTCTGTTTCTGTTTTTTCTTTTGTTTGTTTGGGTTCTTCGTTTTCACTTTTGCGCTTTAAAGCATTGTAGCGTAGGTTTTGTGTATTGTCAACTGCTTTTTGAGAAATTTCCTGCTCATAAACCCGGATTGCTTTCCCGATCTCCATGAGAATCGGTTTAGAAAGCTCCGTGACGCTGCTCCCTAGCTGTGCCAGCACCGGCACGGAATTAAATTCATGGATAAAATCAAAGTTCAGCAAATCCTCATACGGTTCCGCATCCAGACCACACCGGGCAAGTAAGGTGTAAGAAATGCTGGCTTTCAAGGTTTCCCGCAGATGGACTTCCAGGGAGTATTCATCCAGCCCTTCTAAAAAACTTCCCTCCGTCACATAATTCAAATCCACCGTGATTTCCTCGTAGCAGTCATCACTTACCCGTTCGGCAATTTCCAGCAGCCGGTCGGCAAAGGAGTTTTTTTCATCCGTTCCCCCGTAAATCCGCTCCAGGCGCTTGATAACAGCCTCTTCCTGCTCCTCCTTTAACTCCCACAAATACGGATCACGCCCGATTCTTCTTGCCTTATGGACATCTTTCACGTCAAAGACATATTTCAGCCTTGGCACCGGGGCATCCTCATCAATCAGGGCGATTCCTTTCGCTCCCTTATTTACCCAACAGTTCATCTTTCCATTCCAAATCTCAATGCTGGCACAAGCCGTAGCGTCCGGCCGCTGTGCATAGATCAGCATTTGCTCCTGAAACGGATATTTATAGATCCTGGCGGCGGTGTTCAGATACCGTTTCCAGGACTCCTCATTTTTTACGATCTCTTTCGCTGTCTGCTCCGCCAGCGCTGAGATAGTGTCATATTTTCTTGGCAAACAAATCCCTCCTATTTCATATTTTGTTGTACTGTGTCAGATAATCTGTTAAAATAAAAACATCATTCCGAAAGGAGCTTCTTATGAAACAGATTGCAACTATCATAGATGCGGAAAATTCCTTGCAAACGGCTGTTTCCACTTTGCACAAACATTTTGGAACCATAGAGGAAACCGCATCGGAGCAAGTGAAATTAGCAAATGAATATTATAAATGGACTGCCTTAAAAACAGACTTAATCCTGGATGAAAAAACATTCCAGTTACCCCCTGCGGTTCTGCCCAATACGATTAAACCGTCCAGTTTTCAATGGCTCCGTCCAGAAAAACAGGCAATCGTATCAAAATACTACCTTTATAATGCGGATACGGATAGATATGTAATTTCAACGAAAAAGCAGAATGTGCCACAAGCGGATATTGACATGATTGCCCGTTCCCTTGTCCTCATCCGCAAATCTGTAGTCTGGGTGGATTTTGGTTACAACATCGGAACCGAATTTGGCGGCAGACACCCCGCTATCATCCTGAAAAATTTGAAGGATTCTTTGGTTGTCATCCCTCTATCTTCCCAGGAACCGAAATCTATGGATTACAACGTCAAAGTAGACAAGGTTTATGGTTATCCGCTCATGCCACGATGGGTAAATGTAACACGTATTACTCAGGTCAGCCTGTCCCGTGTGCATTTTGAAAAAATAGGGGATGTAAAACCCTCTGTTCTGACTCAAATCAGTGAAAAATTAAGAAAATGCGGTATCACCGGATAACATTTTACATACCCTATAATGATTACAAAATCGTTTGACAAACCATGCTTTTTATGCTAGTATGATGTTGTAAACGTAGGAGAAATCCTAGTAATTTTGTAACCGAGAGGCTGTCATTTATGGCAGTCTCGTTTTGTTATCTCTTTATAGTGACAGCCCCATTTCCACTCCAAATATTCCGCCTCCGACAAGATTCCTCTCTTTACCTCTGCTCTTTTTCGCAGCCATTCCGAAATCATACTTTCAATCTTCTGGTCATTTATCCGGATTCCTACCCTGTCCGTTTGCAATTCTCTGCGTTCTTCAGACACCTTACTTTCTATCCCCTCCGTATCTCCCCAAAAATATAGCTGCACCAAATCCGGATTTTCCTCTTCCATCCACAATAACGTCTGCAACAATTCTTCCAGGCTTCCCTCTTCTGCTTTCACCAGACAGAACGGATGAATCTCTAAAATCTCCGCCATTTGATACAGTGTATCTGTCTTTGGCCGCCGCTGATCTGACTCATACTGCGCAATCCGGACATCCGCAGTGCTTTCCTTATATCCAAGCCGGATTCCAAGCTCTTTTTGTGTCATGCCCCGGTAAGTCCGGATTCTTTTCATTCTCTCTCCCAGTGTCATCTATCCACACTCCTCCTTGTCGGTACGCTCTGTCCACCCTCCATCCACTTCCGATACGGTTCATATTCCTTAAAATTCGGACAGCTCTTAAAAATCCACTTTCTTGCACACCATCTTTGTAAATGCTGGCAGCTTTTAAAATGCCGGAGCTGTTCTTCACTGTACTTACTGGCTGCGTCCGAAAGCCACCTGCCCTTTTCATCCACAAATTTCTGCTTATCATAAATCATGACAAACGGCCAGAACCCCATATCCCGCAGCGAATAAATACGGAATAAATCTTCTTCCAGGCTGCTCCAATAGTTGGTCAGCACATACACCACACACCGCCCCTCCAGAACAAGCCCTGCACTGGCAAATAGCTGAAATTGCTCCCGAAGATTCTCCCTTGGATCATCCCAGGCAAAATGATACCCGCTTACTTTCATTTTCCCAAATAAAGCAAGTATCTCCCGGTTTAAAAACCGGATGTCCAGCCCTCCCTGAAAATCCACCCATGCCCCGGACTCTTCCAGTTGACTTAACAACTCCATCCGTTCCCGGCAAGCTAACAGATTCTGGTCTAACAAGACGATCTTTCTCTGTCCGTTCCAGAACTCTTTTAAATCCGCAGCCTTTTTACTGATACAGCCATCCTTTTGCGGCGTAATGCAAAATCCATGATTGATTCTCGGACACCCTCTTGTCAGGAAACCATAAGCCGTATTTTTCGTAAGCTCCGGGTACAGCCCGTAATCCGGATAGCTATGTTCCACTTCCTCCGGCAGTCGGTTCACTAAATCATAGCCGCTCCCTCCACGGATGATCTCTTTACTTTCAGGCAGCGCCGGTTCCACTGATGCGGTAAAAACTTTACTGATATACAGCCTGTCATAAGATTCTTCTGGCTCCGCAAAAGTTATATAATCTCCTTTTTGTTTGTGATAGGCGGAGAGTTTCATTAGGGGCAGGTTCGGGAAATTGTGGCTGTCACAGTCCACCAGTCCAATCTTCATTTCTAATCACTCCTCTTTTATCAGAAAAAGCTGCACAGATTTTCCTATGCAGCCTTTTCTAAACAATTTATAACGCTGGTTCCTGATTTGACTTCTGTTCTCTGGAACCCTGATTCTTTCCCATTGCCTCATGTTTCTTTTCGTACAGTTTTTCTACAATGGAATATTTCTTTTCCCCTGGCTTCTCCCGATGTTTCTTAGAAAAGCGTTCCTCTGCCTGCACCAAACACCCACGTTCTTTGTCATAACTGTAAATCTGGTTCGTCAGCACTTCTTCCGGTCTCCTCACCGGTGTCTGATTGACTTCCTGTATCATGGCACGGAGTTCTTCAAAATGGAATTGACCGTCATCGGGTAAAATCAGTGTTTCATGGATCGTGGATGGCAGTACAAAGTAATCTCCCTTCATCCATTCCGACACCTTTTCCTGAACCTCTGGATAAAACAGGACACTAGCACCATTTAGTCTCTGTTCATTGGTCAGCACAAAAAATGGTGTCCTTGGTTTCGCAGATTCCAGACGTTCTTGAAACATCTCTTTAAAAAAATCTTTCCTTTCTTCGCTCAGTGTAGGATCGCTAGAAATCTTATCAATTTCATTTTCTGCCATTTCTCGCAGCACTTCATCCAAAGAGGTAAATGTCATAGGGAACTCCCGAACCGTATTTTTCATAGCTGTTTCATATAGAATCGTTTCATCCACGCCCATTTGTTCCATGAGCTTATTATTAATGGAAATCGCACCGATTTCTTCTTCCCCTATCCCTATAAACACCTTGTAAATCAGCGCTATATCCTGTTCTGCATGGTAAGGCATATCTGCAAGCCGTTCTCTGTTTGCCTCCATTCCGATGGCCTGAAAAATAATCCGGTCTTGATTACTCTCAAAATCATACAGTTTTTCTACCGGAAACGGCTCTCTTATATCATGACTTTCTCTGTACCGGGCAATACTTTCTAAAATATCTCCCACGCTCCTACCATTCTGATAATCCTCAAAATAGTGGTTCAGGTAAATGACAAGACAGATATTTTCTTCCGCAAGCCGAATCTGCAGCCCATCCAACTCCCGGTTATTATTTTTCTTTACAGCCATAATCGAAACATCCGCATCCTGATACCTTTCCGTCAGATAATCCTTGATATGTTCTTTGATGTGGGTTTTAAACTCCTGATAATCCATTTTACTTTTCCCCCTTTTTATTTCTTAAGTTCTGTATCTTCATGCCATATGCAGCAAGCCTTTGTAGCTGCTGACGCTTATTTTTTGTTTCCACCTCTACCTGAATCTGTTTCATTTCAATGCACATCCTTTCTCTTATCCGGAGCCGTACCTTTTGCACGACCCCGGTTTTGTTTCTTACATGTTCCTATTTGCTCTTTTTCTTCCAAATCAGGAATCCCACGCCGCCTGCAGATACCGCCATTGCCGCCACAAACAGCCAGATATTGGTTTCATCTCCCGTTTTTGGTGCATTGACCGAAGTAGACGGATTCCCCGGTGTTCCCGGATTCTGCGGTTCTTCTTCCGGAAGTTTTTCATTGGTCAGCTCCATCTTATATTCCACCACCGGTGTCCGATCATCTACATAATCGAAAGTAATCTCATGCTCCGTTTCATCCAACTGATACCCCGCAAGCGTCTTTGTTTCTTTTAAGGTATACACAAGGGCTTTTTCGTAGGCTCCATCTTGAAATACGGCAATGGGATATTCTTTGGATTCTGCATGACCGGCGCTGTCCGTCACCAGTGTTTCCAGTGCTTTCCCGTTGCTGTCGTAGAGGGTAAATTCCACGCCTTTCATGGCTTTTTTGGTGTCTTTGTCCGTTTTATTTAAGATTACTTTTCCCATAGCCTGGTCATCTTCCATCTTCACGGACTGGATTTCCCCGGTATCTTTCACTTCAAATGGTACTTTCTGAGAAACAAGATAGCCCTTTGGTGCGCTTTCTTCCAAAAGGGTATACTTCCCAACCGGAAGCTTCTCCACATAATGCGGTTTCTTCCCGGAAGTCCAGCTTTCCATGACCTCGTTGTTTTCATTCAGGATATACAGCTTTGCGCCCTCCACTTCCGTACTGCCATCGGTCAGGTCTACTTTGCTGATCTCCACCTTGGTCACATCGTCTTTCATTTCTACTTTCTGAATCTCTGCAGTATTTTCTACCGTAAAGGAAATGCTCTCTGCCGTTACATAGCCCTCTGCCGGGAGCGTTTCTGTCAGCACATAGTCTTTTCCCACTTCCAGTTCCCTGATGATATGCGGCTCTTTCCCGGAAACCCAGGAGTCCACTACGTTTCCATCGGAATCTGTCACCTGAAGTTCTGCTCCTGGCAGCTCATCTCCTGTTGTCAGGTCTGATTTTGTGATTTCAAAGGTAGTAGCCTCATTTTCATAGACAAATTCAAAGGTAACCTCCGGTATGTCTTCCCCGGCATATTCAAAAGTAAATTCTTTCTGTTCTTCCGTGGTGACAAATCCTGCCGGAGCCTGGACTTCTTTTACATAAAAGCTGCCGCCCACGGGCAGGTCTGCGGTAAAGACAATTTTTCCCTCGGCATCCGTTGCTTTCTGCTCCACCACCGTATCTGCCTCTACCAGCACTTTCCCGTCTGCATTTTTTATATCTTCCTTTACACAGAG
Source organism: Blautia sp. (assembly GCA_047014865.1). Taxonomy (GTDB): domain Bacteria; phylum Bacillota; class Clostridia; order Lachnospirales; family Lachnospiraceae; genus Blautia_A. The sequence continues at coordinate 59,749 of JBKXQO010000018.1, read as the reverse complement.
GGCAAACACGCCGCCTGCTAACAGACGGTCCGAATCTTTCTCTTTTTTGATGACTGTTACTTTTGCCTTCTGACGGTTATTCTGCCATTCGCTGTCATAAGTCACCACAGGCGTATCTTGGTCACGGTAGGTCAGGTCAATCTCTCTTGCCTCATCATCCAGCACAAAACCGTCTGCCGTTTCTTTTTCTCTGACGTAATATTTCCCAAGAGGAAGATCGTCTGCCCTGGCAATCCCAAGGGCATCCGTGGTGATGGTTGCCACCAGCTCGTCCTTTTTATAATAGTCAGCGCTTTCCCCGTCCGCCGCTTTTATATCCTCTGCAGCATAGACTTCAAAGGTAACATCTTGTAACGAACCGGTGATATAAGCCCACACGGATTCCATAGCGCCGGCTACCATCTCATTCCAGGTCACTTCATCTAAAAACTCACCCTTTTTGCTGATAAGAATACGGCCTGTCGGCACTTCGTCTTTCATCTCTACTTTTTGCACTTCCCCGGTGTCGGAAACGGTAAATTCTACCTCCTCTGCCTTCAAATATCCATACGGGGCAAAGGTTTCCCGTAAGAGGTAAGTTTTTCCAACCTCCAGACGTTTGATGACGTGCGGCTCTCCTTTTACGGAAGTCCAGGTGTCAATCTCATTGCCCTTTTTATCCAGTACCGTTAAGGTTGCTCCGGAAAGCTCTACTCCGGTAGTCAGGTCTGATTTCGTAAATTCTATGGTCGTCGGCTGATTTTGAAAGATTTCTGTCAGACGGACCACTTCCACCTCCTGTCCCTGATAGGAGGCAGTCACATCCATCACCGTGTCCGAGGAAATAAATCCGGCCGGGGCTTTCAGCTCCTTGATGTAATACTTTCCAAAGGGTACGTCTGCTTTGAATACTGCTTTCCCATCTTCCCCGGTCACGGCTTTGGAAAGCAGCGTATCTGCTTTTACAAGCACCTTTTCTCCGGCTTTGATGTCCTCTTTCGCATACAGTCCAAACTCCGCTCCGGCAAGCACCTGCTCATTTTCGGCATCCTGCTTGATGACTGCAATCTCTACTTTCTGTCTGGCGTTGACATACTCTGCGGTTTCTGTCACTACCGGAGTGTCCTGATCCACATACACAAAAGTGACATTCTGCTCCTCCGGATTCTGGACAAATCCCTTCGGCGCTGTCTGCTCCACAACTTTATAAGTTCCTAACGGCAGGTCTTTTAAGACTGCTTTACCGCTCTCATCGGTGGTCAGCTCTGCTACCAGGGTATCTTTGGCATACTCCAATACCCGGTTCCCATCTCCATCTTTCTGGAAGTCTGCGGTATAAATATCCTCCGCCGCATAAACAGCAAAAACGGCCCCGGCAAGATTCTGTTCCTCATAGATAAAATCTTTTCCGTAGCCGCTTAATACATCACCTTTTTTAATGACCGTCAGTTCCCCTTTCACCGGATGATTCTCATACACCACTTCGATAATGGCATCCCCGGACACCGGATCGACCTGATAGAGTGTATCCGTATCTACCTTTACTTCCACATAGTTTTTGTTCACGGTATACCCATCCGGTGCCGTCACTTCCTCAATCCGGTAATGCCCGATTTTCAGATTCTGCGGCAGAATCAGATACCCGTCTGCGTCTGTAAAATAGGACGTATGGGTGACTGTGGTGGGATAGGTCGTCACCTGCTCCACATACGCCTTACGGTCCAGGTCATAAATTTTAAACTCCGTGCCTGCAGCCAGTACCGGTTTCTTCGTTTCATCATCCTGTTTGATGATTTTTAACTTTGCACTAAACTCTGCATCCAAAAGTACCCGCCACACCTGGGGTTCTGTGGGCTTATGTTCTGTGATTCTCACAATAAAATCATCCACCGGCTTATAATTGTGGGGTGTGGTGGTTTCCCTCACCACATAGGTTCCATAGGGCAATGGAATAGATACGGCATGGCCCTTTTCATCCGTGAAGATTTCGGTAGCTCCATTCTCTCCAATCACAACCGGCTTGGCGGAATCAAAATCATAAGTGCCGTCTTCCTTAACGGTTAAAGCAGACTCCAGATAAACGGTAAAGCCTGCCCCGGCAAGCAGCTCTGCATCGGTGTTTCCGTTATTGGCTGCCTTAATGATCTGGAACGGCTGCTTTTTCACCTGCTCCGGGGAAGTGCAGCTTTTCTCCACAACGGCAGTCAAATCTCCCTCATAATTACAAATCAGGTCATACTCCGTTTCATCTGCTAGATACCCCACCGGAGGGGTAATCTCTTTGACAAAATAGCTGCCTAAGTACAGATTTTCTATAGAGGCTTTTCCCTCCCCATCGGTTGTCAGAGTGCCCACCTGTTCCCCGGCTTTATAAAGGACGCCGCTCTTTTTATCCGGATGTACAATATCTTCTCTGGCATACAGCCCGTAAACGGCGTGTTCCAGGCTGGCATCTCCCTGGGGTTTGTTAGTATTCGTTTCCAGGTCTTTCTTCTGCAGCCGAATGGCGGCGCTTACTCTTTCATTGGTAAAGGTATGGGTGAAGGTCACGCTTGGCTCCATATCATGGGTATAAGTAAACCGGAAGGAATAAATCTCATCGCTATTACGCAGATAATTCTCCGGTGCCTGCAGCTCTTTCACATAGTAGCCGTACCCAATGGGTAACTCAGCGTCAAAAGCTGCCTTTCCCTCTTCGCTGCTCACAGACTTCCCAAGCAGGGTATCTTTCTTTACCACAACCGCTCCGTCTGCATTTTTAATGTCCTCACCGGCATACAGACCAAAGACTGCACCGGATAATGGATTCTGGGTTTCTTTATCCTGCTTTACTACCTGAACTTCTGCTTTCTGGCGCTCATTTTCAAAGGTGGTTTCTGCAAAAACCGCCTCCGCCGTCTGGCCTGCATAAGTCAGGGTGACAGTTTTGGATTCTCCCTGGTTGATAAAGTTCTCCGGTGCCTGCATTTCCCGAATTTCATAAGTTCCCAGATGAAGATTTTTTAAAACTGCCGTTCCATTATCATCCGTTACCAGATGTTCTTTGACTACATCTCCGGCATGATAAACCGTCTTGCCTGCCGCCGTCTGAATATCTTCTTTGGCATAGACGTTATAGACAGCGCCTTTCTGCCTGCGGTTTTCATACTGGAACGTGGTTCCCTCCTCATCCGATACTGCCCCGGTTAAGACTTCCCCCAGTTTATAAACCGTCAGATTCCCTAGCTGCTCTTGATCGGTCACAGTTACCGTGGTTGTTTGATTCGCCACTAATTTCACATTGGTTGCCGTGGCAGTATAACAGTACCCGGATGGTGCGGTGATTTCCTTTAAGTACACCGTTTCCTGGGTTTTCAGGATTGTCACCTTTGATTTTCCGTTTTTATCGGTTGCCGGCATTTTGGCAATCAGCTTGGTGCAGGCGGCGTCACTGTAAATGCCGTAAACAGCCCCGGAAAGATTCTCTTTCGTGTCAGCGTCTTTTTTTACAAGTTCCACCGTTGCCTGCTCAATCCATTTCACAGAGAAATCCACATATTTCTCATCCTCCACACCCTCTCCGAACACAAGCGCTAAATCCTGGGTGGCGCTGCCTGTGGTGATCTTATAAGCAGAATAGTCCTTTGTAATGCTGCCTTTCATGGTCACGGACCAGGAGCCGGCCACATCCTCCGTCTGTGTCAGCGGAGCGCTTAAATAAAAGACGGTTCCCCCGGATACTTCCACGTCTGCCCCCGCAGCGCTGGTTTTCCCGGTAGTTACATTGTGGAACTTCACGCCATCCGGCAATTTTATGGTAATGGACTGCTGTGTGTCTGCTTTGAAGGTGATCTCTTTGGTGCGCTGTCTGTTTCCGTCTACATAGGCAGTCACATCTGCGTCGGAAAACTTCATGTCCACATCCGGGATAGCGGGCTGCCCCACCGCATAGTTGTATAATTCTTTTGCCAGGGCAATCCCCGTTTCATTGGTTCCGTAAAACGCATCGGAACTGCCGTTTGCATAAGACGCTGCCAGATGGGTGACAATAAAGCGTTTCCCCTCAGAAAAATCCGGGTGGTTCTTCTCAAAGAAGTTATAGGAACCGCTGGCATTGGTGCCGTAATAGCAGACTTTGGCAAGCTCGCCTTTGCCGCCCAGTTTGGTAATCTCATACACACCAGTTCCCGGTCCCGGCTTAGACGGCTCAATACAGTAAGCTGTTGCTGTGACGGAACCAAACTTCACGGTAAAAGGCTGTGTCAGATAACTTCCAAGGCCATAATCCGCATAATAATACCATTCACCCGTTGTTACTTCCACATCCGTGGACCTGGCATTTTTCCGGTTTATCGCAGTAAAGGTAATGGTCTGCCCCACCTCCATAGAGGAAAGGTCCACATCGCCCTCGATAAATTGATCCCATACTTCCCCAAGGGTAAGCCCGCTTTCTTCATCTACGGTGTTCTGGTCTTTCGCTTTCTCTAATTCCGCATCCAGTTCCTCCTCTGAACGGATTTCCGTTTCCGGCAGCTCCGCCTGTGGAGGTGTTGTTTCAGAAGAATCTGCTTTCTGCTCTGTTTCTGACTCCGCTTCCGGCTCTGTATCAGACTCTGTTTCCGGAACGGTCGCATCCTCCGTCACCTGCTCTGTTTCATCCGATTTCTGGATTTCTTCTGTTGACTCTGGCAGTTCTGTCATTTCCCTCTCCGAATCTGGCTCCGATTTACTCTCTTCTTCCGATTCTTCTGCAGCCGGCATCTGACTGTCATTCTCTGCGCCTCCTGCAGCCACTTCTGACGCTCCTTTGGTTTCCGGCTCTTTCACAATGAGATTCCGCTGAACCTGATAGGCAGGGTGGCCGCTCACCGGCTCTACATAATAAATCGTTTTGTAGGTATCTGCATGATTGACGGAAAAATCTTCCCCCGCTTCATTCTTTGCCTCGTGGAGTGTGACGTTCACTTTCGTTTCATCCCCAATCTCCAATCCGGTCAGGTCTTTCTCCACATCAAAAGCAGCCCCTACCAGAAGCTCGTGATCCTTTGCTGTCACCACTTCATCCACAGAAAGCTGCTCTTTCACCTGCTCATAGGTTGGATAAACCATTTCTTTTGGTTCCGGCTCTGCAGCCGCCACACCAAGGGGCGATCCCACGGTGGTTAAAATCGCCACCGCCGCCATAATTCCGGATAACATCCGCCTGAACGTTGTTCGTTTCTTCATCATCTCTACCTCTTTCTATTTTCTTTGTGTTTTCTTTTTCTTCGTATCAAATGTCATGGAAAACTGGGGGTATTTCCCCGTCGTATCCATGTGAATGGTCGCAGAAAAAGTGCTGTTTTTCTTTTGGGAATACAAACCGGACACCTTTGCCGCTCCGTTTTTTAAGAGTGACTGTGCAATGGATTTTGTCAGTTCTTTTCCCATGGAGGCAAAGTATTTATTGTTTTTAAATAGGGCAAAGTAGCAGCCCCGATTCTCACAATAAAAGTTTGTCTTGCTCTCATACACGTTTCCGCCGCATTTAGGGCAGATTCCAACCACTTCCCGGTCACTGGAAAATAAATGCTTTTGTTCCTCACCTGCATCCTGATACGTGTGTACCAATTCTGTTACCATCTCCTGAATCTCTGCCAGGAACATATCTGCTGATTGATTCCCTTTTGCAATGAGGGATAGCTGATTTTCCCATTCTGCAGTCAGCTTTGGGGATTTCACAGACTCCGGCAGTACCGCAATCAGCTTTTTTCCATCCTCCGTAGGCAGCATCTGCTTTTTCTTCCTCTCTACAAAGCCCTTTTCCACCAGCTTTTCAATGATTGCCGCCCTGGTTGCCGGTGTTCCAAGACCTTTTCGCTCCACTTCTTCCGTGATGTCCTCCGCCCCGGCGTGTTCCATAGCTGCAAGTAGTGAATCCTCCGTGAAATGTTTTGGTGGTGCCGTGAAATGCTCGCTGACCTTTGTTTCTGCCTGTTCAAAGCACATCCCCTTCCACAGCGACGATAACGGGCACTCTTCTTTTTCTTCCTTGTCACAGTCCGCCTTGCAGGATTTCCGAAACTGCTCCTCATGACCTTTCCATCCGTTATTTAGAATGGTTTTTCCCACAGCCGTAAAAGAAGTACCCTCACAAGACAGCTCTGCCCGCACCGATTCATACCGGTAGATTTCCCCAGTGGCACAAATCAGACGGACTGCGATCATGGTCAAAACCTGCAGCTCCCCACCTGGCACTTTGGAAAGCTCTGCGTTTGACAGCTCCATCGTAGGGATGATGGCATGGTGGTCTGATACTTTTTTGCTGTTTAATACACGCCCGATCTCCGGCTCATAAACTATTCCCTCCATACAAGGGATTTTCTGCAGTACGATCTGGCTTAACTCCCTGGCTGTCTGCTCCATATCCTCGGTCAAAAACTGGCTGTCCGTTCTTGGGTACGTCACCAGCTTTTTCTCATACAATGCCTGGGTGTAGTCAAGCGTCTGCTGTGCCGTAAATCCAAACAGCCGGTTTGCCTCCCGCTGTAAAGTCGTTAAGTCATACAGCTTTGGGGGCGATACCGTCTTTTCCTCTTTTATGACCGATTCCACAAAAGCCTGTCGATTTTGGCAAGCTCTCTCAATTTCCTTTGCTGTTTCTTTGTTCTTGATTCGTTCCGTCACTGCATCCAGACCGCCGCATAGCAGATGTGCCAGATAATAGGGTTCTTTTTGGAACGCTGCAATCTTTTCTTCCCTCTCCACTAACATGGCAAGGGTGGGTGTCTGTACCCGGCCCACGGTCAGCTTGTGGCGGTACAAGACCGTAAACAGCCGGGTGGCATTGATTCCCACTAACCAGTCCGCCACACTCCTGCAGACCGCAGATTCATAGAGATGGTCGTATTCTCTGCCATCTTTTAAATGTGCAAAACCATCCAAAATGGCACTCTCTTCCATCGAAGAAATCCATAACCGCTTAAACGGCTTGGTACAGCCCGCCTGCTCGTAGACAAGGCGAAAAATCAGCTCTCCCTCCCTTCCGGCGTCAGTGGCACAGATAACTTCCGAAATCTCCGGATCATGAAGCAGCTTTTTCAATCTCCCATACTGTTCCTTTGTGCTTGCTTTCACCTGATACTGCCACTCCTTTGGAATGATGGGCAGAGATTCATAGGACCACTTTTTCCATTCTTCCCGGTAAGTGTCCGCACTGGCCAGTTCCACCAAATGTCCGATACACCAGGACACCCTATAGCCGTTTCCCTCCAGATAGCCCTCCTTTTGCACTCCGGCGTGTAGCACCTGGGCGATTGCCCTGGCTACACTGGGCTTTTCTGTTATTACAAATTGCATAGTCATAACCTCCTTTCAATGATGTTTTGTTCGTGTGTTAAAAATAGCGGCTATGGTATTTTTAAGGACCATACCGCTAAACGGTATTCTCTATTTAATTTTCTCCTCTCCTTTCTGCTCCTGTCGCTGTAAATAAATGAAAAAGGCAACCGGGATTCATTTTCCTGATTGCCTGAAAGCTTTACTACACCCATTCTATTTTTCCATTGATTTTTTCTCACTTTCTGCATATAATAGAAGTAGGGAAATCCCTACTTTCCATGTTTTAGAAAGGTGGTGTAAATTTATGTTAATGAACGCATTTGTCGATAACGCAAAAGTCATGGCAAAAGGACAGATTACGATTCCCAAAGATATTCGTGAGGTTCTTGGCGTTTCAAGCGGTGATCGTGTGACCTTTATCGTAGAGGGAAATACCGTCCGGATTGTCAATTCTGCTGTCTATGCTATGCAAATGCTCCAAAAGGAAATGGCTGGTGAGGCGGAGAGTACCGGCCTGAACACAGAAGAAGATGTCATGGAACTTGTCAGTGAATTACGAAATGAGGATGAAAACGCATGAGAGTTTTGATTGATACCAATGTCCTCATTTCTGCGGCACTTAGTGCAAAGGGCACTCCTTTTCAGGCATATGTAAAAGCTGCGTCTTACCCGAACCACGGTTTAATCTGTGAGCAGAACGTGGATGAGATGAAACGAATCTTTAACAAAAAATTCCCCAACCGTCTGGCGGCTCTGGATAAATTTCTTTCCCTGGCTCTTATGACCTTGGAATTAGTTCCAATCCCCACAGATGAAGATACGTCAGAATCGCAAATCCGGGATGTGAATGACCGCCCAATCCTCCGGGCAGCCATTCATGCCAACGCTGATGTTCTTCTTACCGGTGATAAAGACTTCTTAGAATCCGGCGTAAAACATCCGGCAATTTTGACGCCGGCGGAATTTTTAATCTACTGATTATAGGAGTCAGTGACAGAAAATGTATTTTCACTCTCTGCCACTGACTGTTGATAGCCTAAAATCTCTTCTTGCTCTAAAAAGAAAGCCGTCATTTTATGCCTTCTTCCCTGTTCTTAATTGTAATCTTCCTCATCGTAAGGCTCATCTTCATCCTCTTCATCATAATCATTTTCCGTATTATCTTCCCAGGATGTTTCGTCAGATTCCGCCATCTCGGACTCCGTTTCCTCGTCCTCATCATCTTCTTCCTCATCATAATCCGAATCAAACGAATTATTCTTTCCCCGGACAAACTTCATATAATAGTAGCCACCGCCCACAGCCGCCAGGACAATCCCCATTAAAAACAGTGTTCCTTGGTTGCCACTTTCTTTTTCCGGTTCTTTCTCCGGCTCCGTTTCTTTCGCCTTGTCTTCCGTTTCTTCTTCCTCTTCGGTCTGTTCTACTGTATCTATGGGCAGTGCATTTTCCACCACCGCCTGATTCTGAGGAAGTGTCACCGTATCGCCATCGGTAAAATTCAGAAGGTCATTTTCCCCGACTTCTGTAAGAAGATAGACGTTTTCATCTGCTTTATCCTTATCCACAATCAAGTAAAACACCTTATCCCCTTTGGTGGTAATGGTATAAAATTCTTTCCCACTCTCACTGCCTGTCTGGGCGGCGCTCCCCTGCACTCTGCCGGTATCGGATTCTGTTGTTTCCGGTTCTGTGGGTGCAGAACTTCCGCCCGTACTCTCATGCTCTGTCACCGTTCCGGTGGCATTGGTGGGCGGGGAGGCAGTAGCATCGGAGGGCAGCGTTGGATTATTCTGTTCTTCCCCGGATGTTCCGGACGGTTCCTTCTTGGTTTCCGGATTTTCATAATAAGGGTTAGCCACCGTATAAACCTCTGACAGATTCCCGGCCTGATCTCTTACCTGTAATGTAAACTGAGGATAGGCGGTGTCGGCTTTCTGCAGACGCACTTGTAAAGCGCCTTCTTTCAGTTCCGTGAATTCATTTCCATTGACAAGAATCGCCGCAATCCCGGAACCCTCATCTTTACCCTGAATGTAAAGCACCCCGTCTTTTGCCGCTGCGCTCAGTGTGGGTTTTGTCTGGTCAAAGCACTCCACATAGCGGTTATGCTCATAGGTCTGTCCGTTTTGGTCTGTCACCCGTACATAGACGCTGGCATTGGAAGTCAGCTCCACCGCCATGCTCTGTGTCACATCCTGCCATGGCCCGTTTTCCGAAATCCGTGCCTCTACCTTTGCCGGGGAAAAAGTACCGGTATTTTTTTCATCTTCTACCCGGATTCCAACTTTGGCATTTTTTGACTGCCATCCCTCTGGTACTTCAATGGTAATCTTCACTTCCGGCTGCTCCCCGGCTGTTTCCGATTCCGATTGTGTTGTTTCAGTTTCCTGCTGTACCGTTTCACTTCCCTGCTGTGCCGTTGCCTCCTCCTGGGTTCCCTTTGCCCACACGGTTTGGTTCCCGTAAGGACCAAAAAGGGAGGTACTGACCGGAATCCCGGTCAGTACGGCGGCAAACAACAATGCTGCCGCCCTTTTATGTATCTGTTTCATGTTCTGTCTGCTCCTCTCTGCTTTCTAAAATCTGTTTCTGCTCTTCTTTACTGATGTCAATCATAAGCTGCAGCTCCTCAGCGGAAATCCCGTGTTTCCGAATAATCTTCAAGTATTCCATATCCTCGGCCTCTTTAATCCGTTCTTCCAGCTCTTTCGCCTTCTGGTTTAGCCGCTCTATCCGGGCATAAATCTGCCCAAGCTCTGCTTTCATCTTCTCTACATTCAATCTCACACCTCCTCTCAGTTCGGCCTGCCGAATCCATAGAAATGCGACTGCCAGTATGCCGAAGTGATGGAAGTGTACTGAATCGGATCGCCACAGTGGATCATCTGCCCGTCACCGGCATAAATCCCCACATGAGTGACCGGCTCCCCGGCATTATAAGTTCCCGTGAAGAAAATAATATCTCCCGGCCTTGCCTCCTCCGGCGCTACCGGAGTACAGATGTTGTAAATCCCCTGAGCGGTAAGTCTGCCCATACTGCACACTCCGGAATTAGTAAAGACATAACTGACAAAACCGGAACAGTCAAAGGAGGTTTCCGGACTGGAACCGCCCCACACATAAGGCATTCCCAGATATTTCTCTGCCTCCGTAAATAACCGCTGTACTGTTTCATCATCGTAAGAAGCACCGCCGCCATAGATACCGCCCTCCCCGGTAGAAATGTAAAATACCGGATTATAGTAAATGCCATTTAAGACAAGTTCCAGGTAAAGCTGGCTCCCGGTCACGCTGCCCGTACTGCCCGTAGTTCCAATGACAGTATCCACGGTCACTGCCGCCCCTTTTGAAACTGCTACATTCTGCAAATGGGCGTATTTAATCAGTACCCCTTTTTCATCCTGCGTCACCACATAATTTCCAAAGGTACTGCTGTAACCGGTATCTGCCACTATTCCATTCATAGCGGACTGGACTTCGGTTCCCTCTTTGACGTTAATCTCCACCCCACGGTTTAACTGCGTCTGCCCAGTGGCACTGTTCACGGCATATCCGTAATAGGTACTAATATAGGCATACCAGTTCAGCTCAATCGGCGTATCGTAAGACTGCAGATTTCCCTTACAGGAATACACCAGCTCCTGAATCTCTTTCTCCTCTTCCTCCATCCGGGAAGAAATCACGCTAAACAACGGTTTTGCCTGCACCGATACATTTAAAACATCCACCGTCACGGTCCGGGTGACTTCCACGGCATTTTCATTGCCCTCTGCCAGATAGCATTCCCAGGTCTGATGTCCGTGTGCAGACGCCGCACTGTGGCTGTCATAATATACATCAAACTGAACGCCATACTGGGCAAAGTTCCCGGTATCTTCCACGGTATACTCTACTCCGTTCATAACAACCTTGGTTCCCATCGGCAAAAACGGGTTCGCTGCATCCACCGCAATGGTATGGTTTGCCTGGGGCATAGCTCCACTGGCTGTCGGCCCGCCGCTCCATACGCCACAGCAGATAGTACAGTTACAATAACCACTGGTCACAACATTTCCAAGGGATTCCCCCACCTGGATCGTGGTCGTTTCTTCCCGTGTTTCTGTTTTTTCCTCTACCTTAATCCCGTATTGAAGGGAAAACAGCGTTTCCAGTTCCCCTTTCACTTCCTCAAAGGTAAAATCTCCGTATTTAGCGGTCAGGTAACTCATAAGCGTGTGGGGATCATGGCCGATAGCTCCGATGTTATAGCGGTATTCATCCATACCGGGGTACTGGGATTCCATCCGGTTGATTTCCTGCTGAAGTTCTGCCTCCATCTGGGTGTAATAAAGTTCCGCCTCCTCCAGTGCCTCCGGCTCGGCAAGATAACTAGATGCAATCACCGTGGTACTGGTATTGGCAAACATAGCCGAGCAGGAAGACACCCCTGCCATAATAAATAAAAGCAGCGCCATTAATAGCCCCGCTCCCAACAATAACTTAATATTTCTGCTGAAGATTTCCTGCACCTTTCGTGCCGCCTTTGTTGCCACATTAACCGACCGTACCGACTGATTCCTGATTTCCTTTGCCGCTTTGCCCGCCCGGTATGCCTTTTGGTATTCCTTCTTAATCCGCCGTTTCTGTAAGGCTTTTTGCAGCAGCTTACGCCGCATTTCCGGATGTTCCTCCAAATATTTTTGATACTGATACCTGGTAGTTCTGCGGTAAACGTTGCGCTCCAGGCGGTTCAAGGTCCTCTGCTGTTTCCTCTGTTTCCGGTAGCTGCGGCTGCTATGTAACCGGAGAAGAAATTCCGCCGAACGTTCTCCCTTATGAGCCGCCTCCACGGCAATGTTATCTTCCCCTTTTTTTATTTCTCCGTGAACAATTCCGCCGGCATGATTCCTTATCCGGACACCCGTCTTTTTTACCACGCCGTCTAATTTCTTATCCGGGATGGTGTCCTCAAAATACAGCTTATATTTTCCGGTCTGTGCATCCTCACTTTTCACGCGACGTAACTGGATGGATTTCTTCCGTACCGGATGTTTTTTCGCATGAGCCAGTTTTTTCACAGATTTCTCTGCCCTTTTCCGGCTGTGCTGCAATCTCCACCCCTCACTTTGGGGATTGTTAGAGGATTCCGCCGGAATCTTTGTTTTCAAGCTCCCATCGGTTTCCATTTGGTCAAACTGCAGTTTTCCCGGCTTTACCTGTCTGCGGTTTCGGTACAATTTCCGGTGTCTTGCTTTGCGCTCCCGTACCTCCAGCGCCCTTTCACGCTCATGGGAAAAGGCGCTGCTCCTGCCCCCATGCTGGTATTCTCCATGCCGGTTCTGCTCCGCCGGAGGTCCGTTTGCCGATTCTTTCTCTTCCGGCGGGCTGCCCTCCTCCGGTTTTTCTCTGCCGGACTGCGGCCGTTTTCTCAATGTCTGTCCATCTTCACTTTTCGTATTTACAAAAGAATCTTCTGTTTCAGACGCTTTCAAACGCAGCTCAGATTCCTGCTTTCCCACTTTCCGCATTTCCCCAGTAGCAAGATTTTCTTCCGCAAGCCCATCCCTGGTCATGCGGTGGACTTTCTTTTCCTCTGATTCAAATTTCTGTTCCTTCAAACTGCTCACCTCGTTTCCTGTTTCTTGACAATAATAAGTCATACTCCTTTCTCTATTTTGACAATAAATAGTTATACAAACCGTTGCATTTTCAAATAAAAATGCCGCCACATAACAAATCCCATGTGACAGCAATGCTTCAACCAATATTCAGAGCCATTCCTACAACAAAATTTTTAGCGGTCTTACATTGGTATAGCCTTTTATTGTCAATTCCAGTGCGTTTGTATGAATAATTATTGTGAAATTCACACTGCAACCGCTATTATGGTTAATTATTGTAAAATATAGCTTTCTATTGTCAAAATATAACTATTTATTGTAAGTCAACATTTCCAAAACAGCTACTTGGTCAGCATTTCTTCCGGTTTGGAACTCATGATGGCATAGGTCCTGGTATCGGTAGGGTACTTATCCGAGAACGGGATAATCACATTTCCATAAAAAATCAGCCCCTCGCCGGCATTGCTGTTATTGACGAAAGAGAGCTGATGAGGGGAAATATTCAATTTTTCTGCCAGAATCTTCTGATCTCCGCTGTGCTGATTAAGCATATAAATGAAATCTGAGTTACCCACGATATTTTCTACTGCCAGGGAACCCAGGAAATCAGAAACATTCTGCGTCAAGCCCGTGGGAATCCCGCCCCATTTCCGAAATCTTTTCCAGATCTCCACCGAATAATTGGCTGTCTGGGGCTGTTTTAGGAGCAGATGGAACTCATCCACATAGTAACGGGTAGATTTCTTCAATGCCCGGTTGGTAGATACCCTGGTCCATACCATGTTTTGGACAATGAGCATCCCGGCTTTGCGGAGTGTGGTTCCCAAATCTTTTACATCAAAGCAGACCACCCGGTTATTCATATCTACGTTGGTTCGGTGATTAAAGACATTCTGAGAACCAGTGACATAAAGCTGCAGACAGTTAGCAATCCGTCTGGCCGCCTCGTTCTGGTCTGCATACTGATTCAGGCGGTTTAAGAAATCTTCCAGAATCGGCATATTTTCCGGTCTGGGATTGTTAAAGAGATATTCTTCATAAATATCTTTAATGCAATGGTCAATGATAGACACCTCATCCCCATCCAATTCTGCGTTCTGGGGCTTTTTCATAATCAGCTCGCAAAAAGAGGCGATAAACTCCGACTTATCTGCAATCATGGTGTCCACATCCTCTACATCCCCGTTTATCCGGTACTTTTCCGGGTGGTAAATCACATCCAGGTTTACATCCATCGGGTTGATATAATCCGTACTCTTGGCACTGATTTTTACCACCTGCCCGTGGAGCGCCTGTACCAGAGGATAATACTCGCCCTCCGGATCGCACACGATAATGTCGTCATTGGTAATCAAAAATACGTTCAAAATCTCCCGCTTTGCCGAAAAACTTTTTCCGCTGTTATGTACCATGACACCGCACCCTAACTGAAAATTTCCGTAAGGCTCCACCGTCATATCATAGACGGGAACCGGCACCGGCAATGTTTTCCGCTCCACATGGGCTACTTCATGTTCCGGCATAAGTGCCGTCCCTTTCTGTAAGCTCCATGCCTCCCGGTACTGCCCATCCCCACATAAAAACAGATGATCCATCGTACACCGAATACGCTCCCCATTCTCTAATGTCACCACTGTCAGTTCACTGGTATACTTTGACACCCGGACATCATAGCCCACCGCCGGTGTCAGACATCTCTTCTCAAAATCATAGCTGACAACGGGAATGCCGGCCTTTTGTTCCGCCAGTGTTTCAAGAGTCCGCTGATAGCCATCGGTAAGCTGCACCTTCGTATCTCCCGTAAAGCACCCCGGTGTTCCTAAGATCAGCCCGTTGGGATTCTTTAACCGTTTCCGATCCACCATAATCATGTTGTTGGAGAGGGCGTTTAAGCCATAGTAAAGCGCCTCACCATCCTGAAACAATTCCTGGGTAGTAAAGGGTACAAAAATCGCTGTGGAAGTGGTGGTTAATAGCCGGTGGACTCCCGTCTGGTTGAAACCCAGGGGCAGGGATGCGACCATGCCCTGCTCCTGAAGATACTGCAGACGGCGGATATTGCAGTTATATTTCTGTGCAATGCCCGCCGTCTGATACGCTACGTTATCCAGTTTTCTCTTTGATTCTGCCGTATTCAGGATTAAAAAGGTAATCTTAAACATCTTTTCATTTCTGGACTGCAGCTCCGTCAAAAGGTTCTGCGCCTCCTCCCCATAGGTACTGATGTCCGTTGGAATAATGTCCATGTCATACCCACTTCTCACTGCTTTTTTCTGTTCCTCAATCTTCATCTTCTGAATATTGGAAAGAATGTTTTTCAGGCTTTTAATCGCCTCTTTCGGCTCCATGGGCTGCACATGGATATTGACAATCAGATTTTCCTCCATATCTAAGAAATCTGCCAGCATCTTATCCGTCAGCTCTGGTGAGGTAATCTGCAGATAGGACACACACCCATAAGTCTGCCCCATCCGGAACGCATTGTCACTGCGGAAATCAAATCCCGTAGGCGCAATGAAATCTTTCGTTCCAAGCCCTGTCTTTGCCACCATATCATAATGAAAACGGAATGGCTCCTTTGTATCCATGTTAAAAATATCATGAAAGATTTTTAATCTCTGCACTCCGTTTAAGGGCTTTGCCATCGCTCCCAGAACCTTGAAGTTATTTAAGATTCCTGCCTCGATCCGTTCCAGCCTTGCCTTTGCCGCCTTTAAATTTTCCGCCTGAATAGTGAATGTAATATACTTTGTTTTCACCAACCCGTTGTTTCCCTTTGCAAGCTGCATTTTCAGCATATCCCCGTATTCTTTACGGATGTCATCAAAGCTGTCATTTTGTGGAGGAATGTCAATGGTCTTTGCATACTCCTCAAAGTTCACCTGCTGATTCAAAAAGGAAATCTGGAACTGCACGGAGCTGTCAAAGTAATTTAAAAACTCACAATAATTCTCAAAGATTGCCGTCTTATCCTCATTCTGGGCAAGCTGATAATTAATATCATAAAACTGAATGGTCTTGGAATAGTGGTGATCTTCCATCTGGCAGATTCCATCCCGGTACATTTCCTTATAGGGAATGGTGTCTTGGGCCGTATCCACTTTTTTCTTTTTCTTCTGCTGTGCCTTTAAGGACTGCAGCTGCTTTAACCGTTTCCTCTCCTCTTTCGTAAGCCCTGCGCCCACCTCTCTCTGCGCTTTATTTTTTGCGGGCTGGCTTTTTAAAGAACCGGAACGGATTCCTCTTTTCTCTGGCTTTTTTTGCCTTTTTTTCAAGTTTTGCACCTTCTTTCTCAAGTCTGTCCTGCTCCATCATCCGCTCATACAGATCACCGGAACGGTATACCCGGATTCCCGGACGTAAAAATTTCTGCCGGATGATGTGATACAAAAGTTTTTCTGCCGGGAACCCGTCTTTTTCGTACATGGCGAAAAAGAAAAAGGGCAGCATTACCATCACCATCAAGGTTGCCGCCACATCCGTTCCCAGTCCTGTCTTTGTCAGGAAATAAATCGGGATTCCGCAAATCCCTGCAAGGGAAAAGCAGATTAACTGTCTTTTTGTTAAATTAAGTGCCACCTTTGTCTTGATCTTTGACAAATCTTTCGGCACTGGTACATATGCCATCTGTTACCTCCTCTCTTTCTCCGCCCATGTTTCCATCTTCTGATTCTACCCAGACAATACCGGCCAGGACAAAATAGACATTGGGCAGAGCCACACCGTTACCCCACATCTTATACTCTGCAGCATCCGAGTGGGGATTTTTCAGCCATTTCATAATCTGATTCCTTGATTTTGACCTGGAAGAAGTTCCCATAGCCAGACGGTGTGTTTCAAACACCTCCTGCCAGTAAGCAATCTCTGTTTCTGTGGGTTCCTTGGTTTCCAAATCTTTGCACCACCAGTCCGGGAACCCCTGAAGTCTTGCACACTCCGTTGGTGTCAGCCGCCGGACAATATATTCCTGGTCTATCACATGGTAGTCACCGCTGAAGGCTTCCTGATTCCCAAGCCACTGCTTGGAACCTATATTTGCCATCAATGTTTCAAATACTTTCTTTCCAGATGTCGTGCTACCAACTTCATAGGCTACTGCATGTCTGTCCATAGTATTTAAAGTAAAAGAGATATCTTCTCCAACCCCACTACCCTGCGGACCGTTTTGCTCCTCTCTCCCGATCATAGAACCTTGGATCGCCACCACAGCAATACCGCCTTGGTTGCAGCCAGGATTTCCACCGTTCCCATCCAATGTCCTTGCAGTGTCTGCCGCATAAATGCCACTATGGGGATTTTGTGACCTCATAGCATTAGAATTATAAGAACTGATTCCATAAGCAGAAAATATAGTTGTGGCTTTCTCACACGATTCTATATGCTGAACATCTTGGGCATAATCTTCTGATAAAATAGGCATCCATATATCATACAGTTCACTCACTCTGACCGAGCCTGTCTTTCCAGGGCAAGCCGCAATACTTCCGGCAGTGTTTTTCCACGCACGGAAGCTCTCCGCAGAATACCCTGACACGCCTTCGGACTCAAATAATATTTTTCCGGCACACCCGCCATTAAGATCTGCGACAAGGTAGATTCGCTTTCTTCTCTGGGGAACTCCCCAAAACTGAGCATCAAGCACCCGCCATGCAAGGGAGAATCCGTCTGCCAGAATACTTCCCGCACTGCTCCATTTTCCCTTTGGAGGTTCAGGAATAGAAATATCTTCGCCTTTGAGGGCGTAGATTTCTTGAAGGACCGTTTTGAAGTCTGCCCCTTTGTTGGAGGAGAAAGCTCCCGGCACATTCTCCCACACGATAAATCTCGGATATTTTTCATTCGTTGCACACCTCATTTCTTTTATTACCCGGATTGCCTGGTAAAATAAACCGGACTGTTTTCCATTCAGCCCGGTGCGTTTTCCGGCAATGGACATATCCGTACAGGGAGAACCAAATGTAATCATATCCACCGGCTCCAATTTTCCGCCATCTATCCGGGATATATCTCCATAATGTTTCATCCATGGCAGCCGTTTTGTCGTTACCCGGATAGGGAACGGCTCAATCTCTGACGCCCAGACCGGGGTAATTCCTGCCAGTATGCCTCCCAGTGGAAAACCTCCGGAACCGTCAAACAGACTGCCCAGTGTTAATTTTCGTTTCATCCGAATCCACCTCCCCTAATGTGCGTTGAAGATGGATTTTGACAAGGAACCCGTCTTAAACAAACTGAAACATAAAATCACCGTATAAGCTGCCACGGACCAGATGGCGGTATGAATGTTCTCCGCTACCGTAATGGTATTAACCAGCACAGCATAAATCGCCACACATACCATCATAAAAAATCCCTGGAACCCAAGCGCCAACAGTGCCTTTACATAATTATTCCCGATACTGCCCCATTCCCGGTTGGTAAAGGTGGCAAAGGGGATTGGTGCCACAGAAACATAAAGGTAAATTTCAATCATACGGCCGTATAAAATGACGGTAATGAGAACGGAGATAATCTTCATACAAAGGCTGACAATCATGGACTCCAATCCCAGTCCTAACAGCTCCCCGATTCCCATATCTTCCACCCCATTTTCCAGGATGGTCTTTAGCGCATCCGCTACATCAATCGTGGCCGAATCACTGATGATTCCTCCGGCACTGGTAACTACATGGTTTGCCACATCAAATACCGCCATAGCAATATCAAAGGTGTGAGTGACCAGATAAACGGCCACCCACATCTTGAAGATATATTTAAAGAACATAAACGTGTCGGTATCGTGCATATTGTTTTTTTCCATAATCATAGAAATCAACTCATAACACAGTACAAACGTAATAATCATGCCCGCAATGGGAACAATCACATTATCGGACAACTGCTTAATCATGGAAAAAATACTGCCGTTCCAGCTTTGGGGCGTCCTGCCTACTTCTGTGGCAATGGTACCCACTTTTTCGTTTACGTCTGTGAACATCGTGTCCAGGTTAGAAGTAATCCACCCGGTCAGCAGCTCCTTTATGAACTCTGTGATTTTATCAATAATCCCACCCATGACTTAGGAGAACAGCGTGGAAAGCTGTGGGATGAGGTTCATCCCAATCAGGACAATGCCTCCTCCGGCCATAAGTTGCTTAATTCCTTGACTCTTTGCACCTGGATTATCATTGCCATATCCCTCTAAAAGATTAATGACACCCCATGCCGCAAGTCCGGCTCCGATGGCGCAGACAAGGGTTTTTAATGTTGTAATTGCTGTTGTAAAAAAACTCATTTGTGTGTACCTTTATCCTTTCTTGTTCAGAGAAAGGGAAGAAAAACACTGTAAAAATCCCGCCTTTTGTGTTAGGATAACAATAGGATTTTCTATTTGGAAATCCGACACAGACGCAGCCGGTACATTCATTTTCGACGATGGGGTATCGGCTGTCTTTTTCCAATCTGACCATGATTTTCCCCCTTTTACTTTGCGACAACTTGTCGGGAAGTTGTCCGTTTCCTAGTTACATTTCAAAAACCTCCACCGGATCATCCGGCTTCAGCACAAGCTCCGTACTCAGATATTGTTCAATATCAAAGCGGTTCTTTTTGTCATAGTCTGACAGATACTTATAATTTTTGTGCTTACAGATGTCAAACTTATTTGAGAAGAACGGCCGGACACCTCTAAGCTGCATAATACACTTTCCGCCATCCATAACCGCAATCTCATCCTGGCTCATCAACTCCTTTCCCGTTTTTTGATAGTTCAGCCCGTAAGAACGTTGAGAACCTCTGGTATCTGAGGTGTTATAAAGGTCTATCGTCTCCTTTCCTAAAATTTCCGCCATTTCTTTTAAAGTGGTCTTTTCTTTCCCACCTAAAAAAAGAGTGGAATCACAATTCCCCTCAATAGTGTCGGCATTATCTTTATAAATGGCCTTTAACTGGCTCTTGGACTGCAAAATAATGGAGGCAGAGATTTCCCTGCTTCGGATGGTGGCAATGAGCTTTTCAAACTTTGGAATCTGTCCGATATTTGCAAACTCATCGAGTAAGCAGCGCACATGGATCGGCAACCTGCCGTCATACACGTCATCCGCCCGGTCACATAGCAAATTGAATAACTGGGTATACATGATGGACACCACAAAATTAAAAGTATCATCGGTATCGGAGATAATGACGAACAACGCCGTTTTCCGATCTCCCAGTAAATCCAGTTCCAACTCATCATAGCTCATCAACTCCCGCAGCTCCGCAATGTCAAATGGCGCCAATCTGGCTCCGCAGCTAATCAGGATAGATTTTGCTGTCTTGCCTGCCGCCAGCTTGTACTTCTTGTACTGCCGTACCGCAAAATGCTCCGGGTTCTTTCCTTCCAGTTCCTCAAACATCAAATCCACCGGATTCTTAAAACTTTCATCATCCTCCCTGGCCTCTGACGCATTAATCAATGCCAGTAATGTGTTGAAGTTCTTTTCTTCCTCCCGGCCCTCATACCAGATGTAGCCAATCAGCGCACAATAGTACAATTTTTCAGCTTTCACCCAAAAATCTTCCCCGGACTGCTGGCCCTCTCCTTTGGTATTTGTAATGATGGTCGTTACCAGCTTTAAAATATCTTTTTCATTGCGGATATACACAAAGGGATTATAGTGCATCGACTTTTTGAAATTAATGGTATTCAGTACCTTGATTTTATAAGGCTCATGAACTACCTTTCCATTTTTATCCCGCACCAGTTTTCCATCTTCATCCGTCATAGGCGGCCCTTTTTCCAATAGTTTTCCAACCTCGACTAAGATCGTACCTTTCGGATCAGTAATGCAATAGGATGAGTGCATTTGCATAAGGTTGGGTTTTACAAAAAAACGAGTCTTCCCGGAACCGGAACCACCAATCACCAGAATATTTTTATTCCTGGCATACTTCGGCTCCTTTGGTCTGCCGGACATCATAAGCCGCTCTGTTTCTGTTAAGAGAATGTTATTTTCAAATACGGGATCAACGTAGGGCTGTATATCTTTTTCGTTCCCCCATCTGGCAGAACCATACTCCACTCCCTGACGGTATTTCTTTGCATTTTTCGCCCGGTAATAAACAATCAGTTTAACTACAATCCCTCCCAGGATTCCATAACACAAATCTCGGTAATGCAGACTGGGCAGTGGATTCTCAAACGCCCGTTCAAAGTAATTCAAAGTTGCCATAAACTTATCCCAGGCACTCTCTCCCACACTTACCTGGTATAGCCAGCATATCTTATTGAAAATATAAGCAAATACCACATAAGGAAAATTTAAAAGAAACAGCTTTGTCTTATCTACACGCTGCAGACTGCTAAATCTATCTCGGAATAACTGCCGGATGTCTGCCAGTATCTTTCCGGGGATGGTGTCTGAAGGAAAAGAAAATTTATGATTTCCCTTTTTTATCTTTGGACTCCCCGTTAATTTCTGACGTTTTTTCCCTCTTTTTTTCTCTGCCATAGGTTCTAAACCACCTTCTTTATCCTCTTTTTCAACCCATCAATAAATCCTCCTTTGAAAAGCGCTTTTCTAGTTCCTCTACAGTCCAGTTCTGCTTAAATTTCCCTAAAGGATTCTCCCCAAAACAGGCTATTGCCCGGTTATCCAGCCATTTTAAATGCTCCCATAACTCCGGGTGATACCGCCGGAGATTTCGTAAATCTCCAATTCTCTGAAATGGGCAGCACCAGCATGATGTCCGATGGTAAATCTCATACAAACCTCCAAAATCAAAGCCTCTCACATAACAGATGTCCAGTGCCTCTTTTTCCGTAATCTTCCAGTCTACTAATGGATAACATTCCCCTTTACACCGTTGACGCTCATCATAAGCAATTCCAACATAATGCCTTGCCTGGTATTCTCCTTTCAGCCGATTCACCTCTTTGTTAATCAAATGTACTTTTAACTGCCCGGTACACCAGCGAACCCGGATACCCGGCCATCCGTTTCCAACCGTAGGCAGGCCCTGCTGTATTCTCCGCTCAATCGTTGTTTGTTTTATCTTGGGTTCCTCAAACATCATGTATTCAAACCCTTTTGGATGTTTCAATACTGTAATATGAATCCCCCGTTCGGAAAACAAAAAATCATCCACCTGCTTTAAGTGGTGATACATCTCTGGAAATTCCATTCCTGTATCGGCAAAAATCACTTTCTGTATCGGCATTTCCTTTTCAATCATAAGGAGCAGCATTGCCGTGCTGTCTTTTCCGCCGGAAAGACTAACCGAATGATATAAATGATCGTTCAATCTTCTATCACCTCTTTCTAATAAATAAAAACCCACAGCTTTCACTGCGGGATTCCATCGGATATAACACACATCCGCTTTATACTGTTTTTCTTACATGGTACTTATCCTCATCGGCTCTGCCCCCGATCTTTTTGATGTTCCCTGGAACGCTCCCGGTTCATACCTTTTGCCACCACGTCCTTGAAGTGTTCCAATTTCTTCATAATAGATGGCTTTTCCTTTTTCTTCATCTGCTTGCCAACGTACTTTTTAAAAGCAAGATCCATCGTTCTCTCATCCGGGGCTTTAAAAAATACATAATAGGTGGGCGGCGGTTTCTCGTTATTCTCCTTTCTCAGGGCAAAATCAACCTTATACTGCTTTGCCACCCGCTCAAAGGATTTGATATTGCCATCCGTAATATCAATATAGCTCAGACCTACGCCCTGCTTTTTCAATTCCCCATATGTCTGTTTCCCTTTTTTGTGCGAATGGCTGCCTATCTGTTTTTTCTCAGAAAGATATTTCCGGAGCATAGTCCGGAGCAAATCCGCTGTGACCTTCGTTGCTTTTACAGACAAGGCAATGGTTTTCTGGGTTACTTCTTCTTCCACTTTGTAAGACCTCCTTTCTGTCTGCTGATGATATTTACGGTGGAATCAGCAGATGGTACACATATCGTTTCTTCATGGCTTCCTCCTTTCCACCTCCCGTCAAGTTGTCGGGAAGTCCTTTTAAACAGAAAAAGCCGACAGATTCTTTTTAGTATTTGAACCTGCCGGCTATGGAAAACGATATATCATTGTCATTCTTTTTCCTGCGATTTCCGTTTCATTTTTTAGAAGTCAATTCAAAACTTCTGTCCAACAACATTTTTATTTTTTCATCCTCCACACTGCCATCCAGTGCAACAGAAATCCAACTGGACTTACTCATGTGATACGCCGGATAAAATCCGGGTTCTGATAAAAAAGAACCAAGGACTGCCGGTTCACATTTCACATTCAGTATCTGAATCCTGCCTGTTTCTGACAAGCCCATCTTATCTTTGGGAACCTCCATTACAAGCGCAAACCATTTTTGATTATTGAAATGACGGAATACAGCATACTCCGGATATTTCATCCAAGGATATTCTGCATCTGTGTCATACGTTTCTGCAATGTATCTTTCTAATTCTTTCCTATCCACTAAACCATCCGCCTTTCATTCCTGAGCAGCCCCACTTTGTTTCAATTCCCGTATCTTCTCCCCATCCACAAAATGAGTGGCATACCACTTTTCAATCTCTTCTTTCCCGGTCTTGCTAAACCGCAGCGCAATCACCGGCTTATGCCCCTGCCCGTTTTTCTTCTTAACGCCCCACTGCTTGTAATAGCAGAAAGATGGTTTCCACCCTTTTTGCTTTGCATATACACGCATTTCATGCAGAATCCGGGATAGCTTTCCAAGATTCACCGTGCAGCATTTCTCCAAATATGGAATTTTTCCAAACCGCCAGTCTTCATAATTTTTTCTGGACAGCACTTGGCAGTCCATTAACGTATCTACCGGCGCTGCATATCCCCGTTTCTTCCACTGCTGATACATGGAATTATGAACCATACCGGTCAGTTCTTTCTCATTCATAGCTGACACTCCCATCTCTGATACCTTATTTTACCTCTTTCCAAGTATGGTGTCACCACCAATTTCTTCAACATTCAGGATTCTTTCAACCGATACACCGTACAAAACTGCCCATACAGTTTTCCATCTTCCCAATTTATCTGGTCAAACAGCATACACTGAAACAAGACATCCACATCCTCTAACCGATAAATCCGGTTACATACCTCTGAAAATCCCTCCAACTCAGGATTCCCCTGCATGACTTCTTTCCGCTCCATCAAACACTGTAAATACAAAGCAGTCAAATGTTTCCGGCTGAAAATAAATGCGGTCGTTTCTTCCCCATTCACTCTGCATTTATATGTTTCTTTCTCTTCCTCTGGAATCTCCAACAGACAGCGTACCTCTTCTACATACACATCCCCGTCAAAAGCCGGATGCTTTTTCTTCATCCATCGCTTTGCCGATTCTTCCATTGCTCTCCGATCCCGGTCAGATTTTGCCGGTCGGAACTTTGGATTCTTATCCGCACTATCCATATAGACATTGCTCCTGATCTGCTTATCTGCCATCACCGCAAACTCCCCATTTCGGAAAAAGTAATCCAAAAGCTGATTCATCTTTGCCTGACTTTCCACCAGATGGTAACTGTCCTCTGTGAAACGTAACCCGGCAAACCGAACCGGGGCGCTCCCTTTCTTGATTTCTCTCTCCACCATCCTCAATACCTCTCTTTGTGATTCCATATCCGGCTCCTCCTCTTTTTTCTGTTCTTCCTGAATTTTCTGTTCAAATAGTAAATGCAGTTCTTCATCCGCCCGCTTGCCTGTCACCATCAGGCAGTAAAAGAACAGCATAAGAACCATTTCCACTGTAAAAATGAAAAACCATATCATAGCTTATCCTCTCCGCCAAGCAGCCTGGCCAGCCCCTCCCACCGAAAGAACGGACTGACTTTCTTCAGCACGGCGGCCAGGTCCGCCTCATTTTCTATTTCAATATCCAAAAATTCAATCACACTGATTCCCAGACCATCCGCTATCCGCTTTAACTGCTCAACCTTTGGTTTTCTGCGCCCGGATTCATATTTCCCCAGTGTGTTCGCATGGATTCCGGTGCGTTCTGCAAGTTCTTCCCTGGATAGACCGCTCCGGCTCCGAAAATACCGAATCTGTTCTGCTAACTCCATGTTTTCCTCCCACTCCTCCCAAATTTCCTCTCTCATCCTCTTCCCGACAAACTGACGGGAGGTTTTCGTCAGACCTGCGGCCATACATTTCTTCTTCCAGATATTTGACTGCCATCATGCTGCAGATTATAAACAGCAAAAGAACAAGTCCGGTAAATATAAGCGCTCCCAACATTACAAGCTCCATTTCATTTATCCTCCTGTTTGAAACAGAAAAAGCAACCAAATCATCGGCTGCTTTTCCCAAAATCCCTATTCTGTTTTTGGTTCCTCTAAGAGAAATGCCTCCGAGGTCATCCGGATTCCTAGTGCCATCCCCTGAACAAAATGTGTTTCATTTTCTAAAGTCGTAATCCTTAACATATAGGATTTGTAATCTTCCAGAAGTTTTGCCAGTTCCGGTGTGAGGTGTTCTTTCAGTTCCTCCTCTGCCGTTTCGCATAAAGTTAAGGCATCCCTGTATTCCTGCCGCCCGGGGCAGCATATTTCCCTGGGCATTAGCCCCTCATAATAAAAATGTTCCAATACGTTTTTAACCATACTTTTTACTCCTTTTTTACCGTACTCCAATCAGCCATAATGCTCCTGACGCCAGACCTCTGACCAACGTAAACGCCGCCACCAAAAGCCTCCAGGTCATAACCACACTTCCAATGATACCGCCGATCAATAGATTAAATGCCACCATGCCCACCGTTCCGCCGATTCCCATACCACTGGGAACCAGCCACAAGCACATCTTATGTACGCCAAAGGGGATTCCCATAAAAAGAATCAACAGCCGCCAGTCCAACTCCCCCTGATTCATGCACAGAGGACGGAACAAAAGTGCAAGCAGAACTATCGCTCCAACAGGCAGTACCGCCTTTGTCAGAATCTCTGTTTTTCTCATAGATTTCCACCTCCATACAAATCGTGATTGACCTCCGCCCGGTAATAACTGTGAATCGTAGATGGGGCATTAAACAGACAAACAAGAAGATAAGCCCTGACGTTGTGAATCTTTGTTGTCGTTTCGTGCATACGTTCCAGGACATACTGCACATGGTCCACATTAATTTTCAACAGCTTACTTTTTACCAGCTCGTAAGGGTACTCAGCGCCATTAATCACCAGGTACTCCCGTTTAAGGCTGATGGTTTCCACTAAAATCTCCACAATCTCGTCGATATAGTCCTTATCCCTTGGACAGTAATCCCGGCATAATACGTCATAGTCAATATTGCTTTTCACAATCTCTGTGTATGCCTGCATGACTGCCATCTCATCCATCCTCGCTTGCGGCTCTTTTCTGGATAGATGGATAAGATCAGTATTATTCAAATCAGTATTAATAATATCAGTATCATTAGAGTCGATTTTTCCGACCTCTGGACTTCGGTTTTCCCGACCTCTAGGCTTCGGTTTTTCAGAAGTCTTGACTTCGGTTTTCCCGACTTCTTGACTTCGGCTTTCCAGAACTCCAGACTTCGGTTTTTCAGAAGTCTTGACTTCGGCATTTCCGACCTCTGGACTTCGGCTCTTTCTGCCCTGTCTTTCCGGCATCTTTTCTGCTGTTTCTGATGGCACGTTTTCTGCAATATCAATCTGGGATTCTGAACTTAGTAGTTCCTCCTCCTGGTCTGCTTTCTCCCTGATTATAAAGCTCTTTACATAAATGATGGTTGGTTTTCCTAACCCACGTTTGACTCTCTGAATCAACCCGATTCCTTTTTCCGTGTCCAGTTCCGCCATGATTTTAACGCCTTTATCTTTGCCGCAATTCATATACTGCATAACCTGTTCCAACGTAAAGATAATATACACTTTTCCCTCATCATCTACCCAGTGATTCCGGATGGACAGCGCCATCCGGTCCAGCATCAATCCATAAAGCACCTTTGCGTCACTGGACAGATTCCGGAAATAATCATCTGTAAACAGCACTTTCGGGATGCGGTAAAAAGCAAACTGCTCCGATTCATAGTCGTGAAAATAGTCAAATTCCAGTTGTTTCTTTGCCATTTTGCTTTCCCTCCTTCCCTTTCTCAATGACGGCTCTTCCATTCTTCCAACAATTCAAAAATAACCTGTTCCATCTGCTGTCGGCTGTATTCTTTCGGAAAATACTGGCTGATTTTTGTTCTGGGCAGCGTCACCTTTTCTGTATCTTTTTTCTCTTCACACAAAATCAACTCGATCGCCAGTTCCGTCAGCTTTCCCTCTGCGCTGTGCTTTTTCAATGCCTCTGCCATCGAACCGCTGACGGTCACACTTTCTTCTGTGATACAATTCAACACCCATAGCTGTTCTTCCTCCGACAGATACGAAAGACTAACCGCCGGTAAAATCTTCACCTTTCCCATGTCCACCAACGCCAACAGCTCCGGTAAGAGTTTCGTCAGACGGATATATCGCTGCACCTTTCGCCCGCTGTCACCAGCCTCTTTCCCAACCAAATCAGCCGTGTCCGTGCCGTCAGCACTTTTTACGCCCTGGTGCCTTAATGCCTCCATTTTCATCTGATAGGCAAAAGCCTTCTCACTGGGCAAGATGTTTTCCCTCTGGATATTGGAATCCACCATAATCACTACGGCTTCATCATCTGTGTACTCCCGGACAAGAACCGGCATTGTGTCTTTTCCGGCTAATTCACAGCCCCGTTTTCTCCGGTGTCCTGCCACCAGTTCATAGCCGCCCTCTGCCCTCGGTCTTACCAAGCCAGGATTTAACACCCCGTAATTGCGGATACTCTCGGCCGTTTCTTCCATTTTTTCATCATCCAGCACTTTAAAAGGATGATTCCGAAACGGATATAAATCCGTCAAAGGTACTTCGATCACCTGATCCATCGGGGAATCAACCCTTTCATCAATTCCCAGTAACTCCTCATAAGAGGTAAGCTGTATCTCTTTCTTCGGTTTACGCATGGCGCAGCACCTCCTCCGCCAGTTTTCCATAGCAGGCTGCCCCTCTGCCCCGTTTATCATAAGCAAAGATACTCATGCCCTCAGAGGCTGTTTCCGCAATGGCTTCTGAACGTGGAATGCTGTTCTCAAAGATGTGCATCTGCTCTCCATAGGCCATTTTCACCGCCTGTTTATTCCGCTTTGCATTATTATACCGGCTGGCATCCATCGTGAACAAAATCCCCTCAATGGCAAGTCCTGGGTTAAACCGCTGCTTAATCCCTTTTATGACTTTCAAAAGCTCCGTCAATCCATCTGCCGCATAGAACTGGGGCTGCATGGGAATCAGAACACTGTCCGCCGCACTCATGGCATTGATGGTCAACATCCCCAAAGACGGCATACAATCAATTAGGATATAGTCATACTCATCCCGCAGCAAGTCCAGATATTCTTTCAGTACCATCTCCCGTTCTTCCACAGAAATCAAAGACAAATCCATGCCTGTCAGCAGCTTATTAGAGGGAACTATGTCAAGCCCCTCCTCATGATGAAGAATCGCCTCCCTGGGATCGAACGCAATCCCCATGATGATATTTTCCATCATGTTCTTTAATGTCACCCGGAGATTCTTCGGGAATCCCATCCCCAAGGTCAAATGCCCCTGGGGATCTAAATCTATTGCTAACACCCGCTGGCCTAATCTTACCAGACCAACGCCTAAATTAATGCTTGTGGCTGTTTTTCCACAGCCTCCTTTTTGGTTTGCTACTGCAATCACTCTGCACATATCACTTTTCCTCCTGCTTATCACTCTGGCCTGACAGCCTTTTCCACCTCTGCATACACACGAAAATATTTCTTTGTTCCTTTGTTTGCGTACCGTTCTGACATTTCCAGTACGTTGATCCGTTTATCCCTCTGCAGGATTTTCTGGAACCACTTAATATCATTGGTGGTTCCCTGTAATCTGATTTTTAACATAAGAAATCCTCCCAGTCCTGGTAAAAGCAATATTCCGGGTACCGGATTTTAATTGCCTCCCAAAAATATCGGGCATAGCCGCAACAGAACAGCTCGCCGACGGTATATTCCCGACACTCACGCAGCTCATCATCCGGATTGCCCTCGTAATCAAAGACACTGGGGGTTCCGTCGCAGTATAGATTAAACGCCATGCGGACAATCCGCACACTGCCGCTGGTCTGCCATCCCTCGTGCAAGCACTCTGTCTTGACACAGCCTGATTTGAAATCATAAATTCTGTCGATGTGTTCTCTCGTATCTCTGTCTATCCCAAGGCAGTACACCAACACTTTGTGATAGACATCCTGGCGTCTGCATTTCCGCAGATACTCCTGATAAAATTTTTCGTGTTCTTCGCTCTTAAAAGTGATTGTGCGAGTCATTTTTTTCTTTGCCCCTAACGCTGTACTGTTTTTCATGTTTCTTTTCCTCCAATATTAATTTTTTGACATTGACTTAATCGCTTTAGGCCATTTATTGCTATACGCAAAAAAGGACATTCTTCCAAAATTTCTTTTAGAAAAATGTCCTTGATACAAAATCTCTTATTCACTTTCAAAATACAACAAACGTAATATTAAGTATTATCCCGTATTATACAACAAAAATTTGTTGTACTTTTGTTGCAGTACACAACAATCGCTCTACAACTTAACAGTTTTCCATTCGATTTTAGTACAGCTTCGCCCCTGCCGGAATCTGGTCATCAACCATGAGTAAATTCAATCCCTCACGACCATCTTCCTCATGCACTGCTGAAATCAGCATACCTTCAGAATCAATGCCCATCATCTTTCTGGGCGGCAGATTTACGATTGCAATCGCTGTCTTTCCAATCAGCTCTTCCGGCTCGTAATACTCGTGAATACCGCTTAAAATCGTGCGTTTCCGGTCTGTTCCGTCATTCAAAGTGAACTTCAAAAGCTTTTTGGACTTCGGCACTGACTCGCAAGCCTCAATCTTTACAGCCCTGTAATCAGCCTTTGCAAAGGTATCGAAATCAATCATTTCTTCAAACAATGGTTCGATTTTTACGTTGGAGAAATCAATCTTAGTGGCTGGTTTTTCCTCCGTTTTTACCTCCGCAGCAACTGCCTTCTCAGACTTCTTGGAACCGTCGTTTCCACCGATGGACTTCATCGTCGGAAACAAAAGCACATCTCTGATAGCCGCCGCGTCTGTCAGCAACATACACATACGGTCGATGCCGAATCCAATTCCACCTGTGGGAGGCATACCGATGTCCAGCGCGTTCAGGAAATCCTCGTCCGTGTGGTTCGCCTCCTCGTCGCCCTGAGCCAACAGCTCCTCCTGGGCTCTGAACCGCTCTCTCTGGTCAATGGGATCATTTAACTCAGAGTAGGCGTTGGCCAATTCCCAGCCATTCATGAAGAACTCAAACCGTTCTGTGTACTCTGGGTTCTCCGGTTTCTTCTTAGTCAGGGGAGAGATCTCAATGGGATGATCCATCACAAACGTAGGCTGAATCAGATGCTCCTCGGCGAACTCCTCAAAGAACAGGCTGAGGATATCTCCCTTTTTATGACGCTCCTCGAACTCCACATGGTGTTCTTTTGCCACAGCCCTGGCCTCCTTCAATGTGTGAATCTCATTGAAATCAACGCCGGAATACTTCTTCACTGCATCCACCATGGTGATTCTCTCAAAAGGCTTGCCCAGATCCATCTCGATTCCATTGTAAGTAATCTTCGTAGTTCCCAGGACTTCCTGAGCCACATGGCGGTAGAGATTCTCTGTGAGATCCATCATACCGTGGTAATCGGTGTACGCCTGGTACAGTTCCATCAATGTGAACTCTGGATTGTGCCTAGTATCCAACCCCTCGTTTCGGAACACACGGCCGATCTCATAGACTCTCTCCAGTCCGCCTACAATCAGCCTTTTCAGGTATAGTTCCAGGGAGATACGAAGTTTAAAATCCTCATCCAGAGCATTGAAATGCGTCTCGAAAGGACGGGCGGCCGCACCCCCGGCATTGGCCACCAACATCGGTGTCTCCACCTCCATAAATCCTTGGGAATCCAAATATTTACGGATACTGCTGATGATCTTAGATCGCTTCACAAAGGTGTCTTTCACTTCCGGATTCATAATCAAATCCGTATATCTCTGGCGATAGCGAAGGTCTGTGTTGGTCAATCCATGATATTTCTCTGGCAGAATCTGCAAACTCTTGGACAGCAAAGTAATCTCAGCGGCATGGATAGACATCTCCCCTGTCTTTGTCCGGAAGACTTCTCCCTGGATTCCGACGATATCTCCCACGTCCAGTTTCTTAAAGTCTTTGTAGGCTTCTTCTCCCAGACTATCTCTGGCCACATAAGACTGAATCTGCCCTCTCAAATCCTGAACATGACAGAAGGAAGCTTTTCCCATGACACGTTTCGACATCATCCTGCCTGCCACGGAGACGGTCTTCCCTTCCAGTTCTTCGAAATGTTCACGGATGTCCTCACTGTGGTGTGTGACATCATATTTCATAATCTCAAACGGATTCTTCCCGTTCGCCTGAAGCTCCGCCAATTTCTCCCTGCGCACCTTCAACAACTGATTGATATCCTGCTCTTGCTTCTTCTGTCCTGCCACTGCCTTCACTCCTTCTACCGTTTTTTACTTTTTCTAGACGTTCCTCTGAATCTCTAAGACTTTATACTCCACCATTCCTGCCGGCATCTCCACTTTGACCACATCGTCGACCTTTGCGCCGATCAAAGCCTTGCCCACCGGGGATTCATTGGAGATCTTTCCCTGAAGACTGTTGGCTTCTGTGGAGCCCACGATCTTGAACTCGATCTCCTCCTCATATTCATAGTCGTAGAGCTTCACCTTACAACCCACACTGATTTTGTCCAGATCTACTTCGTCCTCGACCACCACCTCGGCATTCTTCAAGATCTTCTCGATCTCCTCAATTCTGGCCTCGATATCCCTCTGTTCATCTTTTGCAGCGTCATATTCTGCGTTCTCCGACAGATCGCCTTGCTCTCTGGCCTCCTTGATCTTCTGTGCCACTTCTTTTCTCTTGACCACTTTCAGGTCGTGCAGCTCTTCCTCCAGATTCTTCAGGCCTGCATACGTCAGCAGATTTTTCTTTCCTTCCATTGCCTACTTACTCCCTTTCCTCACATTATAACTGGCATCCTCCCGTACGCAGAAGCTACGCTTTCCACTGTCTCCTCTGCATACCGTAACTTTCCTCTTTTACTCCCGCACAGTATAACCTCTTCCCATTATACTGAATACCTATTGTCACAAAATCCATTCTTCTGTACAATACTACCCCATGCAACACTTCCGTATTTACCAAATAGGGATCGATCTCCTCTCCACGGTCAACTTTCCTCTCACTGTCAACAGCACTGTGAGCCAGCCCCTATCCGATATATTCGCAATTCCAGTATTATAGCGAAAACTATGGGAAATGTCAAGATTTCCGCCGTTTTCCCCGCTCCTTGCAGTATTTATTCGCCCCCGTGTCCAGGAGAACAAATCAACTCTTCCAACTGTGTATACGTCTCCACCTGATTAACCTTCCTGCGCAGACTGGCTGAGTGTGGTAGGCCCTGGGTATACCAAGCCACATGTTTTCTCATCTCCCGCATTCCAGTGTACTCGCCCTTGTACTCAATCTGAAGCCTGGCATGCCGCAGAATCATATCCACAATCTCTTGTCTGTCCGGCCTGGGAAGAAACTCTCTTGTCTCTAGCCAGTGACGAATCTCCCGAAAGATCCACGGGTTGCCCTGGGCCGCCCGGCCAATCATGACCCCGTCACAACCGGTCTGCTCCATCAACTGTACGGCCTTCTGGGGAGAATCCACATCCCCGTTCCCGATAACCGGTATCTCTACAGCCTCTTTCACTCTACGAATCGCATCCCAGTCTGCCTGTCCCGAGTAATATTGTTCACGGGTCCTCCCGTGTACTGCGATAGCCGCCCCGCCGGAGTCCTCCACGATCTTGGCGATCTCCACCACATCCACCGGATATCCCTCGAACCCGATGCGCACTTTCACCGTCACTGGCTTTTTGACGGCCCGGGATACCTTCGTCACAATCTCCCGGATCAAGGCCGGATTCTTCAACAACGCCGACCCCTCCCCGTTGTTCACCACCTTTGGCACCGGACATCCCATATTGAGATCTAGGATCTCAAAGGGTCTCTCCTCTATCTGAGAAGCGATCTGTGCCATGAGATCTCCATCCGACCCAAACAACTGCAGAGACACCGGGTGCTCTTTGGGATGTATCTCCATCAGAGACTCTGTATTCTTGTTCTTATAATAGATAGCCTTCGCGCTCACCATCTCCATGCTAAGCAGACCAGCTCCCATTTCCTTGCAGAGCAAGCGAAATGGCAGGTCTGTCACCCCTGCCATCGGCGCGAGAATCAGAGGATTATCCAAAACCACATTTCCTATCTGAAGTTTCATCCCTGATCCCCGCTTTGCGCTTCCTCTCCCAGGAAAAACACCCGGTAGTACAATTCCAATGATTCCAGAAACTCCCTCTTTTCCCTCTGTATCTCTTTTATCTTCAACGCGCTTCCTATCTCGTCGAAACGGGCGTCCGCCTCCAAAGCTTCCACCTTGAATTCCAAATCGCCGGACTCTGTAAATTCCAATGTGAGAACACCTCCCACATCCTCTGTGAACAGCACGCACATGATTTGCAATTCCTTCCTGATCTGCTCCGGAAGCGCCTGAAAATCCGGATTAAAGTAAAACTTTTGCTCATAGGAGCTGGCTCCACAGAGAACCACATTATCCTGATACATGTATCTCTCCTCTTAAACGTAACCGTAGAAGCCTCTCACCGAGACTTCCCCGGCCATAATCTCCACCTTCGTCCCATCTTCTCTCTCCACCAGCAGTTCCCCCCGGGCGTTAATGCCACCGGATCTCCCTGTGAAATCCCCCTTGGGATCGAGAACTTTTACCTGCTGGCCTTTATTTACGAGAATCTCATTATAGTCCTTCTGCAGTAGACTTAAATCACAGGTCTTCTCAAAAATCTCATAGTTTCGCTCGAACACTTCTATCACCCGGGCGGCCACCTGCGCTCTGGGGAAAGTCTTTCCCGTCTCTATATAGAAGGACGTTGCCTTCTCCCGCAACTCCTCAGGCAGAGATTTTAGGTTAATATTGATGCCTGTGCCGATGACCACATAGTTGACATAGTCAACCTGGGCGCTCATCTCTGTCAAAATTCCACAGACCTTCTTTCTGGACACGACCACATCATTGGGCCATTTGATCCAGGAGTCCATTCCCATCTCACGACAAACCTGAGCCACAGACAATCCCATGACCAAAGTCAGCATAGGCGCC
Source organism: Blautia sp. (assembly GCA_047014865.1). Taxonomy (GTDB): domain Bacteria; phylum Bacillota; class Clostridia; order Lachnospirales; family Lachnospiraceae; genus Blautia_A. Next base: position 25,557 of record JBKXQO010000018.1, on the reverse strand, counting down.
ACCTCCGGAAGAAATCGTGGGCGCAGAAGAAAGGTAAACGCTATATTGACTCCTTTGGGATTCTCCCAGGCCCTGCCTCGCCGCCCTTTGCCTGCTGTCTGCTCATCGGCGAGCACAACCGTTCCGTGGGGCGCCCCTTCCTCAGCCAGCTTCTTAGCCCAGGTGTTGGTGGAATCCACACTCTCCTGATAATACAGCACATGACCCAGCCAGTTGGAATGCAGCCAGCTCCCCACCACCTCTGCCTGAATATAGTCGGGAGTCTCCACCAGACGGTATCCTTTGTTCTGAACCGCCTCAATCACATACCCCTCCTCCTGGAGCTTCTTCATCCACTTCCAGATGGCGGTTCTGGAGACCCCTAGGCAGTGGCACAGTTCCTGTCCAGAGACATACTCGCCTGCCTCCCGGAGAATTCTCAGAATCTCAGCTTTCATCTGGCACTCCCAAAGTGGCCAAGATCACTGCCTTGATGGTGTGCATACGGTTCTCCGCCTCCTGAAACACTTTCGACTGCTCCGACTCGAATACCTCGTCGGTCACTTCCATGTCCACCAGACGGAACCGCTCTCCCATCTCTTTCCCAATCTTTGTCTTCAAATCATGGAACGCTGGCAGGCAATGCAAGAAAATAGCGTCCTTTCCTGCGTTCTCCATGATCTCCTTTGTAACCTTATAGGGAGTCAACTCTCTGATCCGGCTCTCCCACACTTCATCCGGCTCTCCCATGGACACCCACACATCTGTATAGATAACGTCCGCGTCTTTGGTTCCCTCCATAGTGTCCTCTGTGAAAGTCAAAGTTCCTCCGCTCTCCTGGGCATATCCCTGACAAACACGAATCAGCTCTTCATTGGGGAAATACTCCTTGGTGGTGCAGGCCACAAAATGCATCCCCATCTTTGCGCAGGCAATCATAAGCGAATTGCCCATATTGTAACGGGCGTCTCCCATGTATACCAACTTAATCCCCTTCAAATGTCCAAAATTTTCCTGGATGGTCAGAAGGTCCGCCAGCATCTGCGTGGGATGGTACTCATTCGTCAGCCCATTCCACACAGGAACCCCGGCATAGTTAGCCAACTCCTCCACGATTTCCTGTCCAAATCCCCGGTACTCAATCCCCTCATACATGCTGCCCAGTACCCTGGCTGTATCGGCGATACTCTCCTTTTTCCCGATCTGGGATCCAGACGGATCCAGGTAGGTGGTCCCCATCCCCAGATCGTGAGCCGCCACCTCAAAGGAACAGCGAGTCCTCGTACTGGTCTTCTCAAAAATCAGTGCAATATTTTTTCCTCTGTGGTAATCAGTCAAAATGCCAGCCTTTTTCTTGGCCTTCAGGTCAGCGGACAACTCCAAGAGATACGAGATCTCCTCTGGAGTGAAGTCCTTTAATGTCAAAAAACTGCGTCCTTTTAAATCCATGGGTCTGCCTCCTTATGTACATTCACTGTTTATTATTCTCTCGGCAAAGTCAGGAAGCACGGTTCCGTCTCCCAGAGCCTCCGCTCTGCTCTTAATCTCCCCGAGTAACTCCCCAGCCGTATATATATGGTATTTCGGCACGCGACAAATCTTGGCCGTGGCCTCCAATATAGACAAATACAAATCTTTATAATCCCAGTCAGTGATTCGAAGTTCCGAGGCCATCCTGGGAAGCTCTTTTTCCAGAAATTTTCTGAGCGTCTCCCCCTGGCCCTTTAGCTTAGCCAAACTGTCCAGATAATAGCTCTCATCCTCGTCCTCATCCAGATAATAAATCCGCCCAGCCAGTCCATAGATCCCCCTGAGACCATCGAAATATCCAATCACCATATTCCTCTGGCTTTTCTCCGCGTGAAAATCAATCACATTTCCCAGATCCACCCGGGGCTCAATGGTGGTGATCTTCGTCCCCTCTGGAATCTTCACCGGTTTATACCGGCCGATCCCAAAAATCCGGATGATCAAAATGTCCTGATATCCTCGCTTAACCAAACAATCCAACGGCACATTGTCGATGACCCCACCGTCCATATAAGTCTTACCGTGAAGCTTCTCATTCTTAAACACTGGGAATACGTAAGCGCTGGCCATAAGCATGTCTGGAATCAGCTCCGGATCCAACTGCCTTACGTCCACATCCAGCTCCCTTCGCTCGTCCACACTAAAAGTCTTCAGATAAAACTCAATGGGAGACTGAGAGACTTCATTTACATCGATACAATCCTGGATTAATTTCTTCAGTGGGGTGACGTCCATACCGCCTTCCCTCACCTTGCGAAAGAACAAATTCACAGTCTCCTTCAAGGTTAGTTCTCCACCAAAGAACTGTTCCATCAAGGCGTCGTCCACATCCATGATCTTAGAGTAAGCGATATTCTGCCATATATGTTCTGCCCGCTCCAGATCACCCATGCACATCAGGGCTCCGTTTAGAGCCCCCACACTGGTTCCGGAAATCCCTTTGATCTTAACGCCAGCCTCTCTCAGTGCTTTCCAGACTCCTATCTGATAGGCGCCTTTAGCCCCTCCGCCTTCCAACACGACGCCATACTCTCTCGTCAGATCTATCACTGGTTTCAATCGGCATCACTCCTTATTCCGTCTTTGCACCCTCATCCTCGACAATCCCTTTTAGCGATGCAGCAAGGCCGGCCAGTCCCTGTATCTCAGATGGAATGATAATCTTGGTAGCCCTTCCATCGGCCGCCTTCTCAAAAGCCTCCAGACTTTTCAAAGTCAGCACCGCCTCGTCGGCGCCTGCCTCGCGGATCATGCGAAGGCCGTCCGCGGTGGCCTGCTGTACCTTCTGGATGGCCACAGCCTCACCCTCCGCCTCACGGATCATTCTCTCTTTCTGGGCCTCTGCCCTTAAAATTGCAGCCTGCTTCTCCGCCTCTGCATCCAAGATCGCAGATTGTTTCTTTCCTTCCGCCACCAGGATCGTGGAATGCTTCTCCCCCTCTGCGATCAAAATGGCCTCTCTTCGCTCTCGCTCCGCCTTCATCTGTTTCTCCATGGCATCCTGAATGGCCGCTGGCGGCATGATATTCTTCAGCTCCACCCGGTTGACCTTGATTCCCCATGGATCCGTGGCAATGTCCAGAGAAGCCCTCATCTGTGTATTGATCGTCTCTCGTGAAGTCAACGTCTCGTCCAACTCCATGTCGCCGATAATATTTCGGAGAGTGGTCGCAGAGAGATTCTCAATGGCCATAATGGGATTCTCCACACCGTAGGAAAACAATTTTGGGTCTGTGATCTGGAAGAAGACCACCGTGTCAATCTGCATGGTGACGTTATCCTTAGTGATCACAGGCTGGGGCGGGAAATCCACAACTTGCTCTTTCAAATTCACCTTCTTAGCGATTCTCTCAATAAACGGAATTTTAAAATGGATACCCACGTCCCAGGTGGCCTGATAGGCCCCCAGCCTTTCCAAGATAACCGCATGAGCCTGCGGCACAATTTTAACACAGGATGCCGCCACCACTAAAATCAAAATTATTAAGACTATTAACAAAATCATAAGGTTTCCTCCTTCCGGCGTCTCACAATTAATTTCACGCCCTGTACCTTCTCGATGGTTACCACTGCACCTTTCTCGATTCTCTCATCGCCGTTCTCCGCGCGAACCGTCCACTCCATTCCCCTTACCTGAGCCTTGCCCGTCTCCTTCAGATTGTTCACTTCCTCCAGAATGACGGCGTTCTCACCGATCAGGCTGTCCACATTCGTCTTAGTCTTCCCAGAATTCATAAAACGCAATGCCCAGGGCCTGGTAAAGACCAAGAGTACCACGGAGATCGCGAAGAATAAGATCCACTGAACGATCAAATTTAGCCCTGCCAGAGCCGCGATGGCCGCCACCACAGCCCCTCCGGCAAACCAAATCGTCGTCAGTCCTACTGTCAGCGCCTCAATCACCAGTAATATGGCCACAAATCCAAACCACATGATAGGAGTCATATTCACACCCTCTTTCTCCTTTGCCTGTTCGCCTCATACATCAATATCCCCGCCGCCATAGCCGCATTTAGAGATTCCACCTGTCCTTCCATGGGAATCCGAATCCTGCAGTCTGTCTGTCGGGAGACGCACGGGCTTAGACCATTTCCTTCGTTTCCGATCAAAAATGCAGTTCCACCTAGGTAGGATTCCCCATCATAAGTATTTTTACCCTTCAAATGAGCCGCGTAGGTGGTGATCCGCCTTTTTTTCAGCATTCTCAGCACGTCCTCTATATCATCTATATATACAAAAGGCATCCGATAGATAGAACCCATTGTGGACCGAATCACCTTAGGGTTAAAGATATCCACCGTCTTTTTACTCATCAAAATCCCGTCTACCCCGGCGCCCTCCGCCGTCCGGAAGATCGTGCCCAGATTTCCAGGATCTTGCAAGTCCTCCAAGAGTAACAAAAGTGGATTCGATCTGTCCAGCAGAAACTCCAATGGATAGCAAGGTATATTCAAAAGACAGAGAATTCCCTGAGGAGTTTTGGTATCGCTCATCTGCCGAAATACACGGTCGTCCACCACCTCCACCGGAAGCCCTCTCAACTTTGCTCTCGCCTGAGTATCCTCATACAGACGGTCCGCAATGTAGACCTTCTCCACCCATGAGGCTGGAGCTTCCTGAAACATCTTCCACCCCTCCGCCACAAAAAGTTTCTTCTCCCGTCTCGCTTTTGCCTTCTGTTGTAGCTGAATCACATTCTTAATTTGCACGTTGCTGGCACTTGTTATCATAGATACTCCTCTACCCACGAATATGGGATAAATCTTCATTATTACCGATTACAATCAGAATCTCGCCGGCATTCAAGGTCTCGCTGGGATCCACGTTAACCGTCACCTCATCCCCTCTCTTGATACCGATAACATTCAGATTCATCTTCTCCCTCAGATTCAATTGGACCAGAGAATTGCCCGCCCATTCTGCCGGCACCCTCCACTCCACGATGCTAAAATCATCCGAAATCTCAAACAGATCCACGAATCCTCCTGAGATGAGATTCTTCGCCACCCGCATTCCCATAAATTTCTCCGGATAGATCACTTTATCCGCCCCGATCCGGGTCAGAATTCTCCCATGAAGGGGATTCATGGCCTTGGCCAGAACATAAGGTACCCCTGCGTCTTTCGCGTAAATCACTGCTGTTATGCTGGCCTCCATACTCTCCGCGATTCCGATCACCGCCACATCAGCATTTCCCACGCCCAGAGATTCCATCACTCCATTCTCCGTCACGTCGGCACAGACTGCATAGGAGACCTGCTCTGAGAGCTCCTGAATGATATCCGGATCTCTATCCACCACCATAACATCACAGTTGGACTGTGCCAGAGTCACCGCCACAGTATAGCCGAATTTTCCCAGGCCAATCACCACATAAGACTTCCTGTCCATTTCTCTCTCCTCTTCTCAGCCAATTAGTACCTTTCCCTCTGCCAGTCTTATGTTCCCCCGCCTTTTATCAGACTTCAGGAACATGGCCATCACCAAGGTTATCGGGCCAATTCTGCCAAAATACATCACACAGATCACAAGCCATTTACTGGCCACGGTCAGCTCAGGCGTCAGCCCACGGCTTAGGCCCACCGTTCCCAACGCTGAAGTCAACTCATAGAGAATATCAATAAAGTTCGCCTGAGGCATCAAGACAGATAGACCAATCAATGCCAGGAATAAGAGCGCCAAGGAAATCATAGAGATGGCAATCGCCCCTCGCACCTGTATTTCCCTTAGCTTTCTGTGAAATACCTCCACATCTTTCTTTCCTCTCAGGTAGGTATTCACCGTCAAAATCAAGATTGCGATGGTGGTTGTCTTAATTCCCCCTGCCGTGCCCATAGGCGATCCACCCACAAACATCAACATCAAGCACACCATCACACTTTGATCTCTCAAGCCAGCCTGATCAATAGTGAAAAAGCCTGCGGTCCTTGTGGTGACAGACTGAAAGGCTGCCGCCAATATCTTTTCCCCCGGCGAGAAAGACTCCATAGTTCTGGGGTTACTCCACTCAAACGCCAGAATCAAAATGACTCCTGACGTCAGAAGCAGAACCGTCATCCCTAAGACCAATTTGCTGTGGAGCTCCAAGTTAGGCCAGAAACTTCTCACAGAAATCTGTCCTCTGAAAATCTTTTTTATATTTTTCTCCAGATCCCACCAGACAACAAATCCAATGCCTCCCATTATAATCAGCCCCATGGTGATCAGATTAATTGGAATACTATCCACATATTCGCCCAAGCTGCTGGGGCCAAAGAGATCTAGCCCTGCATTGCAAAAGGCGGACACCGAGTGAAAGACGGAATACCAGATTCCCCTCAGCAGGCCGTACTCGGGAATCCACACCGTCATATAACACAGCGCCCCCAAGGCCTCCACGATAAGAATCCCCTTTCCAATTCTCCTCACCATAGTTACCATCCCTGAGAGATGTTCCTGATTATAGGACTCTTGTATAATCCTTCTGCTCCTCAAATCAATTCTCTTGCGGATGGTGATAAAGACCAGGCTAACCATGGATACAAACCCCAGACCGCCGATCTGTATCAACAATAAGATTATAATCTTCCCAAACAATGTCCAGTGATCTGCCGTGACCTGGGTAGCCAATCCCGTCACACAGACAGATGTAGCTGACGTAAACATGGCGTCTGTAAAGGAAGTGATTTCTCCCTCCACCGTGGACCAGGGAAGCCACAAAAGAATTCCTCCTACAAAAATCACCCCCGCAAAGCCGAGGGTAATTATCTGTGGAGTACTCAACTTAAATTGAATTCTCTCTCCATTCATATGAAATATTATTGGGACTTATCTGCTATCTCATGCCCATCTTTTTTATTATCTTTCCCCAAATGTTTAGAATAATTGTGAGACAAGGATGCACAGACTTCCACCTGATATTCTGGCAGATCTTTTTTCATAGCCAGAGCCTCATTGATATCAAAGTCCACGTACTCCCCGTGCTTATAGCCCACTACGCGGCAAGTTTTTCCCTCGATTAAGAGATCCACCGCCTTAGCCCCCATAATGGACGCATACACTCTGTCCTTGCAAGTGGGCGATCCACCCCTTTGCATGTGTCCCAGGATTGTGGCCCGGGTCTCAATACCCGTCGCCGCCTCTATTCTCTTGGCCATTGCCTCAGAATGTCCAATCCCTTCCGCGTTCACGATAATATGGTGTTTCTTGCCAGACTTACGGCTCTCGATAATATTGTTGATCAACTTCTCCTCATCGTAATCGTATCTCTCAGGAAGCAACACATCCTCAGCGCCGTTGGCTATTCCGCACCAGAGTGCAAGATAACCGGCATTTCTGCCCATCACCTCGATAATACTACACCGCTCATGGGAGGTGGAGGTATCTCTCACTTTATCAATCGCCTCCATAGCCGTGTTCACCGCCGTGTCGAATCCAATCGTGTACTCTGTGCAGGCAATATCCAGGTCAATAGTGCCCGGAATTCCAACTGTATTAATCCCCAAATTCGCCAATTTCTGCGCTCCTGCAAAAGAACCATCTCCTCCGATGACAATCAGACCGTCGATCCCATGTTTTCTGCAGACCTCCGCACCTCGCCTCTGTCCTTCCTCAGTGCGGAACTCTGCACACCTGGCAGTGTAGAGAATCGTCCCTCCACGCTCGATGGTGTCAGACACATCCTTCGCTGTCAAATCCACAATCTCTTCATTTAAAAGGCCATTATATCCCTTGTAAATACCTTTGACCTGCAATCCACTGCTGATGCCCCTGCGGACTACCGCGCGAATCGCTGCGTTCATTCCCGGTGCGTCACCGCCGCTGGTCAAAACCCCAATCGTCCTAATTGCCTTTTTCTCAGTCATAAAATCTCCTCCGTCTGATGTGATGATCTATTGCAATTTTTACTAATCTACACACTTTTGTTCATTCTATAGCATTTCTAAAAATTTTTCAATACTCTTTCCACAACTTTGACATTCTCCTGCCCATACTGTTGTGTCAGTCTGTTTAAGATCTCATCGCCAATCTGAACATTATATGAAGCTGGCAGGCGTTTCATGGCTTTTACATCTCTCAAGAAGATCACCACCCCGCTTTTTCCTGGCCACATCTTTAGCAACTCTGACAGATGATCCCCAGTCCCAATGTATTGGTCCATGGAGTCAAATTGCAACCAAAGCTCCCTGGGCACATCGTCGAAAGCCCGGATGCGCTCGCAGATCATCTTACTGGCCCTCTCGTCCTCCGCCGAGATTCTCCCCTGAATGAGAACCTTGTTGTCCACCTCCAGCAGACTTTGATTCTTCTCAAAGTCTCTGGGAAAGACCACGATCTCCACAGTCCCCACCAGGTCTTCCAACGTCAGAAAAGCCATAATTTTATTGGTTCTTGTATACTTGATCTTCTTCTCAGTGATCATTCCGCCCACCACGGCCTTAGCCCCGTCCCGCACTTTCGGGAATCCGGTCTCCTCATCCGGCTGAAAATCAGAAGTCCAGGCTGTGACATTTTTCTCCATCAAACTGCGAAATTTCTCCAAGGGATGCCCGCTGACATAGATACCCAAGACTTCTTTCTCAAAATTCAACAGGGTATCCTGGTCATACTCGTCGACTTTGGGCATCTGAATCTCATAAGCCTTTTTTTCTTCTTCTCCCACCAGATCGAACAGGCTCATCTGCCCGGCCATGGTATTTTTCTTCTCCTGCACCACGCTCTCGAGAACCATGGGATAGATCATGATCTTCTGCCTACGATTTCCTTCTAGGCAATCGAATGCGCCGGCCTTGATGAAATTTTCCAAAACCCTCTTGTTGATATCCTTCCCACTCATCCGGGTCACAAAATCCTTCATGGAAGTGAATAGACCACCTTTGCTCCTCTCATCGACAATGTCATCGATCACAGAACGGCCAATACTCTTGATAGCAGACAGCGCATATCGAATTCCGCCTTGATCCACAGAGAATGCTGTCTCTCCGTGATTGATATCCGGGGGAAGAATACGGATCCCCATCTGCCTGCAGGTAAAAATATACTCCGATACTTTTCCAGGATTATCGATCACGGAGGTCATCAATGCCGCCATGAACTCCACCGGATAGTAGTATTTCAGGTAGGCCGTCTGATAGGACACCACCGCGTAAGCCGCCGCATGGGATTTGTTAAAAGCGTACTTTGCAAAGTCTATCATATTGTCATAGATCTTATTTGCGATCTGCTCGCTGATCCCATTGCGAATACAACCTGGAACCCCCTCCTCCTCATTTCCATAGACGAAGTTCTGTCTCTCCTTCTCCATGACAGAAGCTTTCTTCTTAGACATCGCTCTGCGCAGAAGGTCGCTCCGCCCCAAGGTGTAACCCCCAAGACTTCTCACAATCTGCATCACCTGTTCCTGATAGACGATACAGCCATAGGTGGCTTTCAAGATTGGCTCCAACTGTGGACAGTCATAGGTGATACTCTCCGCGTTATTCTTTCCCCTGATGTACTGGGGAATGAAGTCCATAGGTCCAGGTCGATAGAGAGAAATCCCCGCGATCACGTCCTCCAAATTCTGAGGCTTTAACTCCTTCATAAAGTTCTTCATCCCGCCGCTCTCCAACTGGAACACGCCGTCCGTCCGTCCTGTTCCCAGCGATTCCAAGACCTGGTGATCATTGTAGTCTATGGCGTCCATATCCAGACACACACCGGTGTCTTTCTCCACTAACTCCACAGCCTTCTGGATAACTGTCAACGTCCGAAGCCCCAAGAAATCCATCTTCAACAGGCCTAACTCCTCCAGAGTAGTCATGGTAAACTGTGTGGTGATCGTACCGTCGGCCGCCCTGGACAGAGGAACATATTCGTCTACATCTTTCTGACTGATCACAACCCCAGCGGCATGCATAGAAGTATGACGGGGCAGACCTTCTAGCCGTCGTCCCATATCGATCAGATGGCGAATCTCCGGATCTTCCTCATAGGTCTTGGCCAACTCTGGATTCTTCTTCAACGCCAGATCTATCGTAATATTCAGCTCTGTGGGAATCATCTTCGCGATGGTATCCACCTGGGCATAGGACATATCCAAAACCCTGCCCACATCACGGATCACACCTCTGGCCGCCAAAGTACCAAAAGTCACAATCTGCACGACTCGGTCCTTCCCATACTTGCGAACCACATAATCAATCACTTCCTGCCTCCTCTCGAAGCAGAAATCCACGTCGATATCCGGCATAGACACACGCTCTGGATTCAAAAAGCGCTCAAATAGAAGATCATATTTTATGGGATCCAATTTCGTGATCCCTAGCGTGTAAGATACCAAACTACCGGCGGCGCTTCCCCTGCCTGGACCCACCATGATCCCATTGTCCCTGGCATATTTGATAAAGTCCCACACAATCAAGAAATAATCCACATATCCCATCTTCTGGATAGTATCCAGTTCGTAGTCCAGCCGCTCTTTTAGATCCTTAGTCACCGGTTGGTAACACTTCTCCAGACCTTCAAAACAAAGTTTATTCAAGTATTCCCAGGAGGTATACCCCTCCGGCACATCATACTTGGGCAACTTCGTCACCCCAAACTCAATCTCCACGTGACAGCGCTGGCCGATCTTGTAAGTGTTCTCCAATGCCTCCAGTGCATATGGAAACAGCTCTGCCATCTCCTGGGGCGACTTAACATAGTATTGGCCGCCCTCATACCGCATCCGGTTCTCATCGGATAGCTTCTTTCCCGTCTGAATGCACAACAGAATATCATGAGCTGCTGCATCCTCCGCGTAAGTATAGTGAATATCGTTGGTGGCCACCAGATCGATCCCTGTCTCCTGATGCATCCGCAGAAGCTGCTGATTCACCGTCTGTTGCTGGGATATGCCATGATCTTGTAACTCCAGAAAAAAATTCCCCTTCCCGAAGATTCCCTCATACCTCAGGGCCGCCTTTTTGGCTTCCTCATACATACCTCTGGTCAAGTATCTGGCCACCTCTCCGGCCAGACAGGCGCTCAATCCGATCAACCCTTCATGGTACTCTTCCAGAAGAGCCAGATCCACTCTGGGCTTATAGTAAAATCCCTCCACGAAACTTTTCGAGACAATCTTCATCAGATTACTGTACCCCTGATTGTTCTCGGCCAAGAGAACCAGGTGGTAATACCGGTCTTCCCCGCTCCCGGTCTCCCGGTCGAACCTGGATCCCGGCGCCACATAGACCTCGCAGCCCAGAATAGGATTGATCCCCGCCGTCTTACAAGCCCGGTAGAAGTCAATACATCCATACATAACCCCGTGGTCGGTAATGGCCGCACTGTCCATCCCCAGTTCCTTCACCCTATCCACGTACTCTTTTATCTTATTGGAACCATCCAGCAAACTGTATTCCGTATGAACATGAAGATGTGTAAAATTCATATATGACTCTCCTTTATCTCTCCCGCACAGCCCCACTCCCCGGGCAAGCACAGCCAAGTCCTATCCGTTCTTTTTGTAGATCCTTCCGTCCTTGATCTCTATCTGGCCATTTTTCAACAGATGTCCCACAGCCCTCTTAAACGCATTCTTACTCAATCCAAATTCCCGCTCAATTACCTGGGGTGAAGCCTTATCGTCAAAGGGAAGCACCCCGGCAAATTCCTCGATCACACCCATGACCATGACGGCGTCCTCTCCAATCTGAAGATACGCTTTCTGATGGGCACTTAGATTCATCTTCCCATCCTCTTTCACCTCTGTGACACGGAATTTTCGCACTTCTCCCACACTGTATCTGCCCTGGGCCTCCCTCCTGGGAACCAGGCCTGAATAACGGTCGTCCACCGCCACAAAGACACCGAACCGCTCACTGATCTCATAGATCCGTCCCTGCACCTCGTCATTGATCCCATAAGGCGTCCTCTGAGACAGATAAGGATATACCTTCATCGTCGCGCACAGACGGTCGCTCTTATCCACGTAGAGAGCCACAAGGCATTCCTGGCCCTCTCTCACCCGCACCGTCTGCTCCCGGTAGGGCAAAAAGAGATCTTTCTCCAATCCCCAGTCTAAAAATGCGCCAATCTTAGTGACCTGTACCACCTTCAAGACTGCCGTCCCATTCAATTCCAGAAGCGGCTCCTTGACCGTGGCAATCAGACGGTCAGAAGAGTCCTTATAGATAAACACACTCAGTTCGTCCCCCTCTTTCGCCCCTTCCGGAACCTGTTTTAAGGGGAGCAATACCCTGTCCTGGGCTTCCGCCTGGGAGGACTCTCCCAGATACACACCGAAATCCACCTTTTTGACAACTTGCAACTTCTGTTTTTTTCCCAATTGAATCATCGATTCTCCCTCTCTCTACTTATCGTTTCCCCTAAATTCCACCACCGCATAAGGCTTTCCGTCTTCCTGGCTCAGAGCGACCACACAGTTTTCTTCCTCCACGGACACCCTTGGGCAGATTTGGTCCCCCAGTCTGGCCTGTGTCTTATATTCCGCCCGCATCTGCCAAATTCGAAAATTATCTGGTAAATACTCCAAGGCCATCTGGATATACTGGCTATTGTTTACATGGTGATTGGTGTCCAGATGGTGTTTCTGAACACAAAAACGCTCTCTTTGCTCCCACTGGGAGGGAAGTTTGATCTTACGCGGCGCATAGTCCATCTCCAATCTTGGCTCCAGACCGTAAGCTTGCGTATCCTCTGGCCGTAACTTCGTGGGCATTCCCGTATCCGTGTCCACAAAACTCCACAGAGTGTTGGCCTTACACAGAACTTCTCCAGTTCCCGTCCTCAGAAGAAAGTTCCGGTTTCCCAAAAAACCTTTGAAATCATAAGGCCACGTCTCCACCACCAACTTCTCCCCAAGCTCAGGATACCGCTCCACTACCACTTGCCAAGAGGACAGTACCCAACCTCTGTGGGCCGCTCTCAGCCGTCTCATTCCCAGACCCACTTCCTCAGAGTGGAAGGTACAGCAATCCTGAAAATAATTGAGAACCGCCGTCAATGTCAGCCTCCCGTCCTCGTCCACCTCACTGTATCGAACTTTACTTTGAAATTGATAACCCATCTCTCACACTCTTTTCTCTTCCCTTTTTATATGTCACATCGTGTCTGCTGGCGCCGCTTTATTTCAATCATACACGAAATTATATTTAATTACAAGAAAGCCTTTCCCATCTCGCGTCACCCGCAAAACTTTTTTGTCTGTAGAATGCAAAACAAAGAATCCTGTGGTACAGGATTCTCCGCCTGTGGCGGGTCGCATACGCGACATATTCCCTCTCCGCCGCAGTGCGATCCTCGCGGAGCGTTTTTGTGTTATAGGAAAGCTCGGAGAACTTTCCTATAACGATTAGGGTGTCAAAAGCCTGTTCCTATAACACAAAAAAGGCACTTCCCAGTTTTCTGAGAAATGCCTCTCTCCAGCAGGGCTACCAGGATTCGAACCTGGAAATGACGGAGTCAGAGTCCGTTGCCTTACCGTTTGGCGATAGCCCTATTCACGCGACAAAATAGATTATATACTATGTCCGTTAAGAATGCAAGTATTTTTTTTATTTTTTTGGAAATATTTTTCTTCATATTATATGCACACACCAATCTCAGCGGCCACTCACCCAAAAACTATCCATATCCCTAAAGTTTTACCGTTTTATATTGGTAAAACATGTGGTATAATAACAACAGTAGAAAAGTTTTACCGTTTTTACAAAAAAGCGAAGAACAGATGAAGAAAACAGTCGACTTTCCTCTATGAAAATCAAACAAAGAAGGAGAATCACCATGAGAGCAAATAACTTGACTCTGCTCACCGATTTCTACGAATTAACCATGATGCAGGGTTATTTCAAAAACCCCACAGACCAGACCGTCATCTTTGACATCTTCTATCGGGAGAACCCCTGTGGAGGAGCTTACGCCATCACTTGTGGCCTGGAACAGGTGATCGAATACATTGAGAATTTGGCCTTCACCACTGATGACATTGAATACCTGCGCAGTCTGAATACGTTCGATGAAGACTTTCTGGAATATCTGTCGGGATTCCACTTCAGCGGGGACATCTATGCCATACCGGAAGGAACCGTTGTCTTCCCCCATGAGCCGATGCTGAAGGTCATTGCCCCGGTAATTGAAGCCCAGCTCTTGGAGACTGCCATTCTGAACATTATCAACCACCAAAGTCTAATTGCCACGAAAGCCTCCCGGGTCGTTCACGCTGCCCGCGGGGATGGAATTATGGAGTTCGGGCTGCGCCGCGCACAGGGTCCCGACGCCGGCATCTTCGGCGCCAGAGCCGCAATCATCGCTGGATGTATCGGTACTTCCAACGTGCTTACCGGACAGATGTTTCAAGTCCCAGTGCTGGGCACCCATGCTCACAGTTGGATCATGAGTTTTCCCGATGAGTACACAGCCTTTAAGACTTACGCGAAGCTCTATCCCGACGCCTGTATTCTGCTGGTAGACACCTACGACACCTTAAAGTCGGGCGTTCCCAACGCCATAAGAGTATTCGAGGAGATGAGGGAGGAGGGAATCCCTCTCACCCGCTACGGCATACGCCTGGACAGCGGAGATCTCGCCTACCTGTCCAAGAAGGCATATAAGATGTTGGCCGCAGCCGGCTTCGACGATGCGGTCATCTCCGCGTCCAGCGACCTTGACGAGTATCTCATCGACAGCCTGAAGGCTCAGGACGCCAAGATCAACTCCTGGGGCGTTGGCACAAACCTGATTACCAGCAAGGACAACCCGGCCTTCGGCGGTGTGTATAAGCTGGCCGCCATCAAGGATAAAGACAGCGATGAATTTATCCCGAAGATCAAACTGTCCGAGAACACAGAGAAAGTCACCAACCCAGGAAATAAGACCATCTACCGAATTTACAATAAATCCACAGGCAAGATCAAGGCTGACCTGATCTGTCTGGCCGACGAGACCTTTGACGAGAACCAGACAATGGTAATCTTCGACCCCATTGACACCTGGAAGAAGACCCGGGTATTAAGCGGAACCTACACACTCAGAGAACTACTCCAGCCAATATTCCTGAGAGGAAAGAAAGTCTACGACTCTCCTTCTGTGATGGAATTACAGAAATATTGCCGCCAAGAGATGGATACTCTTTGGGATGAATCCAAGCGTCTGGTCAATCCCCATGAAGTCTACGTGGATCTCTCGCAGAGACTGTACGACCTAAAGACAAAATTATTGGATGAGATGGGATCTGAGAGTCTGAATATCGACTCTTAAAGGACAAAGAATCTATCTCCCAGTCCTAATATCAAACATAAAACCTCCTTCTGCCTCATAGAGTAATAAGAAGCAGAAGGAGGTTTTCTATGTCCCAATATACTCGTTTAATTAACCGTACCCACCCTTTGCCACAGGGTTTCCGGCCTGTATCTCTAGTCGACGCCGGGATTCCATTCGACGCACTCCCCACGGAACCCAAACGGCTTCTGGAACCACAGACAGCCTGGGCCGCCCAAGAACTCTTCGCCCATGCCGCGGCCTGCCACATTTCCCTCTACGGCATCTCCGGCTACCGCTCCTATCGCCGTCAAGAGGAGCTGTACAACGGAAGTCCCCAGATTGCCCCACCTGGCGCCAGCGAACATCAAAGTGGATTGGCCTTGGACGTCTCCTGCCCCCGCATTGGGCTGGCTCTCACGGAAGAATTTGCTGAGACGCCCGAGGGTAAATGGCTCTACGTCCACGCCCCTCTCTATGGTTTTGTTCTGCGCTATCCTCAGAATAAACAACACATCACCGGATACCCCTGGGAACCCTGGCATATCCGGTACGTAACGAAATCGCTTTCCGTCTATCTAAAGTGGACTGGAATGACGCTGGAAGAATATCACTTGTTGTAGATTTACTGCTCCATTTGCCGGCCTAAAAAGCCGGCAGCAGTCTGCACCAATTTCTTCTCCGTCTCTCCCATCAACGCTTCCTCATCCTTCCCCATGAGAATCACCGCCCCGATGGCGTCGCCAGAGCAGATAATCGGCCATATAACCTGGGAGAACACTTCATACTTTTGATCCTTTACCAACAAAATATGATCTCTCTCTCCTCTCCTGCTGCACTTGGCCTCCCGCTCACTGATCAACCGCTCCAGCTCTTGGCTGATCTCCTTACCCTGAAGCTCCTTGCTTCCGTTTCCAGATGTGGCGACAACCTGGTCATGATCCGCAATGCAGGAGATCAATCCGGTAGTCTGCGTCAATGCTTCTGTGTACTCTTTTGCAAAAATGCTCAGCTCTCCAATGGGAGAATATTTTTTCAGGATAATCTCGCCCTCCCGGTCTGTAAATATCTCCAGAGGAGTTCCCTCTTTAATCCGAAGCGTTCGACGAATCTCTTTTGGTATCACTACTCTTCCCAGGTCATCGATTCTCCGGACAATTCCCGTAGCTTTCATATAAAAATCCCTCCGTTTTATATCTTCATCATTTTGGATAATCGTAGTATCTGTAAAAAAGAGGAATTTATACGCTGGTCTTGATCACAATATCCTTCAAAGACACAACAGACCGTCGCCCGTATTTTATACTTTGTCAGGAAAGTCACTCACTTTTTAAACGTGAGTGAGACTCGCCTTTTTTGACAGGAGCACAAGCTCACGCCAAAATGCCACATACGTGGCAACAAGATTATGAGCAAGTAGCAAAGCAAATTGGAAATATCCACTTTGACCAATTCCATGGGATAAAAAATAGATAGTCAAAATTAGACTTTTCTACCGCTACTCTATATAATAGATAGAAGGAACATTCGAAAGGAAAACAATGACATGCAAAAAACAAATATCCTGACAGACTCCCCCGGAAAAACATTATTTCTATTCGCCATACCCATGATGATCGGAAATCTCTTCCAACAATTTTACAATTTGGTCGATTCTGCTGTGGTTGGAAAATTTGTCGGGGAGAACGCATTGGCAGCCGTGGGAGCATCCTACGCCATCACCAACGTATTCATCGCCATTGCCATCGGCGGAGGGATCGGAAGCTCCGTGATCATCTCCCAATATTTGGGCGCCGGCGATATGTCGAAGATGAAGACCGCTATCTATACCGCCCTGTTTAACTTCCTGGGAATCAGTCTGCTTCTGGGAATCCTGGGCGCCGCCTTTCACCACCAGATCCTGCTTTGGATGGATACCCCCGCCAACGTGCTAGGGGACGCTGGCCTCTACCTCCGCGTCTATTTTTATGGCCTTCCATTTCTATTTATGTATAACATACTGGCCTCTATCTTTAACTCCATGGGGGATTCCAAGACTCCCCTGTATCTTCTGATTTTTTCTTCGATTTTAAATATTGTCCTGGATCTCGTCTTCGTCGTCAATCTCCACTTAGGCGTTCTGGGAGTTGCAATCGGAACACTCATCGCACAGGGAATCTCTTCTGTGATCTCCTTTCTTCTGTTGATGAGACGTCTCCGACAAGATTACCAAAGACCGGATTTCCCGTTCACATCCGGCTCAACTGCCAGATCTTTCTACAGCAGTGCGATCACATGGAAAATGGTGAAAATTGGTGTTCCATCTATACTCCAACAATCTATCGTCTACATCGGAATGTTGTTGGTCCAGGTGGTAGTCAACAGTTTCGGCTCCTCCGTGATGGCCGGCTACACTGCCGGTATGCGCATTGAATCCATCTGTATTGTACCAATGTCTGCAATGGGAAACGCTATGTCCGCATTCTCTGCACAGAACCTGGGAGCCCGCCAGCCAGAACGAGTCCGAGAGGCATACAAGGCCTGTTACCTGATTGACGCCTCCATCGCTGTGATTCTCTGTCTGATCCTCCATCTCTTTGGCTCCACCTTCCTCAGCGCTTTTCTGGATACCACATCGGGGACAGAGGCTTTCACTGTCGCCTCCTCCTATATGATTTTTCAATCCTTCTTCTATATTTTTATAGGACTGAAATGTTGTACGGACGCCATCTTGAGAGCATCTGGAGATATGTTAATTTTCACTCTGGCGAACTTGGCCAATCTGGCCCTGCGGGTTTTCATCGCCAATTATTTTGCCCACAGCTGGGGGATTCAAGCCATCTGGATGGCCATACCCATAGGATGGACGGTCAACTACCTGATCTCTCTGTCCCGGGTACTCACAGGAAAATGGAAAACCATCCATTTGGTATAATTTTCTAACCTTTTTATTAAATTTAGAGATTACCATTGATTTTTGAATAAAAAGTGTTATAGTAATCATATACTTTTTATGTAGTTATCAAAACTACATGTAGCAGTTTCAGTTATTTCAGGAGGCGATTACTTATGACATTAAAACTCAAAGACCCGGGAAGTGCAATCACACACGGAATTGCCATGCTCATGGCATTGGTAGGCGCTATTCCCCTACTGTGGAAGGCCGCCAACATCTCCGATGCAAAAGCAATCATACCCTTAGCAATTTTTATTTTGACTATGTTTTTATTGTACACTGCCAGTACAGTCTACCACTCTGTCAATTCCACTGAGAAAGTAAACCGCCTTCTCAGAAAAATCGACCATATGATGATCTTTATCATGATTGCAGGCAGCTACACCCCTATCTGCCTGATTGCACTGAATAACCGCTTAGGCTATGGCCTGTGCATCGCCGTATGGTCCATCGCCATCGTAGGGATCATCTTTAAGGCCGTGTGGATTACCTGCCCAAAGTGGGTCTCCTCCGTCCTCTATATTGGCATGGGCTGGCTCTGTGTACTGGCCTTGGTTCCCATCTACCATGCCCTTCCCCACGCAGGTTTCGGATGGCTGCTGGCCGGAGGAATTATCTACACCATCGGCGGTGTGATATATGGACTAAAACTGCCCATTTTCGATTCCAAGCATAAGAATTTTGGCTCCCATGAGATCTTCCACATTTTCGTGATGGCCGGGAGCATCTGCCATTTCATTGTGATGTACTTCTATGTATGCCCCCTGGCCGCTTGAGATAGTACAACACGCCTGTGATATCCGCTAACATCCAACCAATAGGAACTGCTGCCCAGATTCCAGTCACGCCGATGGCAGGTATCGCGGACAGCAGGTAAGCCAACAGAACCCTGGTTCCCAGGGAGATCACCGTCAGCACCACCGACATTCCCGGTCTGTTCACCGCCCGGTAAAACCCATATAATAAGAATAAGAAACCTATGCCAAAATAAAATGCTCCCTCGATCCTCAAGTATTGAACCCCCACATTGATAATATCCTCGTGGGCAGCATCGATGAAGATACGCATCAAGGGTCTGGCAAGACAACAGACCAGAAGGCTGGTCACAACACAGAAAGACAGCGACACCAAGGCCGCGCTCTTAATTCCCTTCTGAATACGTTCCCTCTTATTTGCCCCATAATTCTGGGCGATAAAAGTGGAAAATGCATTTCCAAAATCTTGCACAGGCATATAGGCAAAAGAATCAATCTTCACCGCGGCGGCAAAAGCCGCCATCACCACCGTCCCAAAACTATTCACCAGCCCCTGCACCATCAAAATCCCCAGATTCATAATCGACTGCTGGATACAGGTGAGAAAAGAAAGGCTGGAGATCTCTCTTAATATGGTAAAATCCCATCTCATATGACGTCTCTTCACTCTCAATTCTGGAAATCGTATCACATAATACAACATAATACCGATTCCTGACACATACTGAGAAAAAGTAGTGGCCACAGCCGCCCCACTCACCCCCCAGTGAAACACCAACACAAAGACAAGGTCTAGAACAATATTCAAGACCGCAGAACAGGCTAGGAAGATCAAGGGTGCCACAGAATTCCCAATGGATCTGAGAAGACAGGCAAAATAATTATAGAGAAAAGTGGCCGTGATTCCCATAAAAATATAAAATAAGTAATCTCCCATTAAGCCAACAATCTCCCCAGGTACTTGCAAAAGCACAATAATAGTATCCATTCCGGCAAAGACAATCAAGTTTAAGAGCACAGTGACCATGCCAATCAACACGAAAGACAGAAAAAAACTTCTTTTTAAACGTTCGTAATCCCCTCTTCCATATTGCATGGAAAAATAAGCCCCACTGCCCATACACAATCCCAGTAAGATAGAGGTCAAAAATACCATCAATGTGTAAGAGGCGCCCACTGCCGCCAAGGCGTCCGCACCCAAAAATCTTCCCACAATCAGTGTATCCGCAATATTATAAAACTGTTGAAGTAAATTTCCTACCATGAGAGGAAATGCAAATTTTAATAAATTCGTCGTTATCTTTCCTTCTGTGAGACTGTATTCCACTTTTTCATTTCCTTTCGCAAGTCTAATTATTCTATATGTATAAAACAATATCAAATAAATTTCATTATGTCAATTTTTTATTTCTTTTCGTTCCACTCGGACTGTGCTATAATAGAAAAAACTTTATTTAACACAGGAGGACTGAAAATGTACCTGGACGGCTTAGATACCCATGACCAGAAAATTTTATCTCTTCTGACAGAAAATGCCCGTTATTCTTATTCCGAGATCGGTGAGATCATCGGACTCTCCCGGGTGGCGGTAAAAAGCAGGATCGACGCTCTGGAGAAAAAAGGAGTCATAGAAGAATATACGACCATCATCAATCCACAGAAAATCAACGGAGCCATCTCCTGCTACCTGGAGATTGAGACCTATCCCAACCATTTGAATTCCGTAATCCAGACACTCAATCACAATTCCACCGTCACCCAGATATACCAGATGAGTGGTAATTGCTGTCTCCACGTACACGCTATCGCATCCAGCCAAGATGAACTGGATCACTTTATACGGGACGAGATCAACTGTCTAGAAGGCGTCTCCAGTGTGAGAAGTCATGTGATCCTCTCGCGCATCAAGGACGTCAAGGGGCTGCGTCTGTGAATTGGATGTGGATACGAGCGCTCTGCTTCTACCTTCTGTAAGGTCAGGGCAGAGCACACTCATATCTTGACGATCGTCCACATATTCTAGTTAAGAGTACAATTTTTGGACGGTTTACTATGAAAGCTCGTCTCTCTATCTTTTTGTCTTCCCTTTTTATTTTTTTGTTATTTCCCTTTCTATGTACCTTCTTCTTCCATGGAACCCAGGCCTGTACCCTACTTCAGCCTGCCAATTCTGAGAACTTTCTCCCATATCTGCTTAGTTTACAAATCCATGACGATCAAAAGATCGAGACTTTAAAAGCCCAGGCCGTCCTGGCCCGGACAAATCTTACCTACCAGGAATCTCAAGGCAGATCCCTCAGGGAGATACTGCAGACCTCACTGAGCGACGTCTTTGCCACCTCCACCTGGTACCGTATTTTCTTTCCCTCCAACCGCTATCACAGGGCTGTGACCGAGACCTCCGGGCAAATTCTAACCTATGAGGACGATTTCTGTCTCACCCCTTACCACCAGGTGAGTTGTGGAAAAACCCGAAACGGCCAGGAAGTTTTCCACAATTCTTCTTTTTCTTACCTCCAATCTGTGGATAGTTCCCAGGACCTTAAGGCACCCAATTACCTAACCCAATTGGAGATCCCCGCCAGGCAGCTCCCAGATTCGCTGGAGATTCAACAGACAGATTCCTCCGGATACATACTGACCCTCACAGCCGACGACACTGTGATCTCCGGAGAACGTTTTAGAAAAGAATTTCAATTGGCCTCCAGTTGTCTCTCCATACAAGACGGGGATAATATCGTTAAGATCCTGTGCAAAGGCCAGGGACACGGCTTAGGTCTCAGCCAATACGGCGCCGAATATATGGCCAGAGAAGGAAACACATATGATGAGATTTTGTTGTGGTACTTTCCTGCCCTAGCCCTGACCACCGTGCCCACTTAACTCCATCTCTTGTCTCCTATTCATCAACAATGCTTCTCGAAATAATTTGAAAACTTTTGCATAGACTCTCAGATTCTGGCAACCCTATCTTTATAGAAAAGATGATAGAGGTGAAAAGAATATGATGAAAAAAGGAACCATCACGAGAATCATTGTCAATGGCGTATTACTCGCTGCCATCATTGCACTGGGTATCACGTTATTCCAGTCCAAACCTAAGACTACAAAAGAAATCGTCCCTCAGGCTGAAAACGCAGAAGAGATTGCCCAGACGGAGGAAGAGCCTTCTGTAAATGCAGATACCAATGATGTCCAGGCAAATCTCAGTGACTCCACAGAAGCCACCGAGGACGAAGATGCCTCCCAAGAAAACACTGAGAATGAAAGTGTCGAATCTGAGGATTCCACTGATACCACGGGAGACGAAGATGCCACAACAGAGGAGACACAGAGTACATCCGCATCCGTTTTACCCCAAGTTAATTTCACAGAGTCTACTTCCATGGTATGGCCTGTGGAGGGAGAACTTATGATGGATTACAGTATGGACAAAACAACCTATTTCTCTACCCTGGATCAATATAAGCTGAACCCAGCCATCGTAGTGAAGGCTGTGGTAGGAGCGCCTGTGAAAGCGGCTTCCAATGGAACCGTCACATCCATCGCAGACAGTGCCCAGACCGGTACGACTCTGACTATGGACATGGGCAACGGCTATCAGTCCGTATACGGTCAGCTCACCGACCTTCTGGTGGAAGAGGGACAGACCGTAAAAGAAGGTACACTTCTGGGATATATCGCAGAGCCTAGCAAATATTACAGCATCGAGGGGAGCAGTCTTTATTTTGCAATGACAAAGGATGACCAGCCCATCGACCCAATTGTCTATCTTCCATAACAACCGAAGAACTGAGAATCCTACCTGGCAGGATTCTCCGCCTGCGGCGGGCCGCATGAGAGACACTATCCCATTCTGCCGCAGTGCGATCCATAACACAAAAAAACCTCTGCGCTGCTGTCTTCACCATTTTGCGCAGAGGTTCTTTCTTTTGCTTTTGGTCAAAACGGACATTCACAATGTTCCTCATACCGCGTATAATAAAGAAGATACGAAAGAAAATTCGCAATCGAATTTTTTATACCTACGCCTAGGCGTCTCCGAATTTTGGAAATATACTTTTTATCGATTGCTTCAGATAGAATGGGATGTCCTCTCCTCTCAAAAAGACGACATCCCTTTACATATACATTTTTCACATTTTAGGACAGAGAGGATTCTCTATGAATTATACTTATATCGTCAGATGCTCCGATGGTACTTTTTACACTGGCTGGACCAATGATCTCTTAAAGCGCTTAAACGCCCATAATTCCGGTAAAGGAGCCAAATACACCCGTTCCCGCACTCCCGTGTCTCTCGTCTACTATGAAGCCTTCCAAACCCGAGAGGAGGCCATGCGAAGAGAGTATTCTATCAAACAACTTTCCCGGAAGGACAAGTTGGCCCTGATGGAGTTCTAATGTGAGATACTATCTCCAGGACTTGCAAAAACCAAAATCCATGATATAATTGACAAAAATAGGAAAGTTTTAAATACATGACTAAATTTTAGATAAGGAGACGAATCTGTGCATTTGCAATTTAAAAAAATTACTGTAGAAGAAATACCGAGAATGTTGCCCTACTACAATATGAGGAGGAACAATACCTGCGACAGTGTCTTCCTGGAGAGTTTTCTCTGGAAAGATTTCTACAATGTCCGCTATGCCATCTGGGAGGACCGAGCGCTTCTCTGGCTGATGGAGGCCAATGGCAAATGTTTCTCAGCGATGCCTCTGTGCAGAGAAGAAGATCTCCCAGAGGCCTTTCACGCCATAGAGACATACTTCAATGAAGTTCTGGGATTTCCGCTGGTGATCAATCTGGCTGACGAATACGCAGTAAAATGCCTAGATCTTCCACCTGAAAATTATCTGGTGAGAGAACAAGAGGACTCCAGAGATTACCTGTATCTGGGAGAATCCATGAGAAAACTATCCGGAAGAAAACTCCACAAGAAAAAAAACAGGCTAAACGCCTTTCTCCGACAGTATGAGGGGCGCTTTGAATACCGAAAATTGACCTGCGCAGAAAAAGACGACATGTGGAGATTCTTAGACAAGTGGAGGCTTCAAAAGGGCGACGATGTGGAAGAACATCTGGACTACGAAGTACAGGGAATCCATGATATTCTGAGGAATTGTTCCCGGCTTGATATCCGAATGGGAGGCATCTACGTAGACCAACGCCTTGAGGCCTTTTCTCTGGGAAGCTATAATCCCATCGAAGATATGGCCGTGATTCACATAGAAAAAGCCAATCCGGAAATAAACGGACTATACCAGGCTATCAACCAACTATTCTTGATAAATGAGTTTCCCAATGTAAAATGGGTAAACAGGGAAGACGACATGGGCCTGGAAGGTCTGCGCAAAGCCAAAATGTCCTATAATCCCGCAGACTTCGCGCGGAAATACTTGGTAGAACAACTTACCAAAAATAAAAAATCCTACCGTTGGACTGAACAGATCGAGAACACTGCCGCCGCTAACTCAGTGGAGTACTTATGCGACAATGAGAAATCAGAAACCATCCCTCTGTGGAAAGCCTGTTTTCCAGAGGATACCGATAGATATCTGGACTATTATTACCACGAAAAAACTTTGGATAACAAAATACTGGCCATCAGAGAAGAGGGAAGAATTCTCTCCATGCTCCACAGGAACCCCTACAAACTACGCCTGGGAGACATAACCTGGGATTCCGATTATATCGTGGCTGTCGCCACTGACAAGACTCACAGAGGACGAGGTTATATGAGAGAAATTCTCACCAAAGCTTTAAAAGATATGCACCAGGAAGGTATCCCCTTTACTTTCCTGATGCCAGCCTCCGAGGCAATCTACACTCCCTTTGACTTCCGCTACATCTGGGATACCCCCTCTCTCTCACGAGACGAAGACAGCATCCAAGCTTTAACTGCTAAGACTGTAACCGAATCCGAACAAGATTGCCAGATTGCAGCCAAATTTATGAATTCCTGGCTCTCCAAACATGCACAACTACACACTGTCCGGGACCACTCCTATATCCGCAGGCTGCTCAGAGAACTTAAAAGCGAGGATGGAGAACTTTTATTTCTCTACAGAGGAGACCAACTGGTGGGACTTCAAGCCGTAGCCGGAGAGAAAAAGGATCAAAGGCTACTGTACACAGATTCCAAATGGTATGCTAAGGGCCCGTCAAAACCACTCATCATGGCGCGAATCACAAATATCCAAAAATTCCTTGAGGCAATTTCCCTGAGAGAATCGGGGACATTGGACATTAAATTAAAAGTAGAGGACCGGCTTCTACCAGAAAATGCAGAGGAATACCTGTGGCATCTAGATGAGAAGGGAAGTTCTCTCTCAATTATAAAAGATGAATCCTCTCTCGCTCGACTATCTGATCAAAAGATCTGGCCGTTACAGGCAGAGATCGCCGACCTGGCCTCCTGGCTTTTTGGATACCGGAAACTTACTGCACTGTGGAAGCTCCCTCCTCAGCTAAAGTCCGAACTCAATAAAATTCAACCAATTCAAGGTGTCTGGCTAGATGAGATTGTCTGATAAAAAGGAACACAAAAAAGACATAACCGTTTGTAGTTATGTCTTTTTTGTATGAGGCATCGGGGATTCGAACCCCGGACAACTTGATTAAAAGTCAAGTGCTCT
>JBKXQO010000017.1:0-77555 GCA_047014865.1 Blautia sp. | reverse complement strand
GAAAGAATTTACGGACTGGCTGTATCAGCAGAGTAATGTAATTGTGGAGCTGACGGACTATTAAAGAATGTTCGTCAGCTTTATGGCAATGCAAATTTCTATTTCTTTATATCACATTCTCTTTTCATGTTATCATTTATGAAAATCATAATCTTCTCGTCATTTTTCTCCCGTCAAGATGATTTTCCACTCAGATTCCGTTTTTCCGTCACTTAAAGATAATGAATAGGAGTAGTCACCATCTGTCCAAATTGCCAGTGAGTAGACGTTATCATTACCCTTTAACGTCACATCATAATCATTGATGCTCATTTCGATTTCTGAATTATAACTATTATAATCGCCACTGATGTCACTCGAACCGGTTCCCTTACGATAAACTGCTATTTGTCCATCACCAGTGTATGTGATTTCAGCTACCTCTTTCCAGTAGGCGATATATGCGGTATTCTCAACTTCAAACGGTAATTTGTTTATTTCGTTTACAGGGAACCCGACTTCTTCGCTCAGTTCCTCAATGGTATTTACTTCAACAATTTCTGTGGCTGGGTCGAGGTCAATGTAAGGGGCATCTGTTTCCGGATTGAATATTTGTGGGATGGTCAATATTCCGGTTAATACAATAGCCAAACAGGCGGCTATTGTCGTCAACTGCTTCCACAGTGGAAACGTAACAACTTTAGTTGGCTTTTCTTTCGTTAAATCTGCCTGCTGAATCTTCCTTAGGATGCGCTGGCGCATTTCCGGAGTAACTTCAATATGTTCCATCACTTCATCATATTTCTTATCCAAAGTCATACGCCTCCTTTAACACATTTTTAAGCTTTTCTCTGCCACGAGCCAAATTTGACCGGACAGTTGATTCTTTCATATTTAGGATTCTGGCAATCTGTGCCGTCTGATAGTTCTCATGGTAAAACAGGTGGATCACAGCACGATATTGATTCGGAAGAGATTTTACTGCCTCCCAGACAAAGGAAAGGTCGTCCCGTTCTTCTGCAACCAGTTCTTCCATCAATTCATCCGTCTGCCGGATAGAATTATATTTCAAGCGATTTTTACTTAGGTTACAGGCCACCCGGAGAAGCCATGCCTTTTCATGTTCTCTGCTTTCCAGCGCAGGAGCAGTTTTGAGAAACTGGACCAGAGTATCCTGTAAGATTTCCTCTGCATCAATCATATTATGTAGGTAAGAATAGGCTGCCCGCAGTACAGCGTTCCCGTAATCATTAAGCATACGCTCGGCCTGAGCATTGATAACCGCTCGACTGAGCATCTCTTGTGTTTCGCAATTATCCTCTATAACTGCCAAATTTATGTGCAATAAATTGCAAAGAAAAGAGAACAAACGTAAAAATAATTCATTTAAGAACAGATATGGCCGTTCCTCTGTAAGATAACCATTCAAGCAAAATCCCTCCTTCCCACCGAAAGGCAGGCTCTCCGGAGCCTGCCTCTTGGCATATATCAGTATTGTTATTTGACCTTAGCTGTCAGTTCCAACATATCTGATTGAGACATAGCCTCCTGAACACCGATAGCATAAGTATACCCATCGCCATTCCAAACCGCAAGAGAGAACTTCCCATTCTCACCCTTAAGCGTTACTCCATTTACCGTCTCCACTTGGGAATAATCGTTGTAGTCACCGCTGATGTCATCGCTGCCGCTGGCTTTACGGATATACATTCCGTTCTCATAATCAGTCTGAATCATGTCACTGTCCTCCAACACAGATACGTAATCGGGGGTAGTAGGGACATTGAGAGAAAACCCGGTTATCTGTGCAGCTTTATTCAAATCTTCACAGTCGGTAAAAGGATTGCAGCAGCCACCATCAAAGTATACCTCCTCGCTGTTCTCTTCCCCCATGGGATTTGCAGCAATGTCCATGGGGATGTCTCCCTCATAGCCCTCTACTGCTTTGAGCATTTCGTCTACATAGTCCACAGTAGGAAAGTTGTCGATGTTAGGCTTTGTTTCAGCAGCAAAGGCGGGAATGGCAGTGGCACTTACCAGCATAAAGGTTGCCATAAGAGTAGTAGTAGTTTTTTTGATGTTCATAATCTAACATCCTTTCTGATTTTTATTTTTTTGAGTGGTTTATTTTCCTCTCTATCTTACATACAGATGAGAAGATAAAAATGTTGCAAAGTTATAGACATTATTTTTTATTGGTTTAGTTATTTGACAGCAGAAACCAGCTCTATCATATCAGATTGAGACATCGCCTTGTTCACACTGATAGAATAGCTGTAGTCCCCAGATGTCCAAACTGCAAGGGAAAACAGTCCGTTTTCTCCTTTGAGGGTCACACCATCCACGTTTTCCACCTGCTTGTACTCGTTATAGTCACCGCTGATGTCCTCATTTCCTGTAGCCTTGCGAATCAGCATATCCGCACCGTCCTCACCATAGAGGGCCTGAATCATATAGCCCTCCCATGCCTCAATACTATCGGGCGTGTTGGGAACTGTCATATCAAACCCAGCCATCTTTGCTGCCTCGGTCATATTGTCGTAGGGAATGAAAGGGCTGGGAGGACGTTCTCCCTCAGGTTCAGCAGCTTCGCTCATAACAGTTTTCGCAAAGTCAGTCATAGTGATTTTCTCGACCGCTATAGTACAGTCGATAGAATAGGCATAGCCATCTTTGCTCCAGACAGCAACATTTACCTTGCCATCAGCACCTTTCATGGTAATGACGGTACCATCCAGTTCCACCTTGTTTTTCTCGGAAAAATCGTTGTAGTTCCCGCTGATGTCACCGTCACCACTGGCTTTGCGGAAGGTAATACTTTCCTCGCCGTTTTCAAAAACGACTTCTAACAATCCGACCTCCTTATCAAGCCGATACACCGGGGTGCTGTAACCCGCAATAGACTGCGGAAGATTAAGCGTAAACTTCGCTTCCTTCTCTGCTTCTTCCAGCGTTTGATACTCGGTAAAAGGGTTTGGGGGACGATCCCCTCCATCATTGCTGTTTGTTGGTTTATCGTTCCCACAAGCAGCAAGCGACAGTGCCATTACCGCACACATCGCAAATGAAAAAATCCTTCTGAACTTCATTGTTTTTCCTCCTAAATATTGATTGTTATGAGTGGCATCTTTGCCACTCTACTTTGAATACAATTAGAAAAGTGAAAATGTTGCAATCACATAAATTTATTTTAAGAAAAAAAGCAGCAGCCCCACGAAAGGAAGCTGCCGATTATTCATCTTTCTATTTCGACCAAATTATTATGTCATTTCAAGGCTCTTTCAAAAATGGTGTAGTAGTGGTGTAGTAAACGCCTTTATCTGCCACAAAACTATTGATTTTACAGGCTTTTTCGGGACTTTTCAAGATACTGCCGTGGCAAACAAAAAGTACCTTTATCATATTTAAAATTCCTCCTTAAATGCTCTATTTTGCCGCGATTTGCCGGGTATGTAAATGCCTTTTGAATTGTTAAATTTATCACAGAATTAGCAAAATGCGGCAAATCGTGGCAAGTTGAGGACATGAATCGTAGTCAAAACGTAGTAGGAATCGGGGTGGATTACTACTGCGAGTTTTTTGATCGCTTGTTATACAGGACTTTCTTTCCCAATTATATCCGAAAAAGGAGTTGTAATTGATTTGACATTTCGTTATTCTTCCTCCCATTTCATATTAGTACTGTGATTATTTTACCATAATTTCCGATTATTGTGCTATGCAAAATACAAACAGGAACAGCCGGCCCGAAAGAATTTACGGACTGGCTGTATCAGCAGAGTAATGTAATTGTGGAGCTGACGGGCTATTAAAAAATGTTCGTCGGCTTTATGGCAGTGCAAATCTGTGAGCCGTGAGAGAGTTATCCAGTAATTCTCCAGATTTTCTCAAAAAATCTTCTATATCAATTCTTTTTCGATTAGTAAATAGAAGATATTGTGCCAAATTTATTTACTGTTCTGCACTAAGCAATACCGCTAATTTTTCTCCAATCTGTCCGCCAGTTTCTGATATATCTAATACTGCTAATTTCCCATCTGCTTCACCTCTATTTCTAATTTCCTCAATAAACAAAAATACTATACGTAACTCTGGCCAAAAAGGATGTCTGAATTTGTTACCTTCGTTATGAAAATAACTCTCGATAGATTTCATAATCCTCATCCTTAAACACATTAAACACTACGGATATTTCGGTATGCGTTGATAAAAATTCCTTTACTGTTTTTACTGCAATTTCAGCGGCTTTCTGATTTGGAAAACGAAACTCTCCTGTTGAAATACAGCAGAAAGCCAGAGATTTTAAATGATTTTGTTCTGCCAGTTCAAGGCAAGATTGATAACAGGACGCTAATAACTTGCAATCTTTCTCCAATAGTCGTCCTGTCACAATCGGTCCTACCGTGTGCAAAATAGAATGACAGGGCAGATTATATGCCTTTGTGATTTTCGCCGTTCCTGTCGGTTCTGGATAGCCCTGTTCCTTCATCATGGCGGCACATTCTAGTCGAAGCTGCACACCGGCAAAGGTATGAATCGCATTGTCAATACAGCCATGACAGGGACAATAGCAGCCTGTCATGCCGCTGTTAGCGGCATTTACGATCCCGTCAACCTGCAACGTGGTAATATCGCCTTGCCATAAATAAATATTTTCCTGCAAAGGAGTCAGGGAACTCATTTTTGTAATTCCTCTCTCTGCAATCATCTCTTTCAGCAAGTTGTCCTGTAATTCCAGAAACGCTCTATCTACTGATTTCGGCTCGCGTACATTCACAAGAGAACGGAACAAACGCCATTGTGATTGCAATTCCAGCGGAAAATCTGCCGCCTGTTCCTGATACTGTGGCTGTTCAGAAAGCAGCATTTGATTCAGTTTCCGTAATTGCTCTAATTGGATCAACTCTATGCCACCTCCCGCACAAACAGTTCTTCCAAAACTGCACCGACATCACGATTGATACAAATAGACTGCTGTTCCATCTCTCTGGGACAGGCGGCTTCTCCGTTGTTTAAGCAGACATAAGCTGCATTTGGATTTTGGGCTGTCATCTGCCAGAATGGATATTTGATAATACCCGGGGTGTTATATCCGACACCGATCTCAAAAAACAAAATATGCAGATTTTTGTGACGACGTAAAAAATCCTCATATCGGTTGGCAGCTTTCTTCCAGCCCTCGTCCTCCACAAAGCGGTTATCTGAACGTAAATTCATACTCATAGGTTTTCCGCATTTGGGACACTGAGGAATGAGTGCAGAGGGAATCCGCATATCCTTCTGCTCGTTTACCATGCGCTCAATCAGTTCCCGGTTTTCGTAGGTCTGTTTATGGCAAGGCTCAGAACACTGGAATAGACCATAATCTCCCTGTGTATAAAACAGCCGTTTTTTATCAAAGCCCGCTTTCTGAAAACAGTGGTCTACATTGGTCGTAATCACAAAGTAATCTTTTTCGGATACAAGTCGGTACAGCAACTCGTAGACCGGCTTTGGAGCGTTCTCGTAGCGATTCAGCCAAATATACCGGCTCCAGTACGCCCAGTGTTCCTCTAAGCTGGAATAGGGGTAAAAGCCGCCGGAATACATATCGTGAAAACCGTATTTTGCTTCAAAATCGCTGAAATTCTGGTGAAAACGCTCGCCAGTATAAACAAAGCCAGCAGAAGTAGAAAGCCCTGCACCGGCACCGATGAGAACAGCGTCGGCAGTTTTCAGTTCTCTTTTTAAGCGTTCTATCGAATTTTCCTCTGAACATTTCCGTTTCTGAAATAGCATAAAAGCACCTCCCTTAAAATAATTTCCACACCTCAATTCCTGCATTTTCGTCAAACTGTCTGCCTATCGTATCGCCTGCCGAAGTGATGATGATTTCGCCTGTATAACCGATTTTGGCTTCCTTTAAGTGCCCGGCCGTGACTGCAATTTCTCCCGCTTGATTCAAATAGGAAAAAACAGCATGGCTGTGCAAAAATGGCTGGTTATCGCAATCCATTGTGATATTTCCCATGAGCGAAACCATTTCAAGCATACCGGAAATTTCATGGTCGATAAAATCATTCTGTTCCGGTATGTAGGTGGAAAGCGTTGCTGTACTGCAAGCTCCGATTCCTTGAAAATATCCTCCGTAGATACCTTCCTTTTTGCAAACCTTTTTGATTGTTTCTGTAACATTTTTTCCTTTGTCGACACGTAAATAGATGGTATCTTTCCTTTTTTTATATTCCATAAAGCCTTTTCCTCTTTTCTATAACCGCCTAATCGCCTTTACCGGACAGTGTTCAAAACAGTTTCCGCAATGCAGGCAATTTTCCTGTGTAATGTAATAGGGACTTCCCGGTTTAATACACCGTTGAGGACACCCTTTTACACAAGTTTCACAGCCGATACAATGACTGGTTATTTCATAGCCTTTTGGCTTACTCGCTCTATTCCCTACAAGATATTGCTCCCGAAAAATTGGATTGACACCCAAATTGAAATATTCTATCTGCATATCTCGGACAGCAAAAATAATCCCGATTTCTCGTGTCTTGCCTGGGTATACATTTTCAAGATAAAGCTGCTCCTGAAAGATGAGGTCAATATAATTTTTTTGCTCTGTTTCTGCTACGGGAACAGCCCTCGCAGAAACACGAATCATCTCTTTATAACGGGTATAAGCTAAAATTTGTACCTGTCCGTCCTCTAAAAGTTCTCTGCAAAAATCCTTTCCTCTTGCAGTAAAAAAATAGAGTTTGTCCCGCTCATAGTGAATGGCACTAATACACCGTATCTGTGGCGTTCCGTCCAGTCCCACAGTAGCAAAATTTAATACACCTACATATTCCAGTTTCTTCAAACAAGTTTGCGCGTCCATATCATCACCTCATTCGACAATCAAGCTGCGCTTTTCTTTTCGCGGCTTGCCCTGTGGATATTCTCCCTCACAATAACCCAGCAGAACAAAACAACGGGCAATATAGTTATCCGGAATTTCCCATTCTTTCAAGAGTTCTGCCCCGATTTCATTTTCAAAGGTTTCCTCCCCTCGTGCCACAATACAGGACGCAAGCCCGCACTCCGCAGCAGCCAACACCATATTTTCCGCACAACAGAAAGCGTCGGGAATACTGTACAAAAAATTCTTTGGAGTAAAAACGGCACAGACAGTAGGCGCGCCATAGAAACCACTTTTTATCGTAGGGTCGTCAATTAAGCTAGGCTGCTCCTTTGATACATAAGAGCCTGCTAATTTGCTCCTATCAAATTTTGCAGCATTGCATTTTCCGATTGTTTCACACAGTTCTTTGTTGTGAATGGCAACAATGATTGCCCGTTGACCGCCACCGGCGTTGGGAGCATAAAGTCCCGCTTCTATAATTTTTTCCAAATTCTCCCGCTCAATCTGCCTGTTCTGATATTTTCGGATAGAACGGCGGACCTTTACTAAATCAAAAAATTCCATATCTACACCTCTTTGTCTCTGCCCACTTCGTGCCAACATTGGGGATCTGCCGCATAAAAGTTACCATCTTTTCCACTGGCAACCGCAGGACAACCCCGACAATAAGATAACAACTCACATTTTGAACACTTTTCAAATTTACTGTAATCCCGGTACTGCTCCATTTGACAAATCCACACATCAGCAATCCGGTTTGTAAACACGTTGCCAACCTTGCTGTTCTGGACGCGGCGACAGGCATAAATATCGCCGGTAGGCAAAATTGTCATGTGACAGTTTCCACAGTTGCAGCCCCCATAAATCACGTATGAATGTCCAGCAGAATCCTCCTGTGAAGCATTCTGTCGGATGCCGTCCTGTGCGTCCTCTGGGATTTTGAAAATGCCCTTTTCATACTCATAGAGCGTCCAAAGGTGGTCTTTCTTGTTGAAGTAGGTAGTACAGCCTGCGGATTCATACTGTTGAAATTTTTGATAACAGGTATCCAGCAGTTCACGATATTCCTGTGGGGACATGCCAGTGTCTTTTTCTTCACTGGTAGGACAATAACGCGCAAAAGCAAATACGTCAACGCCTGCCTCTACAACCGTATCAATAATATCTGGAATTTCCTTGATATTTGTGCCGGACACCGTTGTCATAACCACAGAACGGATACCAGCATTTTTAATACAACTGATTTTTTCAAGAGTACAGTCGAAAGAACCGGGTTTCCGGAACCAGTCATGGGTTTCTCTCATTCCATCAAGAGAAAGTTGATATTTCTGGCAGCCGTACTCTTTCAGCTCCCGGCAAACCTCATCTGTTAAATGAAATGGATTTCCCAAAATAGTAAACGGAATGCCATGTTCTTTTAATAGGGCAAGCAACTTCCAAAAATCCGGGTGTAAAATAGGGTCGCCACCCGTAATATAAAAGTATGGTAGACGGTCATACACTTTACAGAAATCAAGACAGTTATAAAAGGTTGCCTGCATTTGCTCCCAACTCATAGCGTCCAGCCTTTTGCAGTTATCCTCCGAAAAAATGTAACAGTGCTTACAGCGTTGGTCACACTCGTCTGTGATGTGCCACTGAAATGCAAAATATTCTTTCATATCGTTTTCCTCACTTTGAAATCATTAAAATACTATATATAGACCGGCAAAACCGGATAATTTTGAAATGGTTCCCGGTAAACAGCTTTGCTTACCGGGAATGGTTGATATTCAGTGCTTACTTATCACCAGCACCACAGGCTGAACCGCAAGCGGCGGGCTTTTCTTCCGGCTTGTCGCCAGCACCGCAGGCTGAACCGCAAGCAGCGGGCTTTTCTTCCGGCTTGTCGCCAGCACCGCAAGCAGAACCACAGGCTGAAGCCACAACCTCCTCATTTTTCTTTGACCAACCAAACAGATTAGAAAGTGCCATAATGATTACCTCCCTTTTTTATTTTTGGAACATTCCTCGTTCCTTGACTGTATTCTATCTCACGTCGATCGAAGAAAAAAGTACGCACCTTTTTATTACATAGTCACTTTTTTGTAACCCATACTTGCAGGAAAATCACACATATATTATAATTTGAATGTAACATTCATTTTTGAACTATTGGAAAGGGGTACGCCTATGTTGACAAAAGAAGAAATGCCCGCCTGCCCTGTGGCAACCACCGTCCAGCTAATCGGAAGCAAATGGAAATTACTGATTATGCGAAACCTGTTGCAGCGATCATGGCGATTTAATGAATTACGCAAAGATCTAGAGGGAATCAGCCAAAAGGTACTGACTGACAGTCTTCGTTCTATGGAAGATGATGGAATCATTACCCGTACAGTCTATCCAGAAGTGCCGCCTCGCGTGGAATATGCGTTAAGCGATTTGGGGGAATCTATGCGCCCTATTATGAACGCTATGGAAGAATGGGGAACAAACTATAAGAATCAGCTTTGATTTGATGAAAAAGCGGATATGATAATCCTTTTGGGAAAATCATATCCGCTTTTTCTCTATTCTATAAAAATTCCTGTCACATCAAGGCTCTTTCAAAAAAATGGTGTAGTAGTGATGTAGATAGAGTAACTGCAGGGCAGTGGAAGTAAGAGGCGTCAAGACTCCCCTTACATATCAAATTCCCGGAATAAAGAGCGTTTCGTTCTGGTTCATAAAAACAACCGTGTCCTGGGAATGTCCCGACGTATGAATAGCCCAAACTTCTCACCCGCCTAAATTCAGAAAATCACCATCGTGTAAAATTCTTTGTGGCATATCTTGAAAAATCTGATAAGCATTAAAGATAACAATTGAATTTTCTATTAAAACCACTTTGCATTTTCATCTCTGAAATGCGGTGTAGCGCCACCTTCATAAGGATCATACCGATTCTCGTTGCAACCAAATTCTTTCAATAGGGTAATCTTATCTTCTGCTGTCCATTCAATCAACGATATACCCTCAAACGCTTCTACATTACCGGCATCCATTTTATTCTTAAAATACCATTCTACAACGGTACGATTGCATTTGTGAAAAAACTGCTTGATATCCCATTGCAAAACGGTTCCACGGGTATTCCACTCCTCAAACCAAAGTTTTATTTTATTGACACCATGATATTCCGGCCCCCAACTTTCAATATAAATGGCATTATTTGAAAAAATTTCAGATATACCTAAATCTTTCTTTGCAAGCCACATTTCAAGCCAAAGTCTAATAATTTTTTCTCTGCTATCCATTTTCGTATCACCTTCTTTATAAAATCATATACGTCTTTTTAGCTATCTTTTAATATGTCCAAAGGTCAAATTCCTTGCTGTCGAGAATACAGAAAACATCCTCACACCCTCTATCGTTCATAACGAGATAACAGCCTAACCCCTGTGGGTTATCCTCTGTTTTTTTGCCCCCCCGATACATAAATATCCCCCATCTCCCAGCGTGTCTGATAGGTCTGGAATTTTACAGCTGCAGAATAAAACCAGTAAAGTGTGCAAAGCGCCACCTATAATGGCAAGGCCCCTATCAGAGCTTTTTCTTTTCTGTGTTGGATAATCAATAGAAAAAATGGTAAATGGTATTGCTATTCGTCATTTTCCGACATATTTCGCACCCCATTTTGATAATTCATGGAAGACAGGGAGAAGTGCTTTTCCTTTATCCGTAAGCGAATATTCCACATGGGGTGGGATCTCATTGAATTGCTCTCTATGGATAATTTCAAGTTTTTCTAAATCTCGAAGTGTTGTTGTCAACATAGTATTGGTAATGCGAGGAATAGTTTTCTTTAATTCTCCGAAACGACAAGAGGGGTGTTTACAAAGCTCATAAATTACATGTGTTCTCCATTTTTTATTTAATAGCTCTAAGGTCTTTCGCATGGGGCAATCATTTTGTACCTCACTCGATAGTATTTTATTTAAATATTCTTCAGCAGTCATATCATCTTTCATAAGAATTCTCCCATTGGTATAGTTTGGTGTACTATGTACTTTAAAACTGCGTACTTGTATGTACTTTTCATATCAAGTATAATAAAACTACTAAATTAAGTCAAGGAGAGATAAAAATGAAAATTGCGATTATTTACTATTCCAAACATTACGAAAATACAAAAAAGCTTCTTAATGGTATCGCCGTTAATCATGAAGTCACGATGGTTGATGCAACGCAGACACAGAATTTTGACCTCACAAGTTACGATATGATTGGTTTTGCTTCAGGTATATATTATTCTAAATTTCATAAATCAGTTTTACAATTTGCCGAGAAAAACCTTCCCCACAATAAGACAGTATTTTTTATCTATACTTATGGCGGAAAAAGAGACGGCTATACAAAAGCAATTGAAAGTGTTGTTTTAGAAAAATCTGCTGAGATAAAAGGAGAATTTGGTTGTCCGGGATTCAATACATTTGGACCGTTCAAATTGATTGGTGGTATAGCAAAGGGTCATCCCAATACAACTGATCTTGATAATGTAATAAGCTTTTTTGATAATCTGATTAGTTGATAAAAACTTATGAAATTTACAATATATAATTTCTCCTTTTTCAGCAAGACAATACCCTACATGTGATGGGATTTGCAGAAACATTTACCTAGGTTCTTGAGAGAGTTTCAAATTTGACTGAGAACAAAAATGCCCGAACAGCCGACAACAAGGCCATTCGGACATTTGAACAGATCCAAATACGTATTTCTGATTTTATATGTCTTTCAGCTTAGTTCCGTTTTCCGTCTTCCAGTCTATGTTTCCATTGGAGGTGTGTCCAAGTACCACCGCAGAGGCCGCCGACGGAGCCGAGAATTCGTAGTTTCTCGTAAATCTCCTGTCCACGATGGTTCCGTCAGACTCCAATTTATTTCTCAACACAAAATACGTCCTTCCACCGGTCTGAAGCGACGGGACAATATGATCCGACACCACGGAATCCTTTAGAACCGTAAATCCCTCCGAGCTCACAAAACCTTTCGCATTTCCGCCCGACCCCTTACAGTACAGATACAGAGTGTCAAAAGTGGCCTGCGGTGCCGGGACCAGAACCTTATATCCCAGCGTGCTAATCAAGACTTTTATGTTGGCAATAAACTCTTCCATCACTGCAATTTGAGACTCTTTCATCACCGTGTTTTTATATGTATTCTTCGTGAGTACAACATAACGCCCACTCTCCCGTGCGATCTCCACCAAGCGATTTTCAAGGTAACGAATCAAAGCTTTGTTCAAATCCCTTCCCACAAAGATTACCGCCGTACTCCAATAGAATTTCTCTTTTCCTGAATGGTAATCTCTAAGATGCTGATTCAATCGGTGCAGAACATTCTCAGCCTCCCCTATATAGACGGAATCCTCACCGTCGTCCTCCTGACAGAATAAAAAATATATCCCCGCGCCCTTTATGTCGTCCCTGTCGCACCCGGAGACCTCTGTCCTTGGAATTTTTATCGCTTTCCCATTCCAATTCAAAAGTTCCGCTGTAACCAGGCTGTCTGCCGTCCCATTTACCAAAAACAGTTCTATTGATTTCCCGTATGCCATAGTCCTCCCCCACTCCTTTGTCTCCGACACGCTCCATTTACCATGCTGCTTTACAAAACAAATCATTGTCTCTCTTACCAAAATCCCCTAATCCCATCTCTCAACACTCTCTTCTCAACCAACTGTCAGTTCTTAGCTAAATACAGAATACCATATCTTCTACAATCTATCAAAGATAATCTATGAGAGTGCAATGCACCTCTCTTCAAAAATCATGGACAACGGCAAGACAGCAAAAAAACTGCCTGATTGTACAAGATAAATCGCTTAACTTATACTCAAAAAGTAAATGTGACATTGTATAATTCACCTCCTAATGCTATAATCAACTACAGCATAAAGGTTACTATCAAAAAATTGACAGGGAGAATATAACGTCAATGGGAGAGAAAAAAATCACAGCAAAAGAAATCGCAGAAAATTTAGGTGTCTCCAGAGCCACTGTCTCCAGAGCTTTAAACGGATCCTCTGGTGTAGGTTCCGAGCTCCGCAAGAAGATTCTCTCCTATGCACAGGAATCTGGATACAAAACAGTCCCCACAACTGCGGATCTGTCAAGAAAATCCACGAAAATTATAGGGCTTGTGTTCGGAGATATCCGCAATCCTTTTTACTCAGAACTTACCTTTTATATTCAGCGCATATTAAACAGTCACGGTTATATGGTCGTGACCTTCAACAGCGAATACAATGCCAGCAAAGAATTGGAATTTATTGAAATGGCAGAGCAATTTTCTCTCTGCGGCCTGATCCTTTTTACCACTCAGATGAATATGAATCCCATCCGACTACAGGCGGAAAATATTCCTATCGTCTTCGTCAACCGCTCTTTAGAATTGTCCAATTACGACTCTGTGACCCTGGATAATTTCAAGGCAGGATACATCTCAGCCATGCATCTCATTGAACTGGGACACCAGAGAATCGGATTTGTGACAGGACATGCCCTATCCTCCGCCTCTGTACAACGCATGGAGGGTTTCTGCCAAGCAATGAAAAACTTCTATCTTCCCGTGAAACCTTCGGATATTCTACAAGGAGATCTAAAAATGAGTACCGGGTATCAGCTTGCCCACAAATTTTTCCAAAAAAAATCCCGTCCTTCCGCTTTGATTTTGGGCAACGATATGATGGCTCTAGGATTTCTGGATTGGTGCAAGGAACATAACGTCCTCATCCCAGACGAACTTTCAATTGTCAGTTTTGATGACATTGTATTTTCTCAGATGCACGAGGTGGGACTTACTACTATCAGCCAACATGTAAAAGAAATGGGTGAGCACGCCGCCCGACTTATTATCCGCCGAATTCACCATCCGGACTCAGAATAC
Source organism: Blautia sp. (assembly GCA_047014865.1). Taxonomy (GTDB): domain Bacteria; phylum Bacillota; class Clostridia; order Lachnospirales; family Lachnospiraceae; genus Blautia_A. Next base: position 63,781 of record JBKXQO010000017.1, on the reverse strand, counting down.
AAGCGGATTATCCTTGAACCCTCATTGATCATTAGAGCTACCACCAGTCATCCAAAAGATGAAACACTCTCCTGACTTAGACAACCAAAAATAACTTTACACCCTGTCAACAACAAAGCTTTATTCAACAAAAAAAGACACCGTTTTTTCAAATCCCTGCCACATTAGCCGGATAGAAATCGATGTCTTTTTCTGTCTTATATATTGAGAGCATCCTTATGCCAGTTTCCCTATTTCTTATCCATCTCCAAATTACAACTTCTTAGACTCACAAAGGAAAAATCTTTTCCGAATTTCGGTCCATTGGTCTCTCGCGTAAAACATGTTGTCAGAATAAATGCCAGAACCATTGCCCCAGTCATCGTGTAAATTCCTGTCATATAACCAGACATGCTTTCCCATCCGCCTCCAAGGTCAATCAACACTCCCATAACCGTGGTGGCCACCGCTGCTCCCAGGAACATACAGGTCGTGAGAATCCCGTTTCCAGTTACAACCGCACCTTTGTCTGAGGAATCTGCAACCATTTTATACATTACTGGGTACACTGCATTGGAACAGCATCCCAACAGAAGTTGCAAAAATACCAGCAGAAAGAGGTTGATATGAATGAACTGCATGAGGAAGAAGGCAAAAACCAACCATATGCAACAGATTGCAAGAGTTTTTTTCGCTCCATGCTTATCCGCATAATTTCCCCAGAAGATCTGTCCCAGCCCGCCAGTCACCGCATACACCACTGTAAGTCCTGACGCTGCAGCCGGGCTGTATCCCGCACAGTAAGTTAGATATGGTGTCATCCAGAACAAAAGTCCAATATAAGCAAACTGAGCAAGCAAACAAATCATACCCGTAACAATAATATTGGGATTTTTAAGCGCTCCCAGCAGACTTCCCTTCTCTCTCTCAGCTCTGTCTTCCACTTCCCCTTTCTCAATGGGCGGCGTCATTCCTGCCTTATAAGTATCATCCTGAAATTTCTTGTAATTGATCTTGTTACACCATCGCCAAAAGAGTGCGAAGATAACAACCCCCATCACCGGAAAAATAATAAAACAGTATCTCCAGTTCTCGGAACCTACCATCGCCAACACTGCGGTCACAAGTACCCCGCCCAGAGCACTTCCCCACGGATAACCTGTGTGATGAAATCCCAATGCCAACCCATTTTTTTCCCTTGGCCACCACTCTGCCACAAGCCCCACCTCGCAGGCCTCCCCAGGACCAGAACAAACTCCACGGAAAAATTGAAAAATAAGAACCATTGTAAAAGTTCCTGTGATTGGCGTGAGTCCATTTAAAAACATACATACCAGGTATCCTAGACTCAAAAAAGCCATTCGATACTTTCTCTGCCAGCCTCTCCCTTTTCTATCCGCCCATCTGGACAGAGGAAGTGCCGCAATACACATACCTGCCGCTGACACAGTCCCAATAAGGCCAGCCGTGTCAGCTGAGATGCCATAGGTCTCAATAATACTAGGCAAAAGCCGATTGGTCAATTCTCTTCCGTTTGCATTCATAGCAAAAATAAGCCACAAAAAAACAAGGGCAATCCAGGACTGTTTTGATATTTTTCCCCTCTTTTGCATCTCCTCTCCTCCTTCTAATCTAAATAAACCGGCAGAAATTTGCTGACCCCACTCTCTATCCCTGGCTCATGCCCTGGGAGAATAAAGTGAGCCAGATGACGAATTTTCGCCAAACTCTCATAAGTCTGCTCAACCATCACGACAATATTAGGTTCCAAGTTTTCATTTACATTTTCCGCCACATTACAGATATCGCCGGATACACAGAGAACCCCCTCTTTTGTATCAAACAAAACTGACTGATGTCCTTTTGTATGTCCCGGAGTCGTAATCACTCGCACTCCTGGCAAAATCTCAGCGTCCCCCCCCAAAAACTCCCACTGGAAGTAATTAACTGCACGCTTATCAAAAGAAGGTCTATCATAAAAAGGTGCCTCCGGCGTAATAGGATGAAACGCACTGTGCCACTCCATAGCCTGCACATAAAACTTCGCATTTTTAAACTTATAATTGCAACCGCAATGATCCACATGCAAATGGGTATTGATCACCATCTCCACTTCTTCTGGAGTCCATCCCATAATAGTTTTCAGCGCTCTCGTAATCTCCTGATCTTTACTCTGATTTGCTCCAGGCTCCGCCTTCTGGTATTCTTCAATGTCACGAATACCCGTGTCTACAAGCACCTTATGCACCCCGTCTGTGGCCGCCGCGCACCAAATGGGAACCGTAATCTTCTCTCCTTTTCCTTTATAGTGCGTCATGGCAGACCTATCCAACTCAATGCTTCCTACTTGTATTGGCACCACCTTCCAAAATACTCGATCCATCTTTTTTCCTCCTTTTTTGTAACGTTACGCATTTGTCGTTTTTCATTTATCTATAACGTTCATTTTTTCATCATTATAAATTTACCTGGTTTTTAAGTCAATATAAATTACACCTCTTCTTGATTTTTATAATTATTTCACAGTTTATATTTTTATTTTTTATGCAATACTTCTAATTATTTTATTTCTTGATATATTCCATTGACTTTTTAGTAACGTTACATTATTATTGACGCAAACACAAAAGAAATAAAACACAAAGGAGTGAGAATCATTGTATCGAGGAATCAATTATTGGAACGGCCAAATTACACACGATATGGTTAAGGTCATATCAAACTCTGGCAGAGAATTTCTGACTTTCCCAGATCTCCCTGTCAATCTCTACACATCCTTCGCCCACACAGCCCAAAAGCACCCTGAGCGCACGGCCGTGACGGATGACGACGGCAAGGTCTGGACTTACGAGACTCTCTTAGACAGAACCCATCGCACAGCCTCCTGGCTCCTTTCAAGCCTTCATGTTAAAAAGGGGGACCATGTTGCTTTGATGCTTTATAACAGCATCGAATTCTGTATTACATTTTTGGCTCTCAACCAAATTGGGGCAGTAGTCATCCCCCTCCCCACCAAATTCCGTAGAGAAGAAGTATGTTCTCTTCTACAAAAATCTGATGCAAACTTTTTAATCAGCCACACAGATTTTGAGGATTACTTTCAAGAGGAAAACCGCACTCTGCGCAAGATTTACATCGCTTCTGCTGCCTCATTCGCAAATGCGCAGGAATATCCCCTCGACAAAGACGCTCTTGAGAAGGCCCAAGCCCTGGTAGCGCCTGATGATCAAGCTCTTTTGATGTTCACCTCCGGCACAACCTCCAAAAGCAAAGGGGTTGTCATTTGCAACTATAACATTATGCATGCCATCGTCTCCTACGAGAGAACACTTGGGATCTCCGAGACGGACAGAGCCATTCTCCCAATACCCATCTATCTGATCACCGGCCTAGTCGCCGTGTTCGGTCTGATGATGCACGTGGGAGGGAGCGTCTATCTCAACAAATTCTTTGATGGGAAGCGGGTACTATCAGATATCCGCAAATATCAGATCACTTTCATTCACGCCTCCCCCACGGTGTTCACATTACTCTTGAAAGAGGGGCATAACTTTCCTCATCTTCCCAGCCTGCGCATGGCGGCATGTGGAAGTAGTAATATGGCTCCCGGAAAAATCAGGGCACTCCGCACCTGGCTCACCGCCTGTGAATTCCGCACTATCTATGGGCTGACTGAGACTACCTCCCCAGCCACTGTATTTCCCACAGATGCCAACGCCAGCCCTCACATCGGTTCATCTGGTGTCCCTATACCGGGTCTGGATTTCAAAATCTTGCGGGAAGATGGCAGGGAGGCACTCTCGGGTGAATCCGGTGAAATTTTCATCCATGGGACCAATATCACCCCAACTTACTACAAAGTCGGCAGCTCTATCACAGATGGCTGGCTGGCCACAGGAGATATAGGATATTTTAACCAGGAAGGTTATCTCTACATCATAGATAGAAAAAAAGATATGATCAACCGAGGCGGTGAAAAACTCTGTAGTTTCGATATCGAAAATGAACTGTCTGAGATAGACGGTATCGAGGACTGTGCAGTGGTGGGTATCCCTGACGAATTGTACGGTGAGATCCCTGCTGCAGTCATCAAACTTTCTTCTGGTTCTTGCCTCGACGAAGTTGGAATCAAGACTCACTTAAAGTCTAAAATCGCCAGCTATAAGATACCGTCTCGTATTTTATTTCTAGATCACATACCGGTAACCGAAAACTTAAAAATTAACAAAAAGAAGATCAGAATGATGTTCAGATAACATCTAGAAAGGATTGCGCATGAGAAAACCATCTTTTGTCAGTGCCAAAGTAGCCGCCGAAATGCTGGAGGATCAGAAAACTGTCGCCACCATCGGCATGACTTTGGTATCTGCCAGCGAAACTATCTTAAAAGCAGTGGAAAGACGCTATCTGGAGACAGGCCATCCCTCAGGTCTTACTCTTGTCCATTCCTGCGGACAAAGTGACAAGGATCGCGGAATCCAACATTTCGCCCACGAAGGAATGCTCGCACGCATCATTGGAGGACACTGGGGGCTTCAACCTAAAATGATGAAATTAATCGCCGAGAATAAACTCTTGGCCTATTGTATCCCCCAGGGGCAATTCGCACAACTCTACCGCAGCATGGCAGGTGGGGAACCTGGAAAAATCACCAAAGTAGGTCTTGGAACTTTTGTGGATCCGAGGCTGGATGGAGGAAAAATGAATGAGATCACCGTCTCCGCTCCGGATATCTCTGATATCGTCACAATTGGCGGTGAAGAATATATGCGCTATAAACCTATTCCTCTAGATTACTGCATAATCAGAGGTACATATGTAGACGAGAACGGCAACCTCTCCACGGAAGAAGAGGCCATGCAACTGGAAGTAATCTCCGCCGTCTTTGCCTGCAAAAAGTTCGGCGGAAAAGTCATTGCTCAGGCCAAGTACAAAGTTGCAGCCGGAAGCATTCACTGCAAAAAAGTGACTGTCCCCGGCATCTTTATCGACGCAGTGGTCATCTGCGACAATCCCGAAGAAGACCATCGCCAGACCCACAGCTTCGCTTTTGATCCTGCTTACTGCGGTGACATCAAAGTTCCCACCGAGGCTTCCGACACTCTTCCTCTCACGGTGCGTAAACTTATCGGACGCAGAGCACTGATGGAACTGTCCCAAGATGATATCCTAAATGTTGGCACAGGTATTCCCAATGATGTGGTCGGCCCCATTCTCTCTGAGGAAGATGTCCAGGAAGACGTTACTATCACTGTAGAATCCGGTATCTATGGCGGCATACCCATGGGAGGTATCGATTTCGGAATCGCCAAAAACAACTTTGCCCTGTTAAGACATGACGATCAATTCGATTACTATAACGGCGCCGGCGTGGATGTAACCTTTATGGGAGCCGGACAAATCGACTCTGAGGGAAATGTAAACGCCACCAGATTAGGACCGAATCCCACTGGAGCCGGCGGTTTTATCGATATCACCACCAACGCAAAACACGTAGTCTTTTGCTCAACCTTCACCGGAAAAGGGCTGGAATGCTCCTTCGAGAACAACAGACTCTCCATCACAAAGGAGGGAACCTTGATCAAATTTGTAAATAACCTCCAACAGGTCTCTTACAACGGTAAAATCGCACGAAATAAAGGTCAAAAAATGCACTATGTGACAGAACGTGCCGTCTTTGAATTACGGCCAGAAGGGCTAACACTAATTGAAATCGCTCCGGGTATCGATCTACAGACTCAGATCCTAGATCTGATGGAATTTTCTCCACTGATCAGCGATGATCTAAAAGAAATGGATCCTGCCCTATTCACACATGACGGACCCTTCGGCTTAAAGAATTATCTACAATAAAATATAACTTGATAAGGGATGACATACGTTTTACCCCAATATCACATAAACAAAATATTAGAAAGGTGGAAATTATTATGAGATTAACTGGAAAAACCGCAATTGTAACCGGAGCAGGAAGAGGTCTCGGAAAGGGAATCGCCTTAGAGTTGGCAAAAGAGGGTGCCAATGTAGTCATCGCGGATATGAATCTCGCAACAGATGTAGTAAAGGAGATCGAGGCCAACGGGGGACAGGCAAGCTGCGTGAAAGTAAATGTGGCAAAGCAATCAGATATGGAAAGTCTAGTCCGCCACGCTATAGACACCTACGGAAAATTAGATATTATGGTCAACAATGCGGGAATCAATCGAGATGGTATGCTTCACAAAATGTCATCTGAGAATTGGGACAGTGTTATCGCCGTAGATCTCACCGGTGTATTCTACGGGACGCAGGAAGCCTTAAAAGTTATGCGTCCCCAAAATTCTGGCCGCATTATCAATATTTCTTCTGGTAGCTGGCTTGGCAATATTGGGCAAGCCAACTATGCCGCCGCAAAAGCCGGCGTTGTAGGACTCACAAAAACGGCCGCCCGCGAAAATGCTCAAAAGGGTATCACCTGCAACATAATCTGTCCCGGATTCATTGAGACAGATATGACACTAAAATTAAAAGAAATCAATAACGGAGCTCCATGGGACAGCATGATGCACCGAATTCCTATGGGATATGCAGGCAAACCCTCTGATGTTGGAAAAACCGTAGCTTTTCTGGCCTCTGATGACGCTGCATATATCACCTCAGAAGTCATCAATGTGGGTGGCGGAATGATCGTCTAAAAACCAAAAGGAGAAAAAACAAATGAATACATTAAAAGACGTAGTAATCGTAAGTGGCGTACGCCTTCCTGTAGGCTCCTACGGAGGAAGCTTAAAAGATATCACAGCCATCGATATGGGCGCCATGGTAGTAAAAGAAGCAGTTAACCGCGCCGGAATTCATCCCGCTGACGTAGACGAGGTGATCGTAGGACAAGTGGGTGAAATTGCTGAAAACGGCTTTGTAGCACGGGCCGTGAGTCTAAAAGCCGGACTTCCTAAAGAGTGTACTGCATACTCTGTAAACCGCCAGTGTGGTTCCGGACTTCAGGCAATCGCAGATGCAGTCATGGAAATCCGAACCGGTTTCGCCGATGTGGTGGTAGCCGCCGGTACCGAAAATACTTCCCAACTCCCATACTATATCAAAGATGCTCGATGGGGCGCCCGGATGGGGCACAAAGTATTCGAGGACGGTGTCCTTGACATCCTTACCTGGCCTCTGGACGGAAAACACAACGGAGTAACCGCCGAAAATGTCGCATCCGCCTACCACATAAGCCGCGAAGAGCAAGATCAATTTGCACTGGAAAGTCACCAAAAGGCTTGTGACGCAATAAAGTCCGGAAAGTTCAAAAAAGAAATCCTTCCTGTGGAGAGAAAGGATCGCAAAGGGAACGTCACCATCTTTGACACAGATGAAGGCCCCCGTGAAGGACAGACCCTGGAAAAGCTTTCTAGGCTAAAGCCCTGTTTTGTCAAAGACGGAACCGTCACCGCCGGCAATTCTTCTTCTCTAAATGACGGCGCTGCCGCAGTTGTTGTCATGTCTCTGGAAAAAGCCCGAGAGTTAAACGTTATCCCGAAGCTTAAAATCGAAGGCTATGCCGTAGCTGGTTTTGACGCAGAGCTGATGGGGTACTCTCCCAAATTCTCCAGTGAAAAACTGGCACAAAATCTAAACCTGGACCTAAAATCAATCGACATGTTTGAAATAAACGAGGCCTTTGCGAGCCAAGCCTTTGCCGTAGCACGGGATCTGGGACTTTCAAAAGAAAAAGTCAACATTTACGGAGGTGGGATTTCTATCGGACACCCCATCGGGGCAACCGGCTGTATCCTCACCGTCAAAGTTCTCTACGAGCTTATGCGCTCAGACAAAAAAGACGCTATGATTTCTATGTGCATTGGCGGAGGACAAGGAATCTCTATGTACTTTACTAAATTTCCGCGTCAACAATAAATCCAAATGAAACTTCTGTTCCAGAAAGCCAACAATTTGCTTTCTTCTATCTCTCAATATATTCTAACACTGTGCTATTTTCAGGAGCTGCCTATCTCAATTTTGAGACAGGCAGCTCCATATTTTGAAAAGTCTATCACTAAAAACTTCATTCTCCTCAACCATTGACAATCCGGTCATAACTCTCCGCGATCATCCGCTTGACATCCTGCTCCGGTATGCTCCCATCCAATATGATCGAATTCCAGTGTTCTTTATTCTGATGGTACGCCGGTAGCACAGAAGCATAGGTCTCTCTCCAAAAATCCCTCCACTCCGGATCTACCTTCACATTTACCCACAGGTGTCCCTCCCTCTCATAAGTCCACGCAAACGCCCGTCGGTTTCCCCGATATCGAAGCAGCACCCAATTTTTGTCATGAAACGGTGTGTCAATGTACACATCTGGAAAAGTCATCCCGAAATCCAACACTTCCTTTCTCTTCCTCATGCTTCCTCCCTCGGTCTATGATACAGAAAGAATAGCATCTCACAGTGCCCATGGCAAGTACTTTTCAGGTTCACATACCCACTCTCTCACTGGGATGCGGTGAATTTAAGCCCCACAATTCCCACCAATAACATCGCCACAAAGAAGATCCGTCTTGCGGTAAACGGCTCCCTAAACAGGACGATCCCCACAATCACTGCCCCCAGAGCCCCAATACCTGTCCAGATCGCATAGGACGTTCCTAAAGGCAGAACTTTGGTGGCCTGTGACAGAAATACAAAACTCAGCACCATACCCGCCAAGGTAAGAACTGTAAATCTGATCTCACTGAATCCATTTGAAAATTTCAAACATGTGGACCAAAACACCTCCAACAATCCGGCTAAGATTAAATAGATCCATTCCATATCGTTTTCTCCCTTCTACTACAATATAAATCACCGCAGTGCGCTCCTCACAGAGTGCTTTTGTGTTATAGAGGAGTCCAGAGAACTTTCCTATAGCACAAAAGAGCGTCCAGTCTGTGTCTTCAAAGGCCTAACGACACAGACCAGGCGCTCTTACCCGGCGGCAATTGATCAGCTAAAATATGAAATATAAGAAAGCCACACTCTCCCTATAGCAGGAAAACAAGCCGTTTTCCTGCTATAAATTAACAGATCAGGAGCCGTTTGTCAACTGAAAAATATGATTTCTCTCCCTGTCACTCCAGTGTATCCACAGCAAACAGAGGATCGCCTACTTTCACATCACCCTGAGCCAGCAGACGCACTTGCTGATTGTCTTCCAGCTCCGTACACAGAATCGGCGAGCACAGGGAGGGAGCATGCTCCGTCAAGTAAGGAAGATCGATCCTCATCATCGGCTCTCCCTTCTTCACCTTCTGCCCATCAGACACCAATACTTCAAATCCGGCCCCGTTGAGTTCCACCGTGTCAATACCAATGTGAAGCAACATGGCAAATCCACTGTCTGTCTGGAATCCGATCGCATGCTTCGTGTCAAAGACAAAGACAACTTCTCCATCTTCCGGTGCACAGATGGTCGCATCCTCCGGCGTCACTGCCGCGCCGTCTCCCATCATCTTTCCTGCAAAGCCTTCATCAGGTACTGCTGTGATATCCACGGCTTTTCCGGTAATGGGGCTGGAGATCACCGTTGTTCTCACAACTTTAGGTGAGCCAACCTTCTCCACTCCTGTCTTCTCAGCGTTCTCACTGCCTTGAGCCCCATCAGATTTTTCCTTGGAATCCAAAGAGATATCTATCTCCTCCACATCGTCGGGAGCCGTCTCCAGATACTCTTCCAGCTTTGCCTTGATAACGGTTACCTGCGGGCCGTAGATAATCTGAATCGCACTGCCCTTCTTGACAATCCCCCTGGAGTCCGTCTGCTTAATCACATCCTCTCTCACCTTCGCAGGATCCTCCACTGTGACCCGAAGCCGCGTTGCACAGCAGTCCACATCTTTGATGTTCTTCTTTCCGCCCAGCCCTACGGTTATGGCCTCGCTGACCGGATCCACCGTCGCCTGGCCGCCTTTTTCTGCTGCTCTCCTGGCATTTACATCCGCCTTCGTATAGAGCTTCGTCTCTGTGTCATCATCTTCCCGTCCAGGAGTCTTAAAGTTAAATTTTTTAATCATAAAGCTAAAAATCACATAATACAGAACGAAATAAATGATTCCCACCGGGATGATTCTCAGCCAACTGGTCTTCGCATTTCCCTGCAGGATACCAAACAGGAACAAATCCAAGAGTCCACCTGAAAAAGTCAGTCCCACAGCAATATTCAAGATATGCGCGATCATATACGCAGCGCCCGCCAAGATCACCTGAACCACAAACAATGCAGGAGCCACAAATAGGAAAGAGAACTCCAATGGCTCTGTGATCCCGGTCAACATACAGGCCAAAGCTGCTGACAACAGCAGACCGCCCGCGGCCTTCTGTTTCTCAGGTTTCGCACAGCGGTACATCGCCAGGGCCGCCCCTGGAAGTCCGAAGATCATGAAGATAAACTCTCCTGAGAAATATCTGGTGGCGTCGGCGCTAAAATGAGCGATGTTTGCAGAATCAGCCAACTGGGCAAAGAAGATATTCTGTCCGCCTTGCACCATCTGTCCGGCCACCTCCATAGTACCACCCACGGCGGTCTGCCAAAACGGCATATAAAACACATGGTGAAGTCCAAATGGTATCAAAGCCCGTTTGATAATTCCAAAAATCAATGTCCCGATATATCCGCTCCCTGTCACCAGTCCGCCCAGAGCATAGATACCGTTCTGGACATGCGGCCATATGAAATACATACCAATTCCCACAAACATGTAGACCAATGTGGAGATAATCGGCACGAACCTGGAGCCGCCGAAGAAGGAAAGCGCGTTAGGCAGCACAATCTTGTGAAAACGATTATGTAGCGCTGCCACGCCCAAACCTACGACAATTCCTCCAAATACTCCCATCTGGAGCGATAAGACTCCGCACACAGACGTCACTGTTCCCTCCAGAACATTCTTGGCGATCTCTCCGTCAGCGGTAATCTCCCCGTTGATCAGTAACATACCGTTGATGGCAACATTCATAACGAAAAATGCGATCAAGGCAGACAACGCGGCCACTTCTTTTTCCTTTTTCGCCATACCAATGGCCACGCCTACCGCAAAGATTAACGGCAAGTTGTCGAAGACCGCACTTCCCACTTTGTTCATGATAATCAGCAATGAATGAAGAACCGTTCCATCTCCCAGGATCTTCCCCAGATGATAAGTCTCAATGGTTGTCTGGTTGGTAAATGAGCTTCCGATTCCAAGCAGTAACCCCGCCACTGGCAGTATGGCAATGGGAAGCATAAAGGACCTTCCGATTCTCTGTAACACTCCGAAAATCTTGTCTTTCATTTTCACTCTCTCCTTTTCTACTTTTCTAAATTGTGCCAGATATTATCTCTCCAACGGGGCTTTGCCAGAGTGTCAAAGCGGATATTCGCAACCCGCTCCTCTACCTGTTCATAACTTTATTGCCACTCTCGTAACCGCCGCCCTCCAGTCAAAACCCCGAAAGTTACTGCGGTAGCAAGCCGAGCACTCCTCCACGACAAAAAAGACACCAACCCCATAAATATTAAAAATAATATCTATGTACGGTTAATGCCTGACTAACAGTTGCACACCAATATGCGTTTAGTATAACCACCTCCTCGCCAGTTGTCAAGGATATTTTTTCAATTACAGATCAATCTCATTTTTCCTGACTCCGCACAAGATATCGTGGTAGACTAATAAAAAGACTCTGTGACTTTGTTGAGATAATTGTAACCTTTCCCCACCCCCAAACGTCTAATCAATGACAGCAATACAAAGATAACATCGCTGGAAACACTGTGCCGATTCCGTTCACTTCCCATCGACAGACGGAAACGGCAAAATTCCAAAAAGAGGAGGGAACCCTGTGGACAAAGAAAAACTGGCGCGAAAAGCCGCCAAAGGAAATAGTGCTGCCTATGGAGAACTGATACGTATCCATCAAAATTATCTCTATAGCGTCGCTTTTCTCCACGTAAAAGAACAACACACTGCACTGGACATGGTATCCGAGTGCATCGTCAAAGGATACGAAAAAATCAGTCAGCTAAAAGAGCCCAAATACTTTCGCACCTGGATGACAAGGATTCTCCTCCACGTCATCCAAGATCACTATCGCAAGAACAGAGATTACGTAAACTTCGAAGATGCGGACTCACATATCGGCACCCATAAAATGCACTCCATCTCCCTGGAAGAAAAGCTGGATCTGTACGACGCTGTGGACGCTCTGCCTGAGCGTTACAAGACAATCATCATTTTACAATACTTCGAGAACTTAAAAATCCGAGAGATCGCCTATATCTTGGATCTCCCGGAAGGCTCTGTGAAAGCCTATTCCCACAGAGCCAAAGAAGCGCTAAAGCAATATCTAAAGGAGGATTATCTATATGTGTGAGAAAAGAAAAATAGAAATCCCAGAAGAACTGGACCGAGTGGTGACAGAAAGCCTTCTCAAAGTCGAAAAGATCCACAAAAAACGAATTATCAAGCGAACGGTACTGGGGCTTGCCGCCTGCGCCGCCGCCATCACCGTCTTCCTGATCTGGGGTTTCCAAAATCCCGTCCTGGCATCCAAAATCCCGCTGGTGGGCGGTATCTTCGCCCAGGTGGAAGACCAAATTACTTTCTCCGGCGACTACTCCGAGAAAGCGCTTCCTCTGGAGAAGAAAAAACAGGAGGATATACTCTCCTGTGAAAGTCAAGGCATACAAATCACAGCCTCTGAGGTATACAGCGACAGTTACTCCATCTATCTAACCTTAGAGTTAAAGAGTAAAGAGTCTCTGGGAGACATGGCCAAGACTTATACCAGCGCCTACGGAGAGACTTCGGCTGCAGTAATCCAAGTTATGGAAGGTAATCTAAGCGGCTCCCACCTAAAAGAGCAGGATCTCCTAAATCAAGAGATTCAAGGAATCCAATTGGATGAACACACCTACCAAGGAGTAATGAAATGGAGCGTTCCCCAAACCGAGAAGCCATTCAACGAAGATTTCACCTTAGAACTTTCTCTAAAAGAATTGTTCTACTGGGACAACAGTCAAAATGAGCGGCGCACTATAAACGGCGACTGGAAATTAAAACTTCCTGTGACTGTAGACAAAGAAAATGTACAGGAATATCCCATAGAACAAGAACAAAACGGCTGTTCCATAGAAAAAGTCATTGTCAGCCCTTACGAAGTGCGGGTCTTCTACCAAGTACAGCCTCTCTACGCAGATGAGGAAGAAGTGCACCAAGCCAAGATGCAAGTACATGAGGAATCCATCCAGTGGGCTCAAGAACATGGAGAATCCTATACTCAAAAAACACCTGACGAAGTAGACTCAGATGTATCCATCACCCTCTCCAAAGATCAAGGTCTAGCCGTGTTCGATCAAGAAGGAAAACGATTGGAATTCGCTGATGAAACTTACCAGATCACAGACAGTGCCATTGAAGAACTGCGATGCGCCGTCTACGCAACGAAAAACCACGCGCCCACAGAACTACATCTCTATATCGGTGAGGACGCCATTGCCTGCATTAAGGAGACCGATGAATCCACCATGGCAGGCCGCGCCCTGTTCGCCACAACTTTAAAACTCTAGGACAGAAAAATCGCTAAACGTACCCCATGACCTGCCCTCTCTCATTGGAAGAAGGTTGCCCGGCCAAAACGCCTATCCACATCCCAAAAACCAGGGCGGCCGCCAATCATTACAAATTGGCAGTCGCCCTCACTCTCTCACATCCTAACAGTCCCGATTCCACTCAATGGTTTTTCATTCGGTGCAAACAGCGGCACGAGAACAGCGATGAAAGCCATCTTCCCGCTGTCACTTCCCATTTAATATTCCATCGATCAGTCTGGAAGCCTCGTTTCGCGTGATCGTCTCTGGATCAAAGACAAGGTCCAACCGGTTCTTCCGAATCAATTTTGACAAAAATTCTACCTGTCTCTTAGTGGCCGGCAGCACTTTTTTCTGACGGTAATACAGTTCCTCCGGCTGAAAAAGCCCTGGCTCCTCCTGCTCAAAATAATGAGCCAACGTCTGATACAGCTTCGCCGTGGCCAAAGCGTCATGGTAGGCCCGATGAGCCGATTGATTTTCGATCCGGTAATAGGCGCAAAGGCGCTCCAAACTCTTAGACTCCAGACTGCTGTGCACTTTTCTGGCGATCTTTAACGTGTCAATCCCACTTTTTTCAAAGTCTCTGCCCACTGATATGGCACTCATCTTCATAAAACTATAATCAAAAATAACATTATGCCCGATCAAGATATCCTCCCCACAGAAGTCTAAGAAATCTGGGATGACTTGTTCTCTGGCTCTACACGTACATACCATCTCATTGGTGATTCCCGTCAAATCCGTGATTGTCTTAGAGATCTGCTCCCTCGGCTTGATCAGTTCCATAAACCTATCCTGGACTTTTCCCTGACGCACTCTCAAAGCACCAATCTCGATAATCTCGTTTTGTTCCGGGTCCAAACCTGTAGTCTCCACATCAAATGCAACATATGATTTTAACATGCGCATGCTCCCCTTCCAGTCGGTCCCGCTCCTTCTCCACTCAACACTGAGAATATCCGTCAGGACTTGACAAAATTTTACAAAATTCCTATTCTCATAATACCCAAGATCCCTCTCTAATGTAAAGACCATATTTTAAATAACTTACCTCTTTTTTACACCCCTTTTACCAAATTGTGGTTTCTTCGTTTTTCAATCTAGCCTACACTGAAGACACAGTGAATTTCATACACCCAGCAAAGTACAATTGATATCAGCTAAGGCTACAATATAAAAAATGGAATAGGAATAATCAAAAGATATGAAAACCGAAAACAATCAAAAGTTGATAACTTATAAAGAAATACAAAAAAATAGCGAGATCAACCTCCTAATAGAGAAAGGGAATGACATTCTGGGTGTCCTCGGCTACACAGAACATTCCAGAAAACATGCCGCCAAGGTTGCCGGGACTGCTGCAGAAATACTCCGGGATTTAGGATATGGCAGTCACAAAATAGAACTGGCTAGAATCGCCGGTTATATGCACGACATCGGTAACAGTGTCAACCGTAACGACCACGCCCACAGCGGTGCTCTCTTAGCCTACAGTATTCTCAAAGATCTGGGAATGCCTCTAAAGGACGCCATCACCATATCCAGCGCCATAGGGCACCACGATGAGGATACAGGCGCGGCGGTGGATGTGGTCAGCGCCGCCTTGATTCTCGCTGACAAAACCGACGTCCGGCGAAATCGTGTCCGCAATCCCATCATCGCCAATTTTGACACCCACGACCGGGTAAATTACGCTGTGCTCTCCACTAAAGTAAAGGTAAACGCCGACAAAAAACTAATTCAAATGGATCTGGAGTTGGACGATACCATGTGTAGCGTCATGAATTACTTTGAGATTTTTCTCCAGCGAATGATTATGTGTCAAAAAGCGGCGACTGTCCTGGGGCTCAAATTCAAACTCATCGCCAACGGCAGCAAAATGTGCTGATCCTCGGATGCCCGTCTTTTTCTCCACTCACTTTCGACTTTTTTTGTGTTTCCACAATATTTATTTGCACTCTCTAAAAAAAAGTCTTATAATGTGAAAATAATAATACTTTGGTGAAAAACAAAGCCGCCCCTCTAGGCGGCAGATGGGAGGATATTATGGAGAAACAAAACATCGACTGGGGTAACCTTGGCTTCGCGTATATGCCCACAGACAAGCGTTACGTATCCAACTACAAAGACGGCACATGGGACGAGGGTGCATTGATCGACGATCCCACCGTACAGATCAGCGAATGCGCAGGTGTCCTACAATACGCCCAGACAATCTTTGAAGGCCTGAAAGCTTACACCACCGAGGACGGACACATTGTAACTTTTCGCCCAGACCTGAATGCTGAGCGTCTGGAGAGTTCTGCCCTTCGTCTGGAAATGCCTCCATTTCCAAGGGATCGTTTCATCTCAGCGGTAGAACAGGTGGTATCTGCCAATGCTGCCTACGTTCCCCCATACGGTTCCGGCGCTACCTTATACCTTCGTCCTTATATGTTCGGCAGCAACGCTGTGATCGGCGTCGCACCTGCCACAGAATATCAATTCCGCCTGTTTTGCACACCTGTTGGACCTTATTTCAAAGGCGGCGTCAAACCCATAACCATCCGTGTCTGTGACTTTGACCGCGCTGCTCCCCACGGAACCGGCCACATCAAAGCTGGCCTAAACTACGCAATGAGTCTGTACGCCATCATGGACGCTCACCGTCAAGGTTACGACGAGAACATGTATCTGGATTCGGCCACCAGAACTAAGGTGGAGGAGACCGGCGGCGCCAACTTCCTGTTTGTGACCAAGGACGGAAAGGTTGTGACTCCAAAATCCAACACAATCCTTCCATCCATCACCCGCCGTTCCCTTATCTACGTAGCCAAAGAGTATCTGGGCTTGGAGGTGGAAGAAAGGGAAGTTCTCTTCGATGAAGTAAAAGATTTCGCTGAGTGCGGACTGTGTGGAACTGCAGCTGTGATCTCTCCCGTGGGCAAGATTGTGGATCATGGAAAAGAGATCTGTCTGCCAAGCGGCATGACTCAGATGGGTCCTGTCATCCAGAAGCTCTACGATACCCTCACCGGAATTCAGATGGGTCGCGTGGAGGCGCCAAAGGGCTGGATCCATGTAATTAAATAATTTTATTGGTAAGACGTGCAAAGTCTTCCCGCTGACTTAAAAACGGACTGCCACCGCAGTCCGTTTTTTATCAATATTTCCGTATCTGATCACTTCCATCATCGTGTGTATTATGTATGGCTTTTATAACTATATAATAACTGTAACCATCGTTGACCTTAATCTCAACCCGATCGCCCACCTTCTTTCCCATAATGGCTCTCCCGATGGGAGATTCCGTGCTGATCAGCCCCCTCAGAGAATTTCCCCGGACAGAAGTCACAACCTTAAATGTCTCCGTCTCATCGTCATCCTCAAAATATATCTCGACAGTATTGTACAATCCCACCTCGTCATCTTTGGATTCCTCTGAGACAATCTCTGACGTCTTCAACATTCTCTCCAGATAACGAATTCGGCTCTCATTTCTGTTCTTATCCTTCTTGGCCGCATGGTATTCAAAATTCTCACTGAGATCGCCGTGGGCCCGGGCTTCCTTAACCGCCTCCAGTGCTTCTTTTCGCACCACCAGTTTTCGATATTCTATCTCTTCTTTGATCTTTTCTACGTCCTTATTTGTCAACTGATTTCTCATCTGTCTCCACCTCTTCACACTCTCGCGTCTATACACTTTTTTCTGCTATCTGCGCTAATCATTATACCATAGATCTCTCTCCATGCAAATCCGACCTTCGCTTGCGTCCCCTTCTTGACGGTGCTATAATAACTCTAAATTCATATCTATAAGGAGGACTTACCATTGACAAAATCAGGCGAACGCACCATTCAGAACGTGCCAATACAGGCACCTGGCAAAGGACACTTGTTAAAAGAGACGCTACTACAACAGAAAGAATTAGGCGACTACTGCCGCATGTTCTCCAGAATCACCTTAGAACCGGGATGTGCTCTGGCTTTCCACGAGCACCACGGCGAGACCGAGACTTACTATCTCCTAGAGGGCAAGGGAATCTACAGCGATGACGGAACTCTCCTGCCCGTGGAAGTCGGCGACGTTACCTTCTGCGATGATGGACACGGCCATGGGCTGGAAAATACAGGGGACACCGATCTAGTTTTCTTAGCATTAATTCTAAAAAAATAATTTTACTCAAAATCGCGAAGAGAGAAGTCCTTTTTATCTCCCTCTTCGCGATATTTTACCCTTCTAGATGCCCCGGCGCTCCCTATGTCAAACCGGATACTCACAATGCGCTTCGCTGCTTGCTCATAACCTTATCGCCACTTACCTGACAAGATTAAACTTCTACCGTCGTCACCATCGCCTTGGAATACTTATAAAAAAGCGCGTCACGATCCACACATAACCCCAACGCCAAGTTAAAATCTGTCTCCTGGGCATTCAGCAACGTGGCCTGTAAAAGAGGAGCACACATCACAGCCACCACATGAAAGCCGCATTCTTGCAGTATTTTCACCAGGCCCTTTGCCTTCTCCCGAGTCTCCCTACAAAATGCAATTCCGATTTTCCTGTAATTCATCCTTCTACAAAATTCTATGGTCTCAAATATCCGCTCCCATCGTCCGCTCTCCAGATCCGTCTCCGAATTTTCCCCCTGACAACCGTAAATTTTGTCATCTGCACATGTGTACATTTCATTCCTCCTTATTCTCCCATTTATCAATCCTATCTTCTGTACATACATGTGAATTGAAACCTTATGAATCTAGATCCTGAGCACATCACAGCCGATCTTCTTTCCCAGAGAGACTATCTCTCCGGCTGGTCCATATACCTACCGAACTAGGTAATCCTGCTTTCTTCTACGCTCCAGCTCCTGGATTCTTTTCTTTTTCCTGAGCATCATCCGCTCTCTCCTTCTACGCTCTCTGGATCTCGCTCTCAGATAGCAAACCGCGACAAAGAGAAAAACCACCACCACAAGAACCACCAGCGCACTCTTCCACACTATCCCTTTCACATTCAAGGATTTCAGAAAATTGCCTCCTGTATCGATTTCACTTTTTTGTACAGCCGCTGGAGTCATAGTGGCCATCGGATTTGAAGCCGTCACCGCTGCCTTCGCCTCTTCCTTTTGCGTGTTTACAACGACGCTCTCATAATTGTCAAATCCATAGTTTAACAGATTCCGCGTGTCCTCATAGTGAGTCTGCTCACTTTTCATAACCACAGAGACCAACTCTTTTCCATCCTCTTGGGCGTAGGTTACCAGTGTATTCCCTGCCTTTGAGGTGTATCCGGTTTTGCCGCCAACCAAAACCCAAGCTCCATTCGGTTCTTCCTCACCATTTACCATTTTATGCTCCATGTGGAGTAAATATCCCTCTTTTTGATTCAAAGTAGGTGAAAGTTGATGTGTCTTTGTGGAACAGATCTCTCTCAACGTCTCGTTTTGAAATACTTCACAGGAAACTAGAGCCATATCGTAAGCTGTCGTCTGCTGCTCCTCATCATTGAGGCCCGAAGGATTCTCAAAATTGCTCTTCTCACACCCCAATTCGTCTGCTTTCTGGTTCATCTCAACCACAAATTCTTCCACACTTCCCGCCACATGCTCAGCCAATGCATTGGCGGCCGGATTCGAGGACTCCAAAATCATGGCATACAGGCAGTCCTCCACGGTAAGTTTATCGCCAGCCTCAAACTCCTGGTTATTTCCACTTCCATCTTCCACATCGTAGATGGCATCGTGAGAAAAAATTACCATATCATCCATCTGACAGTGGTCCATAACCACCAATGCAGTCAGCAACTTTGTGATACTTGCCGGATAATACAGCTTCTCCCCATTTTTCTCATACAACACTTCCTGCGTGCCCACATCCATCACCAAACCGCAGTCAGAAGCCACGTCCACTGCCTGTGAAGAGTCGACGGCACTCTCCGTTATTTTTTCCGATGACACGGCCTCCTCCAACTGTGCAAAGACAGCCTGCCCGGTGACTCCCACTATTATGAAAAACGCCACAAATATTTTGACTACATCTTTCCTCATTTAACTCCCTCACCAGTTGTCATTTTTAAAACTCTCCCAAAGTAGAGAAGATCTCCCCAGTCCTCTCACGCTAAACGCAGTCGCATTCCGCCGCAGTGCTTTTGTCCCATAGGAATGTACCGCCCTTCTACTCATTGATATATCCTTGTCTTTCCTAGAAAAGCGCTATACCTTACTCATCGATATATCCTTGTCTTTTCTAGGAGATAAAAAGAGTATACATCTTTGCCTCCTCCAGATATATACTCCATTATATAACACCTCTGTGTGTAATCTTTGTGAAATACTTTCATAACATTTAATTAACATTCATTTCCAGGCACCGTCAGGTAGAATAGAACTCCATCCTCCGTATTCTCTGCCCAGGTTCTTCCCCCATGGGCAATGGCCACCTCCTTGGCAATGGCCAGACCAATACCACAGCTACTTCTCTCTCTGGTTCTTGCCTGATCTGACTTATAAAATACTTCCCAGATCTTATTCATCTCCTTCTCATCCACGTGACTACCACTATTGTACACCGAGAACTGCCACCCCTTCTCATCCTTCTGGACTTTGACACGAATCCGGCTATTTCCTGGGCTGTAAAAAGCTGCATTTTTTACGTAATTGTACACCGCCCGTTTCAACATCTGGTAATCCCCCTGGATCTTCCCCGGCGTCTGGTCCACAATTTGAATCTCTCTGAGAAGCTCTTCCTTGGCCTGTGCCTTTAGATCCTCTAAGAACTCTGACGCAGCAAACTCCGAGATCTGCAAGCTCTCATCCCGCCCCTCGTATGCGCACAGCGTCAGCATCTCCTGAATCATCTGATCCATCCGAACGCACTCTTTAGCGATCACATCGATGTACTTTTGTAATTTCTGAGGCTGGTTCTCCGCAATATAAGGCATATGCTCTGTGTATCCACCAATCACCGCGATAGGAGTCTTCAACTCATGGGCTAGATTTCTCAACATCCCTTTTCGAAACTCCAACTCCCTTTGCAATTCCCCCATGCTCACTCTGAGCTGATCTGACATAGAATTAATGGAAGCCGCCAGCATCCCGATTTCATCTTCAGACTTCACCTGAACAGCCTCCCCAAAATCCAGTTTTGCAATCTTCCGAGTCACTCTGTTCATATCAATCAGTGGCCGCACCATCCGGCCAACCAGGCAGACGATAATCACACTGCCCACAGCCAGGGTCACTCCCCCCGATAAGACATAGAAGATGTCCATAGTAGCCATGTCCTTTTGAAGGGCAGGGATAGATTTTCGAACTACCACATAGCCGGAATCTCCCATTTTCTTTGCCTGGATCAGATAAGGATAATCCCGATCTTCCCGCTTTCCCTGCTCAAAATAAAAGCCTGTCTCATCCAGAATCCCCCACATCTCTTTTAACTTTTGGACCAGCTTACGGTTCACACTCCCGCTGAGTTCTCTCTGGGGTTGCGTTGCCGCGACAATTTCATAATTTGAATTGAACACACTAATTTTTACGTTCTCCTCAAATCCTAACTCCTCAATCTTTCGCTGAAGCTCTCCGGAATCTTTGTCTATCCACTCACCGAGTTGGGCACAGACACTCTCCATCTTCCTGTGATTCTCCCATATCAAAAATTGTTCCTTAAACAGCCAATTAAACAGCAAAGACATCAACAGAAACGCTAGGATTAACCCGACTCCAATAAACGTATACTTCTTTCTCAAAGAATTTCTCAAACTTCTCCCTCCGCGCTGATGGTATATCCCATTCCCCGCACAGTCCGAATATAAGAACCGCAGCTCTTTAAATCTGTCCGCAACATTTTAATGTGCGTGTCGATTGTTCGAATATCCCCCTCATAGTCAAATCCCCAAACCCGCTCAAGAATCTGATCCCTGGACAGCACAATCTCCCGATTGCGCAACATGTAGACCAATAACTGATACTCCTTGTGCGTCAAATTTACCTCTTCTCCTTTCACCAAAATCCGACGGCGTTTCTCGTCCACCATCAACTTTCCCAGACTTAGATAACCGTCAGGTTTGTTCTCTACCATACGCATAAGATTCTCAGCTCTGGCCAACAATACCTCCGGATGAAAAGGTTTGGCAATATAATCATTCGCCCCACTGCGAAGCCCGTCCAACTCATACTCTGTTCCCGACAAAGCTGTCAATAACAGAACTGGGACCTTCGACTGCTTCCGTATTTTCTTTAATACCTCCATACCGCTGTACTTGGGCATCATAACATCCAGAACCACCAAGGCCAGTTCTGGATGTTGATAAAACAGATCCAACGCCTCCTGGCCATCCTGGGCCTCCAGCACAGTATAATTCTCGCCTTCCAATATGTCCTTAATCAAATCCCTCAAAAGATAATCGTCATCAGCCACTAAAATCTTCTTCATCTAGTTCTCACTCTCTAATATTTGAATCTAATTATAACAAATCCATGACAAATATTAAAGATTTTTTAACTCTTATTTTCTGCTTTATCAGAGATCAACTCGTCGCCCCATTACATAACAAAGAATCCTGCGCCGCAGGATTCTCCGCCTGCGGCGGGTCGCACACGCGACATATTCCCTCTCCGCCGCAGTGCGATCCTCGCGGAGCGTTTTTGTGTTATAGGGAAGTTTGGAGAACTTTCCTATAACAGAACAAAGAATCCCATGCCGAGCGCGGTCGCCTGCGATACTCTTCATTTTCGCGTGAGCACGTATCGTCAAACGAAGTGTGTTTTTGTGTTACAGAGTTTCCTATAACATCAAAAAAACTCCTTTTTAGGCGACAAGCCTGCTACATCCGCTTGTCAGCCCAAAAAAGAGCTCTCAAACTCCAAATCTGTTACTTCATAACCTCTTGATACACCGCATGCTCCTCCAAGGCCTGGGACAGTTCTGCCATACGCTCCAGGTCTCCGATGAGGATCACCCCACAGAGGCGGTTATTTAGGAAATAAAGCTTCTGATACTGCTTCTTCGCCATGTCCTTAAACTCCACAGTCTTGTATATCAACTCTGGGTTCTTTCCATTATCTCCCGCAGCATAGAGTGCCGTATTCATCCCGTGAAAATTCAGCGCGGCCGGTACCGGAGTGTAAGTGATCTCTTCTCCGGCTGCATTGGCGCCTGCCACTTTTCCCTGCTCCACCGCCTCGGGCCAAATCGCATAGTTTACCCCCTTATACTGTGCACAGTCACCACAGGCAAAGATGTCTGGGATATTCGTCCTCATTTTCTCGTCCACAACAATCGCCCGGTCTACTTTCACACCAATCTTTTGGGCCAGGGCCACATTGGCGCGCACGCCACTTGAGACAATCACCAAATCTGCCGGGAGAACTTCCTTGGTTCCCAGTCGGACACCTGTCACCTTGTCTCCTCCCTCAATCTCCTCAATCTGAACCTGGGTACGAATCTCAACTCCTTGGCTCTCACTGGCCGCTTTTAGGATCTCCCCGGCCGCCTCGTCCAATTGCCGCCCCATCAATTGAGGAGCAATCTCCAGAACCGTCACCTTGCATTTCGCCTTCCTCAGTTCCCAGGCTGCCTCAAGTCCTAAAACACCCCCGCCAATGACTACCACATTTTTCACCTGGGGCAGAAGCCCCTCGATCTTCTGTGTGTCGGAAAGCCGGCGAATGGCCACCACCTGCTCCTTGTCTGCCCCTGGAATGGGAGGAATAAAACACTCTGATCCCATCGCATAGATCAACTTCGTATACCTCAGTCTGGTACCATCCCCGAGACCTATCTCCCGTTGGTCCGTGTCGATCTCTGTGACCTCTCTTCCCAGAATTTGGATAATGTTATTCTCCTTATACCACGCCTCACTCTCGATAGCAATCTGATCAGCCTTCAAACCTGCCATGATAGATTTCGTCAACATCGGACGATTATATGCAGAATAAGGTTCATTGGAGATCATTAAGACTGAGGCTGTCAGATCCCTCTCCCGGATCGCTTTGGCCGCCTGAAAGCCTGCCGCCCCATTTCCCAGGATCACATAAAAGTCTTTCGTATCTCTGCGGTAGGAAGTCTCCTCCGTCTCCACAGGTACAAAATGTTCCTTGCCTGCCCCGCAGACTGGACAGATTTCAATGGAGGAGTCAAAAATCTCTCCACAGATTAGACATTTCACCAGAGTTCTTCTACCTGATTTCTTCTTCACATTTTCCTTATTTAGAAGAGTACAGCCGAACTGATATCCATACTCATAGGCGTCCACCAGATCAGACTCGCTGGGTTTAAAACGTACACGCAGACCATCCACCACCTTCATCCGAAGCTGTCTTAAGCGCTCCACAATATGTGGAACACCCTCGCCACTCCAGCCATAGCTTCCGAAGGCACTGGCCAATTTGCCCCCATGGGTACCGGCAAAAATGGAAGTGGTCAGATCCCAAATAGGTTTTAAAGCCTCCCCCACAATAGTGGGCGTCCCAAAGAGGATGCCGTCGGCAAAGCCCAATTCTTCCAGAACCTTCGCCTGATCCGCCTCAACCATGTCATAGCGACGCACATCCACATCTCCGCTGTCCTGGATTCCCTCTGCGATTTTCTCCGACAGCATCTCTGTATACCCATAAGCAGACACATAAGGGATAATCACGGTCTTTTTCTTGTTGGGGTTGACAACGGTACACCAATCCCGATATGTCTGAATGATAAAATCGATTTTCGTGTCTAACACAGGGCCATGCCCGGTACAAATCATGGAGATATCCAGATCTTGGATCTTCTCCAGCGCTTTGAGCATGTATGGCTTGAATGGCCCGATGATATTGTCAAAGTAATACTTCGTCGCCCTCATATATCCTTCCTGATCTGTCACCTTGCTCATGAGAATTCCCTTGAATCCATAATGAGATCCGAAAGAGTCGCAGGTGACCAGGATCTGCTCCTCCTCAATATAAGTGTACATAGTGTCCGGCCAGTGCAAATTGGGCACACTCAGGAATCTCAGAGTCTTATCTCCGATTTGCATTCTCTGATTGTCTTTCACGGCGATCGCTGTGAAATCCCCGTTGACAATCTCCTTGAGGAATCCAATCGCGCAGCCTGTGGCAATGATCTTCAAGCCCGGGTTTAATTCCAGCAATTTCTCCACACTCCCGGCGTGATCCGGCTCCGTGTGTTCCATCACCAGATAATCAATCTTCGTCACATCGGTAATCTCCTGCAATTTCCCCAGATAATCGTCAAAGAATTTCACTTTCGCCGTCTCAAACAGGATGGTCTTATCTCCTGCCTTCATCACATACGAATTGTATGTAGTTCCAAATTCGGTATACATGATAATGTCAAAAACTCTCAGATTCTCGTCTACAATCCCTGTCCAATAAAAATTCTCTCTCAGTTTTAGTGCTTTCATCAATACCTCCTCTTTCTCATCCCATGATCTTTCTATCTCTTACCAGTATTTGTCCCCAGAACAAATTCTATAACTATATTACTTTAATTCGTGTCAAATTTCCACGCTTTCACCGTAAATTATTATTTTTTCACCTACCATCTTTCTATACAACTGTCTTGTCATATGTAATGTTTTGGTGTATAATTCCATACATTAAGGAGGAAGTCCTATGAACCACATACAAGAAGAAATTATAAAATTAAAGAAGGAAAACAATGCGGCCATCATGGCCCACTATTACGTCCCTGACCAGATCCAGGAGATCGCCGACTATATCGGTGATTCCTACTATCTGAGCAAACTAGCCACTCAGATTCCCGAGGATATCATTGTCCTGTGCGGGGTCTCTTTCATGGGCGAGAGCGCCAAGATTTTGAACGCCCAGAAGACAGTATTGCTCCCCGAACCCCAAGCCGACTGTCCTATGGCCCACATGGCCAGCACAGAGAAGATCGAAGAAATGAGAGCCAAATACGATGATCTGGCAGTGGTCTGTTACATCAATTCCACCGCCGAGCTGAAGGCACACTCCGATGTCTGTGTCACCTCCGCCAACGCAATCTCCATCGTCCGCTCTCTGCCCAATGCCAATATCTATTTCATCCCTGACCAGAACTTAGGCAGCCAGGTAGCGCGACAAGTTCCCGAGAAGCATGTGATTCTCAACGATGGTTACTGCCACGTTCACCACCGGGTGACTGTGCGGCAAGTGGAAGAATCCAGAAAGGAACACCCACACGCAAAATTCCTGGTCCATCCAGAATGTCCACCCCAGGTTGTCTCGATGGCAGACTATGTGGGTAGCACTTCCGGCATCATACAATATGCCACTGAGAGTCCGGCGACAGAATTTATAATCGGAACGGAAAATGGGGTTTTCCATCAGCTCCAGAAAAAAAATCCTTCCAAAAGATTCTATCCCCTTAAAGGTGGACAAATCTGTCCCGATATGAAAAAACTAACACTCCAAAAAATACGGGATTGTCTGATTTCTCGTCAGCCTCAGGTGGAAGTATCGCAGGAACTTAGCCGCTCTTCCCAACTGCCACTAAACCGTATGTTACAGCTTGCAAAATAGAGAAAAATAATTGATAGAATTGAGACTCCAATGAAAACGATAAAAAAAGATGTTATTATTGTGGGAACTGGCGTCAGCGGCCTTTTTGCCGCCTTAAACCTCCCCAGAGACAAAGAGATTTTGATGGTCACAAAAGATACCTTGGATCACAGCGATTCCTATCTGGCGCAGGGAGGGATCTGCGTCCTTCCTGTTCCTGAAGACTACGACAACTTTATGGAAGATACGCTGAGAGCCGGCCACTATGAGAACAGAAGAGAGTCTGTGGATATCATGATTCGCTCCTCCCAGGATACCATCCGCCAACTGATCGGCTATGGTGTGGAGTTTGCCCATAATCCAGACGGCACACTTAGCTACACGAGAGAGGGAGCACATTCCCGGCCCCGGATCCTCTTTCACGCAGATATCACAGGGGAGGAGATCACCAGCAAACTCTTGAGCCAGGTACAAAAGCTCCCCAACGTTACACTGTTAGAATACACCACCCTAGTGGACATCATAGAGGAAGATAATTGCTGTATGGGAGTTGTGCTCCGGTCACAGGACGGAACTTTGACAGCCGTGGAAGCCTCAGATACCCTTCTGGCCACCGGCGGAATCGGCGGGCTGTACGAGCACTCCACCAACTACCCCCATCTGACCGGGGATGCCCTAGCCATAGCTCTACGACACGGAATCACTCTGGAGCACCTAGATTACATACAGATTCACCCCACCACTCTCTACTCGCCGAAACCAGGACGGAGATTCCTAATCTCCGAATCCGTTCGCGGGGAAGGCGCGGTCCTTCTGGACAAAGATGGAAATCGCTTCACCGACGAGCTGCTCCCACGAGACCTGCTGAGCGCCCGCATCCACAAACAAATGGAGAAAGACCACACTCCTTACGTGCAACTGTGTATGAAAGATCTGGGCAGAGAGACCATTCAGAACCACTTTCCGCATATCTACGAGCATTGCCTGAGAGAGGGGTATGACGTCACCAAGGAATGCATTCCCGTGGTACCAGCTCAGCACTACTTCATGGGAGGTATCTGGGTGGATACTCAGAGCAAGACCTCAATGGATCACCTGTATGCCTCCGGCGAGACCAGTTGCAATGGCGTCCACGGCGCTAACCGTCTGGCCAGCAACTCCCTGCTGGAGAGCTTGGTCTTTGCCAAGAGAGCAGCTCTGCTGATAGCTGAGACACCTTCCCAAAAGGAGAAAGATCCCTCTGTGCACTTTACAAGGCTGGCCCAAAAAACCGATCCGACCCTGTACAGCGATTCCCAGAATCTCGCCTCCTTGTACAGACACAGAGTTCTCCAAGAAATCGAAAGGATGAGACAAGAAAATGAATAAGATAACTATGAATTTAAACGCCGACCACCTGATTCGCATGGCGCTGGAGGAAGATATCTCCAGCGAGGATGTGACTACCAATTCTGTAATGCCCGTCTGCCAACCTGGCGAGGTGGATCTCATCTGCAAACAAGATGGCGTCATAGCCGGCCTAGGCGTATTCCAGAGAGTCTTTGAACTGCTCGATCCCGACACCCGGGTGGAGTTCTATGTGAAAGACTCCGACTCTGTCTCCAATGGACAACTGCTGGGTAAGGTCACCGGTGATATCCGCGTACTGCTGTCCGGTGAGCGGACAGCCTTAAACTACCTACAGAGAATGAGCGGCATCGCCACCTATACCCACTCCATCGTGGAGTTATTGCGCGGCACCAAGACGACACTTCTGGACACCCGAAAAACCACCCCGAATATGAGAATCTTCGAGAAATATGCAGTGAGAGCCGGTGGCGGCAGTAACCACCGCTATAACCTCTCCGACGGAGTGCTCTTAAAAGACAACCACATCGGCGCCGCCGGAAGTGTCTCCAATGCAGTGCAGATGGCCAGAGCATACGCTCCCTTTGTCAGAAAGATTGAAGTAGAGGTTGAAGATCTGGACATGGTGTCAGAGGCTGTGGAAGCCGGCGCAGATATCATCATGCTGGACAATATGTCCTCTGAGATGATGAGAGAGGCCATCCGAATCATCGACGGGAGAGCCCTGACAGAGTGTTCCGGTAATGTCACCAAAGAAAATATAGCACAGTTGACCGAACTCGGCGTCGACTTTATCTCCAGCGGAGCCCTGACTCACTCCGCCCCCATCCTGGATCTCTCCTTGAAGAATCTACACCCGTTGGATCAATAAAATCTTTCACAGGGCGGAAAATCCTGCCATGCAGGATTCTTCGCCTACGGTGGGTCATTTTCACAATATATCTCTTTTCCACCGTAATGCCCATGAGCTTTTTACCTGCCTCGTCGCCGCTTAATGATCCAGCGTGACTTCGCCGGCATAATTTCTGTCAAAAATATCCCGGACTTCCCAGGGCTGGTCCGTCTGTCCCAGTGCCCACATAAGCTTGGTGACAATGGCCTCCGTGGTCATATCCCTACCCGGAATCACACCGCAATCCAAGAGCTTTCTTCCCACCTCGTACAGAGAAAAATCACTTTTTTCATACAGACACTGGCTACAAGCCACCACACTGATTCCGTTTTCCACCAATGCCTTTAACTTTTGTATTAAGTTTCTGCGCTCAAAATGGGTTCCCCCGGCTCCAAAGGCCTCAATCACGATTCCACGATATTTCATATCCAACAGACGGTCAAAAATCTCCGGGTTTGTCCCCGGAATCAACTTCAGAAGAAATACATCCGTACAGAGTCGCTTTTTCAAACAAAATTTTTCTCCCCGCTCTCCCTCTGCCTTGCCGTCTCCATATATATGAATTCCATCTGCATACACCTCCCCCAGATACGGGGCGGAGATACTCTCAAACGCATTAAATCCCAACGTCCGTACCTTCACGGCCCGGCATCCATTGATGATCTTATCATCAAAAGCGATGGTCACACCTTCTATTCCCGCCTCCACTGCCGCAAATGCGGTCTGCAGATTTCTCTTGGCATCTGTGAACATTTGTTCAATTGGAATCTGAGCTCCTGTCAGCACCACTGGTTTTCTCAGATTCTGAAGCATATAGCTCAGAGCAGAAGCTGTGTAGGCCATCGTATCCGTTCCATGGGTGATGATAATACCGTCATAGTCCGGTATTCTGTCCCAGACAATCTCCGCAATATACTGCCACTCCTCTGGTTGTATATTCGAGCTGTCCAGATTCAAAATGTCCTTGCTGTCTATCTCAAATCGCCCCTGCAACTCAGGTAGCATTTGTAAAATGTCCTGGCATTTGATATCTGGCGCCAGTCCTTGTTGTCCAGATCTGGCGGCAATCGTTCCTCCCGTTGTCAAAAGTAATATCTTCTTCATTCTAGCCTCCCTCCGAGAACGCTCACCGCATCCCTCAGAAATTCTTTCCCTTCATAAAGTAGAGACGGTATTCCACCGCTCCCATATCTTTGTCCACACATCGCCCGGCACGTTCCACCTCCCTGGAACACAGTGTCCCACCAATTCCAGATGTTCTCCCATCAGGCTCCTGCCTCGGAGCTTTTCCAGGCTTCGTCAGCACACAGTACAGCTTATTCCGTATGTCCCCTAGGATCGCTCTTTTAGCTTACAGATCTTCCTGTCATAAGTGTAAATCCCATTTATCTCATCCTCAATGTCTGACACCTGTGTATAGATCGCCGCCGACAGACCGTTTTTCTGAAGCTTCCTGATCTGTTGCTGCATAAGTCGAAACTGACTCTGAAATTCCTCCCTATCTCTCATCTTCTTATATCCATAGACCTGGTCTCCTGAAATATGATCCTCCACAGCCAGAGACAGGCCTCCGTACTCAGAGATCACACAGGCACGGCCTTCCTCTTTCTTCTCCCGCTTTTTATCCCTGGGACAGGTCAGCGCGTCAAAATAATTGTGGGTGCTCTTGATATCCCCGCAATCACAGTCAAACCACCCACTGGCTGAATCCACCGGCCTGGTGGGATCTGCTTTCTTCACCATTCTGGTGACGGGCTCCGTGGCAAACTGCCCCCAGCCCTCATTGAAGATCACCCAGGCCCCCACAGAGGGACTGTTGTAGAGAACTCGGATTGTCTCCTTACACTCCTCCAGCCACTCCTGACAGCCTTTCATATTCTTGCGTCCTGCTGCCACAGCCGACCACCCCCGCTTCTCCATCAACCTTGGAAAAATTGTGGGCAGATAACATAATTTTTTCATATCGTAAGTCTCGCCGCCATTGACCATATCCTGCCAGACTACCATGCCCAAACGATCACAGTGATAATACCATCTCAGCGGCTCAATCTTACAATGCTTCCTCATCAGCCGGAATCCATGCTTTTTCATTCTCAATATATCTGCCCGCAAAGCCTCGTCAGTGGGCGCCGTGTACAGTCCATCCGGCCAATATCCCTGATCCAGAACACCGTTAAAAAAATACGGCCTGTGATTCAGGCACAACCTTGGCGTACCCTGGGTGTCCGGTTCTTTCGAGAAAACTCTCATGGCAAAATAACTCTCCACCCTATCCTCACCCAATTTCACTCTCAAGCTGTAAAGAAAGGGATCTTCTGGACTCCACTTCCGAAATCCCGGCAATTTCAAGTGAACTGTCACCGAAGCTTCCTGTATCCAGGCCTTATGATGGCAGACCTTTCTGTCTCCCTCAAAGATCTCCACTTCCAAGGGGCGCTGCTGATCCGGACTTCCCCCTTCAGGATACACTCCCAGATCCAAAGCTCCGTCATCATACTCCGGAGTAATCTTCAACTGATGCACGTAGTAATCCGGCACCCATTCCATCCACACCGTCTGCCAGATCCCACTTTGGGCCGTATAGAACATGCCCCCGGCTTCTAATTTTTGTTTTCCTCTGGAATGCCAGCCAGTGTCACTGTCATCTCTACACGCCACCCAGATATGATTGATCCCTTCTTTTACATATCCCGTGATCTCCAGAGAAAATGGCAGATAGCCACCCATGTGGGCCCCCACAAGTACTCCGTTCCAGTAGATCCTGCACTCCTGGTCGACCGCCCCAAAGTGAAGTAACAATCGTTTTCCCTGGTGCTCCTCCTGATTTACCCAGATATCTCTGGAATACCACAAAGTCTCCCCCGGCAACAGTTGACGGCCCACTCCTGACAAAGCACTCTCCGGTGAAAATGGGACCAGAATCTCTCCCTGAGAATTTCCCCCTCTGGGAATCTCCCAAGTCTTCTCTCTCACAATCTGATATTTCCACCAGCCATTTAAGATCTCATACTGTTCTCGCTTCATCTGTGGCCTTGGGTATTCCCTCAACGGCACATAATCCTGTTTTTTGGACTCCAAAGTCACCTCTTCTCCCCAACGTGTATATAAAACATTTAACTTTTCCCTCTTATGTCTAAATGATAACGTGGAAATTGCATCTCTCAACCGCATGTTGTTTCCCCCTTTTCTACATGCTGCAGAAGATCCGGCTCCCTTCCAGATCTCCCGCTGTCCACTTTCTCTCTCCCTCCTCCTACTATCTTAGTAACTCTGCCATCTTCTCCAGCCGCTCCAAAGCCGCATCCAACGTCTCTCTGCTCCTGGCAAAATGTAAACGAATCAGATGATTCACCGGCTCCCTAAAAAAACTGGAGCCTGGCACTGCCGCCACCTTAATCTGACGAATCATCCACTCACAAAATTCAAGATCGCTATATCCTCGAAAACGCTCCATATCCAAAAAATCCGAGATATCTAAGAGTACGAAATAAGTTCCCTGGGGCACTGTATGCTTCAGTCCCATCTCATCCAGCCTACTGCAGAAATAGTCCCTTTTCTCCCGGTACATCTCACAGAAATCTTCATAATACTGGTCTGGGAAATTCACCCCCACACAGGCGGCCTCCTGGAGAGGAGCGGGCGCCCCCACCGTGAGAAAATCATGAACTTTCTTAGCATTCTCTAATACCTCCTCCGGTCCGATCAGGTACCCCAGTCTCCATCCTGTCACAGAATAAGTCTTAGACAGAGAACTACAGCTAATCGTTCTCTCATACATTCCAGGAAGACTCGCCATGTAAGTGTGGTGATAAGGTGGATAGACCATGTGTTCATAGACCTCATCCGTGACAATAAACGTATCATATTTGCTGGCCAACTCCCCGATAGCCAGCAACTCCTCCCTGGAGAATACCTTTCCCGTGGGATTTGACGGATTACACAAGATCAATGCCTTTGCCCCTTGCCGAAAAGCGTTCTCCAACACCTCCAGGTCAAAATGGAAATCCGGAGGAACCAAGGGTACATAGATGGGGTCAGCTCCTGACAAAATTGCATCGGCTCCATAGTTCTCATAAAACGGGCTGAACACAATCACCTTATCGCCTGGATTGCAGATAGTCATCATTGCTGACATCATCGCCTCTGTGCCGCCGCAGGTAACCAATACCTCCTTGTCCGGGTCTATCTGGCGATGAATCCCCCTGTCAAATTTATCCGCCAAGGCTTTCCGCAAATTTTCCGCGCCAAAGGTCACAGAATATTGGTGAGGTCCCTCATAGGCCACCTCCTTGAGCCGGTCCAACATAGGGCGCGGCGGCGCGAAATCCGGAAATCCCTGTGAAAGATTAATAGCTCCATATTCATCACTGATCCTAGTCATTCTACGTATGACAGAATCTGTAAACAAACTTACTCGATTACTAAGTTCTGGCATTTTCTCACATCCTTTACTCTATCTCTTTCTTCCCCAGTCGAACATCCTCCATATAATCCACTAAATTTTCCGACAGATGATCAAACAGATAGTTCTTCCCCTCTTGCGTTCTTCTGTCGTTCTCCATGCGAATCTGTTCTTTGACCAAAGAAATTTCGTCTCTCAGCTCCCTTGCAGACAGAAGAGCAGCCCCCTGTCCCCGAATAATCACCTGTTCCAACCCGTCGGAGGTAGCCACCGTCACCTTATATTTTCGTCCGATTTGGTGAACTACTTTCTCGATATATTGGTCCGCAGTCTCTGCCTCCTTTGTGTAGACTACATGTATATTATGATATTTTGTAATCTCACATTCATGTCCCTCCACCTTGTAAGCGTCGAAGACTAAGATCAACGTACAATTCTTAAATCCCTGATAATTGCTGAGAATGTCCATCAGTTTCGTCCGGGCTCCATCTATATTGACCTCAGCCAGCTCTTTTAACTCCTCCCAGGAAAAAATAACATTATAGCCGTCCACCAATAAATACTCATCCAGAACTTTCGCCGGCTTTCTCCTCACTGGCTGCACAGCGGCATTGATGACTCGTCTTTCCTGAACGCTCTCTTGAGCCTTGATAGGTCCGTACGTTCTCTCAAAAATCTCCCTCAGCTCTTTTTCTTCTCTCCCAAAAGGTACTTTCTCTTCCCGGGAAACCTTCTTTGAGACACTTGGAGAGGGCGAAGACACCGTCTGCTCGCTCCACTTGTTCTCCACATGCATACAAGCGTCTACCTCATCCCATGGGACTGTATACCCAGCCCCGTGGGCACAGAAGACTGAGCCGGTGGGATTTTCCACATCCCGCTCTGAGTCATATCCAATCTTCGCCGCTACCTCTTCCTGATTGTGACAGGGTAAGTATCCTTTCAGAGAACAAAAAAGTCTCCCCCTGCCCCGGGTGTAGGAGATCACCTCCTTCTGGTAATCTCTCATGGAAGCCACTGGCGCCTCCCCCACAATCAAAGTCGTATCTCCCTGTGAGACCAACGGCTGAAAATCGCCATCCATCCGCTGAATATCCGACAGAGCTCTCCCCACATTCTCTGTGGGTAGCTCCAGCCGGAACTCATAGTAAGGTTCCAGCAACAGGCTTCTCGCCTTCTTCAATCCCTGACGCACCGCACGGTAGGTGGCCTGGCGAAAATCTCCTCCTTCCGTGTGCTTAGCGTGGGCTCTCCCCCCAATCAAAGTAAGTCTCATATCTGTGATCGGGGCTCCCACCAGCACTCCCACATGCTCCTTCTCCTCCAAATGAGTCAATATCAGCCTCTGCCAGTTTCGCTCCAACTCATCTTCGCCACAGATTGTCTGAAAAGTCAATCCACTGCCTCTTTGCTGTGGTTCCAACAGCAAATGCACTTCCGCATAGTGGCGCAGAGGCTCAAAATGTCCCACACCCTCCACCGTATTCTGGATCGTCTCTTTGTACACAATACTCCCTGCGCCAAACTCAACCGGGACCTGAAATCGTTCCTGAATCAAATTCTTTAAAATCTCAATCTGAACTTCTCCCATCACCTGTGCGCAAATCTCACCTGACTTTTCTCTCCACACCAAGTGCAATTGCGGATCTTCCTCTTCTAATTCTCTAAGGCGCCCAAACATCTGATAGGGATCACAGCCATCTGGCAAAATAATCTGATAATTGAGTACAGGCTCCAGCACAGGAGGATCCGAATCCTCCTCATACCCCAGCCCCTGTCCTGGATAAGTGTGACTTAACCCCGTCACAGCACAGACTGTCCCCGCCTCGGCCTGAGTAACTGTCTCATACCGGGCGCCAGAGTATAGCCGAATCTGGTCTACCTTTTCCTCCCAACTCTCTCCTCTGCCTTCCTTCTCTTTTCCGCCGTTAGTCACAGGCATTTTCACCTTTAAACTGCCTCCCGTCACCTTCAGGTAAGTCAGTCGGCTTCCGTCTCTGGCAATCTTATACACTCTAGCCCCGAATTCCTCCGGGTAGGAAGTAGCACAGGTGTACCTCCCTAAACCATCTAAAAACTCCTTCACACCTCTCAGTCTCAAAGCCGATCCGAAATAACAAGGAAAGATCCGCCTTTCTCGAATCAGCGCCGGAAGATTCCCCTGAGAGATCTCTCCCCTCTCCAAGTACTCTTCCAGAAGACGCTCTTCACACATGGCCAATTCTTCCTGCAGCTCTTCCCCCTCCAGCGTAAAGTCCACGCACCTCTCATCCAGTTTACTTTTCAATTCTTTCATCAAAATATCTCTGTCTGTTCCCTCTTGATCCATCTTATTGATAAAAAGAAACGTAGGGATCCGGTGCCGTCTCAGTAGTCTCCACAGAGTGCGGGTATGCCCTTGCACTCCGTCTACCCCACTGATCACCAAGATTCCATAGTCTAGTACCTGTAAGGTTCTCTCCATCTCGGCCGAAAAATCCACATGCCCTGGCGTATCCAAGAGTGTCATTTGACCGTTTCCCCACTGGATCACCGCTTGTTTTGAAAAGATCGTAATTCCACGATCCCTCTCCAACTCATAAGTGTCCAGAAAGGCGTCCTTGTGATCCACTCTCCCCAATTTGCGAATGCTCCCGCTCAGATACAACATGCCTTCTGACAATGTGGTCTTTCCTGCATCCACGTGGGCTAGGATTCCTACCACCAAATTCTTCATATTTATTTTCCCCTATATATAATCGGTCAAGGACAGTTCTTCTGTCCGTCGATATCTCCAAAAGCTTATCGCATTTATTATAGCACGTTATCTGTGTCAAAAAAATGATCTTTTGCCATCTTGGGAAATGTGAATAGAAAAAGAGAGAAATCCTGTCATGTTTTTGACACAATTTCTCCCTTTGATCTGTAAAGTCGTTCTACTCTCTGTAATTCTTTTTTCTGTGTTTGACACATTCCGTCAACAAATACTCAATCTGTCCGTTGATAGAACGGAAATCTTCTTCTGCCCACTGTGCGATCTCTGCATACAAGCTGGCAGACACCCGCAGAGGAATCTGTTTCTTTGATTTTTCTCTCACCTTTTCATCGGCCATCCACCTGCCCCCTTTTCTAATACAAAGATATCTACCTACTCAGGACATGTCAACCTCTTTTTTCCCAGATTCAAGGAACCCGACATACTTCTCCCGCTTAATAAATTGAGCCGCTATTGACAATGGGTTGTGCATCTTTATTTCCACACAAAACCACCAGAAGATTGCTGACCATGGCGGCCTTGCGCTCTTCGTCCAGCTCCACAATCTCATTCTCACTGAGTTGCTTCAACGCCATCTCCACCATCCCCACAGCACCTTCTACAATTTTCTGACGAGCATCGATAATCGCCGTTGCCTGCTGTCTCTGTAACATGGCGGATGCAATCTCCGGTGCGTAAGCTAGATGAGTAATTCTCACATCCAAGATCTCGATGCCAGAATCGCCGACCTTACACTGAAGCTCGTCCTGCATAATATCTGCAATCTCCTGGCTGCTCCCTCTCAGAGTCTTCTCCTCAATCTCCTCACTGGTATCATAGGGGTAATTCCGGGCTGCATTTCTGGTGACGGCGTCGCACTGTATGGAGAGATATTCTTTGTAATTCTCCACATTCAAAACTGCTTTCGTGGCATTTTTGACCTTCCAAATTACGATGATCCCGATCTCCACCGGATTTCCAAGGGCATCGTTGACCTTCTGCTTCTTATTGTCCAATGTCATAGTCTTCAACGAAACTTTCTTTGACAGACTCACTGACACCTCACTGCCCTCTGCCTGATTATTCTTTCCCTTTGACTGGACGATCTTAGGTGTGGCTGTGGGATTAATCGCTGAACAGAAAGGATTCACCCAATAGAATCCTGGTTGATACAGCGTTCCGTGATAATTTCCAAATAATGTGAGAACCACAGCCTCATTGGGGTGGATAATCGTCAGTCCGCACAGAACCAAAATCCCCACAATACAGAGAATCGTCCCCAACACAACCCCCAATGCCACCTGATCGATCTTCACCCCCAACACAATCACGGGAATACAAATCAAAATCAACAGAAATCCCAGGCACATCATACCCATCCCCGATTTCGCCTTTAAGATTTTCTCCTCCACGCTTTTTCTATCCTCCATAATTCTCCTCCTCATATATAAATGATATTAATTTGATATCATCATAATACCATCTATTTTTCTCCTTGTCAATGACTTTCCTGGACTCTCGCTATTTTTCATTCTTTTTCCCTGCTCAGTCACCCTACTCCCCCTTCCTGCCCCAAAACTCCCTCTGCTCCTTCCTACTCTCCTCCATCCCTCATCCCATACTCTATCTATGACTTCCCTCTCTGTATAAATTTCTTTCATCGCTATTTTCACTTTTTACATCTAAAGAGAGCGTCCCCTTGCAAAAAAAATACGATTCTCACATGGCCATGTCCCCTCCCTGAAATATGGAATGCACCATGGCACATTCCCGCGACGAGCACGGTCGCCTGCGCCACCCTATATCTCCGCGTGAGTGCACATCATCACACGAAGTGTGTTTTTGTGTTATGGGGAAGTTCGGAAAACTTTCCTATAACACAAAAACAGGCTACTTTCCTCCTCAGAAAATAGCCTGTACTAAGAACATATAGCAGATTGTCCCCCCTGCAATGGACAACAACATTTGTCTCTTCCAAAAGTGAAGAGCCACAATAACAATAAGAGATATCAGCTCCGGTATTCCATGATTTCCCTGAAGGACTGACACATCTTTCAGACAATAAACCACCAAAAGTCCCAACGCTGCCGAGGGCAGAACCTTACCCAAATATTGAACATATTTCGGTGTTGGTCTATTAGACGGGAACAGTAGAAAAGGCAAGAAACGAGTCGCCATAGTCCCCAGGACGACGGCCACAATTGTAATGATTTGTTGGCTGACTGTCACAATTTCTCCCCCCTCTCCAACGGCTCACGTATTGCTGTCAATACTGCCAGAATCCCCAACATCGACGGGATAATAAAATTCTTACTCCCAAATACCACCAGGCAGACGACTGTCAGCCCGACTCCAATCAAGGCGCTGACATGACTCCTCTCTTTCATCAACTGCTCCAGAAAAATCACCACCAAGAGAGCCGTCATCACAAAGTCCAGACCTTCCGTGGGAAAGTGAATAAAGCTCCCACAGATTCCCCCAATCGCTGCCCCTCCGACCCAGTAACACTGATTTAACAGAGTGACAAAAAAATAAAACCAGCCGCGGTCCACACCCTCTGGGATCTGAGCAGTACAGTTAATGGAAAACGATTCATCGCACATACCAAAAATAAGATACCAGCGCTTCTTTCCCACATTTTTATACTTATCCAACATGGATATCCCGTAAAAAAGATGCCGGGCATTCACCATCAGCGCTAAAATAAACGCGCTCAACGGATGAAACATTCCCAACAGCAAATTCACTGTCACAAACTCCATGGACCCTGCAAAGATGGTCATACTCATCATAATCGGATAGATCGGTGAAAATCCCGACACATTCATATAAATCCCATAGGCAATTCCCAGGAACAAAAATCCTGTCAAGATAGGAATTGTATATGGGAAAGCTGCCAAAAAAGCCTTTCTATATCTGTTCTCCAGTCTAACTGTCTCCATTTCTCCCACGCCTCTCTGTCGTTTCCATTTTCCATGTAAAGCTGTCACTCAAAACACACGGAATCCTACATAATTATACACGATTCCTGTATATAATACAATCACCTGGCTTGCACTTTAACTATACCAGAGCTAGATTTTTAAAAGGCGCGTTCTTCTCACAGATGTACAAACTTCTCCCAACATGTTTTAAGACTTCTCCTGCATGCCATCTTCTTGCATATAGCTATGTTCCACTGTGATAATACACTGGAATCTCTCATCAATCTTCTCTATCTGTTCCATGAGCCTCCTCCTCAGATCTTCCTTCTCTCCCTCACCGTATCGGAACGGGACAACCACGTCGAAGATCAGGTTGACTTGGCCTGTTCCGCTTACCATTCGAAAATCATGGATACTGCACTGTTCATCCAATTGGTTCAAGATTGCCTCAACCTGTCTGTGTACTTTCATCACCCGCTCATCTTTCGTCTCTATGGGATCCATATGAATAACCAGCATAATTCCCAGCTTCTCAACCGCATCCCGTTCAATTTTGTCAATCAATTCATGGACCATCTCCATATTGGCATCGTTGGGCACCTCTGCGTGAATGGAAGCCATACTACGGTTAGGTCCGTAATTATGGATGATCAAATCATGAGTTCCCAAAATCCCATCGTAATTCTCCACAAAGCGCTCTACCTCTTCATATATCTGTGGATCAATGGCCTGGCCGATCAATGGCTCCAATGTATCTCTGGCAATTCCCACGCCCGCCCAGATTACAACCACCGCCACACAGAGCCCCACAACTCCGTCGATATTGACTCCAGTGAGTGCAAAAAAGACCAGAGAAACGATTGTGGCTCCCGTGGTGACCACATCTCCCATAGAATCGGTAAACACCGCCATCATCACCTTGGAATCTATTTTCTTGCCTAGACGCCGGTTAAAAATACCCATCCACAGTTTTACACCTATAGACAGTAATAAAATCACCACGGAGACAACCTGAAAGTTCAAGTTCTCCGGTGTCGTGATCTTGCCTACCGACTCTTTCAAGAAAGTAATTCCCACCTCTATCACTAAGAATGAGACAATGAGCGCAGCAATATACTCTATTCGCCCATGCCCAAAAGGATGCTCCTTGTCCGCCGGCTTTCCGGCCATCTTGACACCAATAAAACTGATCACAGAAGAAGCTGCGTCTGAGAGATTGTTAAAGGCATCGGCTGTAACCGAGACACTGTTTAGAAAAATCCCAATCAGAAATTTGGCCATAAACAGAACCATATTACAGATGATGCCCACAACACTGGCCAACATCCCGTAGGCCGTCCGGACGGAAGCCTTATCCACATCCTCATAATCTTTAATAAAATGTCTGACTAAAAAGTCTGCCATCCCCATCACCTCCACAAAACCTCTTGCCGGCTCTTTCTGAGCACTCAGAGGATTCTTTACATCTTATCAGAACAGCCAACACAAGTCCAGACTAACTTTTTACTGAGATATATTTACAGTCAGCACGGCCAAATAACTCTCACACCACACTTTTGCCTCCTGGCCATTTCCCGTAACCGGTAACTCATCCGGGCCTTCTATGCCTATACAATCCTCCCAAACCATAAAGCATATATCAGACAATAAAATCAAGAACTGAGCGAAAGCCTGCGTCAATATCAAAAGCTCCACGGACATTCACCGCCTCCCTTGACAAAATTTCTATTCTTGTTATAATAAAAACCAATAAGCGGATCTGCATGCCGCTGACATTTTTCCTAACACGTAGGCACCGATGTGGCGGCGCCAAGTGTCTATATTCACAAAACCGTAGACGCAGAAAAAAGACGGTGATGTACTCTCAGCGAGTATGGATTTGGTGGAAGCCATACAGTGTCAGCCGTGTAATATGGACTGTTGAGGGCGGCATTCAATGTGCCGACGGTTGCGCACCGTAATCTGCGCTGGATATTCTATCCAAAGAGGGTCAGAAATGACTGAACAAGGTGGCACCGCGTGATTACACGCCCTTGACGATGACAAGGGTGTTTTTTTGTGTAGATAGGAACTTGTCTGTTTTATGATCAATAAAGATACACAGCATAGGAGGTATAA
This sequence comes from Blautia sp., assembly GCA_047014865.1. GTDB lineage: Bacteria > Bacillota > Clostridia > Lachnospirales > Lachnospiraceae > Blautia_A. Next base: position 23,318 of record JBKXQO010000017.1, on the reverse strand, counting down.
AAGTGGGAAAAGTAATTCTTACCGGGGATAGACCCACCGGCCGGCTACATGTCGGCCATTACGTAGGTTCCCTTAGAGGGAGGGTAGAACTCCAAAACAGTGGAGAATTCGAAAAAATTTTTATTATGATTGCTGACGCGCAGGCACTGACAGACAATTTTGACAATCCTGCCAAGGTTCGCAGCAACATCACGGAGGTTGCCTTGGACTACCTGGCCTGTGGGCTGGATCCGGAGAAGACAACGATTTTCATCCAATCTCAGATTCCTCAGTTGACGGAGCTGACATTCTACTATATGAACCTGGTGACACTTTCCCGCCTGGAGAGAAATCCAACGGTAAAAGCAGAGATTAAACAAAAAAACTTCGAGAAAAGTCTTCCGATGGGATTCTTAACTTACCCCGTAAGCCAGGCCTCTGATATCACTGCTTTCTTAGCTGATACCGTCCCAGTGGGGGAAGACCAACTCCCCATGATCGAGCAGACACGTGAGATTGTGCGAAGCTTTAATAACCTATACGGCGATACCTTAGTGGAACCCTCTGCTGTTCTCCCGTCCAATGCCGCCAGTCTCCGCCTGCCCGGCACCGATGGGAAAGCAAAAATGAGTAAATCTCTGGGCAATTGCATTTACCTGGCCGACCAGCCAGATGAGATCCGTACCAAGATCATGGGAATGTACACCGATCCCAACCACCTGAAAGTCTCTGACCCTGGCAATACCACTGACAATCCAGTCTTTCTATATTTAGACGCCTTTTGTCGCGATGAACATTTTCAGCGATATCTGCCGGAATACTCCAATCTAGATGAGTTGAAAAGCCACTATGAGAGAGGCGGTCTGGGAGACGTGAAGGTGAAAAAATTCCTGAACAACGTCCTCCAGGAAACTTTAGAACCTATCCGAGTAAAGAGAGAAGAACTTGCCAAAGATATCCCTTCTATCATGGATATCCTCCACAGAGGAAGTATCGAGGCCGAGAAAGTAGCCGCCGAGACGCTGCGCAAAGTGAGACATGCCATGCAGATCGATTATTTTGGCGAATGACTCTCATATAAATGACGCCCGCATGATTAGAAAGATTCCTCAACAGGATTCTCCGCCTGCGGCGGGTCGCGTAAGCGACACAATCCCACTCTGACGCTGTGCGATCCTCGCGGAGCGTTTTTGTGTTATAGGGAAGTTCAGAGAACTTTCCTATAACACAAAAACTGCCATTGTCAAGATATCTTCCGACATGGCAGTTTCTTTATTATTTAATCCACACTTGGCACTTCACAGAATGCGACATTTCCACATGTATCGCCTCATACCCGTGAGAGATATTGATCGCTCTGCACTCCCCCACTGCCGTCAAATCTGTCTTGGTTATTCCCTCAGACTCTCCTGTATTTTTTCTACGCTTAAGGCCTTCTGGCGATCAGCCGGCAAAAGGAGACAGCTCCAGGCGGATAAAATACCCCTGATCATGCTCGCACACTGGGCAGATCGCAGGCGCGCTCTCTCCCTCATGAATGTGTCCACAATTCAAACAAATCCACCCTGTCTTGACAGAAGAAACGTGTAACTGATTCTCTTCCAACCACTGAGCAAACCGTCCAAAACGATCCCCATGGGTTTTCTCAATCTCTGCAATCTTATAAAACGAGTTGGCAACCCTGGAGAACCCTTCCTCTTTTGCCTTGTCCCCAAATCTTTTATAGACATCATCGTGCTCCTCATACTCATTGTGCTGAGCCATACGGAGAAGCTCCGACAAGTTCTCCGTGATATCCACCGGATATCCGCCATCCACATGGATCGTCTCGCCACCCAACTCCTTCAGATGTTTATAAAAAATTTCCGCGTGCTCTTTTTCCTGATTGGCTGTGTACAAAAAAACCTGGGCAATCGCCGCCTGCTTCTGCTTTTTGGCCTGGGACGCTCCGAACGTATATCGATTCCTGGCCTGACTCTCCCCGGCAAATGCCCTCATCAAGTTGTCTTTCGTCTCACTATTTTTGAACTCTACTGCCATAATGTGTATCCCCTTCCATATAATGTATATCTGTTTATACACATTATTTCCTATGGAAAATCTTTTATACACAAACTAGAGAGATAAAACAAAAATTCTGCCTCCGTGAAAGTCTGCGCCGCAGGATTCTCCGCCTGCGGCAGGTCGCATGAGCGACATATTCCCACTCTGACGCTGTGCGATCCCCACGGAGTGTTTTTGTGTTATAGGGAAGTTCGGAGAACTTTCCTATAACACAAAATAAAAAGACCCCGCAGCCTCACCGGCTGCAGGATCTATCTCATTACAAGTTCTCTTTAAAAAATTTCTCTAATGCCTCTGCTGCCTCCGCCTCGTCGGCACCTTCTGCGCTGATAGTAACCTCTGTTCCCTTCTTGATTCCCATTCCCATAATCGCAAGAAGTTTTCCAGCCGCCACTGATTTTCCATTGGCCTCCAAAGTGATATCCGACTCAAATTTTTTTACTTCTTTAACCAAAATTCCGGCCGGTCTTGCATGGATACCCTGCTCATCTTGAATTACATAGCTAAACTGCTTCATTTTTACACTATCCTTTCTCCGTTTATTTCCATATTAGAATAATACTTTTATAAGTTCCCAATGTCAACCCGTTTTATCTATCTTTCTCTGTTTTCTTTTTCGGGAGCAGCAAGCTGAGCAGCAAAGAGACTACAAACACACCAGCCACTGCATTTCCATTGAAGATATCCCCCACTTCCCTTGGAAAGGCCGAGAAGAAGTCCCCTGAGGTCTGTGTCAGCCCTACACCAATGCAAAAGGACAGAGAGACGATAATCATTGTGCGCTCGTCAAACTCGCACTCCTTTAACATCTTGATCCCCTCATACATGATAGAGCCGAACATCATAACTGTACATCCCCCCAAAACTGCTTGGGGCAAGGAATTAAAAAACGCTCCCAAAGGCGGAAACAATGAAGCCAAAATTAAAATCAATGCTCCCATCAGAATAGTAAAACGGTTGATCACCTTAGTCATTGTGACCAAGCCAACATTTTGACTAAAAGAAGTCAACGGAAGGCATCCAAAACATCCTGAAATTGCACTGGAGAAGCCGTCCACGGCCAGAGAGCCCTGTAACTCTTCCATCTTGATATCTCTCCCCAGCGCTCCGGTACATACCGCCGTGGTTGCTCCCGTTGTCTCGGCAGCCGACACCAAAAAGACGATAGCGATCGTAAAGAAAGCACTTAAGTCAAAAACCGGCTTATGGCTGGTAAAAAATACTAATTTGGGAATACTGAAAATCCCCACCTCCTGGACTGTCTTTGTGATCCCCGAGAAGTCCACCAAGGGCGCGATACCTGCGACAGTGAAAATAATCGACAATAGATAGCCAAAGATTAGTCCCACCAATATATTCAGATTTTTATAGACACCTTTTAACTTATAGTGGGAGATTAGACACACCGCCAGAGTGAATGCGCCCACAAAAAGATGGTACCAAGCGCCGAAATCCTCCACACCGCTTCCCCCTCCCCAGGAGTCCATCCCCACGGACAGCAAGGAAAGCCCAATGGCAATCACCACGCAGGCCGACACCACCGGGGTCAGAAAACGCTTCCAATACTTGGCGCTCAGCCCTACCAAGCCTTCAAAAATACCGCCTAAAATCACCGCGCCAATCATTCCCTCGTATCCCAGCTCAGGATTTGTGCAGATGATCAGCAAACTGCCTAGAAAAGTAAAACTCACTCCCATAACGATTGGCAGTCTAGACCCTATCTTCCAGACAGGATACAATTGCATACAGGTTCCCACTCCCGCAGCAAACATTGCACATTGCAACAACTGTGTGATTTCAGCCGAACTTAAGTGCCCGCCAGATCCTCTCACCAACGCCGCGCCACATACAATCAGTACAGGCGCTAAATTCGCGACAAACATGGCCAACACATGTTGCAAACCAAAGGGAATGGCTTTCCCCAGCGGTACCCGCCCATTTAATTTATAAATATTTTCGGTACTGACAGACATCACTTTTTCTTCTCTATTGTTCTCCATAATTCATAACCTCAATCTACTTTTTCGCCAACTTCTCCCTCTCATAATCTTGTGAGGGTAGTCAAAACGGATATTCGCAATCCGCTTTGATACTTACTCATAACCTTATTACCTCTCTCCTTTGCTATGAGCTTATACTCTCACCAAATCAGGCAAGTCTTACCCCCCACTCAGAAAGCAAGGCACTTCCCCGATAAAGTCACAGTCTTTCTTCACTGCCATATAACTATAATTTTATCTATATACTTTTCAAACCACCTTCGTTAAACATAGACTCTGGCATTCATTCCAGCAGCGCACGTACCATTGCCCCGTCAAAGACGACTTTCTCCACATGATTTGCCTCGATTTGATAGAGAGCATTGGCTGCGAGGTGCTCTGCTGCCTGCTCCAAATCTCGTATTCCCGTGGTATCCGCAAATTTCTCCACCACTGCGTTCAAAGCCTCTTCTGTCACAATACACTCTTCCTCCCGCAGGCTCATTCTCTTTAAGACTTTGGGCAATGCAAACCTAGAAAAGATGATTCTTTTCTCCTCCGGCGTGTAGTCAGGTATATCGATCACAGCAAAACGTGACATCAAGGGCGCGCTGATCTGCGATTTATCATTGGCTGTGGCGATCGGGTACACCCCAACTGTAGGAACCATGCACTCAATATAATTATCCGTGAAGCCCAGATTATCCAGAAGTGTCAGAAGGACATCGGCCGGGTTACCATTCCCCTTACCAGCGGCCGCCTTATCCAGCTCATTGATGATGAACACTAAATTGGACTCTCCTGCCATAGAAAAGGCTTCCAAAATGATACCTGGCTTTGCATTGGTGTAAATGCGTGAGCTTCCAGTCAGTTGCTCCGGATCATTAATGGAACTCATATCCAAGGTGGTCCAGGGCAATTTCAAGATACGAGCCACTGCATAGGCAATCTGTGATTTCCCAGTGCCTGCCGGTCCCACCAGGAGCAACCCATATGCTGGAAGCGTATGTGTCCGGTTAATCTGGATAATCGTCTCTATGATACGCTGCTTGACTCTCTCCATTCCATACAATTCCTCATCAAGGATTCTCCTGGCCTCCTGCGGGTCAATAGCCTCAAAATAATTGTTCTTCCACTGGATATTCATCATAATCGAGAGAGCACGCTGCGCGTGGCGCCTCTCTTCCGGGGAGACTTCGTGAGAGCGGGCCACCGCCAGGTTCCGCCTCGCCCAAAGCCGGATATTATCTGGCAGTGTCCGGCCCGCACAAGTCATAAAATCTGAGATGCTCTGTAAGCTGGTGAGCTTCATATGATCGCCAGTCTCCTCCTGCTCCTCATCTTCCTGTTCCTCCGTCAGAATGTTACTGGATAACAATCTCTCTATCATAAACTGAAGAAATCCGTCCTCCGCTGACAGTTTTGTCCCTCCCCCAAAAGCAATCTCCCGAATTTTATAAACCGCGTAACCGCCGTCCTGATTCTCTCCAGACAATTGCACATTGATATGATTCTCTCCCAGCCAACGCAAAAGGCTGACAAACCGGACATCTATCTTCAAAATATCAGAGGAAAACCTTCCGTCCTCCTCTTTAAACTCAAAAGATGTACGGATATCCGGGTTTATAAAGACACCACAAGAATGATGCTTCCATCTACGCCTTTGATTATCTAAGACCAAGATCGGTTGCCTCGGGGTGGCCACCGTCTCACTGGAATGGAAGACTGTATATGTACACTTTGCCTCACTCTTCTCTGCCCCCGTGGCGTTAAAATCAAATACTGGCATGATTGACACTCCTTTTGTAAAAGAAATTGACAGTGCATACAGCCCTGCCAGCCTATGGTAACACGAATTTAAAAACTCAACAACCAGTTTTTCTATCTTTTCCCCCAGATATACCATCCTATCACATCCACTCACTGGAGAGTATGATAGATTTTGATCACCTCAATGCCTCTCTACTCTAGCCCCTAAAAAATGATATCTCCGGCATTCTATATCTCTCATCCCTGAAAGCCATGTACACAAAGCATATATTCGCAATCCGCTTCGCTACTTGCTGATAGCCTTATTGCCATTCTCGCGGCATGTTGGCACAAACTTGTACTCCTGCCAAAACAGATGAATGCGACAAATTCTTTCCTGTGAACTCAAAAACCCACGGACTCGAAGTCCGTGGGTCTCCCACATAAAAACAATATACAATCGATTAACGCTTGCTGAACTGCGGTGCGCGACGTGCGGCCTTGAGACCGTATTTCTTACGCTCTTTCATACGTGGATCTCTTGTCAGATAACCCGCTGTTTTCAGAACCGGTCTATACTCATTATCTGCCTGCAGAAGGGCTCTTGCAACGCCGTGTCTGATGGCGCCTGCCTGTCCAGTAAATCCGCCTCCATGTACATTTACCAACACATCAAACTTACCATCTGTCTCGGTAGCAACCAGTGGCTGACGAACGACCACTTTCAGAGTGTCCAATCCGAAATACTCATCGATGTCTCTCTTGTTAATAGTAATTTTACCAGTACCAGGTACCAGATAAACTCTTGCGATTGATTTTTTTCTTCTTCCTGTTCCGTAGAATTTTGCGCTAGCCAATTTGTCCTACCTCCTCACTAAAATGTTAATACTTCTGGTTTCTGAGCCTCATGTTTGTGCTCTGATCCAGCGTATACAAAAAGTTTCTTATGCATAGCTCTTCCCAAAGGTCCTTTTGGAAGCATCCCCTTTACAGCCAGCTCAAGAACTTTCTCCGGTTTCTTTGCCAACATTTCTTTCAATGTAGTCTCTTTCATTCCGCCTACATAGTCTGAGTGATGGTAGTAAATCTTCTGATCTAATTTCTTACCTGTAACTTTAATCTTCTCTGCATTCACGATGATGACATAATCACCGGTGTCAATGTGAGGAGTAAACTCCGGTTTATTTTTTCCTCTTAAAATTTTGGCTACCTCTGAGGACAGACGGCCTAAAGTACAGTCCGTAGCATCCACAACATACCATTTTCTCTCGATTTTATCTGGATTAGCCATATAACTCTTCATGGTTCTACCTCCTGGGTCTCTCTGTATTTACAATTCAATTTGAGGAAAGGTTCTGTCATTCTCTCCTCACCTGATTTTAGCGTCAAAAACGCGTGCCCTCGGCAGAAATGTCCGAAACTGCCATCTGAGATATCATCGCCGGGGCTATTGGCTCAGATATCTTCGCACTACGTCACATTGAGTAATTATATTATAATCCCTCTTCAGTGTCAATCACTTTTTTGTATTTCTTGTCTCAATCTGCCCCAGCAAACCGATCCGATAACCAGGATCACTCGAACTGAATTCCCAGCAGAGTAAGTCCCTTGGCCGGCGCAGTGGGCCCTGCGCTCTCCCGGTCACAAGCCTGAAGTATTTCTCCCATCTGCTCTGGAGGGTATTGCCCGTTTCCGATCTCTATCAAAGTCCCGGCGATAATCCGCACCATATTGTAGAGAAATCCCTCCCCACTGATACGGATCGTAATCATATCTTCATATCTGTCGATATCAATGGAACGAATCGTCCGGACAGTGCTTTTTACCTGAGCTTTCGCCCCACAGAAACTGGCGAAATCATGCTCTCCGATCAGATACGAAGTTGCAGTCCTCATCTTTCCCACATCAAGCTTATAGTGATAAAAATAGGAATACAGCCGCTCTGTGGGAACTGGAAATCTTCGATTCAAAATCCGATACTCATAAGTCTTCACACTGTCACAATATCTGGGATGGAAATCCATGGGCATCTCCTCCGAGAGTTGAATTCGAATATCCTCCGGAAGTCTTTGGTTCAACGCATAAGAGATCTTCTCCCCCGGAATCCGCGTATTCGTATCAAAAACTGCCACATTTCCCATGGCATGCACCCCTGCGTCGGTTCGACTAGCGCCAATCGTCTCAATTTCTTCTCCTAAAAGTTCACTGAGACATCGGTTCAACTCCCCTTGGACAGTTATCCCGTTGGGCTGTGTCTGCCATCCACAGTAATTGGTCCCATCGTAGGCGACAATCAATCCTATTCTCTTCATGAGCCTATATCCCCACCACTCGAAAGACTACGCTGACTCCCAAATAGAAACACACAATGGCGTAAGCCGCATAATCTCTGCCGTTATATCTTAGCGGTTTCATCTGTGTCCTTCCCTCACCACCATTATAACACCTGGCCTCCATGGCCATAGCCAAATCATTGGCCCTGCGAAAGGCGGAGATGAACAACGGCACCAGCAGCGGCACCATGCTTTTCGCCTTCTGAATTAAGTTCCCACTCTCAAAATCCGCGCCTCTTGCGATCTGCGCTTTCATGATTTTATCTGTCTCTTCCAAGAGAATCGGAATAAAACGAAGGGCGATAGACATCATCATCGCGATCTCATGAACCGGCACTTTTACCACCTTCAGCGGAGCTAATATACTCTCCAAACCGTCAGTCAACTGATTGGGCGTTGTGGTCAAAGTCATGATAGAAGATCCAACCACTAGGTAGGTTAGACGAATCGCCATTTTTCCTGCCATGATCAGCCCTTCCCTGGTCACTCTCAGAAAACCTAATCTCCACAGCACCTCACCTGGAGTTAAGATCATATTAAAAACCACTGTGATCAGCAGAACGATAAAAATAGCCTTTAAACCTTTAAACATAAACTTCACTGGCACCTTTGAGATTCCAATCATCGCCACTAGAAAGATGGTCGCCACGCCATAACCAGGAAATGTATGAAACACAAATACAGAAATGATAAACAGCAAAGTCCCGACGAACTTGACACGCGGGTCCAATCGGTGCAGCACAGAATCCGCTGGATAGTATTGGCCCAGTGTAATATCTCTAATCATTTGATTTCCTTCCTATTTATACAGATTACTCCAATTTTTACTTTTCTTTGGAGGGACTTTTCACAGCCTTTAGAATACTCTCTTTCGCCTCTTCCACAGTTATCGCCGCCACATCCACATTTAATCCTCTATCTCTCAGAGCATTCATGATATAGGTGATCTGAGGCGCTGCCAATCCCATCTCCTCCAATTCCTTGTAATGGGAAAACACCTTCTTCGGCGCGTCGTCAAAGGCAACTTTTCCGTGATTCATCACGATAATCCGCTCCACATATTTCGCGATATCTTCCATACTATGGGATACCAGAATCGTCGTAATTTTACGTGTCCTGTGGAGTTCTGCAATTTGATCAAGAATCTCGTCCCGCCCCTGGGGGTCAAGCCCCGCTGTAGGTTCATCCAAAACCAAGATCCGGGGATTCATCGCCAGCACACCTGCAATGGCCACTCTTTTCTTCTGACCGCCAGATAACTCAAACGGCGATTTTTCATACAAGTCCTCTGATATTCCCACTTGGGATAAGGCTCTGCGCGCTTCCCGCTCCGCCTCCTCCTGCGTAAGCCCTTGGTTTTTGGGTCCAAAACACACATCTGCCAGCACACTCACCTCGAACAATTGATGTTCCGGATATTGAAAAACCAGCCCGACTTCGCTTCTCAATTTTTTTAAATTATAGCGCTCTTCCCAGATATCCTGTTCATTATAAAGAACTTTACCTTGCGTTGGCCGAATCAGTCCATTAAAGTGCTGTATCAACGTAGATTTTCCACTCCCCGTATGACCAATCATTCCAATAAACTGACCATCCGGTATCTCTAGATTGATATCCTCCAACGCATGAATCTCATAAGCAGTTCCAGGGCTATAAGTATAGTATACATTTTCTAATCTCATCGACATAGGGCATTCACCAATTCCTCAATGGTTAAGATTCCGTCTGGTATCTTCAGGCCCGCCTTTTTCAGCTCATAGGCCAGTAAAGTCACTTGTGGTACATCCAGGCCATATCTTTTTAACGCTTCCACCTGCGAGAAAATAGTCTTGGGCGTCCCGTCCAGTACAATGTGTCCAGAATCCATCACATACACATGGTCGGCAAACACAACTTCCTCCATATAGTGCGTGATCAGAATTACCGTAACTCCCTCTTTCTCATTTAACTCCCTCACAGATTTGAGAACTTCTTTCCGTCCGTTTGGATCCAACATTGCCGTTGGCTCGTCCAGCACAATACATTTCGGCTTCATTGCCATCACACCGGCGATCGCTACTCTTTGTTTCTGCCCTCCGGAAAGTTTGTTGGGAGAATGTTTACGGTACGCAGTCATACCCACCGCTTTTAAGCTTTGATCTACCCGTCGCCAGATATCATCTGTGGGCACGCCGATATTCTCAGGTCCAAATCCTACATCCTCCTCCACAACACTACCTATGATCTGATTATCAGGATTTTGAAAGACCATACCCGCTCTCTGCCTAATTTTCCACAAATCCTCATCTGAAGCCGTATCCATATGATCCACCCACAGCGTCCCCTCTGTGGGCACCAGCAGTGCGTTGATGTGTTTTGCAAGAGTTGATTTACCTGAGCCATTATGGCCCAAGATTGCTATAAATTGCCCTTCCTGTATATCCAAATCCACATTATCCACTGCGCGGCTGGTCTGTTCTACTTTCCCGTCGTCATCATATTTAAAATAGGCAAATCCTAATTTATTCGCTCGTATTATTCCCATGTCGTTCCTTCCCTTTAGGATTGTTGAGATCTCCCAATCTCTCCGCCTTCCAAAAGCTGATCCATGAGATTCCATATCTCCTCCCGGCCTTGTTTGCTCACTGCCGAGAAAGGGATCACCGTGGATCCAGAAGCCAATCCAAGCCCCTGCCTAACCATCTTTATATGCTTAGGTATCTGACTTCTCTTTAGTTTATCCAATTTTGTGGCAATGATCATCGGCTCATACCCCTGGGAGACAATCCAATCATACATCATCTTATCATTCTGCGACGGCTCATGGCGAATGTCAATCAAAAGGAAGACCGCCTTTAACATTTTTGAACTGTGGAGATAACGCTCAATCAGCTTTCCCCATTTTTCTTTTTCTTCCTGCGAAACTTTCGCATAGCCATATCCTGGAAGATCCACCAGATACATCTTGCTATTGATATTGTAGAAATTGATTGTCTGCGTCTTCCCCGGTTGCGCGCTGGTCCTTGCCAAAGATTTTCGATTCATCAAGGCATTAATCAACGAAGATTTTCCCACATTTGATTTTCCTGCAAATGCAATCTCCGCCACCTCATTCTCCGGTAGAACGCTAGTCACCCCACAGACAATATCCAAGGATACATTTTTGATAATCATACTAAGTACCTCTCTCTTTCTCAGCGACTCAAAGCTTGAGACAAGACTTCTCCCATATTATCCACCAGATGAATATCCAAACCGCTCTTAATCTCCTCGGACATCTCTGTGATATCTGATTTATTTTCCTTTGGCACCAAAACAGTCTTAATTTTCGCATACTTTGCTGCCAACAATTTCTCTTTCAGTCCACCGATGGGCAACACTCTGCCTCGCAATGTAATCTCTCCTGTCATGGCAACCTCCGCCTTCACTGGAGTATCTGTGATTGCCGAGAGCATAGCCGTTGCCATAGTGATCCCCGCAGAAGGCCCGTCCTTCGGAACTGCTCCCTCTGGAATATGTATGTGAATATCATGCTCTTTGAAAAACTCCGGGGCAATCTCGTAGTCTGTCGCCACAGACCGAATATAACTGATTCCTGCCCTAGCCGACTCTTTCATCACGTCACCCAATTGACCTGTGAGAACCAGTTCTCCCTTACCAGGCATTACATTAACCTCAATCTGCAAGGTGTCTCCACCGGCGCTGGTCCAGGCCAATCCCCGAACAATGCCCACCTCATCACGCTTATTGGCCATCTGGTACGTATAACGCTCCTGTCCTAGGTAATGGTCTAAATTCTTGGTGGTGACAATCACCTTCTGTTTCTCACCTTCCAAGATCTCCCAAGCTGTCTTACGGCATATCTGTCCGATCTTTCTCTCCAAATTACGCACACCGGCCTCTTTGGTATATCCATTAATAATTTTCTTCAGAGCCGCTGAGCGAATCGAGAGCTGTCTCTCCTCCAGGCCATTCTCCTTGATCTGCTTGGGAATCAAATGCTCCTTCGCAATATGTTCTTTCTCATTCTCCGTATAGCTAGACAACTCGATCACTTCCATACGGTCCAACAATGGCCGGGAGATTCCTTGCAAATCGTTGGCCGTGGCAATAAAAAGCACTTCTGAGAGGTCAATTGGAAGTTCAATATAATGGTCGTTGAAATGGTTATTTTGCTCCGGATCTAAAACCTCCAGGAGAGCTGCGGACACGTCGCCTTTGTAATCGCTGCTGGTCTTATCAATCTCGTCCAAAAGCATCAAAGGGTTCCCAACACCCACTTGGCGCAGAGCCGCAGCGATTCTCCCAGGCATCGCTCCGATGTAAGTTCTCCTATGCCCCCGAATCTCAGCTTCATCTCTGACACCGCCCAGACAGATACGTACATATTTCTTATTTAACGCCTTGGCCACGGACCTGGCAATCGAAGTTTTTCCAGTTCCAGGGGGGCCCACCAGACATAAGATAGGACTTTTGCCTTTTTCTGTCAGATTACGCACTGCCAAAAACTCCATAATACGCTCTTTGATCTTTTTCAATCCGTAATGATCCTCTTCCAGGACTCGAAAAGCCTCTTTTAGATCCTCTGAATCCTCCGTTCGAATATTCCAAGGCATATCCAGCAACGTCTCAATGTAGTCCCTTGCCACATTGCTCTCCGCATTGTTACTACTCAGAGATTTAAAACGTCTAATCTCCTTTGTGATTTTACCCTTGATTTCCTCAGACGCATCCAATGTCTCCAGCTTCTCTTGGAACAGATCCGCTTCTGAACCTGTATTGTCCTCACCCAATTCTTCCCGAATTAGTTTCATCTGTTCACGGAGAATGTATTCCTTTTGGTTCTTGTCAATTTTATCTTTCACTTTGCGCTGGAATTCTCTGCGGTATTTTAGGATCTCTACCTCATCCTCCAACATCCCTTCCAGAATGCTGTAACGCTCATAGAGAGTCAACGCGCTCAAAAGCTTCTGTTGAGCCTCGTAGGGCATAGGCAAGTTAATGCAAAGTTGATCCACCAAATGCCTTGCATCATCGATCTTCATGATCTGTGCCACCAGATCTTTGCTGATCTTTCCACTTTCCATACAATAACTGTGAAAGCTTTCTTTTAGATTTCTGAGGATCGCCTCCTTGGCATTGGCATTGTCAAGCTCCTCCTCTTCTATGGCGCCTACCTGGCCCTCAAGATAGGGATTCTCTCTCTCCAAGCGCAACAGTTCTCCACGGCAGACTCCTTCCACCAAAACCCTCAAAATATCTTTAGGCAGTTTCACAATCTGTTTGACATAGGCGATTGTGCCAATCTTATACAGATCAAGAAGACCCGGATTTTCCTTCTCCGGATCTTTTTGAGTCACCAAAAATACTTTCTGCTCCTTTAGCATTGCAGTCTCTATCGCTTTGATGGAACGCCCACGGCTCACATCAAAGTGAACGATCATCTCCGGCAGAATTGTCGTCCCACGCAGAGCGACAACCGGCAAACTGTACACTAACTGTTTCATCTCATAACCTCCTACCTCAGGCGGTCTCTGGTTTTCCCTTCCGGGCCTTCCTGAGCGTTTTCTGCTCTGGCACGCTGGCCTCACCGTAAGTAATCTCCGGCTCCGCAGTTCCTTCCACAGATTCTTTGGTAATTGTACACTTCTGAATAGTGTGATCTGACGGAACTTGATACATCAAGTCCATCATCGTGGATTCCATAATTGAGCGCAGACCTCTGGCGCCAGTCTTTCTCGCCAGCGATTTCTCCGCGATAACTTTCAACGCATCTTTCTGGAAATCCAAGTCTACTCCATCCAACTCGAACAACTTGCGGTATTGTTTTACCAAAGAATTCTTGGGTTCCTGCAGAATGCGAATCAGCGCCTCTTCATCCAACGCATTCAGAGATACCACCACCGGTACCCTTCCGATAAACTCCGGAATCAAACCAAATTTTATAAAATCTTCTGGCATGACTTCTCTCAACAACTCTCCAACATTCTGATCTCTGGCACTTTTGACATCCGCGCCAAAACCAATGGACTTCTTGTCTTTTCTGGTGGCGATAATCTTCTCCACTCCCTCAAAGGCGCCTCCACAGATAAATAAAATATTTGTGGTATCTATCTGGATAAACTCCTGATGGGGATGCTTTCTCCCCCCCTGTGGGGGTACGCTGGCCACAGTACCTTCCAGGATTTTCAGAAGAGCTTGCTGTACGCCCTCCCCTGACACATCTCTGGTGATAGACGCATTCTCCGATTTCCTGGTAATTTTATCGATCTCATCAATATAAATAATTCCATACTGGGCACGCTCAATGTCGTAATCCGCAGCCTGGATAATTTTCAAAAGAATATTTTCCACATCTTCCCCGACATATCCAGCCTCCGTCAATGTGGTCGCATCTGCAATGGCAAACGGTACGTTCAACAACTTTGCCAATGTCTGCGCCAACAAGGTCTTTCCTGATCCCGTCGGCCCCAACATCAGAATATTGCTTTTTTGAAGTTCCACATCCAAACTTTTTGGAGCCATCACTCTCTTATAATGATTATAGACAGCCACCGATAACGCTTTTTTCGCCTCGTCCTGTCCAATTACATACTCATCCAAAAAATTGTGAATCTCTTGGGGAGTCATCAAATTGATGTCCGAGGACATGGCGTTATCATAGACCAGTCCCTCCTCCTCAATAATCTCATTACAAATCTCAATACACTCATCACAAATGTAAACGCTTTTGTCTAAACTGGAGATCAGTTTTCTCACCTGATCCTCCGTCTTATTGCAAAAAGAACACCTTACTTTCCCTTCTTTTATTCTATCTGCCATGGAAATCTATCCCTTTCCTTTCTTCTCTATAACAGCTATGCAAGGAGATGCATAATCATTCCCATGCATCCCCTTGCATACCAAGTATATAAGGCTACACAGAGCCTTATCCATTCTTTATCTGTGTGTGATGATTCTATCGATCAAACCATATGTTTGCGCCTCCTGTGCAGACATATAGTTGTCCCTATCGGTATCCACTTCCACTACTTCCAATGGCTGACCGGTGTTTGCCGCCAAGATCTCATTCAGGGTTCTCTTGGTCTTGGCAATATGATCCGCTACAATCTGGATCTCTGTAGCCTGCCCCTGAGCTCCCCCAGACGGCTGATGAATCATAATCGTAGAATTGGGCAGCGCAAGCCTTTTGCCCTTGGTACCGCCTGCCAGAAGGAATGCACCCATACTGGCTGCTAATCCTATGCAAATAGTGGAGACATCACATTTGATATACTGCATGGTGTCATAGATCGCCATTCCAGCTGTCACAGATCCACCTGGACTGTTGATATACAACTGAATGTCTTTTCCTGCATCCTCAGATTCCAGAAATAATAGCTGGGCAACCACAAGACTTGCAGTCACATCATTTACCTCTTCCCCCAAAAAGATAATTCTATCCTTCAGCAATCTGGAATAGATATCGTAATTTCTCTCTCCCCTGCTGGTCTGTTCAACGACATATGGTACTAAACTCATAACTACGCCTCCCGTCAATTGATCAAAGTCAATAGGAATCAAAACGGATATTCGCGATCCGCCTCGCTACTTGCTCATAACCTTATCGCCACTCTCGCGGCATTTTAACAGGAGGTCTGTACTCCTGCCAAAACAGACAAGTCTTACTCCCACTTAAGAAGCGGAAGACTTCCCCGATAAATTAAACTGCCTTCGCTGCGTCTGCAATGTAAGTCACTGCATCCTGAACCGCCATATCCTTCTTCATCTGATCTAACTCAATATCTCCAATCAGTTCTCTCAGCTTATCCTTCTCCATTTTATACATCTCAGCCATCTTTCCGATCTCCTCATCAACTCTCTCCTCGGACGGCTGAATATTCTCTGTCTCTGCCACTTTCTCCAGGACTAATCTAGTCTGAATGCGTTTCAGAGCCTGTGGCCTCATGTCAGTCTTTAGCTGTTCAATCGTCATACCCGTAAACTGGAAGTACTGTTCCATAGACAAGCCCTGTGATTGCATTCTTCTGGCGAAATCATCCAGCATCTGGTTCACCTGTGTGTCAACCATCGCGTCCGGAATCTCCATAGATGCATTTTCCACAGCCTTCTCCACAGCCTCGTCTTCCATCTGACGCTTAGCGTCCGCCTCTTTTTTCTCCATCAGGTTTTTCTTGATGTCTGCCTTGTACTCCTCTAAGGTATCAAACTCAGATACATCCTTCGCAAACTCGTCGTCCAACTCTGGAAGTTCCTTTTTCTCAATTTTCTTCACTTCGCATTTGAACACTGCCGCCTTCCCAGCTAGCTCTTTGGCCTGGTACTCCTCTGGGAAAGTCACATTTACATCTGTCTGCTCTCCAATATTCTTACCGATCAATTGCTCCTCAAATCCAGGAATAAATGTGTTGGAGCCAATCGTCAAAGGATAATCTGTCCCTTTTCCGCCCTCAAACGGAGTTCCGTCTACAAAGCCTTCAAAATCGATGGTAGCAATATCCCCATCTTCTACGGCGCGATCTTCTACGGCAACCGTTCTGGAGTTGTTCTCCTGCTCTTTATTCAGCTCAGCCTCAATCTCCTCGTCGGTGACTTCCGCCTCAACCTTCTTAATCTCAACGCCTTTATATTCACCCAGTGTCACCTCTGGTTTCACTGCCACTTCTGCCGTAAAAATAAACGGTTTTCCAGCCTCAAGTTGAGTCACGCCAATCTCCGGCTGGGATACAATCTCTAATTCACATTCTTTCAATGCATCCGAGTAAGCAGATGGAATCAGCGCATTGGCTGCGTCCTCCAAAAAGACACCCTTTCCATACATTTTCTCGATCATCTTTCTGGGCGCTTTGCCCTTACGGAATCCAGGCAGAGTAATTTTATTTTTGTTTTTCAGGTATGCACCCTGGATTGCTTTTTCCAACTCTTCAGCAGAAACTTCAATCGTAAGTTTCGCCATGTTTTTCTCCATCTTTTCTACTTGTAAACTCATGCTTGATACTTCCTCCTTATTCTATATGGATTAAGGTATTGTGATTCCATAATCCTATATGTAAAATGGAAAAGTGGCATACCTCTCCATATTCACAGTCATTATCGTAGTATAGCATACTATGTATGAAATAGCTAGTATTTTTTCTTGAGGACATTCCACTATTTTTCATAAACAATGGACTTTCTGACATCCTCTGACCGTTCATCTCCGCGTAAGAGCCGAATCAATTCCAAACCCATATCAATAGCTGTGCCCACTCCACGGCTAGTGGTTATATTTCCATCCGTCTCCACCGAATTTTCCGTCACAATAGCTCCATCCAACTGATCTGTAACCGAAGGATAAGAGGTGCTTCTCTTTCCCTGTAAAATACCAAGCTTTCCTAAAATTCTAGGAGCCGCGCAGATAGCCGCCACCTTTTTCTTCTCTCTGTCAAACTCACAGACAAGAGTCTTCACCAGGGAACATTCTTCCAAATTCTGCGTTCCCTCCCCGCCGCCTGGCAGAAAAATCATCTTATACTCTTGAAAATTATGGACCTGCGACGCTGTAATGTCTGCCTGAATCTTAATTCCATGCGCCCCTATCACTTCTGTCCTGTCATGTATAGACACTGTAGTGACTGATATCTCTGCACGCCGCAATAGATCCACGACAGTCAAAGCCTCCACTTCTTCTAAACCATTTGCAAAAAAGGCACATACTTCACACATTTTATATACCATCCCTTCTCCAAACCCGAACTATAAACATCCTGTCTCCTTTTCAGATTCTTACCAATATCGGCAAAAGAATACTCAATTCTCACGGAACTTATGAAACTGTGAATATTATAACATTGTCAAATTTTTATAGCAACCCAAATGTACCGTACAAATTACTTTCAATCCCTTATTGAATATTACTCTCTCAGTGGGTATACTAATAATTAAGCGGGGATTCGCGCTCCACTTCTATCTTCCACATTATTACCACGAAAATTCTAATAAACACTATTATAAAGGAGAGCATCCCTATGGAAATTGAACGTAAATTTTTAATCCGAGAACTTCCAAAGAACATAGCAGACTTTCAACACTACGAAATCGAGCAAGGCTATCTGTGCACGGACCCTGTAATTCGAATCCGCCGTCAGAACCAAGACTACATCTTAACCTACAAATCCCATGGTCTGATGTCCAGAGAAGAATACAATCTGCCACTTTCCAAGGAAGCTTATGAACATCTACGCCCCAAGACAGATGGTATTTATATCGAAAAAACCCGTTATGTCATTCCCATCGAAAATGATCTAAAAATCGAACTGGACATTTTTCACGGCGCCCACCGAGGACTTGTACTGGCCGAGGTTGAATTCCCCACTGAGGAGATGGCTCTCGCATATCAGCCCCCAAGCTGGTTTCTCAAAGAAGTAACGTTCTCCTCCAAATATCACAATAGCACATTGAGCAAATACCCCTGGCGACAGAAACCTCAGGACTAGAATTCTTCTTTGCCTATATCCAGCGTAACAGCAAATTTGGACAATCTGAGACCAGACTAAGCACTACAACAGACTGTACATCTCTTATATTCATATCTTACGTTTTAGTTTTTTGTATTCAATTTGTTGCTGCTGAAGTTTTTTTATGTTCTACTTGCTATAATTAAGTATATCATGTCGTTTCTTAAGTAAAAAGAGAGAAAAATGAGAGGAATTAGAGGTTAACTATTTATGAATATTTCAGACTTTTCTAATAATCTTCGTATTTTACGTACTGCCAGAGGCTATACTCAAGCGTACATGGGTCACAAACTACACATTCAACGACAAAGCTACTGCAATTATGAGAATGGTCAGCGTTCTCCTTCCCTGGAGATCACATCCTCCATCGCTGAAATATTAGGAGTGGATTTAAATACTCTCATAACCGCAAAGTTCCCTTCCGATGTACTCACAAAGGAAGATTTTACGATTCTAGAAGACTATTTAAGTTTACCTCCACAGGAACAAGCTCAAGTACGCCAGATGATTGCACAGCTAAAGGCAAATAGTGAAAGCAAAACAGAGAACCCCGCTTAATCATTTTACCTGTATAAAGGAATGGTATATTGTGTTGATTCCATGCACATCTTGAATTATTTCTTTACACTGTAAATAATCCACAGGGTGTTCTTTATGTGCCATGAAAAGGACTCTCCTATTAATACTTTTATATTAAAGCTCCTTATTCAGGACTGGATTTTCATCCAAAACGACATTATAAGACTTGAGTACGTGTAATATAGACACTTTTTGCAAAAAAGTTTTCCGCACTAAGATCTTATCTCAAAAGTTTTCGCAATACAATGCCTCTGAAAAGAGATGACACTCATTTCAAGTACAAAAGACTCTGTCGATACCGTATATCGTCCGGCGGCACAGCAGTCTTTCTGTATATAAGGATAGCCCTAAAGACACGTTCTGGACAAAAAAGGTATCGCTCTTAACGAGCCATACCTTTTTGTCTTCTCAGATTTTTTTACCCGCCTCTGTGCACGCTCTCATAGCTTCCATCACAGAACTTCGAAATCCACACTTCTCCAGCAGACGAACGGCCTGTATCGTAGTACCCGCCGGCGAGCAGACCATGTCTTTTAGTTCTCCTGGATGTCTTCCAGTCTCTAACACCATTTTCGCACTTCCGAGAACCGCCTGGGCCGCAAACTCATAGGCCTGAACTCGTGGCATTCCCTCAGCCACTGCCGCGTCCGCCATAGCCTCAATAAACATAAAAACGTAAGCCGGTGAACTCCCGCTGACAGCTCCCACTGCATCCATCAAGCGTTCCGGAATAATCTCATACTTTCCGAAACTACCTATAATCTCCTGTACGCCAGCCATCTCCACATCCTTTACGTAGGTATTAGCGCAAACTCCTGTCATACCCTCGCCCACTAAGGCTGGAGTGTTCGGCATCGTACGCACTATTTTTACTGGCCTTCCAAATTGATTCTCCAGCCAATCCAACGACTTACCAGGCGCAATAGAAATCACCACATGCTTATCCGTAATTAAATCCTTAACTTGGTGAATTACTTCTTCATAGAACTGTGGTTTTACTGCCAGGACAACCGTCTTAGCCTCCTTCACAACCTTGCGATTATCCAATGTGACATTCACACCCAGTTTCTTCTTACTTCTATTATTTCCCTCTTCAGTCAAATTCGACACGATAATCTCATGCTTATCACAGATTCCTTTTCTTAAAATTCCTCCGATCATAGCAGTGGCCATATTTCCACAGCCCACAAAACCAATCTTCATCTTTCTACTCCTCCATCCAGATTCTCAACCACCAAAACGTCCATAAAAATTCGTCAATGGCTTCACCGTCTGGCTTAGCGTATCAGCGACCTCGTCCAAACTTTCAATTGCATGATTCAGTGTATCCACGTCCAACTCATCTAGAGAGTCGCTGACCTTCTGAAGATTCATTTCAATATCTCTGGCCAATTCTCCAAATTCTATCTTATTTAAGTCTGAAGAGATCTCATCTAAGTTGTGCAAGACTCGAATCGTCCCCGGCAACACTGCCACTGTAAAAATCACCAGAAACACTATCACAGCCGCACATATCAGTCGCAAATAAAACAGTTGTTTCCTCATCAATTTTATTTGTGGAGATTCTTCTTCCTCCCACTGGTAATCTGACTGTTCACTCTTCATATTTTCACTGTAGCCATCTCGATTATCTTGCCGGCTCCCCTTTTCCATCCTTACAGTACCAGGGAAGGAGCAGTGTACACACGTGCTGCCAATTCATTGTCCAGCATATAGAGACTCTTAGGGTCTGAACCAAACAACTCCATCTTCTTAATCAAATCGTTGGCATTCGTCTCCTCCTCACCTTGCTCTTTCACAAACCAATCTAAAAACTGCATCGTGCGAAAATCTTTGACAGAATACGCCGCATCATAGAGGTTGTGGATCAAGCTAGTCACATACTGCTCATGTTTTAAGCCTTCCTGGAGCGCATCCATATTCTCTTTTAACTGAATACCAGGCTTGGCAATGGCCTCCAAAGTTACTTTCAAATCATTATTCTGCATGTATTGCATCATCAACTTCGCATGATCTACCTCTTCTTGAACCTGTACCTGATACCAATTTGCGAAGCCATTTAATCCCTGCTCCACATAAAAATTCGCAAAATCTAAATATAAATACGCAGAATACAATTCTGCATTTATCTGCTCATTTAATAGTTTAGCCACTTTTTCATTTAACATATGAAAATCTCCCTTCTTTTTTTCTCAGTATAATACCATACCGCCCTAAAAATCAACGGGATAATCACATTTTTCAATAAAACTTCATACCTGTCCCATTTTCATCCAGTTTCTCATCTTATACGCTCCCTTCACAGGACATCGCACCTTTTTTCTTTTCCTTAATATATTAAGATTGTAGTAGCAATCCGATCATCTCTCTTCGGTACCGCTACAGACAGCTATAAAATTTTAGGAGGATTTTATGAAAAAGAAATTATTTACCTGTCTCACCCTAGGCGCATTGTGTATCTTTACTCTGGCCGGTTGCAGTGCAAACGAAACTCCAAAAGAAAGCTCCACCGCTTCAACGGAGGTGGCAAAAGAACTGACCCCCTTGACCCTCAATGAAGTGGCCCATTCTATCTTCTATGCGCCACAGTATGTCGCCATTGAAAAAGGCTATTTCCAGGAAGAAGGTATTGATCTAACTCTTCATACTGGATTCGGAGCCGACAAGACCATGACCGCGGTGCTTTCTGGTGAAGCAGATATCGGTTTTATGGGCGCAGAAGCCTCTGTCTACGCTTACCAGGAAGGCGCTACTGATCCAGTAGTCAATTTTGCTCAGCTCACACAGAGAGCCGGCAACTTCCTAGTTGCCCGCGAAGAAATGCCCGGATTCACTTGGCAAGATTTAAAGGGTTCCAAAGTACTTGGCGGACGAAAAGGCGGTATGCCCGAGATGGTATTCGAGTATATTCTCAGACAAAATGGAATTGACCCCCAAAAGGACCTGGAAATTGACCAAAGCATTGATTTCGGTTCCACAGCCGCTGCATTTTCTGGAGGGCAAGGGGATTTTACTGTTGATTTTCATAAATTCATACACCTCTAATGTCTTTGTTATCCCCTCTTACTGCCAATAACTGTGCAACACGGAGATGATACAGTATTAGAGCACTTTCTCCTGATCTTTTCTTGGGCAAAATAGTTAAAATTAGTGCGCTAATGCTGTACAATATACCTATAGCGCACTAAATTATTATATGATATACTTTTTATATGGAGGTGATAAAATGGCATACAGCAAAAAACAAAAAGAATATACGATGAAATATCTTGAAAAATTGAAGGAAATTCGTTTCCGCGTTCAGCCTGATGAATATGATATGTATGAACAGGCGGCAAAAGTAGCAGGCTATCCAAGTATGAGAAAATTCTATATGGATGCGATCCAAGAAAAAGTTGAAAAAATAATGGTTCAACAGCAAAGCACTGTTGACATATAGCGCACTATATGATATAATAAAGACAGTTAAAGGAAGCAAGATCTTAACGGAAAGGAGAAAGTAAGATGCCAGTTATATCAAGATTTTACGGCGTAGTAATTAAAATGTATTTCCGACAAACAGAACACAACCCGCCGCATATACATGCGATTTACGGCGAGTATATCGGTGCTATTGATATACAGACCGGAAAAATGCTGGAAGGTGATTTACCGAAAAGGGCGTTGAAAATGGTGCAAGAGTGGACAGAAAAGAATAAAGATGAACTTTTAACAATTTGGAACACTCAAACTTTCGTAGAGCTGCCACCGCTGGAGTAATCCAGCGGGACTATATTGGAGGTGAAGCGATGTTTTATAGGGTAAAAAACGTAATCCCAAAAGATAATTTTATTTTATCTGTGTTATTTACGGATGGCGTCAAAAGAGAATATGACGTAAAACCATTGTTCGAGAAGTGGCCAATATTTCAGAGTTTGAGGGATATTCCTGGGCTGTATAAACAAGTGAAAATTGATCTGGGAGGATACGGAATAAGCTGGAATGATGAAATAGATCTCGAGGGGAACGAACTCAGGGAAAACGGAAAAGAGGTTTTATGAAAGCAATTAGGGAGGGCGGGCTTGCCACCGCTCCCCGCATGAAATTACTATAGCAAAACATAAAAAATAAATCAATGCTGATTGTCCCCGGCTCACATCGAACCGGGGTTTTGTATTACA
>JBKXQO010000016.1:82376-82978 GCA_047014865.1 Blautia sp. | reverse complement strand
GATTAACATAGATTGTCAATCTTGTCAATCCCTCAAATTACTTTCTGAATGGCGATTTGTTATTCTCCTGTCAATCTGAATTTCCACTTTTCCCACCATTTCCTCTAGCAGTATTTTCCTCGGAAAGTCTTCTTCTCGCCTTCTCGACAGTTTCTCCTTCTTTTGTCAGGAAATGATCCACGAACATATCCGCTATCTTGTTAAATCCACCTACGGCCCCTTCTTCAATCTTTTTATAACCACCCACAACACCATCTTCGATCTTCTTGTAGCCTCCCACAACTTCCTTCGCGATTTTTTCATTCACTTTTACTAATTTTGATTTTGCCATGAAATCTTCCTCCTTCCTACCTGTCTTTTTTTACTAGTTTGGCCACTATGCCCACAGCCACCACGACTATAGCTACAATAATTACTTTCGCCAGCATATTCTCTCTTCCTCCGTTTCTCAATCTCTTTCTTCCCGTTACCCTCTACTTGACCGCACTGTCTTTAACGCAAGCCCCGCAGCCACAATAACTGCGGCCGCTGCGATTACTTTTCCCAACATATACCCTCTCTCCTCTCCGGTTCTCTGTTCTTTCTCCCTGCTATCCTCAACT
>JBKXQO010000016.1:40757-82276 GCA_047014865.1 Blautia sp. | reverse complement strand
TTTACTATAAGTCCTGCCGCCGCAATAACTGCGGCCGCTGCGATTACTTTTCCCAGCATATACCCTCTCTCCTCTCCGGTTCTCTGTTCTTTCTCCCTGCTATCCTCAACTTAACCGCACGATTTTTACTATAAGTCCTGCCGCCGCAATAACTGCGGCCGCTGCGATTACTTTTCCCAACATATACCCTCTCCTTTCCGGTTCTCTGTTTTTTCTTCCCGTTGCCCTCTAACTTGACTGCACTGTCTTTAACGCAAGTTCCGCCGCTAATACAACCACAGCCATAACGACTATTTTTTCACCATATTCTCCTCTCTGCTTCTTTTGTATCGGTATGTCCACATCTTATAGCAAGTTTGTTTCTCTTTCGTTGTTCTTTTGTTTTAGAAATATTAAAACGCCGCAAATTTTTCAAATGCTCAGAAAAGTATCTCCCATTCATATCCAGACTCCCAGCAGCCAGCCGAGACAGTTCTTGCACCTTACTGTCTCTTTCCAACTCAGCTCCAAATCATAGGTCCGCATACTTAAACAAAGAGCGCTTTGCACGTCAGTGTACGCAAGCGATGACCTGCACCCCACTCCTACACGCTATTTGCACTCCACCTGAAAAACTTTTCTTTCACAGAGATACGCCTCCCACAGCGCGTCTTCCCGGTACTGTGAATGTTCGCAATCCGCTTCGCTACTTGCTCATAACCTTATTGCCACCCCCGTTGCATTTTGTCCGGAGTCTCTGCTCCGGCCAAAACAGGCAAATCTTACCCCCGCTTAAGAATCGGGAAACCTCCCTGATTCGGTTACATTAATCGTCGTTTCTATTTTACAAGAAGACATTCCCATCATTCAGAAGATGCAGCGAACTTTTTACGTCCGCTGCATCCTCCTGCCCTAATCTGTCTATATGAAACGCCTATTCGCCATATCCCAATGAGTCCAACCAAGGCTCAATATCCGCACTGTTATTTGCAGTCAGTCCATCCGCTATCTTCGCGTCCGGGGCAAGTTCACCAAATATATGGAGACTATTATCAATTGAATCGCTGGCGCTGGTACAGAACGGTACAATTGTTTTTCCCGCGAAATCATAAGATTCTAAAAATGTATCAATAACCATGGGAGCCTCGTCCCACCAGATAGGATAACCAATAAAAACTGTCTTGTAATTCTCGATGTCGTCCACATCTACCGTAATTTCCGGTCTGGCTTCATTATTGAGTTCCTCCTCCCCTTCTTCATTTACATTCGTATACGGCTCTGCCCTTTCAATCTGCGCAAGACTTGCGCCAGTATAATCTGCGATCTGGTTCGCAACTTCTTCTGTATTTCCTGAATAAGAAAAATAAACAACCAATGTCTCACCGTTACCCTGTGTTGTTGCTTCCATTTCTCCATTAGAAGGGGTGTCACTCTCTTCGGAGGACGTACTGTTCTCTTCTGAATTGTCCAAGCTCTCGGTATTTGAAGACGGTGTATTTTCTCTTTCGTCATCTACACTTCCACATGCTGTCATGGAAGACACCATAGTCAACATACACACAACTGCGAATAATTTTCTCATTTTCTTCATGGTTCTGTTATCCTTTCGTTTTTTATTTTTTGAATCTTTCACCTCATCAAGGAAGTTCCCTGCTTCCATCTCCGGCATACAGATTTTTTCATTTTAAACTTGAACTTTGTTCTATGTCCGTTATACTCCGCCTCTATGACCTGATTCTCTAATTTACCTAAATCCGGTGTCATAATCACTTCTCTGTCCTAGACAACGGACACCTGACTGCCATGGGGCTTTTGTAACATCCGGATACACGCAGTCACAGCGCCTGCCAGAATTCCATGGGAAGCATCTTCCCCTTTCTCACGGCTCTATCACATATACTTCCCTGTCCTCATACGACAAATCCGGCACAAACTGATTTTGAATCCCTGCTGTCAAATAAATCTCCCCATCTTTCGTCACAGCCAGCATTTCAAAACCCGGATGTTCTCTCCAGTACTCCTTCGCCCCGTCCAACCCCATAACAAACAATGCGGTTGACAGTGCATCACCCTCTTGGCCCTGTTTGGTTACGATTGTCATGGACATCAATTCATTTTCTACGGGTTTTCCGGTAAAAGGGTTCAGAATATGCCCATAGGTTTCTCCATCTTCGCCCACAAAATAATGCTCATAATTTCCCGAAGTGACAACCGCCCGGTCTGATATTTCTAAAATCCCCAAGTTTCCTTCCCCAAAGGGATTCCTGATTCCAATTCTCCAGTCACTTCCGTCCGGCTTGCTCCCCACTGCCTGGACATTTCCGCCAAGATTTAAGAGGGCGGAAGTAATCCCGTTCTCTTTTAACGTCTCTGCCGCCTCATCTCCGGCGTAGCCTTTCCCTACGGCCCCCAAATCCAGTTTCATCCCTGACGGTATCTGAATCTGATTTCCGTTTAACTGGATTTTCTGATATCCAACACTCTTTAACAGCGTTTGAATTTCTTCCTCTCCCGGGATACGGTTCTCCTCAGCGGTAAATCCCCACGCGGTCAGCACTGGATAAATGGTCGGTTCTAAATTCCCACTTGTTTTTTCCGCCATCTGAAGAACAAACTCCATGACTGCTCTCGTATCTTCCGAAAGAATGACCGCATTGCCGTTACTATGGTTGATCTGATAAATTTCGCTGTCTTCCTCCGTCACAGACCATCTCTGTTCCAGTTCCAGCACCCTTTTTTTAGCCGCTTCCAGCGCAGAATCTGCCTGTTCCCCGTATGCCTGAAAGGTCATATACGTGTTCATGGCGAAAAACTCCATATCCGCCGGCAATTCTTCCTGCTGTCTTGTCTCTGGCCTTGTTTCCTCTACAGCCGCACATCCCGCCAGAGAAATCACAAATAGGATTATGGCGGCTAATCGCTTTCTTTTTTTATGATGATACACGTTTACACCGCCTTTCTTAGCGTACCCATTTATCTAAATATTTTTTGATACCTTTGTATGGCTTCCTCAATCAATTCCACCGCTTTTAATTCGTGAAGCCCTCCATTTGTCCATACTGCATTTTCCTCCGGACCGTTATAGATATTAAAAAAGTACCGTACGTCTTCATAAACCGACTCTAATACTTTCTTTCCCTCTACAAACCCCAGGTTATTTGTATTTTCCAGAATGGGAAGTGCCACGATTTTCTCTCTGACACCCTCGTGTTCTCCAACCTTAATGACTCCTGCCGGGGAACATTCCACCAATGTCTGTAATTCCAGAGGCTCCTGACAAATAACCAGAACTTCCACGGGTTTTTCATTTTTATCCATAGTTCCCGGAATGATTCCGACATTTACCGGATAGCAGGCGGCAGAGTACAGCATTTGTATTAACTGCAGACAGCCGGTATCTGTATCAAATGTATAAGTTTTATTACTCCCCTTTGTAATAGTAATGTACACTGGAAATCTCATGGCAGCAATACGTTCTTGCGGCATTTCGTGCCATATGTTCATATGTCTATCTCCTCACTTGCCAATCACTCACTGTATATTCTTTCTGCAGCATCCGTCGAATATAATCCACCATCTCCTGATAGATTGGAAATACTCTGTCCGGAAATCTTTCTTTAAATTCCTGGATGGTTTCCATACGCCACGCGGTTACTGCGACCTGTTCTCCATTCTCCAAAAGTACCTCCGCCATGTTTTTCCCCAACCCGGAGGAACACCCTGTAATCAGCCATGTTTTCATTTTATCCATTGCCCCTTTCCACTGTATCTCTTACTGGCTTCACTATATCCGAAAAATTTCTATATTTGTGCAAAAAGGTAAAACCAGATATTCTGCTGGTAAAATCTGCACCTATTCAAAATTATCTGTCATATTCTGTGCCTTAACAGATACTTTTTCCCATCCTATATGCCTCTTCCATCGCAGGATTTCCCTTGATGTCCCCGAACTGCCATGCCCCGGCTCCATAAATTACACCCCGTTCTTTTGCACCCGGAAGACATTCCAGATACCCGCGCAGTCCCTCTATGGTCCGCTCCATCACCTTCTTCTCATCGGCTGCTGTGGCAATCAGGTAAAACTCTTTCTTTTCCAGACCGGGCTTTTGCGCCCCGCCCAGCGTGCGGTCAATCATGGTCTTCATCTGTGCACACATACTGTAAAAATATACCGGAGTTGCCAATACAATCACCTCCGCAGCTCTCATGGAAGAAAGCACCTGCTCCATATCATCCTGTTTGACACAATGCCCTGTCTTTTTACAAACATAACATGCCGAGCAATACTCAATATGAAGTTCCGAAAGCCTCAGCGTTTTTACCTGATTTCCGGACTCTTCTGCTCCTCTTTGAAACTGCTCGCAAAGCAATTCTGAATTACCATGTCGTCTTGGGCTTCCTGAAATGATCAAAACCTTCTTATTCATACTCAAATGCCTCTCTTCCTACCAATTAAGTTCCATCGTTTCCAGCCATGAGTCAATCTGATCTGTTCCACTGATTCTGCTGGCGCCATAGACTGCCAATCCCTCGCACGAGTCAAGAAATGTTGGCAGCGTCTCATCAATATCACTTCCACCGCTGGTGCAGAATGGAATCACCAGTTTTCCGGACAAATCATAACTTTCCAGAAAAGAATTGACCGGCGCCGGAGTTGCGTGCCACCACACCGAATAGCCCACAAACACAATGTCATAATCTTCCATGTTCTCTACCGTACCTTCAAGAGGCGGGTGCTCCCCTTTTCTGATTTCACTGTTTGACTGCATATACACATTCGAGTATTTGTTTTGCGGCGTTATCTCAAATAAGTCGCCTCCAATCCGTTCGCTAAGTGTATTTGCCACCTGTTCTGTTGTCCCCGAATAGGAAAAATAGGCAACCAGTACCTTTTTATCTTCCACTGCCGCAAGCTCTGTCCGAAGTGTCTCCACCTCTGATTCCCCCAAGGAGTGATCCGAAAGATTTTTAAACATTGCCGGGTAGCGGTAAAGATTGTAGCCTATGAATGCGATGACACAGATCGCCCCAACGATTCCCATTGCAATGACTCCTTTTTTCTGCTTCATACCAGTTCCTCCGTTTACAGACATTCCATGAGAATCTCATAAATTTCATCCCGGCTCAGTTCGCGGGGATTGCATTTGATAATATTGCTTGTATCTGCCACTTTCCGCAGAATGTCCGGTGTAATTTCCACTGTGCATTTTAATTGCCGGAGTTTTGTAGGCAGACCGCACTCCTGAATCAGCGCTTCCAACGCATCCAAGCCGGCCTCCGGGGTACTTACATCAAATACGGCTTTGGCAAACCGGGTGAATTTCTCTCTTGCATCCTCCAAAATGTGCCGATAGTAAACCGGCTGAATCACTGCAAGCCCCTGCCCGTGATTACAGTCTGTGTAAGCACCTAACTGATGCTCAATCTGGTGTGCCTGAAAATCCGTGAAACGCCCTATTTTCAAGATTCCGTTCTCTGCCATTGCAGAATCCCACATCAGGTTGCCTCTCGCCTGCACATCTTCCATATCCTGATGAACACGTCTCATATTTACAACGGTATTTCGCATAACAGCCAACGCCACATCATCGGATACGTTATCCCTGTCAGAATTGCCGAAATACGTCTCCATGGCATGGCTTAGGGTATCAAATGCACCAGATAATACCTGCATGGCCGGAACAGACATGGTGTATGCCGGATTGAGAACCGCAAAGGATGGCGTTGTTCCAAAAATTCCGCCTTTCCATTTCTTTTCCTCATGGGTAATCACCGCCCCGCCATTCATCTCCGCTCCCGTTCCTGACGCTGTAACCACTGCGCCAACAGGGATTCCATCTGTAGGAAACTTACCGGAGACATACTCCATATCCCAAACATCTTCCTCCGTCTTTGCCTGAACGGAAATGACTTTGCAGCAGTCAATGACACTCCCACCACCTACCGCAAGTATAAAGTCCACCTCCATTTCCTTTGCAAGCCTTGCCCCTTCCTGCACTTTCTCATAGGTGGGATTAGACATAATACCGGAAAACTCTACAATCTTTTTACCGGCATTTTTTAAAAGCATTACCATTTCCTCATAAATTCCTACCGCCTTAATGGAACCACCGCCATAGGCAAGCATCACCGTTCTGACATTTTCAGGAAGTTCAGCCGCAAGAGCTTTTGCTGCAGCGCCTTTCCCAAAGTACACTTTTGTTGGATAAGAAAATGTAAATTCATTCATTGTAAATAACCTCCTTGTTATTTTCTGTGTTTCGTGATATAATCCGATTGTTTCAATCGCTTTACACTTCCGATTATATTTTCCGATTGTAACAATCGGTCAATACCTTTTTTTAAAAAAATATGATTTTTTTGTGAATAGGATGGCTGCTGTTCACAGCACCACCAAATTAGGAGACAATGATATGATATACACTATGATGCAAGTCTGCCGGGAACTGAATATGACCTATCAGACTTTAAAATTTTACTGTAACGAGGGATTGGTTCCCAATGTGAAACGGGATAAGAATAACCGGCGAATTTTCGATGAAAAAGACGTCAAATGGATTAAAGACCTCACCTGTCTGAAAAAATGCGGGCTGAGTATTCAGGAAATGAAAGAATATCTGGATTTATGCTTACAGGGGGAGTCTTCTATCCTTCCCCGAAAGGAGATGCTGGCAAAAAAACAGGAAGCACTTTTAGCTTCCATTAAAGAACTTGAGGACAGCGTTGCTTATATTGACTGGAAGCAAAACTTTTATGATGAAGTGCTTTCCGGGAAGCGCCCCTATGTCAGTAATTTAATCTTAACAGATGAGTCTTAAACATAATCAGCACAGGGGATTGCGAATATCCGCCGTAACTATCTGTAAATAGGTAAAGAAAAAACTCTGTGTCAAAGGGATTTCCCTTCACACAGAGTTTTCTTTTTACTCTATAGGAAATACTATGTTGTGATAAAGCAGAAAAACACCAATTCCTACAGAGCAAAAAAACGCTCCGCTGTGGATCGCACTGCGGCGAGGTGGAATCATGTTGCTAATGCAACGCGCCGCAGGCGGAGAATCCTGCTGTGGCAGGATTCTTTTTTTAGAGATTCAAACCGGAAACCCAGTCCACCACATCATTTTTTGCATCTGCAACACTGTTTCTGGAAATGGATAATCCATCCCCATATACATCCGCTCCCGCCTGTAAAGATTCGATCGTCCGAATAGTTCCCGCAAATCCGCTGCCTCCATGTGTGGTAAACGGAATCATCGTCTTTCCGCTGAAATCATTCTCTTCTAAGAATGTATAAAGAGGCATTGGTAATTCTGCATTCCAGTTGGGATAACCCAGGAAAATCGTATCATATTGATCCAAATTTTCAATCTGCGTGGCAAGCTCCGGCCTTGCATCCTCCTGCAATTCTTCATAAGCAAACTCTAAAAGTTCCTCATGGGTTCCCGGATAATCCTGAACGGTTTCAATAGCAAACAGATCCCCGCCGGTTTCCTGCTGGATGAGCTGTGCAATATACTCATTGTTTCCAAGTACCTCCCCATCCACTGCCACCCGGCTTGCACCGGCCTCTGTGTCCGTTCCGTCTGTCTCCGGTACACTGAAATACGCAATTAAAATATTGCTGCTTCCGGTGTTTTCCCCACCTGCTATCTGTGAATCTCCCGTTTCACTGCCCTGGTCTCCCGAACTTTCTGTTTGTGTGTCCGCCTGTGTATCTGTCTGGGCCTGAGTCTCCGGCTGTTTCTCCGTTTCCTGATTCTGACTGCCACAAGCAGCCAGTGAAAATGCCGTCACCGCACATAAAACCATTGCTGTTAGTTTCTTCATCGTATGATAATCCCCTTTCTGGATTTTTGTTTTACTTTATGAATCTATCTATGATAAACAGAGTCCTTTCCGTTACTGTTCAGAGTAGTCTCTGGTATTATTTCTTTCTCTGCTTTATCTTGGCCGTTACTATTGCACTTGCTGCCGCAAAGAATGCCATGACTGCCGCATTTGCAAGGAATAACAGAATCCCTGGGTATTTCCAATAAGCTCCCATATCCCGAAATAACAGGCGGTTTGGCATATCCAGCGCAAGAAACGACCAGATTCCCGCAGCCGCCAGCAAAATTCCCCCGATCAGACATGGGATTTTTCTTTCTTTCGGAATCCGGATGTGCATTCCTCCATGAATGGATACCAGAACCGTTCCCCATGCCCCTGCCGCCACATGATACGGGCGGATTAAATAAGCCTCACGCATACCAAACAGCGGAGCAAACAGACTCTGGGATAAATAAATTCCCGTTCCCATTGCTGCCAGCATACAAAGCAGAGTGAAAAGATCCACTACAAGCATCATCCTCCGAAACGCCGAATACTTTCCTCTGGCTATATTCAGATACCATTTCCGGTTCCAAATATTATGGATGATAAACAAAACAAGCAGAACAGCGCCCGCCGCTTCATGGAACAGATTTCCCACAGCCTGATACGACATGACGAGAATCATCAGAATCACCATGAGCATATCCAGTCTTTTTCTTCCCATTTTCCAGGTCCTCCTTCCTATTTTATGTAATTGTATCAACCGATTGCAGCTACCGGTCAATACCTTTTTCCATTTTTCTTGATTTTTTAGCACACCGTTCATCCATACCCCATAGCCAGCCTTTCCGACACGCTTTAAGATAAATTCTGCTAAAACAGAAATTCCTATAAGCAAAGCTGGCGACAACTATCTTCGCTATTGCCTTGACAAAGCTGCCAATATGAAGAGCCATAAGGTTGAGTACGGAGCATACGATCGGAGAAATACAACGAAGTTCCCAAACATCAACGCAAAAAAACACTCGCGCTGATTTCACATAGATTCGTTTGCTTTATTTATGGATTGCTGTCCAAAAACAAACTATACTCTGACATATCGCTGGATACATCAACCAAATAGCCAAAGACGAACTCATGTAACCGATTGTAACTGCCTGTCAAGAGTTGCGTTCAATTGATTTGCCACCCTGCGGTAGTCTGCTGAATATCCCACAGATGTCGGTACAGGCCATAATTATCCATCAATTCCTTATGTGTACCCACTTCTTTCACCTCGCCCTGATCCAGCACAATAATCCGATCAGCACCGGCGATAGTCTTTAATTCGTGAGCAATCATTACCACAGTACGGTCTTTAACGAGTTCCTCGATAGCCTGCTGAACCTCTACTTCATTCTCCGGGTCAAGGGAAGAAGTTGCCTCATCCAACAGCAGTACAGGGGCGTCTTTCAAGATTGCGCGTGCGATAGAAATTCGCTGCTTCTCTCCGCCTGATAAAGTAGAACCACCCTCGCCAACCATAGTGTCGTAACCATCTGGCAAAGCCATAATAAATTCATGACAGTGCGCCAACCTCGCGGCTGCCTCGATCTCCCCCTGAGTGGCGTTTTCCCTACCATATCGGATATTATTTCCAATGGTATCCTGGAACAAATACACATCTTGAAAGACCACGGATATTTGAGACATCAGTTTTTCTGGTTCAACTGTCTTTTCGTCGACGCCTCCAAAGCGGACAACGCCACTCTGCGGGTCATAAAACCGGGCAATCAGCCGGAGCATTGTGCTTTTTCCGCTGCCGGAAGGCCCCACAATCGCTGTCATGGTTCCTTTCGGAAAACTTGCATTGACATTGTGAAGCACCATATCATCCCCATAGCCGAAAGTGACATTCTCAAAGACAACATCGTGATCCTCCGGGGCTTCTCCATCACCCTGCATAGTGGGTTCTTCCAGTAAATCTACAATACGTTTTCCCGCCGCAGCCTGATAGGTAAATACCGGAAGTTGGGTGATGGCACTTACCAATGGGTCAAATACACGGGAGCCAACTAAAAGGAAGATAATCAGCATAGGCAGTTTCAGCGTTCCTCCGAGAAGCAGATAGGTTCCAACCATCGTAATCATGGAAAGCCCGATCTGTAAAAACGCAACTGCTATCAGATAAAACGGGCCGGATATCCCTTCCAGTTTAATGCTTTCTTTCATAAAATTATGGAAAGCACGTTCCAGCTTTTTGAAATTCGCACCGCGCAGATTATATGCCTTTATTACCTTCATTCCGGTCAAATACTCTTGTAAGCGGTTTGTCTGTTCAATTCTTGCTCTCGTATGCGCCGCACCGCGCTTGCGGTCAATCACCCGAATCCCCCAAAGGATTAGGAAAGTTACGGGAAGTCCGGAAAACATAGCCAATGCCATGCGCCAATCCGCGGAGGCCATTCCAAGCAATGCCAAAAACGCTACAATGATACCGCTGATAAGCTGTGGAAGAATGTGAGTAACTCCTTCTTCAATCTGGTTGAAATCGTTCATCATGGTATTTCCTAATTCGCCAGAGTCCTTACTCATCAGAAAACCCAAAGGCAATTTACGGATATGCTCTGCAAGCCGGATTCTTCCGTCCGCGCTGGTTGCGTAGCCATCATGAAATGTAGCATGGGTCGCTTTGCGCTCCAAAATATATACCACAATAGATGTTGCCAAAATACCGCCCCATGATAACCATAAGGTCTTTCTGTCCAGCGAGCTGGTATCTCCGGCAAAGTATGAATATATCGTAATAACAAACAGTGCCAAAAACAGAAAAGAAAACAGGTTTATATTGGTAACAACCGTACAGATAACTGGCCTTTTTAATTTCTTGGGATTTCCTGCTGTTACCTGATATATAGGATTTGTCTTTTTCATACCTGTGCCACCTCCTCATCAGCCCCTTTTTTCAGTTTCCAATCAGAGGAAGCTGTGTAGGCTGCCCACATCTTATAGTAGGTTCTCTCATTTGCCAAAAGCCGCTCATGGGTTCCTGCTTCTTCGACGGTTCCATGATTGATGACCATAATCTTATTGGCGTTCCGAATCGTCATCAAACGGTGGGCGATAATCAACACCGTCTTATTTTTAATCAGTTCTTGTAAGGCCAACTGCATTTGGTATTCATTCTCAGGGTCAGCGTAGGCGGTTGCTTCATCAAGAATCAGAACCGGAGCATTTTTCAAGATTGCCCTTGCTACGGAAACGCGCTGTTCCTCACCCCCCGATAAATAGACACCGCCCTCTCCAATTAAAGTATTGTAGCCCTGGGGCAGCTTTTCAATAAACTCATGGCATTGCGCTGCTCTGGCTGCCGCATGGACTTCTTCTTTTGTTGCGCCGGGTTTTCCCATGGCAATGTTGTTATAGAGCGTATCAGAAAACAGAAAGCAGTCTTGAAATACGAAAGACATGGTGTTCATCAAATCTTCCGTTTTTATATCCCGGATGTCTACGCCGCCAATCGTCACGCTGCCTTCCTGTACATCCCAAAAGCGAGGAATAAGCTGTGCAATGGTCGATTTTCCAGACCCGGAAGGCCCCACAAGGGCCGTTATTGTTCCCTGATCGGCAGTAAAACTCACATGATCTAAGACCTTTGGCCCATCCTCATAGGAAAAAGATACATCGTGAAACTCAATCGTATATCCAATGGGCTTTCTACTAATTTCGGATTCTTTTACTCCATTTGTGCTTAACACTTCTTCAATGCGCCGTACACCTTCATTGATATTGTTGAAGCTGGAACCGAAGTTGTTAAACTTAAACACAGGGGTGGCAATTCCCGGTGCAAAGATCAGGACAAACAGCAGTGTCATAGCAAATGCCATATTCTGCAGATTACCTGTAAGGAACAGCATACCCACAGGAATAATAAATGCGGAGAGCGAAAGTACAAACACACGGAACAGTACATAGCAAGGTTCATAGTTGTCTGCATATTTTGTTGTCATGTCACGGTAGGCAATAATATCATCATAAAATTTTCGGAAAGAGCGCACAGTCTGACCAAAAATCTTGATCGAAGGCATCCCCCGCACATACTGAACAGATGATGTATTGATGTTTTCCATTGCATCGTAGTATTCCTTCAGACCTTCTTTGGCCTTGGGACCAAACATAAAGGAGAATTGCACAACAAATCCGACAATAATCGGTATGATGCAGGCAAGCGCCAGCCAGACATTCAGTCGGAACATCACAATGACCATAAATACAATCACGGCAACGGTGCTGATCATATCCGGGAACTGATGGGCGATGAAAAGTTCAATCTGTTCCACGTCCTGCTCGGCAATCTGCTTCACCTTACCGATAGAGTTGCGGCTAAACCACCCCAAAGGCAATCCGCTGATATGTTCGGACAGCTTTACACGAATTCCATAGAGGGTACGGTAAGCCGCAATATGTCCAATCATGCCTCCTATATACATAAAGGCATAGCAGCTCACCAATCCCACAATTCCGAATAGGGCCCAAAAGGTCATATAGGAAGTTTCCACCCGGCTAAGATCGGCGGCATTGCGCAGAAGCTCCGTCATAACCTTATAAACTGCCAGATAGGGGGCTAACTGAAATAAAGCCGCAATCGTTGAAAGCGAAGCACCAATAATCATCAGGGTTTTTCGTTGCCCAGCCATCTCCAGCAAACGCGGGATGCCTGTCTTTTGCTTTTTTTCTTTGCTCATATCCTCAACTCCTTTTTACCGTCTACTCCGCATTGGAAAGACGTCTTCTCACAATTTTATTTCCCCATAGTACACCCAGACAGGTGAGGACAACCGTTCCAACGCACAGCACAATCATCACTGGAATGGAAACGATATTCATGCACCACTCAGCAATTTCCAGAAGGCCAGAATCATCCTTCACCTGCACGGAACGATAAGTGTTCTGCATCCAAACGAACGGTATCTATTCACCGAGAGCCAGCCCCGCCACCACGACAATCTGTATAATTAAAATGCGGGGGGCGGGTATTGATGCCTTAAAACTCATCCACATATTTTCACCTCCTCTCCCTTGTAAAAACAGTATGTATATGCTACAATACCAAATAATTAGGTGTAACTAACCACTGCTGTTAAGTATAGGATAAGACTTTTATTTTAACAATGGATTTAGGAAAGGAGTGTCGTATCGGCGTATAAGTTCGTCCAAATGGCGTATTTATAAGTGATAAGTATGAAGCCCATAAAGCAAATGTATCACTCCATGCTTTCTGATGGAGGGTTTTTCTTAGATCATGAACATAGACAGCCCTACAACGAATTTACCTGCTACACATTGCAAGCAGATAAAGGGCAGGGACATTTTTGGGTATATTTTTATGAAAATATGTTTGAAATTACTATTCGGGATTTTCTGTTTTTCGACGATTTTATGTTGGAGTGCCCGGAACCGGAGTTTTTGTCTGTTACCTATTACACTTCTGTATCTGGGGAAGAATTTCATCCCTATTGCCAGCTTTCACCCAACAGTTTACAAGCGCAAATCGGTCATACAGATAAGATTTATCAGGCAATTTATCACAAGAATATTCCGTTGAAAAGTATTAGCTTCACAATCATGCCAGAGTTTTATCAACAGTATTTACAACAGAAATTCCCGGGTGAATACATCGCCCCCAGTGAAGCGTTCCGTAAAGTGCAAATAGGAACAGATTTTCCTGAACTGGTTGCTCTGCTAAAGCAGATAGAAGGATATAGAGGAACAGGCCTTACGGCAAAGATGTACTATGAAGGTAAAATATTAGAAGCAGTTTCTCTGATTATGGATCGAGCCAAAAACAATCAGGAAAAGAAAAAGAAACTACATTTAACAGAACAAGATCAGGAAAACCTTTCCGCAGTTGCGGATTATCTGGATAACCATTATACGTTTTCCGTTCCCATCGAGAGGTTATGCCGTATTTCTTTCATGGGACAGACTAAACTAAAGGCCACCTTCAAGGAGTGTTTCGGCTGTACACTCTATGATTATATTTTGCAGAAAAGAATTGGACAGGCCCAGCACCTTCTAATGGGAACTGCACTGAGTATCGCAGAGATAGCACAGGCACTAGGCTATGACCGGCCCGAAAGTTTTGCAAAGCAGTTTCAACGGGTTACTGGTCTTTTACCAAGAGAGTATAGAAAATTGATAAACAAAGAATGAACGCCAGCACTTTTTTTTGTTGTTCTGTTAATCTATGTTTTTGAAGATTTCATAAAAATTTGCACAAAAAATGGACGGCTCCACAAACCGTCCATTTTTTAACAGGGGATTTGAATTGTAACTTTTCCTCCACCTGTTTTAACAGAGTTTTCTAAAGTAAGCTGACCATCATGCTCTTGGACAACCGAATTTGTAACAAATAGACCTATACCGAAATGCGACTTGGAATTCCGACTGGTATCGTCCATAAAAAACTGTTCCGTTCCATGTTTTAATGCTTCTTTAGTGAATCCCTTGCCTGTGTCCTCTATAACAAAGAAAAGAGAACTACGTTCTTCATATATAGAAAAATGAATAGTTCCACCGAAAGGAGTATGCTCAATTGCGTTTGATACCACATTAACAATGGCACGAATAAAAAGGTCGTGGTCTATGGATAGTTGTTTGGGTTCATAGTGACACTCCCACAATAGGGACACATTCCTTACCGCACACAGCCCTTGTACATGTTGTTCGATTTCTTTGAAAAACAAATCGCAGTTTATTTCCTTCTTGCGAAACTGATACCCTTGCCAAGACCTTGTTACCTCAATCAAGGTTTGCACATAGTTCTGCATTTGGAGAGAACTGTTTTCAATATAACTCGCATATTTTCTTTGTTGTTCAGAAATTTCAGACTCCAAAAGCAACTCGGCATTTCCACGAACAATCGTCAACGGAGTTTTCAGATCATGGGCTAATGCTGACATTTGCTGAGTTTTCGTTTGTTCCAACTGCCATTGTTGTTCCAAGGAAGTTTTCAATGCGATACGCATATTGTCCATTGAACTTAATATTGCGTCGATTTCCTTGATTCCACTCGTTGAAATTCCAAAATCCAATTCTTGTTGCTCAATTTTATTGACCGCAACAGCAAGGGGAGTTAATCTTTTTCTCAAAGCTCGCCCAAACCAAATTGCAACACTCATAATGATTATGAGTGTGCCAAAAATAGCACTTAAAAATATGAGCGTCTGTGGCGGAGCAAGATATTTTCTCAAAACAGATGATTTGTACTGTGGGGAAATCTGATATTGTAGCACACAATATTCTGTATCACGCTGGATAACTGTATAGTATTCACTCCCTACATTTACTTTATTGTCTTGCAGAGCAGTCCATGCCCTTTGAACGGCTTGCCCATTTATTGTTCCTTGAATCGCATTGCCTTCAAAGTCGAATACCACATATTTGCATAGTTCTGGAATGAGGTCGGGTGTTATCCTATCTGCTTTTTGAATAATTTCTTGTACAGACACAGCTTGCTTCTGTGGTTCATTTGCCGGATAGACAAGTTCTTCAGAAACCAGCAAATTGAATGAGAATAGTAAAAACAAAGCGAGCACCAATACGGCAATAAAAATGTATGCAAAAAACCTTAAATAGAACAGGCTTAATGAAATTGTTTTTTTCCCTTTTATTCTTCCCATTTGTAGCCTACCCCCCAGACCGTTTTTATAGGAGTATATTGAAAAGGTTGTAATTTTGTCCGTATGTTTTTGATATGAGTGGCGATTGTATTATCATTACTGTCACTGTCAAATCCAAATACCTTTTCAAATATTTGTTCTTTAGAAAAGACCTGTCCTTGGTTCCTTGCAAGAAATTCACATATTTCATACTCTCCCTTTGTAAGAGGGATAATACTGTCTTTAACGATTAACTGTTTTGCAGAAATATTGAAACTTGCATTTTCAAAAGAAAGGCGTACAAAATGCTCACGTTTCTCTCGGCGAAGATGTGCTGATATTCTGGCCCGCAGCTCCATGACGCCAAATGGCTTGCAAATATAATCGTCGGCACCAAGTGACAACCCCGTTACCAAACTATTTTCCCCGGACTTTGCCGTGAGGAAAACAATCGGGCAATCCACCAGACTGCGGAGCTTTTTGCATAGCGTAAACCCATCGACTTCTGGCATCATAATATCTAACAGTATAAGGTCAAAAGAATTAACTTTTTTGAAATCCAGAGTATTTGCTTCTGTTAATCCAGTCACAGAATGACCATCTTTGTTCAAAATACTTTGTATCATATCTAATATAGCGGGTTCATCATCAATCGCTAAAATGGAAGCCATATTTATCACTCCTCCTTTCTCGCGAATTATAACGCATAATTCGTAAATAGTAAATCTTAGTCAAGCGTTTTTGTACCCTCCCACCGTGATGACCAAATGATGTAAAGTAGGATAGCTACAAGGGTAAATATAGTGCAGATAGGAAACATGGTATGTAAAATTTCTTCTTCGGTCACTTCTCCTGTGTATGCGGAAAAAAAGGTGGTTGACATTCTGGCAGGCCATGAAGCGGGAACATATTTCCAAGCATATTTTCCCATATCCGTAAGGAAAAGAGCAGATACTAAACTCTCCAAAATCCCCAATCCGATAGAAACGCCCTTGTTAAAATGGAACGCCAAAAACAAATGCAGAATGTAAAGAAATATACTACTTCCCAGCAATACAAATGAAATCAAAAAATAAAATTGAAAAGGAACCAAGTAATTTCTTAAAATAAACTGAAATCCAACGCCAAAGAGTGTAGAGGCCAATAATAATGCGCCTAACTCAAAAAGCAATAATACAATCAGTTTGGATAAAAAAGGGACGCACTTCTTCTGCGCCATGAGCAGGGATTGAAATGCTCCGGCAGTATGTTCCTGTTCAGAAAGGATGGAACAAAATACGCCAATCAGCACAGGCAACGCCATTCCCAGCACTTGATAAAATACATTTATCTTCACATATTCACTCCAAGGGGAATATGTATAATAAGCAATAAAAAGCACAGCAACCCCAATCGGAATGAAAATATGAGCCATTCGTAGTGAAAGGCATTTGGTTTTAAGAAAATCTGCCTTTAAGTGTCGCATAAGCATAATTCATTTTGCCTCCCTTCTTTTAAACCAAGTTGTAAAGAAAAGTGTTATTCCAACAAACCACAACACCGAAATAAGGATGCCCGGAAGAATGACATTAGTATTCAGCAATTCACTTTTGCTCGGAACAGGCAAGCCGTTGGGGAGTAAGCCAAGTGTAGGGCACATAAGCCGTACAGGAACAGACGAGGGGCAAAGCCACCAAGAACTTCTATCCGCCACAGTCGCAACACCGCCAATAGACAAGACCATGCAGGAAAAAACACTTGCAAACATCCCAAATTTAGCACTCAGAAACAGATACAGAGGAATTTCCCATAGATACGAAACGCTCAATAATACTGCACCTACCGCTCCTCCACGAATAGAAATTGTAGTTCCGAACATCACCCCACCGATTGAAGCGCCTATAAATATAATCAAATTAGATACCAATAATCTCAATGAAAGATAGGCAATTTTCCCAAGCAGGAGTTTTCTTTCATCAATCGGAAGGGCTTTTAAGTTATAATATTTGCATTTTCTTTCCTTTGACATATTCAGATAGCATAGCACGGATAACATGCCCGGTAATAGAGTGCAATACCACCAGTTCCATGCTCCAGCAGGAAACGCATTATCTATACCGCCAGTCAACACAAACGCCAAAAGCAGAGTTATGGCAGAAGCAACCACAGGTAATGTCTTACTGAATGTGTGCTGTACTTTCAACCGCTCTGCCTGAATGATATTCTTCATATTATTCACCAGCCTTTCTGTTCTGCTTGACGACATCCATAAAAAGCTGTTCCAGATTCTCACCGGGATGTAGCTCACCCTCATAGCCCAAAACGCCACCGGCAATAATTCCCACATGGTCTGCTGCCTGCTGTACCTCGGACAGAATGTGGCTGGACAAAATCACAGTAATTCCCTTAGCCGGGAATGAGCGAATCAGCTCCCGGAGTTCTTCAATACCAACAGGATCAAGACCATTGGTGGGTTCATCCAAAATCAGCAGCTTCGGATTGTTCAGCAGAGCAAACGCAATACCAAGTCGCTGTTTCATACCGAGGGAGAACTGTCCAGCCCGTTTCTTCCCCGTATCGGTCAGGCGAACAATTTTCAACACCTCTTTAATTCGGGTGTCACCCAAACCGAGAAGCGTTGTTCTGATCTTCAGATTCTCGTATGCTGTCAGATTATCATACAACGGCGGCATTTCAATCAACGCTCCAATCTGGTTGAGAGCGTCCCGTTTCCACGGCTGGCC
The DNA here is from genome assembly GCA_047014865.1 of Blautia sp. GTDB lineage: Bacteria > Bacillota > Clostridia > Lachnospirales > Lachnospiraceae > Blautia_A. The sequence continues at coordinate 64,122 of JBKXQO010000016.1, read as the reverse complement.
ATCGAATAAGATTGTGCCGGAAGTCGGCTTCAAAATTCCCGTAATCATTTTGAGGGTTGTTGATTTGCCTGCTCCATTAGGCCCCAGCAGGCCGTAGACGGAGTTCCTTTTGATGTGCAGAGATACATTGTTGACTGCCATCTGTCCTTTGAAATTTTTGCGGAGGTCAGTCGTTTTCAAAATCATATCCATAGTAATTAAGTCCTTTCTTTTAATTTCATAGAAAGGATAACAGGCAATTTTGAAGATTTCATAAAGATAAAAAGAAAATCATAATCCCAATAAGAATCATGATTTTCTCAAATTTTATTATGGCTGGTAATGTATAGAGGTATCTTCCAAAAAGAAAATGCCCATACATCCCGAAAATACGGGATATATCGGCATTTACCAATTTATGAAAAGATAATCAAAAATTTAGTAAGTTTTTGTTGTCAAAAAGCTGCTTTATTCGAGTGCTTGTTGTAACAATACCTTCAATTTTATTTGAACTTTCCGTACTCTGTATTTTTGCAATTTCACCCAGCCGATCAAGTTCCACAGGCTTTTACCGGGTAAATAAATCCTGTCTCCCTTTGCACTCGTGAATCTTCGCAACCAGGTTCAATATATCCGTATCTCAGGCTTTCTCTGCAAGTCTGATGTAATCAAAGTTTCTCTTAAAGATTCCTTTCGTCCAACGTCCGTTCGTTTCGTCCAAATACAATTAAATTTGGACGAAAAATCAATATGTTGGACAAAAATAACTCCGGGGAACCCGCCCGTATAAGGCAGATTCCGCGGAAGCCCTTGTTTTAAGCCGTTTCCGGCGCTCTTATTTACTTGTCCTTGACAGAAGAACTACCGTCTCGACATGCACCGTCTGACAAAACTGATCCACAACCGCGCACCTTTCCACTTGGTATCCTCGCTGCTGGAACATCTCCAGATCTCTGGCCAGGCTGGTGACCTTGCAGGATATATACACGATCCTGTCCACCCCATAGTCCAAAATCTTTGGCAGCGCTTTGGGGTGAATGCCATCCCGGGGGGGATCCAATACGATCACATCCGGCTTCTCCTCCAAATCATCCAGAACTTTGAGCACATCCCCCGCAATAAATTTGCAATTTCTAAGGCCATTCATCTGGGCATTTGCCCTGGCGGCGTCCACAGCCTCCTCCACAATCTCCACACCCACAACCTCTCTGGATACCTCCGCAAGGATCTGGGAGATTGTTCCCGTGCCGCTGTAGAGATCGAAGACCACCTTGTCCCTGGTCTCCCCTATGTAATCTCTCACAATGGAGTACAGGATCTGAGCCGCCTGGGTATTTGGCTGAAAGAACGAGAATGTGCTCACCTTGAACCTCAATCCCATGAGTGCCTCATAGAAATAATCCTGCCCATACAGGATCCTGGTCTCGTCGCTCTTCACCACATCTGAGAGAGAATCGTTGATTATATGGAGAATCCCCACGATTCTTCCCTCAAGTGTTAAGCTCAGAAGTTCCTCTTTCAATGGCTCCAGATCATGCTCCTCCTGGCTGGTGGTGACCAGATGGACCAAAATCTCGCCTGTAGTCGTTCCCCTGCGCAACAGTAGGTGTCGCAGATATCCCACATGCTGCATCTTCTTATAATAAGAGATCTCTCTCTCCCGAAAATATCTCCAGACACACTTGAGAATCTCTGTCATGTCCCCATGGACCAATTGACAGTCATCCGCCGTCAAAACATCATACGTACTGCCCTTTTTGTGCAGTCCTAAGGTCAGAGGCCCATCCTTCTCCTGATCCCCGAAAGAGAATTCCATCTTATTTCTGTAGTGAAACTCCTGAGGGCTCCCATGAATACCCTCGAATTTGTACTCACCTTCCACAGCGAGGTCCAGAATCCCGCGAACTTGAGCCTCCTTCATTTTCAACTGCTCCTCATAAGGCATCGTCTGATACATACAGCCTCCGCACTGTGGGAAGATAGGACAGACCGGATCCCGCCTCTCCACAGGCGACTTCTCCAAGACCTCTAACAGTCTCCCCTCCAACCGTTTCCCTCTCTTCTTATTGATCACAAATCTGACCTTCTGGCCTGGTATCCCGTTCTTCACCGTTACCTTCTCACCTTCCACAGACACAATCCCCTTGTTGGGGAACTCTACTTTCTCAATTACACCTTCACAGATACAACCTTTCTTCACAATAACCTCCCTGTACGAAAATCTTTCTATCAACATCAAAACGAAATCTTCCCTGTTGAATAACCTACAACCTTTTTCCTGTGTCTCCGGGATATCTTATAGTTACAAAATATCCACTCTCTAAGTATCCCGTTTCAAGTATACCTTTTATCTTAGGACTTACGTAATGTCAAAACCTCCTGTACCACCACATAATCTGCAAGACGCCTCTTCCCATTCTAAGAGAATTCCGGGAACTATTTACAGGACACAAAAAGAGCGCCGTACAACTCTCGGAGTCTCTCTTCGAAATACAATATCCCATGCAATCCAAACGATCTCCTTAAATTGTGCAGCGCCCCTCATCGTACTCATCGATACCTCTCGGACAGCCCAAGCGTCAACTGCAGGCATCCATATCTCTGTATCTTATTTCTCCTCTTTGTCGTCTTCCTCATCTTCGAAATAATCGTCGAAGTCATCATCAAAGTCTTCTTCAAAATCTTCCAGGTAATCCGGTGCAAAGAAACGGTATACCGCATAGGCAATCCCTGCCACAGCTGCGACAGCCCCGATAATAGCCAGCACCCAGAGAACAGCATTCTTCTGTTTTTCTTCCTCTTTTTTATTTAGTGATGCCAACAAATCCTCCAGCTTATTCATGTTCATCATCAAACACCTTCTTTCCTAATATTATCCGCCTTGCCACCTCTCAGAGACCCCCATACCCGTGTTCTGCTGAATTTTCTCAAACGTCGCTCGACACTGCCTCCAGATGGCAAATTCTAGCTCTATTTATTATATCACCATCTCACGATTTTTACCAGATTTTCTTCAAACTAATAAAAAAAGTCTCACCACGCCCATCTCCCAGTTCTTCCGATTAACCTTGCCGTCAGATTTTCTTAAGTTTCGCAAAGCTGGCAAACATCTTTTTAATCCCCACCTGGTCAAAGTCCACTGTGACTTCATAGTCTTTGCCGCCCTCCACAATATTTTTCACAATTCCCACGCCGAATTTCGTGTGTCTCACCGTATCTCCCACCTCATAACTGAGCTTCTGCGCCTTATTCACGGTAAATTGCCTGGGCTGGAATGCTTTGGCACGGAAAGTCTCCCTCATCTGGGCATAGGCATTCAGCTTAACCTCTCCTATGTTGACGATCTTCTTCTCGATTTTATGCCCCATGTCCACAAGTTCTCTGGGAATCTCACGGACGAACCTGGACAGTTTATTGTACTGCACTTCTCCCCGTATCATACGCTGCTGGGCACAAGTCATGGTCAAGTCCTTCATGGCCCTGGTGATTCCCACATAGCACAGCCGCCTCTCCTCTTCCATATCGCCGGGATCATCGGAGACCACAGTCATATAGCTGGGGAAAATCCCATCCTCCATCCCCGCCAGATAGACCTGTGGAAACTCCAAGCCCTTGGCACTGTGGAGCGTCATCAAAAGCACGTGGTCCTGGCTCTGGTCCACAGAATCGATGTCCGCCACCAAGGCCACCTCCTCCAGAAATCCACTGAGCGTAGGATGTTCATTCTCCTCCTCATAGGTCGCGATCTTTGTGATCAACTCATCGATATTCTCGATTCTGGCTCTGGATTCTTCCGTATCTTCCAACACTAAGTCCTGTACATAACCCGTTCGCTGAATAATATCTTCCAACAATTCGCTGACAGAGAACGTCTCCATCTCACTGCGCATACTCTGAATCAAGGTCACAAAAGGTTGGATCTTGGCAGCCGCCCTGGATAGCTTCGGAATTCGCTCCGCTTCTTTTAACGCATCATAAAAACTGATCCCCTGCTCCTGGGCATACTCTTGCACCCTTCCCAACGTGGTGGCCCCAATGCCCCGCTTGGGCACATTGATGATCCTTTGGACTGCCAGATCGTCTCTGGCATTGTCCACCGTCTTCAGATAACTGAGCAGATCCTTGATCTCCTTGCGGGCATAGAAATTCACCCCGCCAATCAGCCTATAGGGAATATTCGCCATCAGGAACTTCTCCTCGAACAGACGGGACTGGGCATTGGTTCGGTACAATACCGCACAGTCCCGGTAATTGCAGGCGCCTTCACGGCGTTTCCTGGCAATGTCCCCCACCACATACTCAGCCTCCTCAAAGCCGCTGGAGAACTGCCGCAAGTGCACTTTGCTGCCCTCCTCATTCTCCGTCCAGAGAGTCTTGCGCTTTCTCTCCGTATTATTCTCAATCACCTGATTGGCAGCAGCCAGAATATTCTTTGTGGAACGGTAATTTTGTTCTAGGCGGATCACTTTGGTATTGGCAAACACCCGCTCAAACCCCAGAATATTTTCAATATTCGCGCCTCTAAACTTATAGATGGACTGGTCGTCGTCTCCCACCACACATAGGTTCTGATACTTGGAAGCCAGCAGACTTACAAACTGAAACTGGGCTAAGTTGGTATCCTGATATTCATCCACCATGATATAGCGAAATTTCTCCTGATAGCTTTCCAACACATCCGGACAGCTCTTGAACAGCTCCACCGTCTTCATAATCAGATCGTCAAAATCCAAGGCATTGTTTCTGCGCAGTTGAGCCTGATACTCCTTGTAGACCTCCGCCACTCTCCTCTTATTGAAATCGCCGCTGTTTTGTTCTTCAAACTCCTCCGGTCCCACCAATTGATCCTTTGCATGGGAAATCTGAGCCAACAGAGAACGCTCTTTATACACTTTTGTGTCAATCTGCAATCTCTTGCAGATCTCCTTCACCACAGATTTCTGGTCGTCTGCGTCGTAGATCGTAAATCGGTTCTCGTATCCCAGACGGTCAATATAACGCCGCAGAATTCTCACGCAGGTGGAGTGAAATGTAGTCACCCAAATGCTCTCTGCTCCAAATCCCACAATCTGGTCCACTCTCTCCCGCATCTCTCCCGCCGCTTTATTTGTGAAAGTAATCGCCATGATATTCCATGGGGCTACTCCTCTCTCCTCAATCAAATAGGCAATTCTATGGGTCAACACCCGGGTCTTTCCTGAACCGGCTCCTGCCAAAATCAGTAACGGCCCTTCCGTGTGATAAACTGCCTCTCTCTGCTGTGGATTCAACTCTTCATATGTACTCATCCGTCTCTCCTATCTATGCCATTGCGGCACTCCAACACCTCTGTCCGTGGCCACACACTTTCCACCGCAAGCGCACTCTATTACTCCGTACACAAACATGATAACATTATAGCATAAACCCATTCTCACGCCAACCAGATAAAATCCTTAAAAAAGTAGGAAGTATCTTTACAAGTAGTATTCAAAACTATATAATAGGGATACGAGGTGATAAAATGACAATTGACACAAAAAATATGATCAACAGCATCCTGGAGAGCATTTCTCGAATTGACTATATAAAACCGGAAGATTTGCCCGATATCGATCTATACATGGACCAAGTCACCACTTTCATGGAGACAAAACTAAAATCTACCAAACGCAGCGAGCAAGATAAGATTCTGACGAAGACCATGATCAACAATTACGCCAAAAACGGGCTCTTGCCCTCCCCGGACAAGAAAAAATATTCCAAAGAACACTTATTGCTCCTAATTTTTGTCTATTATTTCAAGAATATCCTTTCTATCAACGATATCCATACGCTTCTCTCCCCCATCACAGAAAAATACTTCCGTGCCGAGGGAGACTTTGACTTGACAAAAGTCTACACTGAAGTTTTCAGTATGGAGCACAGTCAGATAGAACACCTAAAAAAAGATCTCTTGAAACGTTATAACATCGCAGGACAGACCTTCTCAGACGCGCCGGAGGAAGACCAACAATTTTTACAACAATTTTCTTTTATCTGTCTACTCAGCTTCGATGTCTATTGCAAAAAACTGCTGATCGAAAAACTCGTGGACGGAATGCTTCCCGCTGATCCCCCCAAGAAAAAGACAAAAAAATAAGACAGACCTTGGAGATTTCCATTCTGCTATGTATAGAAATCTCCATTTTTCTATCGTCATTTTCCTGGATATCTGCCAAACTTGTCAATCTATCTTTTTTCTAAGATTCCCCTATCTTTTTCTATTGATTTTACATACCTGGTGTGATACACTTCGTCCAAAACACTCCTATCTCCACGTCCTAACCTTGACGAATCTATCGTCGACTGCTAATCTTGAGACAGAATCAGCGGATCCGGAGAACTCCTGCGATATCAGGAAACTGGCCAGACTTTCCGAGACTAAAAGGAGACTAAAAAGGAATCACCACAAGTAAGAGAGGGAAAATATTATGCAAGAAAAACTCAAAGAAAAATTCAACGCACTGTTCGGAGATTCCGGGGAAATACGCGCCTATTTCTCCCCAGGACGGGTGAATCTGATTGGAGAGCACACTGATTACAACGGCGGCCATGTGTTTCCATGCGCGCTGACTCTGGGAACTTACGGCCTTGCCAGAAAAAGGACGGACCGTAAACTCCGGTTCTACTCTGTGAATTTCCAAAAGTCCGGAATCATAGAGTCCTCCCTGGATGACCTAGTCCCCTCCCAGAAGGCAGGTTGGACCAACTATCCAAAGGGCGTTATGTGGGCCTTTCAACAAAAAGGCTATCCCCTCCCCCAGGGGATTGATCTTCTCATCTATGGAAATATTCCCAATGGCTCCGGTCTTTCCTCCTCCGCCTCCCTGGAGGTCCTCACTGGACTGATTTTAAGAGATCTCTTTAAAATCGACACGCTGTCCATGCAAGATCTGGCTTTGATTGGCCAGTATTCCGAGAATCAATTTAACGGCATGAACTGCGGGATCATGGATCAATTTGCCGTGGCCATGGGAAAAGAAAACCACGCGATCTTTCTAGATACCAACACCCTTGCCTACGAGTATGCCCCTATTCAGATGGACAACGCCCACATCGTGATCACCAACAGCAAAGTCAAACACAACCTGGTGGACTCTGCCTACAACGATCGCCGCAGAAGTTCTGAGTTGGCCTTGGAGGCTTTACAAAAGGTGGTGAATATTCGCACGTTAGGAGAACTAAGTGAAGAGCAGTTCCTCCAGTACCAAAGCGCCATCCAAGATCCCATCCAGCAAAAGCGGGCCCGGCATGCCGTCTATGAAAATCAGCGGACCATCCAGGCCGTCGCCGCCCTCAGGGAAGACAACTTAAAAAGATTTGGGCAACTGATCAACGAGTCCCACATCTCTCTGAGGGACGACTATGAAGTGTCCTGTCCGGAAATTGACCTTCTGGTGGAAACGGCCTGGTCCATTCCTGGCGTTCTCGGCTCCCGCATCACCGGAGGAGGTTTCGGAGGATGTACCGTCAGTATCGTTAAGACCTCGTATCTGGAAGAATTCAAGGAAAGATTGCATACTGCCTATACTCAGAAGACCGGACACGATGCAGAATTCTATGTGGTCGAGATCGGAGACGGCGCCAGATTATTGCCCACAGCATAGAAAGGAGTTCCCCATGTTACAAGAAATGATTCAACGACTCGTTCAGTATGGAATCGACACTGGTCTAACACCGGAATGTGAGAGAATCTACACCACCAACCTTCTGCTGGATCTCTTCTGTGAGGACGAATATCACCCCTCGACCGGTCTCTCTCCTTTACCACTGGAAGAAATCCTAGACTTTCTGTTGGGCGAGGCAGTACAACGGCAGTTGATTGAGGATACCCCCACCTACCGCGACCTATTTGACACACGGATTATGAATTGCCTAGTCCCCAGACCCTCCCAAGTACAACAAGAATTCTGGAGAAGATACCAGACGTCCCCCACAGAAGCCACCGATTACTTCTATAAGTTAAGCCAGGATAGCAACTATATCCGCCGTTACCGTGTCGCCCGGGATCTAAAATGGCAAGTGGACAGCCCCTATGGTTCCATCGACCTCACCATCAACCTCTCCAAACCAGAAAAAGATCCCAAGGCCATAGCCGCCGCCAAATTGACAAAGAAAAGCAGTTACCCCAAATGCCAACTGTGCATGGAAAACGAAGGCTATGCGGGCCGGGTGGATCATCCGGGCCGGGAGAATCACCGGATTGTCCCCCTGACCATCAACCAGAGTTCCTGGGGATTCCAGTACTCCCCTTACGTCTATTACCAAGAACACTGTATTGTATTCAACGGCCAACACATTCCCATGGAGATAGACCGCTCGACCTTTGTCAAGCTTTTTGATTTCCTGAAACTTTTCCCCCACTACTTTCTGGGATCCAACGCCGATCTTCCCATTGTAGGAGGATCCATCCTGAGCCACGACCATTTTCAAGGTGGACGCTACACTTTCGCCATGGAGAAAGCCCCCTCGGAGATATCCGTGGCAATTCCTGGATATGAGGACGTGACCGCTTGCATTGTCAAATGGCCCTTATCCGTCCTCCGGATCAGCCATCGGGACGCACACAGACTCATCGACCTTGCCTCCCACATCTTAGACCGATGGAAGATATACACAGACGAGGAGGCCGGTATCTTCGCCTCCACCCAGGGAGAAAAACACAACACCATCACTCCCATTGCCAGACGACGGGGAGAATACTTCGAACTGGACCTGGCGCTGCGAAACAACCGCACCACCGAGGAGTATCCACTGGGAATCTTTCATCCCCACCCAGATTGTCACCACATTAAAAAAGAAAATATCGGCCTAATCGAAGTCATGGGACTTGCCATCCTCCCATCCCGCCTCAAAGAAGAGATGGAACTTCTAAAGACCTGTATTCTATCGGGACAGGATCCGTCCCAAAATGATAAAATTGCCAAACATGCCACTTGGGTGAAAGGTTTTCTTCCCAAGTATCAGACTGTCACCGAGGATACAATCACAGAAATTCTTCAGACTGAAATCGGCCTTGTCTTCGTCAAAGTTCTAGAAGATGCAGGCGTTTACAAATGTACCCCCAAAGGGCGGGAAGATTTTCTGCGTTTTATCAATACTCTCTAACCCATATTCTGTCCATATGAGACAGAACATCATTTTGACAAGGAGGAAAGATCATGAAAATATTAGTAACTGGAGGCGCCGGATATATCGGAAGCCATACCTGTGTGGAACTGTTAAATAAAGGATACGACGTGGTGGTGGTGGATAACCTGTACAACGCAAGTCCCAAGGCCTTAGACCGGGTAGCACAGATCACTGGAAAAAAACCAACTTTCTATGAGACAGACATACGCAACCGAGAGGCCCTGGACGCCATCTTTGCCAAGGAACACGTGGATGCCGTGATTCATTTTGCTGGCCTGAAGGCCGTAGGCGAGTCTGTGGAAAAACCACTGGAATACTATGAGAACAATATCTCAGGGACCATCAATCTATGCTATGCCATGAGAAAACATGGTGTCAAAAATATTATATTCAGTTCTTCTGCCACCGTCTACGGTGATCCTGCACAGATTCCCATCACAGAACAGTGCCCCAAAGGGACCTGCACCAACCCCTACGGATGGACCAAGTGGATGTTGGAGCAGATTCTCACGGATCTACACACCGCCGACCCAGAGTGGAACGTTATTCTGCTCCGCTATTTCAACCCCATCGGCGCCCACAAAAGCGGACTTATCGGTGAGGACCCCAAGGGAATTCCCAACAATCTCCTCCCCTATGTGGCCCAAGTGGCCATCGGCAAGCTGGATTGTGTCGGCGTCTTTGGAAACGACTACGACACCCCAGACGGAACCGGCGTCCGCGACTATATCCACGTGGTGGACCTGGCCATCGGACATGTGAAAGCCGTCGAAAAACTGAGGGACAAAGCAGGAGTCAACATCTACAATCTGGGAACCGGAAATGGTTACAGCGTCCTTCAAGTCATTCACGCATTCGAGAAGGCCTGCGGCCATCCCTTAAAATATGTCATCAAGCCTAGAAGAGCCGGGGACATTGCCACTTGCTACTGTGATCCCCAGAGAGCCAAAGCTGAGTTAGGCTGGGAGGCGGCATACAATATCGAGGACATGTGCGCCGATTCCTGGAATTGGCAATGCAAAAATCCAAACGGCTACGCCGACTGATTGACTTTAAAAAGAAAACTGAAAGTTTCCCTTTTATCATTGCGCTTTGCATAAAAATGTGATAAACTTTGCCAAGTGACAAGACACTTGTCTATTCATTTTAGGGAAGGATATTTTCTTATGAAAAAACTGCTAAATCACATTTTTATCGACGGGTTAAGCGGCATGGCCCATGGACTCTTCGCCACATTGATCATCGGAACCATCGTTCAACAGATCGGCTCTTTGATCGGTGGAAATCTGGGCGATACTCTCTACGCCTTGGGCAAGGTGGCGGCCGCCATGACCGGAGCCGGGATCGGGGTAGGAGTGGCCTATCGCTTCAAGGAAAGTTCGCTGGTTGTACTCTCCTCCGCCACCGCCGGAATGGTGGGTGGTTTCTCCAGCAAGCTGCTGGCGGGGACGGTACTCACGGAGGATGGCTCTATGCTTTTCTCCGGCCCAGGGGAACCTCTGGGCGCCTTTATCGCAGCACTGGTAGGAATCGAAGTTGGACATCTAATCTCCGGGAAGACCAAGGTGGATATCCTGGTGACTCCGCTGGTATCCATTCTGACAGGTTCTGCAGTAGGTCTGATCGCCGGCCCCCCAATCTCTGCCTTTATGACTTGGCTCGGCAGCCTGATCAATTGGGGAACGGAACAACAGCCGTTTCTCATGGGCATCATTGTCTCTGTTCTGATGGGTATGATTCTGACTCTGCCCATCAGCTCCGCTGCTCTGGGCGTGATCCTAAACCTGTCCGGCCTTGCAGCCGGCGCCGCCGTCATCGGATGTTGTTGTAACATGGTAGGTTTCGCGGTGGCCAGCTACCGGGAAAATAAAATCGGAGGACTTCTGGCTCAGGGAATTGGCACTTCCATGCTCCAAGTTCCAAATATCGTCCGAAAACCGGTGATCTGGCTCCCTGCCATCTTATCCAGCGCCATCCTTGGCCCTGTGGGGACTATGCTGGTCAATATGCAATGCAACGCCACCGGATCCGGCATGGGATCGGCCGGCTTCGTGGGACAGATTATGACCTGGCAGACCATGATCGCCTACGATTCTCCCACCGTCGTGTTGATCAAGATTCTTCTTCTCCAATTTCTCTTACCGGCCGCAGTCACTTTACTCTTCTCCGAACTCATGAGAAAAAAAGGCTGGATCAAGGAAGGAGACATGAAGCTCGAGATGTGACAACAAAAAATGCCTCAGAAACTGTGAAACCACAAGTTCACAATCTCTGAGGCTTTTTCTGTACATTATTCTGTATCTTTCCCCTGCTCTTCCAGCCGTTTAAAGACCATCTCGTAACCGTCGTTTCCATAATTCAAGGAGCGGTTCACTCTGCTGATCGTCGCCGTGGATGCGCCTGTCTTCTCGGAAATGTCCAAATATGTGCGTTTGTCCATCAGCATTTTTGCCACTTCGAAGCGCTGGGATAGGGAGAGCAACTCATTGATCGTGCACACATCCTCAAAAAATAAATAACACTCTTCCTTCGTCTTCAGACTGAGTATCCCATCGAATAATTTATCCACTGCCTCTGTCCTGATTTTCTTACCCATTACTCATTCTCCTTCGATAAGTTCTCACCAAACTCTGCCATAACAGGCCGATGACATCTCTTAAAACATAAATCATCAAAGCGGATATTCTCAATCCGCTTCACCACTTGCTCGCAACTCTATTGCCACTCTCATGGCATTTTGGCAGGAACCTGTACTTCTGCCAAAACAGGTCAGCCTTACTCTCGCCCAAAAAGTGGGAAGCCTCCCAAATAAAGTTAAATTCTATTCTTGATTTTATCACACTAAAATTGCACATTCAAGAAGTTTTCGAAATTTTCATTAATTTTTTATAATTTAAAACGGTTCACATAGGGTCTCAGAGACTCCACGGATCGATTTAAGACCAAGTCTTCGGGAAAATCCAACTCTTCCATGAGCGGATAGATATTGGGAAATTCTCCAATCAGAGTGTCAAAATGAGCGTCGCTGCTCATCACCACCGGGACCCGGTACTCCTTACACAACGCCAACATCTCCAGGTCGTTCTCCCGGGCATTCTGGCGGCTGCAATCTGGGTCCAGAGAATGGTTGTTTATCTCCAATACTTTTCCATAGTCCGCCGCAGTTTTGACCAGAGCTCTGTAATCCACCGGAAACCGCCCATCGTCTGGATGTCCAATGATATTGATCTCAGGATTCTCCAGCACCTTCTGGTACGCATACGTATTCTCCTGCACGCTCCCAGATTTCATACAGGGAGTATGCATACTGGCAATGGTGAGATCAAGCTCTCTCAGATCCCGCTGACTCAAATCCAACGTCCCCTGAGTGTCCATAATATTGACTTCCGATCCCAGCAGAAGCTCGATCCCGTAGAGTTGCCGTGGAACAATTGTCAGATTCTGAAAATAAAACCCCTGGCAACTCCCAGGCATGCTCGGGGCGTGTTCTGTAATTCCAAGAAGCTCCAATCCCTTGTCCGATGCCGATTTTGCCATCTCCCTCAGTGAATTGTATGCGTGGCCGCTGGCCACTGTGTGCGTGTGAAGATCCAATACACTCTTTACCATCATTCGTCTCCTCCATCTTTTCATGCTGTCTAAGAGATCTATCCTCAACTTCCCATCTAATTATACTTCTTGTCTCCCACATTGACAAGGGCTTCTGTCCCACAACCTGATATAGGACGTCTCCCAACTCCCTCCTCCACGCGCGTCCCCTATCTCTGCCAGAAAAGACTCAGGAACTTTCCTATCGCAATAGAAAATCCCACTCAGATATGGTATTATGGTAGAGGTACCATTTATGTACAGAAGGAACTCCTAAGCCGGAATACACACACCTTCGCGTATAGATGGTATAAGACAAATAATGATCTCAGAGGAGGTATCAATATGTCTCAATTTCTAGTCACCGCTGACGGAGGACTGACCACGGCTGGCTACGTGGTATCCATTCTGGCCATCATCCTCTTCGCAGCTTTTATCTTTATTCTCCTAAAAAAGAGAGGGGCTTCTTTCAAGCTGACGACCCAGCAACTGGTCACCTGTTCCATCGCCCTGGCCTTGGCCTACGTGACTTCCTACATCCGTGTTTTTAATCTCCCCTTCGGAGGATCCGTCACCTTATTCAGTATGCTATTCATTGTCCTGATCGGCTACTGGTACGGGGTGCGTGTGGGAATTCTCACAGGCTTAGTCTATGGAATTTTGCAATTCCTACAAGAACCCTATGTACTCTCCTTCTTCCAGGTCTGCTGCGACTATATCTTTGCATTTGCAGCCTTAGGATTGTCCGGAATATTCAAGAACGCAAAGAAAAACGGTCTAATCAAAGGTTATATCCTGGCAGTCCTGGCAAGGGGCGCATTCCACGCACTGGGCGGATATCTCTACTGGATGAGCTACATGCCTGAGTCTTTCCCCAAATCCCTCACTGCCGTATATCCCATTGTGTACAATTACTCTTATCTGCTGGCAGAAGGGGTTCTGACGATCATCGTGATCTCCATCCCAGCCGTCTCAAAGGCATTGAATCAGATACGGAATATCTGCGCTCCCACGTTGACCAGACCGGCTCCGGCAAAATCTGCCACCTCCCGGCCTCACTGATGCGCTGGGGAGAAAAACCTTACCACTCTCTGGACTTTATGCTCCGAGAGCGGTTTGGTGAAAAAGTCTACAAAGTCACACTGAACGGTGGAATGACCTGTCCCAACCGGGATGGTAGTCTGGGGGAGCGCGGCTGTATCTTCTGCAGCGCCGGCGGTTCCGGCGACTTTGCCGCTCCCGCCACCCTCACCATCACAGAACAGATCGAGAGCCAGAAGGCTTTGCTCACCGGAAAACGCCCTATCCGAAAATATATCGCATATTTTCAAGCTTACACCAACACCTATGGGGAGATCGGACACCTGACCGCCATTTTCAGAGAGGCTATCCGGCACCCTGACATTGTGGCCCTGTCCATCGGAACCCGGCCCGACTGTCTCGGCCCGGAGGTTTTGCAACTTTTGGAAGAGCTCAACCGCCAAAAACCAGTCTGGATAGAACTTGGACTTCAGACCATCCATGAAAAGACCGCCCGTTACATTCGCCGTGGTTATCCCCTATCCTGTTTCCAAAGTGCAGTGTCCAGTCTACGGCACAGAGGAATCGAGGTCATCGTCCACACCATTTTGGGATTACCCGGGGAGACCCCTCAGATGATTCTACAGACCATAGATTACCTGAACCGCCAGGATATTCAGGGAATCAAATTACAGCTCCTCCACGTCCTAAGAGGAACCGATTTAGCACTGGACTATCTCGACAAAAAGTTCTCCGTCTATACCCAGGAGGAGTATCTGGATCTCCTGATCACCTGTCTGGAACACTTAGATCCCCGCACTGTGATTCACCGGCTGACCGGGGACGGTCCCAGCGGTCTTCTCATCGCCCCTCTGTGGGCCAAGAACAAGAGAGATGTCCTCAATCAGCTCCACCGTCAAATGAAGATGCGTGATACCTGGCAAGGCCGTCTGTCTGTCCCCTCGCCTTAGCTCTCAATATTCATTCCATGGAAAGGAAGGTAATATCAATGGCAAAGCCTTTTACACTTTATAAATTGATCATTCTCTACATGTTGAACGAAGTGAACGATTCCCTGACCAACTCTCAGATCTCAGAATTTCTGTTAGAAAAAGAGTACACCAACTATTTCCATCTACAACAGACATTTTCCGAATTGGTGGAGTCGAAACTGGTGGAGGTGGCCACAGTGCGCAACTCTTCCTACTACCATCTCACAGAATCGGGGAAAACCACACTTTCTTATTTTAGTAAAGAAATCCCGGAGACCATCCAGGCAGAGATCCAGGAATTCCTGAAAGAAAAAGGCTGTGAAGTCCAGGAGAGTACCACTGTATTGGCGGACTACTACAAATCAACCAACCAGGACTATCACATCCGTTGCCGCATGAAAGAGCGGGGCGCAGACATGCTTGATCTCACCTTAGCCGTCCCGACAAAAGAGGCGGCAGAAGCAATCTGCCGCCAGTGGGAACAAAAGCATTTGGAAATCTATGAATACCTGATGGAAACTTTGTTGAACTAGTTCTCCCCCTTAATCTTATGCAGGTATTCCTGGATGGATCTCTCATACCCCAGGTCTCCTGGCCGGTAGAACTGAGCTCCTAAAATCTCAGTGGGCAGGTATTGTTGCCTCACATAATGGTTCGGATAGTCGTGGGCATATTGGTAGCCCACACCGCGCCCCAGACTTGTATGTCCTCCATAATGGGCGTCCTGCAAATGCGGAGGCACAGTTGTCTTCACCCGCCTCACACTGTCCATAGCCTCGCTGATGGCATTGACGGCCGCGTTGCTCTTAGGCGCGCAGGCAATATAGGAAGCCGCCTGGGAGAGAATAATCTGAGACTCTGGCATTCCCACCCGCTCCACTGCCTGAGCTGCGGCCACCGCCACCATGATGGCATGGGGATCTGCATTCCCCACATCCTCGGAGGCACAGATCATAATCCGCCTTGCAATAAATTTCACATCCTCCCCTGCATAGAGCATCTTGGCCAGATAGTAAACCGCCGCGTCCGGATCTGAGCCTCTCATACTCTTGATAAAGGCTGAGATGATATCATAGTGATTATCCCCTCCTTTGTCATAGCGCACAACCCTCTTTTGAATACATTCCTGAGCCACGCCCAGGGTAATATGAATCTTCCCATCCTCTGACCTCTGTGTGGTCAAGATTCCCAGCTCCACGGCATTTAACGCGGCCCTGGCGTCCCCTCCTGCCATATCTGCCAGAAATTCCAGAGCGTCCTCATCCAAAACCGCCCCATAGCTGCCCATCCCCTTCACCGGATCTGACACAGCTCTGCCAAGCAACGTCTGAATCTCCTCTTTCTCCAACTGCCTCAGTTCAAAGATAATAGATCTGGACAGCAACGCCCCATTCACCTCAAAATACGGATTCTCCGTCGTGGCGCCAATCAAGATAATCGTCCCATCCTCCACAAAAGGCAACAGGTAGTCCTGTTGGCTCTTATTAAACCGATGGATCTCATCGATGAACAGAATCGTCTTCTTCCCAAACATCCCCCTGTCGTCTTTCGCCTGGCTGATCACAGCCTCCATATCTTTCTTGCCTGCCACCGTGGCGTTAATCTGGGTGAAATTCGCGCTGGTAGTGTTGGCGATCACTTTTGCCAGCGTAGTCTTCCCCGTGCCCGGCGGTCCATAAAAAATAATCGAGCTTAGTTTATCCGCCTTGATGGCACGGTAGAGCAATTTATCCTTCCCCACAATGTGTTGCTGTCCCACCACCTCATCCAAAGTGGATGGGCGTAGGCGGGAGGCCAAGGGCGCCTCCTGCTCCAGCGCTTTCCCTTTCGCATATTCAAATAAATCCATTCTCCCACTGTCCCTTTCATTCTAAAATCATCTGATCTACTGTCACAAACTGGTATCCCTGCTCCGTCAGGTCATCCGCGATCTGGAGAGCCGCCTGCACGGAACTCTCATAACAATCATGGAGGAGGATCACTGAACCATCATCTACCTTTGACTCCACATCTTTGACAATCCCACGTACATCCGTTCTCTTCCAATCCAGCGGGTCGATATCCCACATAACCGGAAACATTTCCACCTCAAATTCCAACTGTTCTGCCCACTCTCCAAAAGGCGGCCTCACATAAGTGGGATACTTTCCCGTAATCTCATAGATGGCATTGCTGGTCTTCTGGATCTCCTGGCGCGCCTCACTGTCTGGAAGCTTCGCCAACTCCACATGACTGTAAGTATGATTGCCGATCAAATGCCCTTCTCGATACATTCTCTCAACCAACGCCTCCTGCCCTTCCAACTTATTTCCAATCAAAAAAAAGGTTGCATGGATCCCTCTCGCCTTTAATCCATCCAACAACTGAGGCGTATACCGTGGATCCGGCCCATCATCAAAAGTTAGCGCGACGACAGGCGCCGGATCTAACGTCACCGCCTCCGCCAACTGATGATCTTCATCCATCCCAAGAGAATTATAACACAAAATACCAAGCAGAAGAAGTAAGACTGAGGCCGCTCTCTGGAAGACTCTATAACTCTTTTTCATTTCAGCCTGCCTATTTTGATCTTTCCTCTAAATATATGCACTGGAATTTATAGATCATACCTGTCCTATACTTTTTGTATTGACCCAAATGACAGACATCTATCCATCATATTTAATCGCCGCCCTGACAAAAAAAATATTTTTTGAGACAGTGAAAATCACAGAAAGATCTTCTCCAAGCGGCGAATCCCCTCATCTACTCTCTCCTTGTCCACCCCAGAGTAATTGATGACTAGACAATGTTCATATTCACGGTCCACGCCCTCATAATATTGGGACAGGCAGGCCAGACGAATCCCCTCTTGCTGAGCGTTCAGTTGAATCTCTCTCTCGTTCCTCTCCGTCTGAACCCGCACCAAAAAATGTAATCCGGCATTCTGCTCCAAGATCTCTAAGCGATCCCCCAATCTGCTGTTGCCGATAGCAGAGACCATTTTATCCCGAAGCGTCCGGTAATAGTTGCGCATCCGGTTAATATGCTGTTCAAAATATCCCTCCCGGATAAAACGCGCCAGTGTATACTGCTCAAAGCTGGGAACCGTACATGCGTAAAAAGCCAACTTTTCTCTATATTCCTCCATCAGTTTGGCTGGCAACACAATATAGCTAATTCGAATAGAAGGAGCCATCGTCTTCGAGAATGTGTTCATATAGATGACCTTCCCCTGATCGTCAATGGACTGTAGCGGCTGTATCGGTCTTCCCTGAAACCGGAACTCACTGTCATAATCATCCTCGATGATATACCTGTCCTCACGCCGTTTGGCCCACTGCAACAGTTCTTGGCGCCGTTTAATTGGCATGACGATCCCCGTGGGAAAATGGTGTCCCGGAGAGATATGCAGGACATTGACCCGACTGTGCTCCAAATCGCTCACCGACAATCCCTGAGCGTCCAGCGAAATATACTCACACGCCACCTCCTGGCTCTGGTAAATCTGAGAAATCTTCCGGTAACCGGGATTTTCTACCCCATAGACTTTCTCTCTCCCCAACAATTGGATCAACAGTCCATAGAGATACTCCGTCCCCGCCCCTATGAGGATCTGACCCGGATCCACCTGCATCCCACTGAAACGGTACAGGTGTTCCGCGATGGCCTTGCGCAGTTCCCAGGCCCCCTGGGCCGGCACCCGCTCCAACAAATGAACCTGCCGGTCTGCCAAGACCTTCCGCATCAATCTCGACCAGACAGTAAATGGAAAATTCTCCGCGGGGACACTGTTATTCTTTAAATCCAAAAAGTACTCTACTTCCTGCTTTTCCTGCTCCACCTCCTGCTTCTCCTCGCCGGAGACCTCCATATGGGGCAGCACCAGATCACTGACATAGTACCCCCGCTTTTCCCTGGAATAAATATACCCTTCCATCAAGAGCTGCGCATAGGCATTTTCCACTGTGATCACACTGATCTCCAGATGTCTGGCCAGGCTTCTCTTGGAGGGTAACTTCTCGTTGGCCTTTAAGTTTCCCTGAAGAATATCTTCCTTCATTTTTCGATACAGAAACTCGTACAGTGGACAATTCTCTCTCTCATCAAAATTGTATGTGAGCACGTCATCCCTCCCCTTCGCAATTTTTCATTTTCAGATGCCCAACTTGCAAAACAGTGCCTCCAGCTCTCTGGCCTCTTCTATTGTGTTCTTCCATCCGAATTCACGCAGATCCACCTGCCACCCATCCCGTGTAAATTCTGGGCGGATTCCTTCATCCTCCAACAACATCCGTTGCAGGTCAGGCACCTCAAAGGCTGCTGCTCCACTCAACACTCCCCTGGTATTGACGATCTTATAGGCAGGAATATCCTTTCCCGCTCTCCCTCTGTTCAATGCGTATCCCACCTGCCTGGCGTTTCTCGGCTTTCCACATAACAGCGCCACCTGTCCATACGTCGCCACCTTACCCTCAGGAATTCTCAAACAGACTTCCCTGACTCTCCTATAGAAATCCATCTCAAACCTCCACACCCCTGCCTTACCACTTGGTACTCAAAGAAATTGCGTTAATACGGCCAAATATCCCCTATGAGACAAAAAAGCGCCGCACAATTTCCAGATGAAACTTTGAGACACCAATATTCTGGTATCAAAATTCCCCCAAAATTGTACAACGCCCAAAGACATTTCCCGTCTCTTTTACTCTGTTAAGCCAATTTTGCTTTAGCTACTTCTGCCAGAGTCTTAAAACCTTCCGGATCATTCACAGCCATCTCTGCCAGCATTTTTCTGTTCATATTGACTTCTGCCAGTTTCAAGCCATACATAAATTTACTGTAAGAAAGACCATTCAGTCTAGCTGCAGCATTGATACGTGCGATCCACAACTGTCTGAACTGACGTTTTCTCTCTTTTCTTCCTGCGTAAGAGCTGGTCAGCGCTCTCATCACAGACTGCTTAGCTACTCTATATTGTTTGGATCTGGCTCCTCTGTAACCTTTCGCCAATTTCAATGTACGATTATGTTTCTTTTTCGCGTTTAAACCGCCTTTAATTCTTGCCATTTTCCATTTCCTCCTGTTTCTCTATCTTATAAATATGGTAGTGCTTTCTTCATGTTCTTTACATTGGTAGGATCAGTAACAGTAGATTTTCTCAGATTTCTCTTTCTCTTCTGAGATTTCTTTGTCAAGATATGGCTTTTATACGCTTTATTTCTCACTAATTTACCAGTTCCTGTCTTTTTGAAACGCTTTGCTGCTGCTCTACATGTTTTAATTTTTGGCATTTGAAAAATCCTCCTTAATTCACTTTCTCTATTTTAACGTTTTTCAGTTAAAAACATAGTCATACTGCGGCCTTCTACCTTCGGAGCCTTCTCCACAGTGGCAATATCCTTCAACTGTTCAGCAAAATCGTCCAAAACGTGTCTGCTGCTGTGCATATGAGCCATCTCCCTGCCCCGGAAGCGCAATGTCACTTTCACTCTGTCTCCCTTACTCAGGAATTTTCTAGCCGCGTTAACCTTTGTGTTCAGGTCGTTAGTGTCAATATTCGGGGAAAGGCGCACTTCCTTGACATCGATGGTCTTTTGTTTCTTTCTGGCTTCTTTTTCTTTTCTCGCCAGCTCATATTTGTACTTTCCATAATCGATGATCTTGCATACTGGCGGTTTTGCCTGGGGAGCGATTTTCACCAAATCCAATCCCGCTTCTTGAGCCTTGAACATCGCCTCTTTTGCGGACATAATACCTAACTGCGATCCGTCCGCCCCAATCAGGCGTACCTCTCTGTCTCTGATTTGCTCGTTAATACTTAAATTGCTAATTTTCTTGCACCTCCATACCTTTCTCAATCTTCTTGTCCTCTGACACCCTACTCACAAAGCATAAATTTTTCTTCCATCCTTCGAAGGACTTCGCCCAATAGGAGACATGGCGCTAACGCCATGAAAACACGCCAGTCGCATCCCGCCTGGAAGGTTTTTGTTTCATAGGAAAGCGCTGTACTCCCGCGCGTCCATCCACAAGATCTTTCCTATGAAACAAAAAAAGTGTCAATAGTCGAACTATCCACACTTCTGCCTTGCATAGAAAAATCTGCCTCTATCGCAATTCACTGTAAACCGTCAGTCGCTCTCCTGCGCTGAGGTGAGAGTGGATACTCTACTTTCTTTGCGTACTCATCTACTCTATCACAAAATGCTCATCCCGTCAAGATATATTTTCATTCTAAAACCTCAGTACATCTTCCACACACTACGGATGATTTTCCCCAAAAAATATGCGAAAGCCCCTCAGACTGTTCCGTCCGAAGGGCTTCCTACTCTACTTACAGCACTCAAAAGTACCGCATTTCGTATCCTGACAGACACTTGCGTTGGATCCGGCAATATTCACTTGCGCCGCCTCGCATTTCTCACTGTCATTGTAGACACAGCCATGCGCCTTACACTGAATGTTGATCTTATCACATCCACATCCCGCGCTGTTGGACACTGAGCCATTCTTGCGCTCCACAAAGCTCTCACAGTTTGTCTCATCTGCGCGGTGAGCCTGCTCACCACTTACCATGATATCGCCTTTTGAGCAACACTCTTGCTCATTATAGAGACAAGTAATCGCTGAACATCTTAACATTGGCATAATATAGGCCTCCTTTTTTCTCGTCTGCACAGAGTATCGTGCTCTTGTACAGTATCTAGAATTCCCATATTTTAAAATGTTATACTTTCTCCTGCATAGATTTTTCTTTTTATCAGACAAAACAGAGAACACGCCAAATCTTGCACTTACACCTAGCTAGCCCGTCCACCCACAGCACGATCTTTTTTGCGCGCGGCACAATCCTCGTGGAGCGTTTTTATCCCATAAGATCCAGATTCCTATAAAATAATCAAACGGCTGAACCACCGGAAGATCTCCCCAGATAGACCCCGGTCTTCTTTGGTCTGCCTGAGAAACTTTCCTATAAGAACAAAGAATCCTGCGGCGGGCCGCATAAGCAAAACACCGCCATCTCAAAGTGAGCTGGCGGTATCTGTCTTATCTGTTCTTTAAGAAGTCAGGAATCTGAATATCCTTCTTCTGCACGGTACTGGTAGGTTGTTTAGGCGTAAACGCGCCGGATCCAGAATTTGGAATATGGAAGTTCGGCATATTCATTCCATTCGGCATCTGTCTTGCTGCGTTGCCAGTCTGCTGTGTGTTCTTCTTAGCGCCAAAACTGGAAGTACCTTTTCCCATAAATCCAGTCTTAGACACAGAATCATCCAAGCCAGTGGCAATCACTGTGATTCTAGCGTAATCCGCTACACTGTCATCGTACATAGCGCCGAAGATAATATTGGCATCCTCCCCGGTCAGCTCCTGTACGTAACTTGCGGCATCGTTGGCATCCATCAAAGAGATATCTCCCGATATATTGATAATCACATGACTTGCGCCCTTGATCGTAGTCTCAAGCAGAGGACTGGCAACAGCTTGCTGTACAGCCTCCAAGGCCTTATCGTCCCCTCTGGCCTCACCGATGCCAATATGGGCGATACCTTTGTCTGTCATGACTGTCTGAACATCTGCGAAGTCCAGATTGATCAATGCCGGCAGATTAATCAAATCAGTAATTCCCTGCACAGCCTGCTGCAGAACTTCGTCTGCCTTCTTCAGAGCCTCCGGCATCGTTGTGCGGCGGTCTACAATCTCCAACAATTTATCATTGGGTATCACAATCAAAGTGTCAACATTTTGTTTTAATTTCTCAATGCCCGACAGCGCATTGTTCATACGTGTCTTCGCCTCAAAACGGAACGGTTTTGTCACTACTCCGACGGTCAGAATCCCCATCTCCTTGGCAGCGCCTGCCACCACTGGAGCCGCGCCTGTGCCGGTTCCTCCGCCCATACCACAGGTCACGAACACCATGTCCGCGCCTTCCATCAATTGTTTCACATCTTCAATGCTTTCCTCCGCGGCTTTCTCACCAACCTCTGGTTGAGCGCCTGCTCCAAGACCCTTGGTAATCTTTTCGCCAATCTGAAGTACTGTCGGAGCTTTGCACAGAGTTAAAGCCTGTTTGTCCGTATTAATTCCCACAAACTCAACTCCGCCAATTGCTTCTTCTACCATTCTATTTACTGCGTTATTACCTGCGCCGCCTACCCCGATCACTATAATCTTTGCAGAAGACTCAGCCTCATTCGTCATTATCTCTAACAAAGTACTTCCTCCTTTATTTTTCCTGTTATTTATTCCCCTCAGGTCTTTTTCATTTTAGCTACATATAGATATATAATATATTTTTTTCCTAGAATTATCAACCTCTATTTTCGTTTTTTTACACTTTTTTCAATTCTTTTCGCTATTTTTCATAGGAAGAAGAAGGAACCGTAAAAGCCACTTCCAGCGGTTTCCATCCCGTTGTCCGAGACGGCTTCGGACATTTTTTTCCACATTTACGCCATACTTTTCACGAACACTTGGCGCCGGCCAAATTCCACAACTTTCGCTCCCGTGGCTAACGCCCTAATAGCTTTCCTCATCATAACTGCCATCCTCGTAACTTCCATCCCCATAGCTGCCATCCTCGTAACTTCCGTCCCCATAGCTGCCATCCTCGTAACTTCCGTCCCCATAGCTGCCATCCTCGTAAC
>JBKXQO010000016.1:0-40657 GCA_047014865.1 Blautia sp. | reverse complement strand
TCCCCATAGCTGCCATCCTCGTAACTTCCGTCCCCATAGCTGCCATCCTCGTAACTTCCATCCCCATAGCTGCCATCCTCGTAACTTCCGTCCCCATAGCTGCCATCCTCGTAATTTCCGTCCTCATAACCTGTCTCCCCGGCAGTGTCACTTTCGCTGCCATCAGAGGTGCCGTCTTCCGTTGTTGTCGTATCGGAACCACTGTCAACGTCACCCTCTGTCTCCTCCTCAAATGTGACGTTTTTCATACTCTCATTGACCGTCTCCAGGTGGAGAATTCCCTTCTTTCCCTGAATCAGAGGAAGAATCGCGATCACTTTCTCCATTTTCTCTTCCAGATACTGGTCTTGTCCCAGTTCCACCTGAATATCGCCATACTGAAGAGTAATCCGGTAATTCTCATCAAAAGTAATGTGATCGGGTATCTCCTCATTTTTCTCAAAAATCTGAGCCAGCGTCACCGCTGTGTTCAGCACAGTCTTACCCTTAATAGGTAGCTTCTCACCTTTCACCACATGGTCCACACCGATTCCATCAAAGTAGGGAATCTTCTCATCCCTCTCCACAGAACTCTCGATCATCGTACCTTCCCGGTCAAAATATACATAACAATCCAGATAGGGAATACACCCCACGGCCTCCATCTCCTTGACACTGACTGCAATGGTATTCCGATTCACCTGCGTCACGTAAAACTTCTCCACAAAAGGTATCCCCGTAACCTGGTCTTTGCTATACAGAAGGGGCGCCAGCACAGAATTGGAGGCCATAGGTCCTTTCAAGACCATCTTCTCAATCTTTTTCTTGGAATAGTGGGTACTCTCCACCACCTCCACATTCGTCACATTAAAATAAGTAAAGAAAAAGATGATACCCCCCAAAATCAACGCGCCAATGGTGCCCCAGATCATTCTCCAAACTTTCTTATCCAGTTTTTTATGATAATTGGATGCTCTCATTCCACCTACCTGTATCTTTCTATTCTTCCTCCAAGACCTGCCAGATCCTCACAGATCCTCTCATAACCTCTCTCGATATACGCGCTCCCGGTCACAATCGTCTCCCCCTCCGCCGCCAGGCCAGCCAACACCAGCGCGGCGCCGCCTCGCAATTCCTTGGCCTCCACCGTAGCTCCTTGGAGAGATTTTCGCCCTTGAATCCAGGCATTCCTCCCATCCAGCCAAATACTGGCTCTCATTTTCACCAGCTCTCTAGCCGTCTTGAAGCGGTCCTCAAAAATATTTTCACAAATCCTGCTCTCCCCATCCGCCACCGACAGCACTGCCATCATAGGCGACTGCAAATCCGTGGGGAATCCTGGATACTCCTCTGTCTCCAACAGACTGAGCGGTCTGGTCGCCTGCCTGCCGTCCGCTACTAGTTTACCACTGATGAACTCATATTGTCCACCCATTTTCCCATATACCTCTAAGAAGGCGCCTATTTCATCCATAGGGGGATTCAAGATAGTGATCTCTCCCCTAGTGATCGCGGAGGCGCACAGGTAGGTGCCAGCCACAATCCGATCCGGCGGAACATAAAACTCACTATCTCTGAGAGGAAGTCCTCCCCGTATCTGAATCTGGCCACTGCCAGCTCCCTGGATATCTGCCCCCATCTCATTGAGCATCCTCTGAAGCCATAAGATCTCCGGCTCAGCCGCACAGTTGAGAAGTCTAGTCACACCCGGAACACAGACCGCTGCCAGAATCCCTTGCTCCGTAGCCCCCACGCTTCTCCTTGGATATCGAAATTCGCTCCCACTCATCTTACCTGCCCTGGCGCTGACCCCATCCTCTGTCTGGGCAATCTCAGCGCCCAGGCTTCTCAGTACCTGCAAGTGGAGATCCACCGGCCTCTGCCCAATCACGCAGCCCCCTGGATATCCAATGGTTCCAGCCTTCATCCTCCCCAGCAAAGCCCCCAACAAAATAACTGAGGAGCGCATCCTCCTGGCATAGCTTTGATCCACGAGACTCCCTGTGACCTTACTGCAGTCAAGATAAAGGCTATGATCTTCCCAGAAAGTATCTGCCCCCAATTCTCTCAAAATTTCTTCCATGCAAAATACGTCCGCAATCCTCGGACAATTATGCAGGACCGTGGTACCTTCATGTAAAAGTGCAGCCGCCATCATAGGCAGGACAGCGTTCTTCGAACCCTGTATGGAAACACTGCCCGCCAGCGGTCGTCCGCCGATAATCCGAATTTCACCCACTCTTTGCACTCCCAGATACCTTCTCACTTACTATCCTATGCAGGCCTCCCCAGATTGTGCGCCTACCTCCCCCGGCTCCGGCTTACAGACAACCCCAACCCCATCTCTCCCAAGAGAAAAAGCACAGAAGTCCCTCCATAACTGATAAATGGCAGTGTAATCCCAGTGTTGGGTATGGTGTTCGTCACCACAGAGATATTCAAAATCACCTGTATGGCCATATGTCCAAGGATACCGGCGCCGATCAACGCCCCTGCCAAATCCTCCGCATGTGTAGAGATCACCATCAATCTCCACAACAGCAACCCAAAGACTAGGATCAACACACTTGCTCCCACCAGCCCCAATTCCTCGCAGATAATCGAGAAGATCATATCATTTTGCGCCTCAGGTACAAATCCCAGTTTCTGCATACTACTGCCAAAACCGGTGCCAAAGATCCCACCACTGCCGATGGCATACAACCCTTGGATCGTCTGAAAACCTTTCTCATACTTCTCTGGCTCTCTCCAGATGGCCAGCCGTTCCAATCGATAACTCTCCATGGCCAGAAACACAGCGATGAACCCAATTCCGGCCAGGCCAATTCCCACAAATTGAAAGTACTTCGGATTGGCCACAAAAATCAAGATCACACCGATTCCAAGAATAATGATGGCAGTGCTCAGATTGTTGGTCCCCACCAGACCCACAATCGGCAAGAGCAATACCATGATCTTGGCCATGAACCCGATACTGTCCGTCCTTCCCTTAGTCCGCTCTGTCACCCAGGCCAGAAACAGAATCACAGCCACCTTAGCAAACTCTGAAGGTTGAAAGGACAGTGGCCCCAACGCCAGCCAGCGCTTGGATCCGTTATACTCCTGCCCAAAAAATAAAACCAAAGTGGATAACAACATAGCCACCAGATAGCACGCAGGAGCCAACGCCAGCAGTCTATGGTAATCAATTCTGGAGACCAGATACATTCCCATCAAACCCAAGGCTGTGGCGAAAAGTTGCTTTTTAAAATAATAGGCGGAATCATCGAATTTGACCCGCCCATTATAAGCACTGGTACTCAGCAGCATGACCAGGCCAAAGATAACCAAGATCACCACCAGCACCAGAAGTGCAATATCCATTTTTTCATATCTCGTCTTCTGGGACACAGTCTCACTCCCATATCACACAATCTACTTATAGACTATGTACGTATGCTTTGAACATATTCCCCCTTTGTTCATAATTGTCAAACTGTCCCCAACTTGCACAGGCTGGCGAGAGCAATACCGCGTCCCCAGGATTGGCTTTCTGTCCGCAGATTCTCACAGCTTCCTGGAGATCATCCGCCAAAATACAGTCATAAAAGCCCAGGCGGTTGGCAGCATCCCGGATTTTTTCTCTGGTCTGTCCGATCAGAACCAGGTAACGCACCTTCCCGTCAAAAGACTGAATCCAAGCATCGTACTCCGATCCTTTATCGAAGCCCCCTGCGATGAGCAACGTGGGACGCTTCATGGCCTGTATTCCCTTGATCGCCGCATCTGGATTGGTACCCTTAGAGTCGTTGTAATAGGCTACCTGATTCTTCTCCTCCACGAACTCAATACGGTGCTCCACTGCCCGGAATGCACAGACACTACGGCAAATGTGGTCTACCGGAACCCCGGCCACATAAGCCATCGCGATAGCCGCCATGGCGTTCTCGTAATTGTGCTGCCCTAAGATTTGCAATTTCTCCGTGCCCACGACTGGAATCTCCTGGCCATCCAGACGCAGAATAATCTCATCACCCCGCAGGAAAATTCCCTCCTCCAGTTCCCTAACGCTGGAGAAATAGAGAACCTTACACTTCAAACGCTCCCCAAATTCCCTCAGCACAGGATCCTCATAGTTCAAAACACAGTAATCCGAAGCCGTCTGGTTCTTCGCGATCAATTCCTTTACCCGGATATATTCCTCCATAGTATGGTGACGGTTCAGATGATCCTCCGATACGTTCAAAATTGCACTCACATGAGGGGCGAATTCATCGATTGTCTCCAACTGAAAACTGCTGATCTCCGCCACTGTGGTGCTCTGGTCCGTCATCTCCAACACAGCGCCTGTGTACGCATTCCCAATATTTCCCACCACGAAGACAGATTCTCTGTCATCGGACATAATCTTTCCCAGAAGCGCAGTAGTGGTAGTCTTGCCATTGGTACCCGTCACTGCCAACACCGTTCCCTTTCCCATCTGGTAAGCCAATTCCACCTCGCCCCACACAGGAATTCCCTGCTGGCGAAAACTCTGTACTTGCGGTATATCCGTGGGAACTCCAGGACTTAGCACCGCCAGATCCAGAGACTCCTGAACCTCCCTGGGTAAGCGTCCAATGTATACCTCCACCGGATAATCTCCGTTTATCTTATGTAGGACCTCCTCCTTGGAGAGCTTCTCATTCCCCTCAAAAATAATGGGGAGTGCCCCCACCTTTCCCAGAAGATCCGCTGCGCCGATCCCACTGATCCCAGAGCCAAATACCAATACCTTTTTATCCTTAAGTTCCATACTTCCCCTCCTAAAGCGCCAAGAGCCCAACCAGGCAGAGTATCGCCGTCACAACCGAGAACACTGCGACCACCCTGGTCTCTGACCATCCACACAACTCAAAATGGTGATGAATCGGCGCCATCTTAAAGATTCGTTTTCCGTGGCTAATCTTAAAATAGGACACCTGCAACATCACAGAGATCACCTCAATCAAATAAATCAATCCCACAATCAAGATGAACAAAGGCATCTGAAGCATGTAGGCGGTTCCCGCCACAAATCCTCCCAGCGCCAGCGATCCCGTATCTCCCATGAACACGCTGGCCGGAAATACATTAAACAACAGAAATCCCATCAAACCGCCCACCACAGCACAGGTAATCGGCTCAATCCCACTGTTCATTCCCATGGAGACCACAGTAAAGAATACGGCCACCATAATAGTCACACTGGAAGCCAAGCCATCCAATCCATCCGTGAAGTTTACGCCGTTGACTGTTCCGATCACGGCCACAAACAACAGTGGAATAGCCAGCCAACCAATATTCAGATAATGGCCGCCCCAAAATGGAATCAGCATTGCCAATGACACATCTGTATAATTCAGTAGATAATAGGCAAAAATCGCGGTCACCACCACCTGCAATAGAAATTTCTGCCAGGGCAGCAGACCGTCCGAGCGCTTCAAGACAACTTTCAGATAGTCATCCAGAAATCCAATAATCCCAAATCCTAAAGTCAGAAATAAGATAGGGATGATCTTCGGATAATCTTTCACATACAGCAAGGATGTAACCACCGCTGACAGAAGGAAGATAATCCCTCCCATGGTGGGGGTTCCCGCCTTCTTCAAATGCGACTGGACGCCATCCACCCGCTCCGTCTGACCCATCTTCAATTTTCTCAAAAATGGAATGATAATCGGTCCCAGCGCCACACTGATGACAAACGATATCAAAACTGGGATAACAACCTGAAAATCCATAAGACACCTCTCTCATTCTTTTGTTTTTTTCATTCCTTTAGTATAAGGCTTTTCCAACCAATTATCAACTGTTATTCCCTGCCGTATCCTCTTTTTCCACCTTACCGGTCTTGGGAATCTCCAGGTAAGGCAACACATTTTCAAAGATATCTTTAATCACAGGCGCCGCCACTGTCCCTCCGTAGTAAATTCCCTGGGGATCGTGGATGATACACAGCCCCAGAATCTGTGGGTTCTCAGCCGGGGCAAAACCCAGAAATGAAGAAATATAACGATTGGCGCTTCTTGGCAGCGTCTGGGAAGTAGCCGTCTTCCCCCCCACTGTGTACCCCTCAATGTAGGCGTTTTTCCCACTTCCCTCCGAGACCACGTGTTCCAGTATATAGCGGACGGTCTCTGAGGTCTCCTCTGAGACTACCCCGTCCTGGGTCTCATACTCCAGTTCCTTTATATAATCACCGTCAGAGCTCTGGATGGCCCGCACCAAATGAGGCGTCACGCGTCTCCCTCCATTGATCAGAGAGCTGACAGTAGTAGCCAACTGAATCGGCGTAATCTGGAAAGACTGCCCGAAGGAGACTGTCGCCAGCTCCACCTGGCCGATGTTTTTCTTCTGGTGCATAATCGTTCCTGCCTCCCCAGGCAGGTCAATCCCCGTCAGACTCATCAGGCCAAACTGTTGAAAATACTGGTAGAAATGGTCCACTCCCAGCCGCAGTCCCACCTCAATGAACACAGGATTGCAAGAATTCTCCGCCCCTTTCAGAAAATCCTCCGCCCCATGGCCTCTCCGGTTACTGCAATGAATCCTCCTGTCCTCCACCACCCGGTAACCCGGACAGTAAAATTGATCATTCAAAGAGACCACCTTCTCCTCCAGCCCTGCGGCCATGGTAATAATTTTAAAAGTCGACCCAGGCTCGTAGGTATCGTTCAGACAAGGATTTCTCCACATCTGGTTTAACAGATCCTGTTTCTCTTTCTCTGTCATATCTGAGGTATCCACATCTTCATTCAATGTAAACGGGTCATTCAAATCAAACTCCGGCACATTGACCATGGCGTAGATCTCCCCGTTTTGGGGATTCATCAGAAGAATGGAGACTCTCTGAGCCTGTTTCTCCTCCATCACCTTCAAAGCCGCCTGCTGGGCGTAAGCTTGAATATTGCTGTCCAAGCTGATTAGAAGATTATAGCCTGGTTCAGGGTCAATCCTCCCCTCCCCAGCCTCGTCCAGTTCCACTCCCCTGGCATCTGTCATGGTCAAGATCTTTCCTGGCGTTCCCTCTAAGTAAGAATCATATTTCACTTCCAGTCCTACGATTCCCTGGTTATCTCCCCCGGTGAATCCTAGAACCTTAGAGGCCAAGCTTCCGTAGGGATAATACCTTTTATAGTCCTCATCCACTTTTACGCCCTCCAACTGGTACTCTCGAATGCGGTCCCCCACCTCTTTCTCCACATTGGTCTTAATCCGCTCTATGGATGAAACTTTCTCCACTCTCTTGCGAACCTGCTCCTCCTCCAACTCCAGCTCCTGGGACAGCACAGAAATCACTTTCTCAGGATCTTGGATTTGACTGTGTATCACAGAGATCGTGCAAACAGTCTTGTTGGACGCCAACACCTGACCTGAAGCGTCAATGATCTCTCCCCGCGCCGCTTTGATGTCCCGTTCCCTCTCATGGAGATCCTGCGCCTTCTCATAATAATAGTCTGACCGAAACCCCATCAGCCATATCAATCTTCCGATCAACGCCAACATGACCACCGCACAGCAGGCGAACACCACAAGTATTTTCTTCTTATGAAAAGTCTTGTTTTTTTTCATAAAAAACCTCACAGAAGTTATCCCTACAATTTATGGATTCTTCTGTGAGGTTATCACTACTAGATCTATTTTACTCTAATCCGGCTTCCTCATTGGTAATGCCATCGCTCTCGGCATCGTTGCCCTCGATAGGATCACTCTCGTCCTCCAAGGGCCCCGGAACATTGGGATCTGACACCCCATCGGCCGTGCTATCGTCGGACACGGAAGTCTGGCTCTCATCGCCCTGATTTCCAGTGGACTGATTCTCCCCGTTCTGTCCGCCGGCCTCTTCCAGGTCAGTTTCCTTCTGGGCCGGGCCGATATAATTTCCCTCCTCATCGTACTCGCCGTTCTCGTCATACTCGCCATTCTCATTGTAGCGAATCACTTCTGAGGTGGTCCCATCGATGCTCGTCTCTTTTAGATGGCCGTTAAAGCCTTCCCAAAGCTCTGTCTGAGGCACATATCCCTCTCCTGCCTCGTCCGGAGTCACTTCCAGATAGGGAAGAAGCTCAGACAAAATCCCCTGGGCAATATACTGAGGATAGGCGCTGTTGTCCTGGCGGTCTGCATTTGGCTCATCCACCACCACATAGATGACCACAGCCGGGTCTTCCACCGGCGCAAACCCCACAAAAGATACCAGATATTTCCCATTATTTCTAGGAAATTTCTCCGCTGTCCCAGTCTTGCCACCGGAGCTGTAGCCGTCCACCTTAGAGTAATGACTGGTACCGGACTCCACGCTGGATTGCATATAGCTTCTGATATCCGCCGATATGTTACTCGACACGGTCTGCTTCAGCAAAGTAGGGGTGATATTCTTGATCACTGATCCCTGAGTATCCTCGATGCGGCTGACAAGGTGCGGTTGATAATAATACCCTCCGTTGATCACAGAACTGATGGCATTGATCTCCTGAATCATCGTACAGGTGAACCCCTGTCCAAAAGCTGAGCAGGCCAACTCTGTGGCTCCCATGGATTCCTCTGTGTGAATGATACCTGTCCCCTCATTGGGAAGATCGATTCCCGTTCTAGTTCCAAAGTTAAATAAACTCTGCGCCTTAATAAACTGTTCCGTGCCCAGTCGGTCTGCAATCTGCATCATAGCGTCATTACAGGAATTCGCAATCACCTCCTGCAAAGTCTGCGTCCCATGAGCCCCTGGATAAGCCGAGCACTTGATCATCGTATCCCCAATCATCTGAAAACCGTCACAGGTGAAGGTATCCGTCTCCTGAATGGCTCCTTTCTCCAGAGCAGCTCCCATGACCACTGGTTTCACTGTGGAGCCAGGCTCAAAGGCATCAGTGACACAGAAGTTTCTCCACATATTATTCAGCGCCTCAACCTCTTCCTCATCGCTCATCGCCTTTACCTGATCTTCGGTGTAGATGCTTGACATATCTCTCGGTTCATTTAGATCATATCGGTCCCCGCCGTCCATGGCCAAAATCTCACCGGTGGATGGATCCTCCACAATCACACCGATATTCTTCGCCCCCATAGCCTCCTGGAAAGCATCCACATACTTCTCAACGATGCTCTGGGCGCCCACGTCCAAGGTTGTGACAATACTGTTCCCATTGGTGGGCTCAATGATACTCTGTTCCACATCCGACTGATCATTAAAATAGCCATACTGGCGCCCATCCGTCCCATTCAGAGTGCTATTGTAATACCCCTCCAGTCCCCAGTCGGCCGTCTCCGCGTCAAAGGTGAATCCAACGGTGTCGCAGGCCAGGCTGGCAAAAGGATAACTCCTCAGATAAGTCTCCTCGAACCATACTCCCTGGACATTCTCCCGCTCTTTCTTCTCCTCGTCACTCAAGTTGGAGTCCTCTGAGACTGTGGTGTACTCGTCGAAAGTCTTTTTCTGTTCCACAGAGACTTCCTTCATCAGAATCTGGTACTGGCTCTCTTTGGTCTTATCCTCCGTCAATAACGTCCGTATCTTCTCCTCGTCCGCCCCGAAAATATCCGTCAACGCTTTGATTGTGGGTTCCACATAATCCTCGTTCTCGTTAATGGCCTTACAATCCAAGATCACATTGTACACCTTGCTGCTGGTGGCCAGAAGATTTCCATTCTTGTCAAAGATATCTCCCCTCTTGCAGGGGATTACCCGGCTGGTGTACTGTTGCTGCGTCTGGAGCAATACCTGCTTGCTGTACTGATCTCCCTCCGTAGCGTTGATCACTGTGATTTTCAGGACTAAACCTACTAAAGCTAGTAAGACCATTCCAAACAGTATTACTAGCTTTTTTCTCATTTGTATATTTAATTTTCGATTTATCTTTTTTCTCTGTCTCAAATACTCACCTACTCTGCTTCCGGTACATCTTGGTACTGTCTCACGTAACTGCTTCTCTGTGTATTATAGGTAATCACCTGATCCTCGGAGGGGTATTTCATCCCCAGCTTGCCGATGGCAGTCTTCTTGATCGTATTCAGATCTGTGGAAGTGACCACCTGACTGTAATAAGCGTCGTTCTCCTCTTTTAATTGAGCCAGCTCCGACTCCAGAGACGCCACGCTTTTCATCTGAGCTGTAATCTGCGACTTTGTGTGGAGATAATACACACAACTAAAAAGAATCGCTATCAACACAACCGTCAAAAAAAGCACGAACCCCCGGGTCATACTCATGGCTTTTCTCCGGTTTTTCTGAGCGGCCCTGCTGACCTTGCGGTTTCTCCTCTGAACCTGCTGACGGCTACTGCGGAGTGGTTCCTGAATCTTTCTGGCGGTATTTCCATCTACATAAACGCGGGTCCTGGGAACCCTGCCACTGCTGTTTACTCCTCTTCTGTTGGCATATCTCGCTGTCTGAGCCATTTTGATACTTCCTTCTCTATCTAAGCTGACATTTGCCACTACCTGTCTCAAGACCAGGCAGCCCGCGTGCAGAATCTCTCCTCTGCACTCAACAATTATTTACCGGGTTCGCTGAAATATTCTCAATTTGGCGCTCTTCGCCCGCGGATTCTCTACCATCTCCTGCTCACTGGGCAGAATTGGTTTCCGCGTGATCACTTTTCCCTTAGATTTTCTCCCGCACACACAGACAGGAAAATTGCTTGGGCAAACACAGGGATTCTCGTTTTTCTTAAATATCGTCTTCACAATCCGGTCTTCCAACGAATGAAATGTTATAACACAGATTCTACCACGATCTGACAAAATATCAACCATTTCGTCAAGAGAATCTCTCAAAACATCCAATTCATGGTTCAATTCAATCCGAATTGCCTGAAAAGTACGTTTGGCAGGATGCCCTCCCGTCACCTGTATTTTCATAGGAATCGCCTGACGGATAATCTCGGTGAGCTCTCCTGTAGTCTGAATAGGCCTCTTGGCCCGTTCTTGCACAATATGTTTGGCGATATTCTTTGCGAATTTATCTTCCCCGTAGTCACGAATGATACGGTAAAGTTCTCTCTCCTCATAGCCATTGACAATGTCACTGGCCGTCTGAGAAGATCTCTGGTCCATTCTCATATCCAGAGGTGCATCCACGCGGTAAGTAAAGCCCCTGTCCGGGTTATCCAACTGATAGGAAGATACCCCCAGGTCCAGTAAGATACCATCTACCTGAGAGACGCCTCTCTCTCTTAACTTTTCCACCGCGTAACAATAATTGCTGCGAATGATAGTTACTCGCTCTCCGAAATCTCTGAGACGATCACTCGCAGCAATTATCGCATCCTGGTCTTGATCTATGCCAATAAATCTCCCCTTGGCAGAAAGTTTCTTGCACACCTCATAGGCGTGCCCTGCCCCTCCTAAGGTTCCATCCACGTAGATTCCGTCCGGCCTAACCCTTAAGCCCTGGACGGTCTCATCCAGTAATACAGATTTGTGTTTAAATTCCATACTAGTCTCCTGTCAGGACCACTTTAGTGAGACTCTGCTTCGGCTTCCCACGGCCTAGATGACAATCCCCATCTCTTGCATACCCTCTGCAATCGAATCCATATCATCATAATCAGAGTTCTCAGCCCATTTCTCCTTGCTCCAGACTTCAATGCGGTTCAAATTTCCCGTCAAGACCACATCTTTCTCCAGACCAGCAAATTCTCGCAGCGTCACCGGCACGAGAATTCTCCCCTGCTTGTCCAGTTCGCATGTATTTGCGCTGGAGACAAAAAAACGGGCGAAGGTTCTTGCATTTTTATTCGTAAGTGGTAAGGCTTTTAACTTTTCTTCAAAGGTGATCCACTCGTCCATGGGATAAATAGATAAGCATCCGTCCAGCCCTTTTGTGATCACGAACTCTTCCCCCAGAAGAGCCCGGAACTTGGAAGGAATAATCAGACGCCCCTTCGTATCTATTGTATGACTGTAC
This sequence comes from Blautia sp., assembly GCA_047014865.1. Classification (GTDB taxonomy): domain Bacteria; phylum Bacillota; class Clostridia; order Lachnospirales; family Lachnospiraceae; genus Blautia_A. The sequence goes on along the minus strand of JBKXQO010000016.1, from coordinate 28,773 downwards.
TCTCCCATGAACATAATCTCTCACCTGCCTCACGAAGATATGCGTCGCTCCCCTTGCATATCTTCCATGGGCGGCGATGGACTTTTCTGCCACTTAACCTCCATCTGCCACCACTATTCACCACTTTCTACCACTTATGGTACTATTCTATACTATCAGCTACTAAAAAACAAGAGGCAAATCCTGGTTTTTTCTAAATTTTTCGTGAACAGTTTCATGGTAAATTATCCCATCTAAAATACAGCAAAATCCAATAAAATCCGCACCTGACAGCGGGAAGAAACGGCTCTTTGTGCGCCGGTGTGCACAAGCCGCAACTTACAGATTACTCCTACGCGCCAGCCGCATCCAACCTGGAAAACTTTTGTCTTGTAGAAAATACGATACCCCTATACATTAATACAGCAAATCCTTTCCCAGAACTGTGTTATAGGAAAATTCAGAGAACTTTCCCAGGAAAGCGCGCGCCCTCACCCATCAATACGACAAAGTCTCACTGTAAATCAAAAAACGCCGGCCAAGTGAAGAATCTCTCCACTTAACCGACGCCTTTTCATAACTAAAATGCAGTGTTGGCAACAAGGCTCTTCGGGCAACTAGGTTCCGCCCCCCTTACTGCCATGATTTTGATACAGAATTAACCTCTCCTCCACATTGACTGAACATCATCAGTTGGTACTCCACAATCAGTTCGTCCAGTTCCTCACTCAGAGCCTGATTCTTGGGAATGTCCTCCCTGCTGGTCAGATGGCTGTCCAGCTTGTTTCTCAAGACTTCGATCTTCTCCCTCAATACTTCCATTTGTTTCTTCTGTAAATTCTGCATATTCTACCTCACTCACTTGCCTTCGTACTTTAGCTCGTTTCCGCTCCATAGTTTCTCTTGCAATAATTGTAAAACTGCCGATAACAACTAAAATTGCTGACAGAACACAGGATACTCCAAGACTAGTCCCTGAAATCAAAAGTTGATCTGTGCGAATTCCCTCGATCCAGAATCTTCCCAGACCGTAGCCAGTTAGATAGATAAAAAAAACTTCTCCTTGAAACCGCTTTCTACGCCTTAATCCTAAAATCAGGATCAGTAAAACCAAGTTCCAAATAATCTCATACAAAAATGCCGGGTGCGCTTGTATAAAAGTGATTTCCCCCACTGTCTGCTGATGTTCCACCATCTGCGCAGTGACATGGCGGTAATCTACCGAGGACAAGGGAAGCGCCATTGCGGACAGTCCATCTGTATAATAGCCAAAGGAATCTCTGTTGAAGAAATCCCCCCACCTTCCTATTATCTGTCCAATCAACAATCCCATGCAGGCAGTATCTGCCATTTCCAGAAAAGCGATCTTCTTAACTTTACTGAAAATCCACGCAGCGAAAGCCCCGCCTAAAATCCCCCCATAGATTGCAAATCCCCCGTCGCGAACATTAAAAATCGCCCACCAATTGTCACGGTAAAGGCTCCAAGAAAATGCTACGTAGTACAGCCTTGCCCCCACAAAGCCCCCTAACAGAGCACAGATAACTGTGCTCAAGACTAAATTCTGATCTTGGTTTCTTCTCTTTGTCTCCAGGATCACAAACCAGATTCCAACCAGCATTCCCACACAGATTAAAATTCCATAGAAGGTAATCTCAAATCCAAAAATCTCTAGGGATTTCCAAACCTCTGTGAAATCCAATCCCAAATTTGGAAATCGAATAGACATTTTCATGAGTTCTCCTTATACGTTAAACCGGAATAAAATTACATCGCCATCTTTGACCACGTATTCTTTTCCCTCCATGCGCACTAAGCCTTTCTCTCTGGCCCCTGCGTAAGAGCCGCAATCCAGAAGATCTTGGTAGTGTACCACCTCGGCTTTGATAAAACCGCGCTCAAAATCTGTGTGAATTTTGCCGGCCGCCTGAGGCGCCTTCGTTCCCACTTTAATAGTCCAAGCTCTAGTCTCATCCTCCCCTGCAGTCAGAAAGCTGATCAGACCCAACAGACGATAGCTGGCTTTGATCAATTTCTCCAGCCCGGATTCCTTCAATCCCAAATCCTCCAGAAACATTCTCTTCTCATCATCGTCTAACTCTGCAATCTCCTGTTCGATCTGCGCACAGATTACGAAAACTTCACTTTTTTGCCCTGACGCATAATCTTTCACAGCCTGCACATAAGAACTGGACTGACCGTCGTCGGCCAGATCGTCCTCTGCCACATTGGCTGCATAGATCACAGGCTTATCCGTCAGAAGGTTGTAACTACTCAAGCTTGCTTGCTCATCTTCTGTCTCCAGCTCCATAGTGATCGCCATCTTACCTTCCTCAAGATGGTTTTTGACCCTTTTCAGAAATTCCAGTTCCTTAGCCGCGTCCTTGTCATTTCTCGCAACCTTGGCCGTCTTGGCAATTCTTCGTTCCAGAATCTCTAAATCTGAAAAAATCAACTCCAAGTTGATCGTCTCGATATCCCTCAAGGGATCCACAGAGCCATCCACATGAATGACATTGGCATCTTCGAAACACCGAACCACATGGACAATCGCGTCCACCTCACGAATATTGGCCAAAAACTGATTACCAAGGCCCTCTCCCTTGGACGCACCTTTGACCAACCCGGCAATATCTACAAATTCAATCACCGCAGGCGTCACTTTCTTCGACTGATAGAAATCTCCCAAAAGTTTTAACCGTTCATCCGGCACCGTCACAATCCCCACATTTGGGTCAATGGTACAAAACGGATAGTTGGCCGACTCTGCTCCTGCCTTCGTCAATGAGTTGAACAGTGTACTCTTTCCCACGTTCGGCAAGCCTACAATACCAAGCTTCATAACATTTTCCTCTCATCTTTCGATTTTTTTCTGTCTATTTTATTTTATCACACCTAAAATTAGCATTCAACCCTCAGTATATCGACAAATCCGGACATAAAATTCCCTTTTTTTACTTCCACTTTTCAATCTTTGGACATAATCATGAAAAGCGGCCCTTTTTCAAATTGAATTTTGGCCTCCTCGTCAACAATCTCATTGCTGACTGTCAAGCCGCTGTCGAATACGGTCAAGTGATGTCGACACAAAGGATACTTAAAACCTTCCAGTGTAAGCCCCCTCACCTCTCCCCACACAGGAAAGAAAGAGACATAGTCGCCAAATTGTTCCTCTCTTCTTAGAATAGTCTCCCGATCCGCCAACAGACAGACATAGTTATTTGCGTCCAGAAGAGCCACAGTAATCCCCTTCTGCTCCCCATAGGACAAAAGTCCCAAATTCGCCAACACATGGTCCAGGCGGCTCCCAGTCCCCCCCAGTATCTCCACCTTCTTACTGCCCAATTCTATGGCCAGGTTCATGGCCGACTGCGTGTCAGAGTCGTCTTTCTCCGGAACCAGTTTCCTCCAGCGCAGACCTGAAATTCTCTCATATTTTTTCAGCACTTCGGAGGCCACACTGTCAAAATCTCCCACCGCCCAGTCAGGAATAATCCCGCACTCGCTGCAGAACTCCAGGCCTCGGTCGGCCGCAATCACTAGAACTTTTCCCTTCTTTTTCTTCAAAAATTCAAGGGCAAAATCTGACTCGATCCTGCCCCCGCTGATAATGATACTGTCCATCTCCTACTCCACTCCATCCAATTCACAGACATCCGTCAAAGCGGACATTTGCAATCCGCCTCGCTACTTGCCCATAACCTTATTTCCGCTCTCGTGGCATTTTGGCATACGCTTGTACTCCTGCCAAGACAGGCAAGTATTCTCCCTCTCAAATAGAGAGAGACTTCCCCGATAAGGTTAAAACACTGCCAGACACCTGTTTAGTCCTCGAAGGAATCCGCATATTTTTTCATGATCGACGTGGCTTCCCTCACATTGCTCTCGATATCCCCATGAAAGACATAAGAGCCTGCCACGATCAGATTTGCCCCTGCTCTAAGCACCGTGGGCAAGGTCTCCCGGTTAATGCCTCCGTCCACCTGAATATCCACGGATAAGTCCTCCTCCCGGATCAACTGTCTCAATTCCTCAATCTTCTCGGTCGTCTCCTGGATATATTTCTGGCCGCCGAAACCAGGGTTTACTGTCATCACCAACACCATATCCACATCTTCCAAAAAGTGGCTGATATCATTTACAGGCGTCGCCGGTTTGATGGAAACTCCAACTTTCACACCACTGTCACGGATCACTTCCAGGGTTCTCTCCAAGTCCTCGCAGGCCTCTGCGTGAACCGTGATAGAGTCCGCACCGCAGTCCACAAAATCTTGAACATATCTCTCCGGTTCTGTCACCATCAGATGCACGTCAAAGAACATCTTTGATTCCTTTCGAATCGACCGGATCACTGGCATTCCAAATGATATACTAGGCACAAAATCTCCGTCCATCACATCAATGTGCAGCCACTTTACTCCAGCTCGCTCCAAGGTCTGAATCTGTTCCCCCAAGCGGTTAAAATCCGCTGACAAGATAGACGGACACAATTGATAACTTGTTGGTATTCCATCATCAAAACTCATATACTTAATATCTCCTTTTAGTATTTAACTCCTGATATAATGTCAAATAATTCTCGTATCGCTGTCTGCTGATTTTCCCCGCACCCAGAGCCGCCTTCACAGCACACTGAGGTTCTTGGATATGTACGCAGCTTTGAAATTTACATTTCTCTGCGTACGAGTGAAATTCCATAAAATAATCACGTAGTTCTTCTTTCTCCATATTCTCCAAATACAGGGAACTAAAACCAGGGGTGTCCACCAGATAACTCTCCCCCTCCACAGGGATAATCTGAGAATGCCGGGTGGTGTGTCTGCCTCTCTTTAGCTTCTGGCTAATCTCACCGGTTTCCATGCGGACTCCACTTTGAACCAGATTAGTCAGGGATGATTTTCCCACCCCTGACGGCCCTGCGACCACGGTGGTCTTACCTCTTAAAAGTCCTAAGATCTCCTCCAGGCCGTCTCCCTCCAGCGCGCTGGTCAGCAGCACTTCATAACCGCAGTCCACATACGTCTGGCAAATCTTCTGACACTCCTTCTCCGACATTAGGTCCTTCTTGTTGAAACAGATCTTCACCGGGATTTCTTGTCTCTCCATCATGACCAAAAACCGGTCTAGAAGAAGGAAATTGGGCTGAGGCTGCGCGGTGGCAAAAATCACAAGGGCCTGGTCTACATTTGCCACCGCCGGCCGGATCAATGAATTCTTCCTCGGCAGAATCTGCGAGATATTCCCCTCCCAGCTTTCCTGGGCCAGAATCTGAATCTCCACGTCGTCTCCCACCAAAGGTTTCTCTTTGTTCTTCCGAAAGATCCCTTTCGCCTTGCATTCATATGTTCCCATCCCGTCCACATAGACGTAGTAGAATCCGGCGATCCCCTTGATAATTTTCCCCTGCATGAATTACTCTTCTTTCTCGAACTTCACCGTGTACTGGCCCTCCAGTTGGTACTCGTCTCCGACCATCTCATAGAGGTAAACGGTTCCGTCTGCCACACCCGGCTCGCCCACAATATCCAACTGATATGGGAATTGCAGAGCCTTGCCTTCCTCAATCACACTCACCTTGGGCGATCCGTTCACTGTCTGCATTAACTCTAGGCGGATCACGCCGTTTTGATATCCCTCCGGGGTATCCAACTGTTGCTTACACTTCCAAGTTCCAGAGGTGTCCCCCGTGGATGCCGCCGGTGTGGGCGTCACGCTCTGCGTGGGCGCAGTGTTCCCGCTGCTCACTTTGATGGTAATTGGATCGTCCGGGGACACATAGCTGTAAGCCTCCAGACTCTGCTCAAAGACTTCCCCCTGAGTCACATCCGGATTCTGCTCTGACACCACAGTGACATTGCTGAACTTGGCCAAAGCCAGCTTGGCATCAGACTCCGTCAAGCCAACCACATCCGGAACAGAGATACTGTCTCCCCAGTTCTCTCCCCGGCTGACCAGAATTGTCACCTGGTCCCCAGAGTTGGCGCTAACTCCTGCCTCCGGATTTGTGGAGATCACGTACCCGGCCTCCACATAAGTGTCATAGTTATCCGTATAGTCCTTGGTCACATTTACGGTAAATCCCATATCGGCCAAGATCTGTTCCGCATCCTCCTGCGTCCTGTTGGTGACATCCGGTATCGTGAGCGCAACCTCTGCTCCTTTACTGACATTATAGTAAATGGTAGTATTCTTCTCCACCTGTTGTCCGGCCGCCGGATCTTGGGATGAGATCTGTCCCTTTGTCTGATCAGAGACTTCCTCGCCAGATTTCTTTCTGCCCAATCCTAACTCGCTGAGAATCTCCTCGGCCTCCTTCTCCGTCTTTCCAACCAGATCCGGCACTTCCACCAAGTCCTCCGACTTGTCTCCCTCAGAAGCCCCTTGCTCCACCTTCGCGTCCTTGCCGCTATCTTTCGAGGAGCCAAAGTGGAAAATTCCCGCTGCCCTTCCAATCACAACGATCAATAAACATAAAATCACAGCCCCCAATATCCAGGCTCCGATACTCATTGCTTTCTCCAGCCCACTGTGAAGGCCATGGCGGTCATCGTCATCGTAACCGTCGTCATAGCTCTCATCATAGGGTTCATCCTCAAATTCGTCCCTGGTACGGATAGCCTGCACTTCCTCCGGCTCCTGAGGGGGCGTCACTACATTATTGTCTTTGATTTTCTTAAGCTCGGAGTCTGATATGATAACCGTCTGGGCTCCATTGGTCAAAGAGGCCAGTTTCACGAAATCTCCCTGGGGATCAATCAGAGAATGCTTCAGATCTGCAATGACCTCACTCATATTTTTATATCGCCGGTCCACACTCTTCTGCGTACATTTCTCAATAATTCGTTCCAAACTGTAGGGAAGTTCCGGGGTATACGTAGACGGCGGAATCATCTCTTCCTGGAGATGCTTGATGGCAATGGCTACCGTGGTGTCTCCGTCGAAGGGAACTACCCCTGTGACCATCTCATACAGGGTAATACCAAGAGAGTAGATATCGCTCTTCTCGTCACTGTATCCACCTCTCACCTGCTCGGGAGAGCTGTAGTGCACAGATCCCATCACATTGGAGCTAATCGTGTTGGACGACGCTGCCCTCGCGATGCCGAAATCTGTCACCTTTACTTTTCCGTCGGTAGAAATGATAATATTCTGAGGTTTCACGTCCCGGTGAACGATACCGTGACTGTGGGCCGCCTCCAGCCCCATGGATACCTGAATGGCAATGCTGGTGGCTTCCTTGATGCTCAACTTACCTTTCTTGGAAATATATTCTTTGAGGGTAATCCCCTCGATCAGCTCCATGACGATGTAATAGATTCCCTCGTCATTGCCCACATCAAATACATTCACAACATTGGGATGAGTTAGACCTGCCGCCGACTGTGCTTCTGTCTGGAACTTTTTTATGAATTTCGTGTCTTCCCGAAATTCCGGTTTTAAAACCTTGATCGCCACATAGCGATTCAGCTTGTGATCCTTTCCCTTATAGACATCGGCCATCCCGCCAGTTCCAATCTTACCTACAATTTCGTAGCGTTCTCCAATTATCATTCCAGTTTTTAACATACTTTCACCTCGCTTGTAAATGGTTCTATCAAAACAACTGCTATATTGTCTTTGCCACCATTTTCGTTGGCCAGTTCGATCAATTTCTCACCCTTTTCCTGAATACCCTTGTCACTGCCCAGGATCTCTTCTATCTCATGGTCTGTCAACATATTGCTCAGGCCGTCTGAGCACATCAAAATCTGGTTTCCCAGCTCCAATCTCAAATCAAAGAAGTCAATGTTCACGCCTTTTTTGGCTCCTAGGGCTCGAGTGATAATATTTTTATCGGGATGATTCCGCGCCTCTTCCTCTCGAAGTTCTCCCATCCTCACCATCTCCTGTACCAGAGAATGGTCTTTTGTAATCTGTTGTAACTGCGAACTCATCACATACAGCCGGCTATCCCCCACGTTTGCCACATAGGCATAGCTCCCCACGATAGTGGCAGCCACCATGGTGGTTCCCATTCCTGACATCGCAGACGATTTCTCCGCCTGTCTTAAGAGTTCCTCATTGGCGGTCTCAATGGCGTGACGAATCACCTTAATTGGATTATAGTCCACATCGGATTCCACAGACTCCACAACAACTTTCACTGCAAAAGAGGAGGCAAAATCTCCCGCATTATGTCCTCCCATTCCGTCGGCGACAACAAATAAATTAGGCAGATTACCTACCGGCTGATCCGATACATAGACGTAATCCTGATTGATCTTACGTTTCCGACCAACGTCCGTAACCGAAAACAAGTTCATTCTCAATTCTCACTTTCTGACTGTCTTATTCTTTCCCCTTTTTGTAAACACCAAAGGCCCTTCATCGGTCCATAAATCTTTTTCTCAATTGCCCACAGGCCCCATCGATATCAGAGCCCATTTCTCTTCTAATAGTAACATTAATTCCGCATTTTTCAAGTTTTATTTTGAATTTCTCCACAGCCTGATGGGTGGATTGTTGAAATTTGTGCTCTCTAACTGGATTCACAGGAATCAGATTTACATGGCAATTTAGTCCCTTAATCCTGGCGGCCAGTTGGTCTGCATCCTCCTGAAAATCATTGACGCCTCTCACCAGACTGTACTCAAAAGTAATCCTCCTGCCAGTCTGCTGAAAATAAAAGCGGCAGGCATCCAGGATCTCGTCGATGGAATACTTAAACGCGATTGGCATCAGTTCTCTTCTCTTCTCGTCATTGGGCGCGTGGAGAGATAAAGCCAGTGTGATTTGCAATCTTTCCTGAGCCAACTGCCTGATCCTAGGTACCAGGCCACACGTGGAGATTGTCAGATTTCTCTGACTCAGATGCATCCCCCCATCCCCGGTGAGAAGCTGAATAAAACGAATCAAATTCTCATAATTGTCCAGGGGTTCCCCGGTGCCCATCACCACAACGTTGGAGACCCTTTCCCCAGATAAACACTGAATTCTGTAAATCTGATCTAACATCTCAGACGGCTCCAAATTCCTGGTGAGTCCTCCGATGGTGGAGGCACAGAAACGGCACCCCATTCTACACCCAACTTGGGAAGAAATACAGACGGAATTCCCGTGGTGATACTTCATCAGCACACTCTCAATCACATTGCCATCCCACAGCCGAAACAGGTATTTCTGGGTTCCATCCAGCTTGGAAGTCTGCACCTCCACCACCTCCAGCGCCGTCAGCGGATATTCTCCCTTTAGCTTTTCCCGCAGACTTTTTGAGAGGTTTGTCATCTCCCCGTAGGAGGCCGCCTGTCTCTCATGAAGCCAACTGTAAATCTGTTTTGCTCGAAAGGGCTTCTCTCCTAAACCGGCTACAACCTCCTGAAGCTCAGCCAGCGTCATCGATTTAATATCTGTCATCTATCTCTTCCTTCTAAACTTAGCAATAAAGAAGCCGTCGGTTCTATGTATGCCAGGCAGCAATTGTAAATATCCCTCTGACGTGGTCTCCCCCTGTAATTCTCCGGGAAGATTCGGGTTCAAATCTACGGCCTCAAACGGGTAATTTTCCAAAAACCAAGTGACGTTTTCCTGGTTCTCCTCCCTGGCTATCGTACACGTACTGTAGACTAAAGTTCCACCCCGTTTCACATATTTCGCGGCCCGGTCCAGAATCTTTCTCTGCAATATCACAATCTCCTCTTGTTTGGAGGGAGTCATCCGGTATTTGATATCCGGTTTCTTTCCGATTACTCCATACCCGGAACAGGGAACATCCGCCAGAACGATGTCCGCCTCGTCCTCTGAGTCCACATCCAACACTGTGGCGTCCATACAACGCGCCTGGACATTGATCACTTCCGCCCGGGCGATATTCTCCTGAATCATCTCCACCTTAAACTCCGTCAAATCCCTGGCGTCCACCATCCCATATCCCTCCATCTTGTCTGCCAGGTGGAGGCTCTTGCCGCCAGGAGCCGCGCACAAATCAAAAATCTGATCGCCTTTCTTTGGGGCGGCCACCTCCGCCACCAACATGGAACTGACATCCTGTACTTGAATCTTCCCTTCCAGAAAGGCTTGAATGGTCAAAATATGATTGTACCCCGAGAGATAAAAGGCGTAATCCAGATACGGCGCAGGCTCCACCTGAATTCCCTGAGCCCGGATACTCTCCAAAGTGGCCTCCTGATCCGTACGGTGCTGACGGCATCTCACCGTCAGTGGGCGCTCTCTCAGAAAGTCTTCCAATATCTTCTCTGTGGTTGCCTCACCGTACTCTCTCACCCATCTCCGGACAAGAAAATCCGGCATAGAATATTTCACAGACAGGTAAGCCTCCAAATCCGATTTGTCCGGGTAGGCCACCTGGTCTATCTGACGGGCCACTGTCCGCAATACCCCATTCACAAAGGCTTTCAAATTATAGAACCCTTTTTTCTGGGCCAGCTTCACCGCCTCATTGCACACAGCCGAGTCCGGAACGCTGTCCATATACCTCAGTTGATACACACTACAACGCAGAATCTCCCGGATCACAGGCTTCATCTTATCTGTCTTCACCTTAGAGAACTGATTCAGGATATAATCGATGGTGATCTGATACTCCAGGGTTCCCTCACACACTCTGGTGATAAATGCCCTGTCTTGTTTGGGGAGAAACTGGTGTTTGCTCAGCACATTTCGGAGCACCTGATGGCTGGGCTCTCCATCCTCATTCACAGCCAACAAAATCCCTAGAATCAATTCCCTTGTGTTTATCCCGCTAATCACGATTTCTACCTCCCGCCAGAATCAAGAGTCTCAGAAGCTGAAGAACGGACCCTGCAAGGGCCGCCACATAGGTCATGGCTGCCGCCGACAAAACCTTCCTCGATCCCTCTACCTCACCTGCACCCAATATTCCCGTACCTTCCAGGAGCCTCAGAGCCCGGCTGGAGGCATTGTACTCCACAGGTAATGTCACCAACTGAAACAACACCGCAGCGCTAAACAAAATAATACCGGCGCTTAGCAATGGACGCATGGAGAAGATTAACCCTATCAAGAACAATGGCCAGGACAGTGAGGATCCCAGGTTCGCGATGGGAACCAACGTACTTCTCAGATTCAAAGGCCCGTAATTCTCCGCATGTTGCACTGCGTGGCCACACTCATGGGCCGCCACCCCCACCGCCGCAAGAGAATTCTGGCCATAGCTGGCCTCCGATAAGCATACCTGCTTCGTTCTGGGGTCGTAATGATCTGTGAGATTCCCACGGATGGCCACCACCTTCACATCGTAGAGCCCCTTCGCATTGAGAATTCTCTGAGCTGCCTGAGCCCCTGTCATCCCCGAGGCGCTGCGCACTCTGGAATATGTGTTGAACGTTTTTTTCAACCGGGCCGACGCTGCCAATGACAACACCATCCCGATAATCAGCAACAAAAACGTTGGGTCAAAGCCATAATAATATCCACCGTACATGTGATCACTCCTTATTTGTCATAAACTTTGTGCCCACTCCTATCTGATATCCCCTCAAAAAATCTGATACCGCCATCCGTTTCTTCCCCTCAAGTTGCACTTCATCCAGACACAAAACCCCCTGCCCTGTAGCCACGTAAATCCCCTTTTTGTCCACATTGACCACCGTCCCAGCAGTCGCCGTAGTCTCTAGATCCTCCACATGGGCCTCCCAGATCTTCAAAGTTTTCTTATCCAGGAAGGTAAACGCACTCGGCCAGGGGGAGAGCCCTCGGATCAAACGCTCGATCTGAACTGCCGATTGAGACCATTGAATATTCCCCATCTGCTTTTGAATCATCCCTGCATACGCCGTAGGGCTTTCCTCAGGCTGCTTCTCATAGACAGCCTGCCCACTTCCCACAGCCTCCAAGGTCTCCACCAGCAACTTGGCGCCTACTTGACTTAACTTGTCAAACAGGCTGCCCCCCGTCTCCCTTTCTTCCAGGGGGACCACAGCCTTGGCAATCATGTCCCCAGTGTCCAGCCCCTCGTCCATTCTCATAATTGTGACTCCGGACTCTCTCTCCCCGTCAATCACCGCCCACTGTATCGGGGCGGCTCCTCGGTACTTAGGCAACAGGGAAGCGTGGACATTGAGACAACCGCAGGGCGCCATCTCTAAAATTTCCTTTGGGATAATCTGCCCAAAGGCCACCACCACAATCGCGTCTGCCCCCAAGCTGGCCAATTGGCTGATAAACTGTGGATCTCTCACCTTCTTTGGCTGATAGACTGTAAGACCATACTCCAGAGCCGCCTCCTTCACCGGCGTGTACTGAAGCGCCTTACCTCTTCCCTTAGGCTTATCCGGCTGTGTCACCACCGCCAAAATCTCATGGCCAGCCTCCACCAAAGCCCTAAGTGTTCCCACCGAGAAATCCGGCGTTCCCATAAATACAACTTTCATTTTATTCTTCCTCATCATCATACTCTACCCGGTGCAATTCTCCCTGTACGTGTTCTGTGTACATAACTCCGTCCAGGTGATCACACTCATGACAGATCGCCCGCGCCAAGAGCTCGGTTCCCTCCACCTGGAACTCCTCCATATTCTCGTCAAAAGCAATTGCCTTGACATAGTTGGGTCTGGTGACCTGCCCGGCCATCCCCGGAATACTCAGGCACCCTTCATCCCCAGTCTGCTCTCCTGAAGTCTCCACAATCTTAGGATTGATCATCACCAAAGGGCCGTCCCCCACGTCAATCACAACGATTCTCTTGAGCACTCCCACCTGAGGCGCCGCCAATCCCACGCCCATAGCCTCGTACATGGTATCCAACATATCTTCTATCAACTGATGAATCCGATCGCTCATCTCTTCCACTGGGCGACATTTCTTCGTCAACACTGGGTCGCCTTCCGTTCTTATTTGTCTCAATGCCATTTCTCTCTCTCCTTCTCTTACTATATCCATTTTTATTGTATATCAAACTGAATTGCCACAGATCGAAAGCCCGAATTGATCTCAATATATTGTTCAAGCTTGTCTTTTATATAAATTAGGACTTCCTCTCTGTCATGCTTCAAATAAAGCACCTTCCGGTACTGATCCATAACCTTCCCCACAGACTGCGGAGCAGGTCCAATGACCTGTAAATCCTCCCGGGCATACACCCGCCTCATAAACTTTTTGAGATACTCCATGGCCTGCTCCAAGCGGACCTCCTCTTTACAAGCTCCCAGAACTGCCATCATGTGTGCCGCAGGCGGATAGCCCAACAGCGTACGATAAGCCATCTCCTCTCCAAAAAAGCTCTGGTAATCCTGACGCGCCGCCGCCTGTATGCTATAGTGTTCCGGTTGATAAGTCTGAATAAATGCCTCTCCAGGCTGTTCTCCACGCCCGGCCCGGCCAACAGCCTGGGTCAGAAGCTGAAATGTCCGCTCCCCACAGTGGTAGTCAGCGCTGTGAAGAGACAAATCTGCCGCCAAGACTCCAACCAACGTCACCTTGGGAAAATCATGTCCCTTCACAATCATCTGTGTTCCCACCAATATATCTCCTCTCTGCCGGGCAAAAGCCTCCAAGATCTCTGCATGACCCTCCTTGCCTCTGGTGGTGTCATAATCCATCCTTAACACCCGGCTCTGTGGAAATCTCTTCTGAACAATTTCCTGAATCTGCTGTGTCCCCGCCTTAAACGCTCCTATATAAGGAGACCCACAGGTCGGGCACTTTTTTACCGCTCTCGTCTCATATCCACAGTAATGGCAGATCAGCTTGCCACCCGCATGTGAGGAGAGAGAGACATCACAGTGGGGACACTGGATGACCTGTCCGCATGATCGGCAAGAGAGAAAACTGGCATATCCACGTCTGTTCAGGAAAAGCATCACCTGCTCCCTCCTCTGAAGCCTTTCTTCCATGGCTTTCACCAGCGGCCTGCTCAAAATGGAGCGGTTACCCGCCTTCAGCTCCTCCCGCATATCTATGATAGAAACTCCCGGCAACGGCCGTTCCCCATATCTGCCCTTCAGCTCAAACAGCGCATACTCTCCTCTTTTACACCGATCATACGCCTCCAGGGACGGGGTGGCCGATCCCATGACCAGGTACGCGCTCTCCATCTTGGCCCTTTGGACAGCCGTCTCCCTGGCATGGTAACGGGGGGTATATTCACTTTTATAGGTATTCTCATGTTCTTCATCGATGATAATCAGTCCCAGCCGTGGAAAAGGAGTAAACAGGGCTGACCTAGGCCCCACCATAATCTGAATCTTCCCCTCCTTCGCCTTACAAAACTGGTCATAGCGTTCTCCCGCCGACAATCTTGAGTGAAGAACGGACAATTGATCGCCAAATCTTCCATAAAACCGCATAACCGTCTGATAGGTCAGCGCGATCTCTGGTATCAATACGATCACTTGCCTGCTTTCTGCCAAAACTTTGGCAATCAAATCCATGTATACTTCTGTCTTTCCGCTGCCTGTCACTCCGTGAATCAGACAGGGCCTGGGAGTCTCCTTCTCCCACTCGCTCTCGATACCGCTCAACACCTGTTGCTGTTCCTGGGTCAATACAGCCCGGTGCCCGGCCGTCTGCCCCTCTGTGTGAAGCGGATCCCGGTAGACCTCCTCACACACAATCTGAATCCATCCCGCTCTCTCCATGGGGCCTGTCACACTGGCCACTGCCCCCAGCTCCTTTGCCGCCCAGACACCGTCCAGCCTGGGGGTATCTATCAAGGCCCGCAACAGTCTGGCTCTGGCACGGTACTTCTTACGCTCCAGCTCCTGTAACTGTGCCCTGGCCTCCTCTGGGGATAGCCTCAACACCAACGTTCTCCTCTGACACTGCCGGACTTTCTCCTTCACAGGAAACACCGTCTTCAAAGCCTGTATCATAGTCGCTCCGTAGTGCCGGCTCATCCATTGGGCCAGAATGATCAGGCGAGACTGGGTGGTTCTCTCGTCACTCTTGATGGCCCGGATACACTTCAGCCTTTTCACATCAAACTGCGGTGTATCCGTCAACTCTATCACATAACCATCAATCTGCCGGTCTCCTTTTCCAAAAGGCACCTCCACCACCATTCCGACTTTCAGTTTCTCCTCCAACGAGTCCGGAACACAGTACTGAAACGTTCGGTCCAACTTCTCACTGGTAATATCTACAATCACGTTGGCATATCTCATGTCTCGCCTTTCTCATCGGCCTGCCAGGATATCCGCAATCAGTACCCTCTCGTCCATGGGATGTTTCTCTCCCTGGATCTCCTGGTAATCTTCATGTCCCTTTCCGGCTAAAATAATAATATCCCCAGGCTCGCCATGAGCAATTGCGTAGGCGATAGCCTCCTTGCGGTCCACGATCTCCACATACTTGCCGTCGGTCTTAGATATCCCCACTTTGATATCGTCGATAATCGCCTGGGGTTCCTCATACCTTGGATTATCCGAGGTGATAATGGTCAGATCGGCCAACCTACCGGAAGTCTCCCCCATCTCATAGCGTCTTAACTTGGAACGGTTCCCTCCACAGCCAAACAGGCAGACCAGGCGGTGGGGATGGTACTCCCGCAACGTGGTCAGCAAACTCTCCAGCGCCATGGCATTGTGAGCATAGTCAATCATCAGAGTATACTCATCGGACACCTTGACCATCTCGATTCTTCCTTTCACTTTTGCGGTCCTCAAGGCCCTCACAATATCCTCCTGGGACACCTTGAAATGCCGGCAGATGGCGATGGCAGTCAGAGAATTATAGATGCTAAATTTCCCTGGAATATCGATCTCCACCTGGAAGTCCATCAACCCTCTGACATGGTAATCGATGCCCAACATACCTTTGCCAGAGACCAGCTTAGCGTCTTCTGCCCGCAGGTCTGCCTGGGGGGAGAAGCCAAAGGTCTCCAACTGACATGTATGCTTCGCGACAATCTGCTCAAAATGCTTGTCATCCCGGTTGACGATTCCAACCTTACACTGACTCAGCAGCTTCGCCTTACATTCCAGATAATCCTGAAAATCTTTGTGCTCATTGGGACCGATATGGTCTGGTTCAATGTTGGTAAAGATACCAAAATCAAAGACAAAACCTGAAGTACGGTGCAGCATCAACGCCTGGGAAGAGACCTCCATCACCACGCAGTCACAACCTGCCTCCACCATATCCCGAAAATACTCCTGTACCACGTAGGATTCCGGCGTGGTATTGACGGCTGGGACCACCTTGTCCCCGACGATGGCCTCGATGGTCCCGATCAAGCCCACACGGTAACCCGCATTCTCCAATATGGATTTCACCATATAAGTGGTTGTGGTCTTGCCCTTGGTCCCCGTTATCCCAATCGTCTTTAACTTCCTGGCCGGGTGCCCAAAGTAGGCGGCTGAGATACAAGCCAGCGCATACCGGGTATCCTCCACCTGAATCACTGTGACTTGTTCCGGTGCTTCCACCTGCTCCTCTGCCACAATCACCTTGGCCCCCTTCGCCACCACATCTGGAACAAAAGTGTGCCCGTCCACAACAGCTCCCCGTATGCAGACAAACAGAGAACCCTCCCGGACCTTCCGGGAATCGTAAGCCACATTGGTAACTTCCACATCCCCGTCGCCCTGGCAGCAGATATATTTTAAATTCTCTAGTAAAGCCGTCAATCTCATAAAGCTATGCCTCCATATTTTTACAAATAGCCCATTTTACCGATATTCTTCTATAGAATAGCACACTCGTCTTTACTTTTCAACTTTTCGATTTTTCGTCCGGTGAATCGCTCCAACGCCTATCGTCGCCAATGACGCCAACGCTGCGAAGCCATATAAATCCCATCTGGATTCATCCTGCGTCTTTACCGGGGAAGCCTTAGACGTAGCCGTCCCAGTCCCGGTTCTGGAACTGGCTCTCGCCGCCTGAGTCGCCGACTCCGTCTGAGCGATCTCCACCTCGGCCTGGCTCTCCCGGGGATCTCCCCCGTCCACTGACACCACGGCCATATTCACAAGCTTCTCGTCTTTAAAATCTTTGGGTAAAGTCACCGAGGCTTTCAAGACTACCTTCTCGCCAGGCTGAATCGCCTCGATAAAGGCTTGATTCTTCTCCCGGTTCAAGATCACTCCCTCCTGCTCCTGGAAGACAGCCTGAACACCTTCCACCGTAAATTTGTCCGTAGCCACCACAGAATGGAGCGTGCGCTGGCCCGTGTTGGTGATGGCGATCTCATAGTGAATTGTGTCTCCACCCTTGGCTTGGTTCCGGTCTGCCGTCTTCTCCACTTTGTAGTCCAGAACTGCCGGTTCCACATTCACGGAGGCCTCCGCCTCCCGAGTCAAGATCTCCTCTGTATTTTCCGGATTTGCCACGGACGCCGTCGCTCTATTGACCAGAGTGCCCTCCTCATTCTCAGGAATCCGCGCCTGGATATCCACTGTCACAGTCTCTCCTCTGGAGAGTTTAACCACCACGGCCTGTGTCCCATCCTGAGAGACCTTAACTCCTTCTTGCCCCTGGAACTGTACCGGGATCTCGCGTTCTAGATATGTGTCCGTCAGGGAGATATTCTCCAGGTCCTTCCCCCCTGTGTTGGTCAGTGTCACCTGATAGGCCACCTGCTCTCCGGCTTTCACTTGCTCCTTGTCCACGCTTTTCTCTATGCTATAGTCCACACCCTGAGGGTAGACTTCCAACTCCGGCGTCCTGGCCTCCACCTTCTGAAGTTCTTGATTCTCATCCTCATAAGTGACGAACGCCCCCGCCCCAGGCACATCTTTGGAGAGCGGTTCATCTTGATTGGTCTCGTAAAACGTCGGGACCTGAACATCCCGATAAGCCTCCCTCAAGACCACTGGAATACGAAAAGTCTCCTCATCATCCTGCCCCATCTCACGGGTGACTGGGAAGATAATCCGGGTAACCGTATCCTCTTCCCCTCTCTGATTGACAATTCCTACCTTCTCCACTTTGCATCCCATAGGAAGCTGGTCTTCTCTCACCTCCCAGTATTCTGACACATAGTCTGTCACCTTGACCTTGACAGCCTTCCAACTCAAGTCCGAATAAATGGCCTTAAAAATACTTCCGATATCTTGCATATCTTCCCGTCTAGTGTCAATGTAATACTCTTGGCCGGAACTTAGCTTCTCAATAAACTCCTGACAGTCGGAATCTGCCTGGATATCAGAGCCATATCCCACTCCATAGACCGGGATCTTCTCCTTAAGAAGCTGCGCGTCCTCCAAAGCCCACTGGGCAAACTGGCCATACCAAGAGCTGTTCTCCTGGGACATTCCATAGCTGTGGCTGTCCAACACACCTGTGTCTGCCTGTCCACTGCCGTGAGTGTAACCAGCCGTCGTGGTGCCGTCAGTGAAAAGGATCACAAAACTATTCTCCGTATTCTCCAACTGCTCCACAGCCTGAAGGGCTCCCAAGACTGCCGCCTCATGGTTGGTCCCATTGACCTCTGCCGGGAGTACTGCTTCTTTATTCAGATACTCTCTATTCACCAGGAAATTGACGGCCTCATCCTTAGACTGCGTCCATCCGTTGATATAATATCCCCCTGTGAAAGCGACGGGACAGATCTGCGGCTCCATATCCTGAAAGACCGCGTCTAGAAACTGCGTGTATCCCTCCTCCAGCCGCTCCAACCTACTCTTCTCACACGACCAACGTTGGGATTTTCCACTTTGATACACCCAGGTCGTCCGATTTTCAAGGACCTGAGTCTCTCCCACTGGGAGGTAAATCCCATTTTGCTCAATGGTATGGGTGAAGCGGTCTGTCTTCGCCCCTGGCCGGACGCCAGACAGCAAGGTCTGATCATCTGTCACGTACACAATCTTCCATCCTCCCATATTGTCGTAGGGTAAGCCGTCACTGGCGGCCTCCTGACGGCATACCAGCCGGCATTTTCCCTGGGGGTCTATGCTCTCCGGGAGAGGCAAAAAAAGTTGTTCTGGGCTCTCCTGCCCCATCTGACGATAGGTCTCTTCATCTGGCAGAGTCTGTGAGATCTCCTCCCACACTTGCCTGCTATTCTCCATGGCGGCCACTGTGTGCCGCAAAACCCCTTTGGTATGTCCAGGTGTGTCACAAAAATTCATGGATGCTGTCACATCCAAAACCGGCACCAGACTTACCGGACTCTGTGTCTCCGTATATTTCTGAATTCCTTTCACAGTCAAATCAATCTCCGCCTGGTAGGAATCCTCATCTACCCAGTGAGCCGTCTTCTCCAATGTGACTCCTGGGTCTGTCTCTGTGGCATGGACTGAAGGGATCGCCAGACTTTGCAGCGCCATCGCCGCCATCAGGCACCCTGCCGCAATTCTATTTTTTATTGTTTTCTTCATTTTCGTTCTCCTTTTTGCTCACAACAAGTTACGGACCGACTGCAGACATAGGCATCCCTCCTCCTTTTGACTTCTTTTGTACTCTCATTGGATATAACTGGCCGATGTGGCCTTGAAATGAAATAAGATCAGGCAGTTCCCCGCCACTGGCTAGACTGCGGTTCTGCCTGTCCTCATTATAGCATCCTGTTTTTTCTGTCACAAGATAAAATCTTTTTCCTATTCTTTTTTTAATATTTATTTATATTCTTTTGACTTCTTTTAGAAAACGTACAAACTTTCTTCATATTTCTCCGATATAATAGGTCTTGGATAGATGAATAACCACTCTCTATCTCCCCCCTCAAAAAGTTACGGCCCCTGCTGAAGAAGCGGGGGCTGTTTCTTTTCCTGATTTTTCTTGCATCCCCACCCCAAACCACCTATAATATAGTCTATGAAGATGGTTCCGTCTATTTTCTCCACCTGCCCATTGGCAGTGATCCATCCACATGAATGTCATAATATATGATATTCCACGAAAGTCTAAATTAAGCGAGGTTTTTAATATGAATCATAAAATTGTAGTTGTCGCCCTTGGACACCGGGCGCTGGGCAACACATTGCCAGAGCAAAAGCAGGCCGTCATAAAATCCGCCAAGTCCATCGCAGACCTGGTAGAACTAGGCGCCAGCGTAGTGATCTCACACAGTAACGCCCCTCAGATCGGTATGATCCACACCGCCATGAACGAATTCGGAAAATCCCATCCCGACTACACTTTCGCCCCCATGTCTGTCTGCTCAGCCATGAGTCAGGGTTATATCGGCTACGATCTTCAGAATGCCATCCGGGCAGAGCTGATCAGCCGCGGTATCTACAAGACCGTCAGCACTGTCCTGACCCAAGTGGTCATCGATCCCTACGACGACGCTTTCGCAGAACCAGAGAAAATCATCGGCCGCTACCTGACTCAGGAGGAAGCCGATGAAGAAGAAAAAAAAGGAAACTTTGTAACCGAGATTCCAGGCAAGGGATACCGGCGGATCGTCGCTGCCCCCAGACCACAATCCATCGTGGAGATCGACGCCATCCGGGCCCTGGTGAAGGCCGGACAGGTGGTCATCGCTGCCGGCGGAGGTGGGATCCCCGTCTTGGAACAGGGCGCTCAGCTACAGGGCGCCAGCGCAGTCATCGAGAAGGATCTGACCAGCGGATTACTGGCAGAGGAACTGGACGCTGACCAGCTCTTGATCCTCACCAGCGTGCCGAAAGTGAGTCTGAACCTGGACACCCCCCAGGAGACTTTCCTTGGTGAGATCTCTGTGACTGAGGCCAAAGAACAGATGGCGGCTGGTCAGTTCACACCGGGTTCCATGCTGCCCAAGATTCAGGCAGGCGTATCCTTTGTGGAGAAGAGGGAGGGGCGCCAGACAGTCATCACTGATCTTCCCCACGCCAGAGACGGTTACCTGGGAAAAACAGGAACCATAATCTCTTAAACACATACAATCCAATTGTCCCATTAGAACAAAGAATCCTGCGGCGAGTCGCTTGTGGCACTTCTTATCTTTGTGCGAGTGCGTACCATCACACAAAACATACTTCTGTACTATAGGCGAGTTGGGGAATTTTCCTATAGCACCAATAAAAGGACCTTTCGCATCACTCTGCGAAAGGTCCTCCCAATCATACGTTTCTCCGACTATTCCCTATTCTTCTGCCCAACTGCGTACACAGCCAACCGATCTACTCCAACCTCTTAAAAGCCGCTCTCTTTCTTCTTCTCTCATATCCGGCTGAAAGCTTCTCTCTTCTTTCCAGTTCTTCTCGATCTGGCCTGCGTCATTCCAAAATCCCGTGGACAATCCAGCCAAGTAAGCCGCGCCCAAGGCTGTGGTCTCAATACAGCTTGGCCTCACCACCCGGGAATCCAAAAGATTCGCCTGAAACCGCATCAAGAAGTTGTTGGCGCTGGCTCCACCGTCCACCTTCAACGTATTCAAGCGTACTTTGGCATCCTGTTCCATGGCCTGAATCACATCCCTAGCCTGGTAGGCCAAAGATTCCACCGTCGCCCGGACCAAATGGGCCCTGCTTGTCCCTCTGGTCAATCCAAAGACCGCCCCTCTGGCATACGGATCCCAGTAAGGAGCCCCCAGCCCCGTAAAGGCCGGAACCACATAGACCCCTCCACTGTCTTTTACCTGATTGCAATAATTCTCCGACTCCGCCGCACTTTCCAGGACTTTCACTTCGTCTCTCAGCCATTGGATTGCAGCCCCGGCCACGAAGACGCTGCCCTCCAGAGCATATCCTGGCATCCCGTTAGGCTGCACAGCCATGGTAGTCAACAGACCGTTTTGCGACGCCACCGCCTGGTCTGCTGTGTACATCAGCAGAAAACACCCCGTCCCGTAAGTATTCTTTACATCTCCGGGATGAAAACAGCACTGTCCAAACAGAGCGGACTGCTGATCACCGGCCGCCCCTGCAATGGGGATCTCTCCCCCCATGATCTTCTCGCTGGTATACCCATAGATACAACTGGAGGGCATCACCTGAGGCATCATAGAACTGGGAATCCCAAAGAGATCCAGCAATTCCGAATCCCACTGCTTTCTGTGTATGTCAAACAACATGGTTCTGGACGCATTGGTGTAATCGGTCACATGAACCCTTCCCTTGGTCAAATTCCAGATCAACCAAGTGTCCACCGTGCCGAACAACAGCTCTCCCCTATCGGCCCGCTCCTGCGCCCCCGGCACATTCTCCAAGATCCACTGTATCTTGGAGCCTGAGAAATAGGCATCAGGAATCAGTCCCGTCTTCCCCTGAATGCTCCTGGCCTCCCCCTCTCTCACCAGTCTCTCAATCTTATCGGCCGTTCTTCTACACTGCCAGACAATGGCTCGATAGACCGGCTCTCCTGTCCGTCTATCCCAGACAATCGTCGTCTCTCTCTGATTGGTGATTCCGATAGCCGCCACATCTGTGGCGTCTGCACCGATCTTGCTCATGGCCTCTGTGGCCACACTGATCTGGCTGGACCAGATCTCCATGGGATCATGTTCCACCCATCCGGCCTGGGGATAATATTGAGGAAATTCCCTCTGCGCCATACTACAGATCCTGCCCCGGTGGTCAAATAAAATACACCGTGAGCTTGTAGTCCCCTGATCCAAGGCCATCACATAGCGCTTCTCCATATCTTTTGCCTCCTCTTAACCTCCGATTACATTCCCGCCAATGAAATATCCCAACACCACAATACCTAGCACGATACGGTACCACCCAAAAGCTTTGAAGTCATGTTTTTTGATGTATCCCATCAAGAACTTAATGGCTAAAATTGAGACCAAGAAAGCCACCGCCATCCCCAACAACAAAATCGTGATCTCTGTACCTGTAAAAGAGAATCCAAATTTTACGATTTTCAGCAAGCTGGCGCCGAACATCACTGGGATTCCAAGGAAAAATGTAAATTCTGCCACAACGGTCCTGGACACGCCGATGAGAATTCCACCTATAATTGTGGATCCGGACCTGGAAGTTCCCGGTACCACCGCTAGAACCTGAAAGATCCCGATCATCAACGCCGTACTCACTTTCATGTCTTTAAGGGAAGTACAAGTAGGCTTTCTCCTCTTATTGTAATTCTCAATGAGGATAAACAAAATACCATACACGATCAGCATCGTGGCCACAACCACATAGTTATTGAACTTCTCCTCTATAAAATCATTAAACGGCGAGATACAGATAGCAGGCAGACAGGCCAGGACAATTTTCCCCCACAGGATCCACTTGTCCTTCGAACTTAGAACTTCCCCATCTCCCTCCCATGTGCAAAAGGGCCACAACTTTTTAAAATACAGCACAACCACCGCCATAATGGCGCCCAATTGAATCACCACCAAGAACATCTGCATAAACTCGTTGCTCACATTCAGCTTGATAAACTCATCCGCCAATATCAGATGTCCCGTACTGCTTATGGGAAGCCACTCGGTGATCCCCTCGATAATTCCCAGGATTACTACCTTAAAAAACTCGATGATACTCATAATTCCTCCTCTCGCTAAAAAATCTCATGATACGTTCCAATTTCCTTCTCAGTCAAGGAATCCGGCCATGCAATAGGTTTCAATAAATAAGCTGCCGTGGCAAGCTTGCCCACAGCAGCTTCTCCATCACTCTGTGTCATAGACTACAAGTTCTATCTCTGGTCAATGGTTGCGATATCGATCAAACTCAAATGGCGCAAATCCGTGTTCTCAAGGCTAGTCACCAACGCCGTCGCCGTGTCCAGGGATGTGAGCACATTCACACCCGTCTCAATGGCATTTCTACGGATCAGGAAGCCATCCTTGGAGTGCTCCACACCCTGAGATGGAGTGTCAATGATCAGATCTATCTTATGGCCTAAGATCAAGTCCATCAAATTCGGGGAAGGCTGCTCCAACTTATTGGTCCGTATCACCTTGATCCCATTCTCTTTCAGAACTTTGGCCGTGCTCCTGGTGGCAAAGATCTTATAGCCCAGCGCCTCAAATCTCCTGGCAATCGCCACCACGTCCTGCTTATCTTCGTCTCTCACTGTAATGATCATGTTCTTGTGTCTGGGGAGCCGTACTCCCGCCCCCAAAAATGCTTTGTACAGCGCCTCATTAAAGCTGGAGGCGATTCCCAGGCACTCCCCGGTGGACTTCATCTCCGGCCCGAGACTGATGTCTGCCCCTCGGATCTTCTCAAAGGAGAAGACAGGCATCTTGATGGCAAAGTAATCAGCCTCCGGCTGCAGCCCTGGCTTGTAGCCCATATCTTTTAGTTTATATCCCAGTATCACCTTCGTGGCCAAAGGTACAATGGGGATTCCCGTCACCTTACTGATGTAGGGAACGGTACGGCTGGACCGGGGATTCACTTCAATGACATAGACTTCCTCTCCACATACAATAAACTGTATGTTGATCATACCGATCACATGCAGAGATTTGGCCAGACGGCGGGTATATTCCTCAATGGTCTTCTTCGCCGTCTCGCTTATAGTCTGAGCCGGGTACACAGAGATACTGTCGCCAGAGTGGATTCCTGCCCGCTCGATGTGTTCCATAATACCTGGGATTAAGATATCTTCGCCGTCACAGACGGCATCCACCTCAATCTCCTTGCCCATCAGGTATTTATCCACTAAAATCGGGTGTTCTTGGGCAATCCGGTTAATGATCCCGATGAATTCCTCCACATCCTGGTCATTGATGGCAATCTGCATCCCCTGTCCTCCCAGCACATAGGAGGGACGCACCAGAACCGGATATCCCAGCTCATTGGCTGCCTTTTTTGCCTCCTCAGCGGTGTAGACGGTATGTCCCTTAGGCCTGGGAATCTGACACTGCTCCAGAATCTGGTCAAACAACTCCCTATCCTCCGCAGCGTCCACATTCTCTGCGGAAGTTCCCAGAATCTTCACTCCCATCTTCAGCAAAGCCTCGGTCAGCTTGATGGCTGTCTGGCCGCCAAACTGCACCACAGCCCCGTCTGGCCTCTCGATGTTCACAATATTCTCCACATCCTCCGGGGTCAGCGGTTCGAAGTACAGTTTGTCTGCAATGTCAAAATCAGTGCTGACCGTCTCAGGATTGTTATTTACTATGATAGTCTCATAACCCTCTTTGGCAAAAGCCCAGGTACAGTGGACGGAACAGAAGTCAAACTCAATCCCCTGACCGATACGGATGGGCCCGGAGCCAAGCACCAGAACCTTTTTCTTTCCCTTAGTCTCAAAGGCCTCGTTCTCCCCCCCGTAGACAGAATAATAGTAAGGGGTCTCCGCCGCGAACTCCGCCGCGCAAGTGTCTACCATCTTATAGGATGCCACAATTCCTGCGTCCAACCTTAACCGTTTCACCTCATCCTCCGTCTTGCCAGACAGCTCTCCAATGAGGTAATCCGGAAACTCCATCCGTTTTGCCTCCCGCAACAAATCCTCCGTCAGCGGCTGACTGGACAGGGACTTCTCCATCTCTGTGAGAATCGCCAGTTTATCGATGAACCAACGGTCGATCTGAGTGATCTCGTGAATCTTCTCCTGGGGAATCCCCTTGCGGATCGCCTCGGCAATCACCCAGATTCTCCTGTCATCCACAATCTCTAGCTGTCCAAGCAGCTCTCCCTCTGTCAGAGAGCTGAAGTCATAAGACAGCAGACTGTCCACATGTTGTTCCAGGGAACGAATCGCCTTCATCAATGCACCCTCAAAATTGTCACAGATGCTCATGACTTCCCCTGTGGCTTTCATCTGAGTCGTCAAAGTCCTCTTCGCACTGATAAATTTGTCAAAGGGCAGGCGCGGGATCTTCACCACACAGTAATCCAGCATAGGCTCAAAGCTGGCATAAGTCTTCCCGGTGATTGCGTTTTTGATCTCATCCAGAGTATATCCCAGTGCAATCTTGGCCGCTACCTTGGCAATCGGATAGCCGGTGGCCTTGGAAGCCAGAGCGGAGGAACGGCTGACACGGGGATTGACCTCAATCACACAGTACTCGAAACTCTCCGGATGCAAAGCGTACTGCACATTACAACCGCCAGTTATCCCCAGCTCTGTGATGATATTCAGAGCGGAGGTTCTCAGCATCTGATACTCTTTGTCCCCCAGGGTCTGAGAGGGAGCCACCACGATACTATCCCCAGTGTGCACGCCTACCGGGTCAATGTTCTCCATATTGCACACGGTGATGCAGTTCCCGGCACTGTCTCTCATCACCTCATACTCAATCTCTTTCCAGCCGGCGATGCATCTCTCCACCAGAACCTCTCCCACGCGGGATAAGCGCAGTCCGTTCTCCAGGATCTCTCTCAACTCAAATTCGTTGGATGCGATACCGCCGCCGCTTCCGCCCAGCGTGTAGGCAGGACGCAGTACCACCGGATAGCCGATGGTGTTGGTAAATTCCACACCGTCTTGCACCGTGGTGACAACCTTTGAAGCCGCCACCGGCTCCCCGATCTTCTCCATGGTGTCCTTGAACTCCTGCCGGTCCTCCGCCTTCTTGATGGTCTCAGAGGTGGTCCCGATCAACCGCACATTGTGTTCTCTCAGAAATCCGGCTTCCTCCAATTCCATAGCCAAGTTCAAACCTGCCTGGCCTCCCAGAGTGGGAAGAACACTGTCCGGTTTTTCCTTTAAGATTAACTGCTCCACCACTTCCACTGTCAAAGGTTCAATGTAAACCTTGTCGGCAATATCCTTGTCCGTCATAATCGTAGCCGGATTGGAGTTCAGAAGAACCACCTCCAACCCTTCCTCTTTCAGGGAACGACAGGCCTGAGTCCCTGCATAGTCGAATTCCGCCGCCTGGCCAATAATAATAGGACCGGAGCCAATCACCAAAACCTTCTGAATACTCTTATCTCTTGGCATTATCTTCTCCCTCCCATCATTTCCAGAAAACGGTCAAACAGATAGCTGGAGTCCTGCGGGCCAGGACAGGCCTCCGGATGGAACTGCACCGTAAAAATATTCTTTCCTATATACTCCAACCCCTCGTTGGTCTGATCGTTGACATTGACGAAAGCCGGTCTTGCGATTTTCTCGTCTAGGGTCTGCGTATCCACCACGTAGCCATGGTTCTGAGAAGAGATATACACTCTCCCGGTCCGCAGATCTTTCACCGGATGATTTCCGCCCCTATGGCCATACTTCATCTTATGGGTGTCCGCCCCAGTGGCCAGCGCCATCAACTGGTGTCCCAGACAGATTGCGAATATCGGCACCTCAGAATCATACAATTTCTTTAACTCCCGAATCACCGCAGTACACTCCTTCGGATCCCCAGGGCCGTTGGAGAGCATGATGCCATCCGGCTGATCCCTCAGAATCTCCTCTGCGGTGGTCTGGGCTGGATAGACAGTCACCTGACATCCCCTGGCATTCAGGGATTTGGCAATATTTCGCTTCGCGCCCAGATCCAGCAACGCCACCTTCTTTCCGGGGCCTGGATATACCTTCTTCTCCCGGCAGGTGACCTTCTCTACCACTTTGCCTGTCGTATACTGTTTTAAGCGGGGGATAATCTCGTCTATGTCATAGTCTTCATTGACTGTTATCATGCCATTCATGGTACCCTTCTCTCTCAGAATCTTGGTCAAGGCCCTGGTGTCGATGCCACAGATACCCGGTATGTCATGTTTCTCTAAGAAATGTTGAATAGTATCAACACTGCGGAAATTACTGGGAACTCTGGATAATTCCCGAACAATATAGCCATCGATCCATGGCCGATTCGATTCTTGATCCTCATAACAGATGCCGTAGTTTCCGATTAACGGATACGTCATACAGACGGCCTGTCCAGCATAGGATGGGTCTGTCATAACCTCCAGATAGCCAGTCATGGAAGTATTGAAAACGATCTCACTGATCACTTCTCGGGTGGACCCGATACTTGTCCCTGAAAACACATGTCCGTCTTCTAATATTAGGAATGCTTTCATACAATCTTCCTTTCTTTGGTCAAAGCAGATATTCGCAATCCGCTTCGATACTTGCTTATAACCTTATCGCCACGCTCGTGACATTTTGGCATGAACTTGTACTCCTGCCAAGACAGGCAAGTCTTACCTCCACCTAAGAAGCGGGAGACTTCCCTGATAAGATTAAATCTAAGTTCATGTCCCATAATCTTACAAAGTGTATCACAAGAGACACGATTTTTCAACACAAAACTTCCACGTCATCTCTGACTTCCCTCTGTAATCTCCTCCTTCCTCTAAATAATTTTTTAGTAGAAATCTATCCCCAAATCTGTTATGCTGTCCTTGACAAAAGTAACGTTTACGATTTGGAGGTATTCATGGTGTTGTGGTTTATATTCTTAATTGTCAATTTTATCATACCTGTCTTCATCATCCGGAAAGGAAGAAAGCTCTCCCTGGAGCAGGAGAATACGATGGCCGGCCAGATCTGGAAGCTCACCGGCTATATGCTCCTACCTGCCACCTTGATCATTACCCTATTGTGTCTGGGACGTCCGCTCCGCACCCAGGTCATCCTGACCGGCTGTGTTCTCCTGATGCAAGTCATCATCCTGGTCTTTCTGAACGCCTCTGCCAGACGCCTGGCCGACAGACAGTGATGCAAATCTTCTCAAGTAACCATCGGAAAGTCAAAATTGACAAAATTGCAGAAATTTTTACAATTTCTTTGAATTTAATCTTGACTTCTTCTCAAATTCGCGTTATAGTATTTAGGCAGTCAGCTGACTGTCTCATAATGAAATGCAGGAGTGGCGGAATTGGCAGACGCGCAGGCTTCAGGTGCCTGTGGTCGCAAGATCGTGTGGGTTCAAGTCCCATCTCCTGCATTTTTTTTATCCATCTACCGAAAAATTCTTTTCTCAACTTTCCCAATTCCTCTTGACTTCTTCAGAAATATAGGATATACTATCTGAGCAGTCGTAAGTGACTGTCTCAATAATGAGATGCAGGAGTGGCGGAATTGGCAGACGCGCAGGCTTCAGGTGCCTGTGGTCGC
>JBKXQO010000015.1:0-84813 GCA_047014865.1 Blautia sp. | reverse complement strand
GAGCACTTGACTTTTAATCAAGTTGTCCGGGGTTCGAATCCCCGATGCTTCACGAGTGTAGAGAAATCTTGAGAGATCAGGGTTTCTTTTTTCTGTTACAGAAAAACGCTCCGCGAGGGTCGCACGGCGGCGGAAGAGGAATGTGTTGCGAGAGCAACCCGCCGCAGGCGGAGAATCCTGCGTGGTGGGACTAGTTGTGGGAAAATTGAGAAAAAATGTAAAAATGCTACAAATTGTGTCAGGAAATTGCTTGTTTTCGCATAGGTTTTCCGGGAGAGACGTTGCAGAAGACATCAGACTATTATATAATGTAGAAGTTATGGTGGTCGAGATTTCAGGAGGGGTTCCTGTCTGCGTTTATCTTGGAGCGAGGTGTTTTTTGTACACGCTCTGTGGTATCAGCAGCATTTTAATAAAAGGAGATTTTTCGGTTACTTTTTGAGGTGAGATGCTTCTTGGTGGGCGGAGCGATTGATATGGACGTTTATGGTCTTCGTTTACACAGAGAAGATTTACTTCTTTTCTATTTGGGGGAATGCGATAGCTTTTCTCTCTCTTATTTTTTCTGAGTGATACTCTTTTTTACCCTTCCATATGGTGATATATTCAACGAGACGAGAACTTCCTTCTTTCCTTTTATTGTAGGTGGAGCGTCCAAGATAGATTGGACGGCAGTGGGGCGGAGAGATCTGTTCTGCTCCATCGCGCCGTGGGCGCAGAAGTTCTCGAGGAATCGCTGGCTACATATTTTAATCTTATCAGGGAAGTCTCACACCTCTTAGGCAAGAGTGAGGCTTGCCTGTTTTGGCAGGAGCATAAGCTTATGTCAAAATGCCATGAGAGTGGCTAAGATTATCAACAAATGGCGAAGCGGATTGTGAATATCCGCTTTGACATATATTGACTTAGATTATCGCGACTTGAAAAAGATTTTGGGGATGGAGCCGACGGCGGCCACTGTCCCCAGATGCGGTACTTTTCGTGTGTACGAGAATAAAGACGGAAGGAAGCCGCGGCATATAAATCCTCCAAATCATGGATTGTCAGAGGTGTTGGCGATTCAGAGACAGATTGATTGTGCCGGCTTGAGGAGGTAATTATGGGAAACTACGGATATATATCTGTGCTCTCTCTTTTTTTCTATGGGTTAATGATATTGGCTTTTCTTGCAGCCAAACGTGATAAAATTACCAACGGTTTCGTGTGTGTGTTGGGAGCGATGTTGTGTTGGACTGGCGGCTCCTTGTCAATGCGCATGGAGGTTTGGCCCTCCTATGACTTTTGGTACCATGTATCTCTGGCTGGGCTGCTCTTGATACTCTATTTTTATTATCGGTTTGTCAGCGCGCTTGTGGGAGTGAGCTTCCCTGCCTGTGACAAAATCTATCTTTTTCTCCTGAGTTTATTCTTTTGTATGAATGTTCTCCAAGGCTCGAGATGGCCTGAGGTGGCTGGCCGTGGATCGATGATCTGGTCTGAGGATAAGTTGTTTTGTTGGGGAGTGGCGCTTTTTTTTCTGGCTGGTTGTATCGTTCTTCATGTATTTTTGGTTTTTTGGAAGGGATTTCGGGAACATCCTGAGTATAGAGTGCAGCTTAGAGTGTTGCTGTTGGGACTTTTATTGTTTTTTGTGGGGGAGTTGGCGCTGTTGATCCCCGTTTTCAGGGGATCTCCCCTGGGGATCCTCGGCGGCGTGTCTAACGTGGCCTTGATGCTTTATGCACTTGTACGCCGCCGGCTGTTTCGCATGAAGATGCTGGCCTCGGAGGGCGTCTGCGTTGGGATTGGCGTGATCTTGACGGTCTTGTTTTCCTGGCATCTATCGCCGTATCTAAGGCAGATGATTCAACGGATCTTCCCGGCAGCATTGAGGTACTGTACGGTTATCGGTGTGTGTATTTTCCTGGTGAGCTCTCTGCTATTGTCTGCCCTTTGGAGGTATCTGATGAACAACGTGTTTGTCAAAGGAGGGCTTCAACAGGCGCAGAGACTGAGAGATTTCAGCTCTTCCGTGTCTGAGATGCTCTGTGTGGAGAGTGTCTTGGGGGAGACCGCGCGTGTCATACAGGAGATGACGGAGGCGGAACAAATCTACATATGTCTGCAAAAAGGGGGACGTGGAGAGTATAAGAGCTGCTATGGCGACGGCTCGCCAAATGATTTGTCCTTCTTTCTGAGGGAAGATAGCCCTCTTGTGAGGTGGCTGTGTAAGACAGGAGAGCCGGTGCTGATTAGAGAATTTCGGAATGTTCCTGAGTATAAATCCATGTGGAAGTCGGAGAAAAAACAATTGTCCGATCTAGGGATTGAGTGCTGCATGGGGTTAAGCCAAGGGGAAGATCTGGTGTGCATTGTGGCGTTGGCCAATGTGAGTGGCAAGCATTCGGTAAAGTTGGGAGAGTTGGATCTGCTGGCTTCCATAGGGGCTGTGGCCGCAATTGCCATCAAAAATGTCAGTCTGTCTGAGGTAATTTACCAGGAAGCCCGAACAGATGAGCTGACAGGACTGTTCAACAGGCAATATTTTTATGAGATTTTGGACAGAGAGTTCTGTGAAAATGAGAAGGGAACGCTGGCGCTGATGATGATTGATATCGATGATTTTAAGCTGTACAATCAGCTTTATGGGTATCAACAGGGGGATAGTGTTCTGAGGGAAGTGGCGGGTATCGTCAAGGACAGTGTCAGGGAAAGGGGGTACGCGGCGCGGTATAGCGCTAAGGAATTCGCTGTTTTGCTCCCTGGCTATGATGTGTTCTCAACTCGAAAACTTGCAGAGTACCTGCACCGGCAAATCTTTAGCATAAGGCGCAAGTCAGAAGATCATAAGTTAAAAGTGTTGACCATCAGCGTGGGAATCAGCGTATTCCCTTATGGAGCGAAGTCGGCCAAAGAATTGTTGGAAAACGCTGATCTGGCGGTGCACCATGTGAAGCGAAATGGTAAGAATGGAACTGTGGTCTTTGATGCCATGTTGAGGGATAACGATCTTAGCCAGCCTATGGCTGATATCCATGTATATCAAGAGTATGAGTCTATGATTTATGCCCTCACAGCGGCGATTGACGCAAAAGATCACTACACGTTTAGCCATTCCAATAATGTGGCCTATTATGCCACCAGATTGGCCGAAGCGTTGCACTACCCGGCGGATATGGTGGAGATTGTCCGTCAGGCTGCTCTCTTGCATGATGTGGGGAAGATCGGTATTCCAGAGGGGATCTTGAACAAAAAGGGGAAATTGACGCAGGAGGAATATGAGGTCATGAAAGGCCATGTGGAGGCTTCCGTGGGGATTGTGCGTCATCTTCCTTCTCTGGACTATGTGATTCCGGCGGTGATCGGTCACCACGAGAGGTATGACGGACAGGGATATCCCCGCAAGATCGCAGGGGAAGAGATCCCGGCTTCTGCCCGTATCCTCTGTATCGCGGACTCCTTTGACGCTATGACTTCTAAGCGGTGCTACAAAGAAAGGCTGCCAGCCTCCAGAGCCCTGGAGATTCTCAGGGAGGAAAAGGGGAAACAGTTTGATCCGGAGATGGCAGAAGTATTCATCGACTGTTTTTTGAGCGGGCAGATCGTGTTGGCTGAGGAGAGAGAAGACGGAGTTCCGGCACGTCTGAGGTTGACTGGCATATAATGAAAGCAGCTTAACCTGAGGAGGAATAGAATGGATCAGATTATGAACTATGTGAAACCGGAGCTGCTGATTGTGGCGGTTGTGTTATATTTGATTGGCATGGGGCTGAAGAAGGCTCAGGCTGTGAAGGATAAATACATACCCTTGATCCTGGGTGGCATCGGTGTGGTGATCTGTACGGTCTGGGTATTGGCCAATTGTCCAATTCACGCTTACCAGGATGTGGCGGGCGCGGTGTTCACGGCCGTCACCCAGGGAATCTTGGTGGCGGGTTTGTCCACCTATGCCAATCAGATTGTGAAACAATCGGGTAAGAAAGAGTAGAGAAATCTGTGGATAATTTATAGACTAAGATATAAAAATAGCGTATTCACAAGGTACTTTGTCAATCTGCCTTGTAAATACGCTATTTCCAGATCCTGCGGATAACAGGACTTGAACCTGCACGTCGTAGACACCAGAACCTAAATCTGGCGCGTCTGCCAATTCCGCCATATCCGCATAATATATACAGCGGTATTTATTATAACACTAAGAATTTTTATCTGTCAAGAGAAGGATGAGAATTCCTATATCGTGCCTTGTATTTTAGGGTTAAATGTGGTACAGTACAGATAGTTAATAGAAAGATGTGCCAGAAATTCTGACTGGTAATGGCATAAAGTCAGAAGAGGGTTTTTGGTGTTTCGATTGATTCGTCGGTGTAAGATCCGTACATCTAGTCAAAGTGGATATTCGCAATCCGCTTCGCTACTTGCTTATAACCTTACCGCTATTTTCGCGGTATTTTGGTATGAGCTTGTACTCCTGCCAAAACAGGCAAGTCTTACTCCTGCTTGAGAAGCTGGAGACTTCCCTGACAAGGTTAAATCATTGTCTGTTCAGACAAGGAATCCGGATACTAGAGTAAGTGAATAGTCAGAAAGGATAGAAGAATGAGAGAAAAATATGAGTCATTGTCTCTTAGTGTCCTGCGCGATTTGGCAAAAGCGCGGGGGCTCAGGGGGATTTCTACGTTGAAGAAAGCAGATCTGATTCTGAGAATGCTGCAAGAAGACGAGAAGGAAAAAGGTGAGAAGAGGGAACCGGTTGTGAATGAGGGCGCTGGCGGGCAGCAATCTGCGGAGCGTTCCCAGGTGCAGTCCTCACAGAGCGTTCAAAGTTTCGAGGAGAACCGGTACGGGGAACACAACAGGAATCATGAGCATGTCCGGAGCCATGACGGCGGACATATCGGTGAGAGAAAACAGGCGATTAACAATGAAGTGTTGGACAGCGGAGAGCGGGCCAACGGTATTTTGGAGGTGCTGCCGGACGGTTACGGATTTATCCGATGCGAGAATTACCTGCCAGGGGAGAACGACATCTATGTGTCCCAGTCCCAAATACGAAAATTTAACTTAAAGACCGGGGATATCATTCAGGGAAATATTCGTGTGAATCAGGGAGAGAAATTCCGTGCTCTTCTGTATGTGACTTCTATCAATGGTTTTCACCCCAACGAGAGCGTTAAGCGCCAGAACTTCGAGGATATGACGCCGATCTTTCCAAATGAGAGGCTGGTCATGGAGCGCCCAGGGGGGAGCATGGCCATGAGAATTGTGGATTTGATCAGTCCTATCGGGAAGGGGCAAAGGGGGATGATTGTATCCCCACCCAAGGCAGGTAAGACTACGCTGTTAAAAGACGTGGCGAAATCCATTCTCAGAAATAATCGGAAGATGCACTTGATCATCCTTCTGATCGACGAGCGCCCAGAGGAGGTCACCGATATCAAGGAGGCTATCCAAGGAGAGAATGTGGAGGTGATCTACTCCACTTTCGACGAGCTGCCAGAGCACCACAAACGGGTGTCCGAGATGGTGGTGGAGCGTGCCCGGCGTCTGGTGGAACACAAAAAAGATGTGACGATCTTGTTGGACAGTATCACCCGACTGGCCAGGGCCTACAACCTGGTGATTCCTCCCAGTGGGAGAACGCTGTCAGGCGGTCTGGATCCATCGGCCTTGCATATGCCCAAGCGTTTCTTCGGGGCAGCCAGGAATATACGCGAGGGTGGAAGTTTGACGATTCTGGCCACGGCCTTGGTGGAAACAGGAAGTAAGATGGACGATGTGATCTATGAGGAATTCAAGGGTACCGGTAATATGGAACTGGTGCTAGACCGGAAACTTCAAGAAAAACGGGTATTTCCAGCCATCGATATTCAGAAATCAGGGACCAGGAGGGAAGATCTTCTGCTGAACAGAGAGGAGCAGGAGGCAGTCTATAATATGCGCAAGGCTCTCAACGGAATGAAGGCGGAGGACGCAGTGGAGCAGATCTTGAATATGTTTGCCAGGACGAAGAATAATAGTGAGTTTGTGCAGATGGCAAAAAAACAGAAATTTTTCTAAATCTCTTGCAATTTAGGGGTGAGTGTGCTATAATTCAAAAGCTGTCTAGAATTGAGATTGGCGAATGAAACGAAGATAAAGATTATAACATAGAGAGGTGAAAAACATGAAAGAAGGAATCCATCCAAATTACAAAGAGTCAACGGTAACCTGTAACTGTGGCAACACATTTGTGACCAGATCTGTGAAGGGAGACATCCATGTGGAAATCTGTTCCAAATGTCATCCGTTCTACACCGGACAACAGAAGGCTGCTCAGGCGCGCGGACGTATCGATAAGTTCAACAAGAAATATGGCATGAAATAGGAGAGCAACAGGATATAGGGAGCTGTCGTTCTCATAGGGCTGACAGAGCCTATCTACAGCAGAACATAGGAAAAGTAAGAACAGGTTGAGGTTGGATAATCTCAACCTTTCTTTAAATACCCAAGAATATCAGATGGGTTCTGAGATTGAGGAGTATATAAAATGAGATCATCAAATATTGGCGGACAGGCAGTTATAGAAGGTATCATGATGCGTCACAAGGATGAGTATGCCATAGCTGTCCGAAAGCCAGATGGAGATATTGAGGTAAAGACAGAGAAGTTTAAGAGCGTATTTGGAGAATCGAAATTGATGAGACGTCCCGTTCTCCGGGGCGTGGCAAGTTTTGTGGATTCGCTGGTTGTGGGGACGAAATGCTTGATGTACTCGGCCACATTCTTTGAGGATGAGGAGGAAGAGCAGAAGACAACGGAGGTTATGAGCGCAAAAGAGTTGGAGGATAGACAGAAGCGGCAGGAGAGGCAAGACAAGGTGCTGATGTCGGTCACAGTGGCCGTCTCCATCGTGTTGTCTGTGGGACTCTTCATGGTGTTGCCCTATGTGTTGGCCAGCCTTTTGCGAAAAGTAGGGGCCACGGAGACGGTGGTCACTTTGGTGGAGTCGGTGGTGAAGATTCTTTTGTTCATGGGATATATGTTGCTGATTTCCAGGATGAAAGATATACAGAGAACGTTTATGTACCATGGTTCGGAGCATAAGTGTATCAACTGTATTGAGAACGGATGGGACTTAAATGTGGAGAATGTGATGAAAAGCTCCAGGCAACACAAGCGCTGCGGAACGAGTTTTTTGCTGTATGTGATGGTGGTGAGTATTATCTTTCACTTTTTCTTTGTGTTTGTTCCGCTTTTTTGGGTTCGGATGGTTGGAAGACTGTTGATGCTGCCAGTGATCGCCGGTGTCTCTTATGAGTTCATCCAGTGGGCGGGGAGGAGCTCCAACCCAGTGGTGGCTTGGCTGAGTAAGCCTGGGCTGGCTCTTCAGAAGCTAACCACCAAGGAGCCGACGCCGGATATGGTGGAGGTGGCCATCGCCTCTGTGGAGGCGGTTTTTGACTGGAGAACCTATGTGGAAGAAGTCAGAAGTGAAGAGGAGAGTATGTCATGAGTACCTACCGGGATCTGTTGCGGTGGGGGAGAGAGTTGTTGAGCCAGGCCCAGGTGGCGGACAGTGAGCTGGATGCCTGGTATCTGATGGAGTATGTATTTGATATGGATCGCGCCCATTATTTTCTGAGAGATACGGAAGAGGCTGACCAGAGGGAAGCGGAGTACCGGAGTCTGGTGGAAAAACGGGCAAAGCGGATTCCGCTTCAGCACTTGACTGGCCAAGCCTGGTTCATGGGGCTGGAATTCTATGTGGATGGAAGGGTTCTCATCCCCAGGCAAGACACGGAAGTTTTGGTGGAGGAGGCGCTCAAGAGACTGGCGGATGGTCAGAAGGTCTTGGACATGTGTACGGGATCCGGGTGTGTTCTGATAAGCCTTCTGCGGGAACGGCCTTCCTGTCAGGGCGTGGGGGCGGATCTGTCGCAAGAAGCCCTGGAGGTGGCGAAGATCAATGGAGACAGGATTGGAGTGGACGCCCAGTTTGTCCGAAGCGATTTGTTTACGGATATCCGGGGAAAATATGATATGATAGTGTCAAATCCGCCTTACATCCCCACGGGAACAGTGGCCACGCTGGAGCAAGAGGTTCAAGAATATGATCCCGCGCAGGCCTTGGACGGAGGAGTGGACGGTCTGGATTTCTACCGCAGAATTCTGGAGCAGGCGGCAGACTACCTGGAAGATGGAGGGTGGCTGTTGTTGGAGATCGGACACGATCAGGGGGAAGCAGTCCGTGGACAGATGGAAGCCAGAGGATACAGGCAACTGCAGGTGGTGAGAGACCTGGCAGGGCGGAACCGGGTGGTTCTGGGACGAAGAGAGGACAGGAGGATATAGAGATGTTTGATAAACTGGAGGACTTATTGATCCGTTTTGAGGAGGTCTTGAGTGAGTTGGGGGAGCCGGGAGTGGCAGATAACCAGGAACGGTTCCAGAAGTTGATGAGAGAACAAAGTGAATTGCAACCCATTGTGGATGCATATAAAGAATATAAGGAGAATCAGCAGACCATCGAGGACAGCTTGTCTATGTTGGACGGGGAGTCTGACGAGGAGATGAGAGAGATGTTAAAAGAGGAACTCTCGGATGCCAAGAAGCGTGTGGGTGAGCTGGAAAATGAGTTGAAGATTCTGCTCCTGCCCAAAGACCCCAACGACAGCAAGAATGTTATTGTGGAGATCCGGGCCGGGGCCGGTGGGGATGAGGCGGCTTTGTTCGCGGCGGAGATCTACCGGATGTATGTGAAGTACGCTGAGGGACGCAGATGGAAGACAGAGATGCTCAGCTTAAATGAGAACGGCATCGGAGGTTTTAAGGAAGTCACTTTTATGATTCAGGGTCAGGGCGCCTACTCCCGCCTCAAATATGAGAGCGGCGTGCACCGGGTACAGAGGGTTCCGGAGACGGAGTCAGGCGGAAGAATCCATACGTCCACCGTCACCGTGGCGATTATGCCGGAGGCCGAGGAGATCGACTTCCATCTGGATATGAACGACTGTAAGTTCGACGTATTCCGGGCCTCGGGAAATGGCGGGCAGTGTGTCAACACCACAGACTCCGCGGTGCGGCTGACCCATATTCCCACCGGCATCGTGATCTCCTGCCAGGATGAGAAGTCGCAGCTTAAGAACAAAGATAAGGCGCTGAAAGTACTGCGCTCGCGACTCTATGAGATGGAGCTGCAAAAACAGCACGATGCAGAGGCGGAGGCCAGAAGGAGCCAGGTGGGGACAGGAGACCGTTCTGAGAAGATCCGCACTTATAATTTTCCGCAGGGGCGGGTGACGGATCACAGAATTAAGCTGACCTTGCACCGCCTGGAGGGGATCTTGAACGGAGATCTGGATGAGATTATAGACAGTTTAATCGCCGCGGACCAGGCGGCAAAACTGAGCAATTTACAAAACGAGGAATGAGGAGAGAGAACATGAAGAAAACTGCATTGGTTATTATGGCGGCGGGAATAGGAAGCCGTTATGGGAACGGGATCAAACAGTTGGAGAAGGTAGGGCCAGGTGGAGAGATCATCATGGACTACTCCATCTATGACGCCTTAGAGGCAGGATTCAATAAGGTAGTGTTTATTATCCGAAGAGATCTGGAAGCGGATTTTAAGCGGATCATCGGCGACAGAATCGAGAAAGTCACAGAGGTGGCCTATGCATTTCAGGAATTGGACGATCTGCCAGAGGGTTTTCAGAGACCGGAGGGGAGAACGAAGCCTTGGGGAACCTGCCAGGCTGTGCTGGCTTGCAGGGAGATCCTCCAGGAGTCTTTTGTGGTCATCAATGCAGACGATTACTATGGGAAAGAGGCTTTTGTGAAGGTACACGATTACCTGGTGAGTGAGAGAGAGCAGGCCGATAAGTTACAGATTTGCATGGCAGGGTTTATCTTGGAGAATACCTTGAGCGAGAATGGCACGGTGACTAGAGGAATATGTAAGAGAGACGCCCAGGGCCG
Source organism: Blautia sp. (assembly GCA_047014865.1). Taxonomy (GTDB): domain Bacteria; phylum Bacillota; class Clostridia; order Lachnospirales; family Lachnospiraceae; genus Blautia_A. The sequence continues at coordinate 74,874 of JBKXQO010000015.1, read as the reverse complement.
TCTGGTGGGCATCCAGGAGACCCGCGAGATCGCTAAGACGGCAGAGGGCGCCGGCGTTATCCAGGAGAACGGCACGGTCACGCCGCTGGACTCCAAAAGTCTGGTGTCCATGAATATGTGGGGGCTGACGCCGGAATTTTTGACAGCTTTGCAGGAAGGGTTTGTGGAGTTCTTAAGCCAGGTGAAGCCGGGAGATCTGAAGGCGGAATATCTTCTGCCAACCATGATCGACCAATTGATTCAAGAGGGGCGGGCCACGGTGGATGTGCTCAAGACCAACGACACTTGGTTCGGCGTCACGTACCAGGAAGACAAGCAAAAGGTGATGGAGGCTTTCGACAGACTGGTGAAGGAAGGCGTTTATTCTGCCAAGCTCTTTTGAGGGAGAGAGTAATCGGGAGACACCAGTGGGAGAGTTGAGGTAACTTGATTTTTGAGGCGCCGGCGTGCGCAGGAAGCTGCGGGCTTTGGCCGGACAGCATGAGTAAGGAGTTGAATGAGATGGGGAAATACTTTGGGACAGACGGATTTCGAGGAGAGGCAAATGTGGTACTGAATGTGGAGCATGCTTTTAAAGTGGGGCGTTTTCTGGGATGGCACTATGGGAAGAACCATAAAGCCAGGATCGTTATAGGCAAAGATACCCGCCGCAGCAGTTATATGTTCGAGTATGCGTTGGTGGCGGGGCTTACGGCCTCCGGCGCGGACGCCTATCTGCTTCATGTGACTACGACGCCCAGTGTCTCCTATGCGGTGAGAACGGAAGACTTTGACTGTGGGATTATGATCTCAGCCAGCCATAATCCGTTCTACGATAACGGGATTAAGATTATCAATGGGAACGGTCAGAAGATCGAGGCTGAGATCGAGGAGCAGATCGAGAAGTATATCGATGGAGAATGGGAGGAGATCCCGCTGGCTGTCAGGGAAGAGGTGGGTCGCACCATTGACTTTTCCTCGGGGAGAAATCGTTACATTGGCTACTTGATCTCCATTCCGTCCAGAGACTTTAAGAACATCAAGGTGGGCCTGGACTGTGCTAATGGAAGCTCTTCCGCGATAGCTAAGAGTGTGTTTGACGCTCTGAGGGCGAAGACTTATGTGATCAATAACACTCCGGATGGGACTAACATCAACACCAACTGTGGCTCTACCCACATTGAGGTGCTCCAGAAATTTGTCAAAGACAATCAATTGGATCTGGGCTTTGCCTACGACGGGGATGCGGATCGCTGTATCGCCGTGGACAACGAGGGCAATGTGGTGGACGGAGACCTGATTATGTACGTCTGCGGAAAATATCTGATGGAGCAGGGAAAATTAAAGGATAATATGGTAGTCACTACAATTATGTCAAATCTGGGTCTTTACAAGGCGCTGGAGAGAGAGGGAATGCAATATGTCAAGACGGCGGTGGGAGACAAGTATGTCAGCGAGAGTATGCTGGCCAACGGATATGGAATCGGCGGCGAGCAGTCTGGCCACATTATCTTCAGCCGTTATTCGGCAACAGGAGACGGAATCCTCACGTCACTGATGTTGATGGAGACTTTGGTGGAGAAGAAGGCCACTCTGCACGATTTGGCCAAAGAGGTGAAGATATATCCGCAACTTCTGAAGAATGTCAGAGTGGCTGATAAGAAGACTGCCAGGGAGAATCCACAAGTGATCCAGGCGGTGGAACAGGTCGCGGAGGCTCTGGGGGATGATGGAAGGATCCTGGTGAGAGAGAGCGGGACAGAGCCGGTGATCCGTGTGATGGTGGAGGCCTCCACAGATGAGCTGTGCCAGAAATATGTGGACCAGGTGGTGGCGGTCATCGAGTCCGAAGGCTTGGCAGTGTCATAGTACTATGAAGAGGGTTTATCTGTGGGCAGGGGCATTGATGTGTCAGGTACTGGCTCTATCCGGCTGCCAGGGCAGTCAGGCTGTATATGACCAGGCGAGAAAAGACTTGGATCAAGGAGCATATGAGGAGGCAGTGGAAGGATTTGAGGAGGCGGTCCGGCAGGGGATACGCCAGGCTGAGTCCTACCGGGGAGCCGGGGTGGCATACTTGAAGTTGGGAAATTACCAGGAGGCCGTCCAGCGCTTTGAACAGGCATTGGGTCAGAGACGGCTGGACAAGGGGTTTCGAAGGGATGTGCTGTCTTATCAGGCCACGGCCCAGTACAAGGAAGGAGAGTACCGGCAGGCGGCTAAGACTTGTGAGGAGCTTCTGCGGACCTCAGAGGATGCGGACAGCTATTACCTGGCTGGGACAGTGGCGCTGGCAGAAGATGATTACGACGAGGCCGACAAGGATTTTCAGCAGGCGTTTGAGAGAGATGGCGGCGATCAGATGGCGATCCAGATCTATGAGGCATACCGGGCTCAGGGGATGGAGGCCGATGGGACGGAGTATCTGGAAGCCGTGCTCGGAAACACCCCCGGGAACACGAAGGGGCATTGCCAGAGGGGCAGGATCTGTTATTACATGGGAGACTATGAGACTGCTGTGGAAGAGTTGAAGAAGGCAGTGGCAGAGGACTACGGGGAGGCCATACTGCTTCTGGGCCAGGTATACCTGGAACAGGAAGAGACGGACCAAGCCAGGGCTATGTTTGAGAAATATATTGAGACAGAGGAGGAGTCGGCCCAGGGATATAATGGAGTGGCCCTGTGTGATATCGCTGACGGAGACTATGAGGCGGCTCTCGGGGAGATCCAAAAGGGAATTCAGCTTGCGGACACGAAAGAGATCCAAAATCTGATGTTCAATGAGATTGTAGCTTATGAGAGAAGTCTGGATTTTGAGACGGCCAGCCAGAAGGTGGAGGAGTATCTCAAAATATTTCCGGAGGATGAGGCGGCCAAGAAGGAGAGAGAGTTCCTGGCCAGCCGTGTGTCGAACTAGAGGGAGAAAAGATTGTACGATTTAGAGGATATCCAGGAGCGGGTGGTTCTCATCGGCGTTCAGGAGAATGCCGGGGAAGATATGGAGGCTTCCCTGATGGAGCTTGGAGAGTTGGCGGCCACAGCCGGGGCGGCGGTGGTGGGATCTGTGATCCAGCAAAGGGAGAAGATTCATCCGGGGACCTATATTGGCAAAGGAAAGGTGGAGGAGGTCCGCCTGATGGTTCAGATGCAGGATGCCACAGGCGTGATCTGTGATGATGAGCTGTCGCCGGCTCAGATGAATAACCTGCAGCAGGAGCTGGGGTGTAAGGTGATGGACCGGACGCTTGTGATCTTGGACATTTTCGCCGGCCATGCGGTGACCAGGGAGGGAAAGATTCAAGTGGAATTGGCTCAACTGCGGTACCGGGCGGCCCGGCTGGCAGGTCTGGGCCATTCTCTGTCCAGACTTGGCGGCGGGATCGGCACCAGAGGACCGGGGGAGAAGAAGCTGGAGATGGACCGCCGGCTGATCCGGACCAGAATCAGCCAGCTCAAGAGGGAGTTGGAGGAGGTAATCCGTCACCGGGAGTTGATCCGAGGGCAGAGGCAGAGGGCAAATCAAAAAATTGCCGCGTTGGTGGGATACAGCAGCGCAGGCAAGTCGTCCACCTTAAATTATCTGACGGACGCAAAGGTGTTGGAGGATGAGATGCTTTTTTCCACCCTGGATACTACTACCAGGGTTCTGGATCTGTCTGGAAAACAAGAGATCTTGCTGACGGATACGGTGGGATTCATTCGGAAACTGCCCCATCATCTGATCGAGGCTTTTAAGAGCACCTTGGAGGAAGTCTGCTATGCGGATATCATCGTCCACGTGGTGGACGCCTCCAATCCACAGATGGAAGGACAGATGCAGGTAGTCTACGATACCTTGCACCAACTAAAGGCGGATGACAAACCTGTGGTTACTCTGTTTAATAAACAGGATAAATTAGAAGAGAGAAGGGAATTTAGGGATTTTCGGGCTGAGTTTTCCATACCGGCGTCCACGAGAACCGGGCAGGGAATGGATGAATTGAGGACGGCGTTGGGGGAAATCTTGAGGAACCGGCAGATTTATATTGAGCGGCTCTACCCTTATGATAAGGCGGGAATGATTCAGGTGATCCGCCAAAAAGGAGAATTATTAGAAGAAGAATACCTTCCAGATGGAATTGCCGTCAAGGCCTACGTGCCAAGAGAGATCTACGAGAAAGTATAGCTTTGGACGGTGAAGACAAAAGGAGTTCAGAAACGACACTATATCTTGTTGATGGAAAAATATGGAACACAAGATATGGTGTTTTTCTATTGACTAAGAAATGGTAGTTTGGTACAATATCCCTACAGTGCAAAAAATGCACGGTGATTGTCAGCGAATAGTCAAGATAAATGGCTGTGAAATATTTGATTTGCCGTTTATGCCCCTACGGCTTGAGCGGATAGAATGGGAGGTATCAAAGGAATGTTTCAGGTGGTAAAAAGGGATGGAGAGATCGCCCAGTTTGACTTACAGAAGATCTCAAGTGCAATCTGTAAAGCCTTTGAGGCGAAAGAGAAACACTACAGTGAGGATATATTGAGTTTGTTAGCCCTTCGGGTCACAGCAGATTTTCAGGAGAAAATAGCTGATGAGCAAGTCTCGGTGGAAGATATCCAGGATAGCGTGGAAAATGTGTTGATCCAGGCAGGATACGCCGATGTGGCAAAGGCCTACATTCTATACCGGAAGCAGAGAGAGAAAGTCAGAAATATGAAGTCTACGATTCTGGACTACAAAGAGATTGTGGACAGTTATGTGAAGGTGGAGGACTGGAGAGTGAAGGAGAACTCCACCGTGACTTACTCTGTGGGAGGATTGATTCTGAGCAATTCAGGCGCGGTCACGGCCAATTACTGGCTCTCGGAGGTCTACGACAATGAGATTGCCCAGGCCCATAGAAATGCAGACTTACACCTGCATGACTTGTCCATGCTCACTGGCTACTGTGCTGGGTGGTCCTTGAAACAGTTGATTATGGAAGGCCTGGGAGGTATCAAGGGAAAGATCACCTCGTCCCCAGCCAGACATCTCAGTGTGCTGTGCAACCAGATGGTAAATTTTCTGGGAATTATGCAGAATGAGTGGGCGGGAGCTCAGGCGTTTTCTTCTTTTGACACTTACCTGGCCCCCTTTGTGAAAACGGATAACCTCAGCTATCCGGAGGTGAAGAAGTGTATCGAGTCCTTTATCTATGGGGTGAATACTCCTAGCCGCTGGGGGACCCAGGCGCCATTCTCCAACATTACTTTGGACTGGACGGTTCCAGACGATCTGGCGGAGCTTCCGGCTCTGGTGGGTGGCAAAGAGATGGACTTTAAGTATAAAGATTGTAAGAGAGAGATGGACATGGTCAACAAGGCCTTTATCGAGACAATGATTGAGGGAGATGCCAACGGCAGAGGATTCCAATATCCCATTCCCACCTACTCCATCACCTCAGATTTCGACTGGTCTGACACAGAGAACAACCGTCTGCTGTTCGAGATGACGGCCAAATACGGCACACCATACTTCTCGAATTATATTAACAGTGATATGAAACCCAGCGATATTCGGAGTATGTGCTGTAGGCTGAGACTGGATCTGAGAGAACTGCGCAAGAAGACGGGCGGTTTCTTCGGCTCTGGGGAGAGCACCGGTTCCATTGGGGTAGTCACCATCAATATGCCCAGGATCGCCTACTTGAGTAAGAATCCCGAGGAATTTTACCGCCGTCTGGATCATCTGATGGATGTATCGGCCCGCTCCTTGCATATCAAGAGGGAAGTGGTTAGCAAGCTTTTGGACGAAGGCCTGTATCCATATACCAAACGCTATCTGGGTTCCTTTGGCAACCATTTCTCCACCATCGGTCTGATTGGCATGAACGAGGTGGGGTTGAATGCTAGATGGCTGGGCAGGGACCTGACCGACGAGAAAACGCAGAGATTTACGAGAGAAGTCTTGCTCCACATGAGGGATAAGTTGTCGGATTACCAGGAGAAGTACCAGGGAGAATTGTTTAACTTGGAGGCGACTCCGGCAGAGTCCACCACCTACCGCCTGGCCAAGCACGACAAGGAGCGCTGGCCGGATATCAAGACGGCAGGCAAAGAAGGGGATGCACCTTATTATACCAACAGCTCACATCTGCCAGTGGAGTTCTCCTCGGATATCTTTGACGCCTTGGACATTCAGGATGAATTACAAACGCTTTATACTTCCGGTACTGTTTTCCATGCGTTTTTGGGAGAGAAGCTGCCAGATTGGAAGTCAGCCGCAGCTCTGGTGAAAAAGATTGCGGAGAATTACCGGCTACCTTACTATACCATGTCTCCTACGTACTCAGTCTGCCAGGAACACGGATACCTGTCCGGGGAACATTTTACCTGCCCCAAATGCGGTAAACCGGCGGAAGTGTACAGCAGAATCACAGGGTACTATCGGCCGGTGCAGAACTGGAACGACGGCAAGACGCAGGAATATAAGAACCGCAAACTCTACGACGTGGAGAACTCCAGGATGAAAAAGGTGCACACGGCCATGGTGAAAATCCGACAAGACGAGATTCAGGTGGAGCCTGTGGAGGCCACGAAGTTTCTGTTCACCACCAGCACTTGTCCCAACTGTAAGATGGCCAAGGAGATTCTGAGGGAAGAGAAGGTGGACGTCAAGGTGATTGACGCCCAGGAAAATCCAGATCTGGCTAGAAAATATGGGATTCGCCAGGCGCCCACATTGGTGGTGATGGACGAGGAAGGAGATTTTCACCGCTACGTCAATGCGTCCAATATTCAGAGATATGTGGAAAAGTTGGAGGAAGCCTAGAGAGACGGTGTTTTGACATTTAGAGAGAAGAAAGAGCAAGTCACCCCGGAGTGGAAATTCGGGGTGACTTGATGTCGTTTATGCGACCCGCCGCAGGCGGAGAATCCTGCGGCGGCGTGGGATATGTCAAGGCACATTCTTTTTTATAGGTTTAACAGACATCTGGCGTTTCGGTAGAGAATGTCCTCCTGCTCCATGGGGGAGAGCTCCAACTCCAGGAAAGTACGGAGATCTCTCCTCTGGTCTGTCCAGGGGGCATCTGAGCCGAAGAGTATCTTCTTATGGCAATGGTTGCGGATCATGCGCAACATTTGATCCGGCTCGATATGGTTGATGGAGAATGAGGTGTCCAGATATACATCTCTTCCGATCAAGGTACGTTCCACCTCGTCGTAGAACATATTGCTGCCCATATGGGCCAGCACCGTCTTCTGGGGTTTCACATGGTCCAACATCCTGGCGATGATCCTTGGAGCGGCGTGTACCGGACAGGGGGAGGAGCAGTCGTAACCTGCATGGATGGAGACGATCAAGTCCAGCTCACAGGCGCGGGCGATGATTCTCTCGTAGCGGATATCGTCGATGAAAGTGTCCTGGTCATCGGGGTGCAGTTTGATGCCTTTGAATCCCAGATTCTTGATGGTGTTCAACTCTCCCATATAGTCCGCGCTGTCGGGGTGGATACCGGCGAAGGAGAGCAGACGTGGCCCGGAGGCGTGCTCAAAACGCTGGTTGACTTCCAGGGCGAATTTTGTGATGGTGGAAAACTGTCTGGGTTTAGTGACCACAGGAAGGACGATGGAGAGATCGATGCGGGAGGTTTTCATGGATTGGATTAATCCGTCCACGGTCCCATTCATGCTGGGATTCTCACTGATCACATTGGCTAAGTGGCCCAGGACTCTCTTGGCCAGGGCATCGGGGAATATATGGGTGTGAAAATCAATAATCATCTTTTGTCAAATCCTTTCTGGCAGGCGTTTTTCGAGAGAGCCTAACCAGATTTAGTATACATGGATCTGCAGGCTGAGGCAAGGAATTACCGTCTGTCGGTTGACTTTTTTTGAAATCCTGTTATACTAAAGACAATTTCACACTGTAGTTCTACACTTTAAAGTGAAGAAATACAGTATCACGAGACGAATAAAAAGACGGGAGGACGATCATGATTTGGGCAAAAGAGGAGACTTATTCCAGAGAAGAGATTGGGTGCATGCAGTTGAGGAAACTAAAGGAGACCATTGCCTATATCTATGAGAGAGTGGAACCTTACCGTAAGAAGATGGACGAGGCCGGAATCAAGCCAGAGGATATCAGAAGTCTTGAAGATTTGAGGAATCTGCCTTTCACTTACAAGGCCGATTTCCGGGAAAACTATCCCATGGGGCTGTTTGCGGTTCCCAAGGAGGAGCTGGTGCGTTTTCACGCCTCATCGGGAACCACCGGTAAGCCGACCATTGTGGGATACACACGGAATGATATGAAGATGTGGACGAACAATGTGTCCAGGATTGCCTGCATGGGCGGTGCATCCAGCAGGGATATCTGCCAGATTGCCTTTGGGTATGGTACTTTTACAGGGGCACAGGGACTACACGCTGGGCTGGAGAATATCGGCGCCTCGGTGATTCCCACCTCGTCTGGCAATACAAAGAAACAGATAATGTTCATGCGAGATCTGGGCACCACACTCTTGGTGGCCACTCCTTCCTATGCGCTGCATATCGGGGAGGTGGCCAGATCGATGGGGTTAGATCCTCAGAGAGACCTGAAGATTCGCCGCGCGCTTTTTGGCGGAGAGGGGATGACAGAGCCTATGCGCCAGGAGATGTATCGGATCTGGGGAGAGGATTTTATATGCACGCAGAATTATGGGATGAGCGAGCTGTGTGGGCCGGGAGTATCCGGGGAGTGTGAGGAATTACAGGGAATGCACATCAATGAGGACTGGTTCATTCCGGAGATCATCGACCCTGTCACGGAGGAGGTTCTGCCGCCGGGAAGTAAAGGAGAACTGGTGGTGACTTGTCTGGGCAAAGAAGCCCTTCCGTTGATCCGATACCGCACGGGGGATATCTCAAGGCTGATGTACGAGCCTTGTGCCTGTGGGAGAAATACTTGTAGGATGGAGAACCTCTCAGGGCGCTCCGACGACATGTTGGTGATCCGTGGAGTGAACGTCTTCCCCACCCAGGTGGAGGAAGTATTGCTGAAGATTCCGGAGATTGGTCCCCACTATAAGATTGAGGTCCGCAGGGAGAATCGGCTGGATGTGATGACAATCACGGTGGAGTTGATCGATGACCGTCTACTGGATTCCTATGGCCTGTTGAAAGATCTGGAGAAGCGGGTGAGAAAGAGCTTGAAGGCTCTCCTCGGTCTGGATGCGGTGATCCGGCTGGTGGCACCTATGAGTTTGGAGAGATTCGAGGGAAAGGCTAAGCGGGTCACAGATCTGCGTGGAGATGGATTATAAAGGAGGATGAGAACATGTTGGACCAGTTGGCGGTGTTTGTGGAGAATAAGCCTGGAAATCTAAAGAGGGTGACTTCCTGGATCCGGGAACGGGAGATAGAGCTCTATGCATTTGTCTGTTTTGACAATCCAGAGTTCGGAATCTTTCGGCTGATTTGTGATCAGCCAGGGGAGATCAAGAAGGTGTTGACCTCCAAAGGCTGTGTGACGAAAGTGGGGAAAGTGATTGCCTCCACGATGCCCAGTGAGCTGGGAGGTTTGGATGGACTGTTGCAAGTGTTGGCAGAGCAGGGGATTAACTTGAACTATACCTACCCGTCCTTTTTGAGAAAAGATGGAAAACCAGTTCTGATTTTCAACACAGACGATCTGGAGAAATCTGAACAAGCGCTGAGAGCGAAGGGGTTTCAGGTGATTGAGAATATGGCGGAGTGTGAGCGGGAGTAGCCGGAATAGGACTTGTGGAAATATTAGATTTTTGATATAATAAAGCAGGGAGTACGAGAAGGAATAGTTTTCCTAGGCGTACTCTCTTTTTTGTTTTTGACATAATAACGCGTGAGGATCGCACTGCGGTAAAATGAGATTATGCCGCTTATGCGACCCGCCGCAGGCAGAGAATCCTGCAATGCAGATTATTTGTTCGTGTATAAAAAGAGTTCTATAAATAAAAAAATCTGTTACATGGAGGTAAATATGTATAAGATATTGATTGTGGAGGACGATATGGTGATCGCCAGAACTGTGTATAAGCACCTACAGTCCTGGGGATATGAGGTTCAGTGTGTAGGAGATTTTCAGAAAGTCATGCAGCAGTTTGTGGCTTTTGAACCCCACTTGGTGTTGTTGGATCTCTCACTGCCATTCTACAATGGATTTCATTGGTGCGACCAGATTCGGAAGAACTCTCAAGTGCCAGTGATCTTTATCTCCTCAGCCCCAGATAACATGAACATTGTGATGGCCATGAGCCGGGGTGGGGACGACTTTATAGCGAAGCCCTTTGACCTGGATGTGCTGGTGGCCAAGGTGCAGGCGATGCTGCGCAGGGCGTATGCCTTTGGAAATTCAGGGAATCTCATGGAACACAGAGGGGCGGTGTTGAACCTGGGCAATTCTACTTTGACTTGGGAGGGGCAGTCGCTGGAGCTGACGAGGAATGAATTTCGCATTTTGCAGATCTTGTTTGAGAATGAATCCAAGGTGGTGTCCAGGGACGCCATTATGAATCACCTGTGGGAGAACGATAGTTTTGTGGATGACAATACTTTGACGGTAAATATGACTAGGCTGCGCCGAAGATTGGAAAGCTTAGGTTTGAGAGACTTTATTGTGACGAAAAAAGGAATGGGATATCGGATCGGATGAAGTATGGAAACGTTGTGAAAGACTATTTTAAGAAATGTGGGATATGGATTGCGGGATTTCTGGTGTTCCTGGCGATTTTCTGCTGTGTCTTTGTGTTGTATGGCATACCCCTGGAGGCTATTGGGTACGGTGTGGTTCTCAGCCTGGGAACCGGTGTGGTTTTCTTTATCTGGGGGCTTGGTGTGCAGATCCGGCGGATATGGGATCTGAACCAAGTCTGGAGAATGCTGCCAGAGATCTCCAAAGATCTGCCAAAACCCAGAGATCTGGAGGAACGGATGTATCAGGAGATGGTGTCCGAGCTGGGCCAGAGTTTTCAGAGGCAAGAGAGTGACTATTCCAAAAGGCAAGAGGATCTTGTGGACTATTTCACCCTCTGGGTGCACCAGGTTAAGACGCCAATCGCGGGGATGAGGCTTTTGCTCCAGTCAGCGGAGGTGGAGCCCCCTTATCTGGAGATGGAACTATTCAAGATCGAACAGTATGTGGAGATGGTGCTGGGATATCTTCGCTGTGATGATCTGAGCGCGGACCTGTCTTTCCGAGAGTATAACTTGGACGCGGTGATCTGTCAGGCTGTGAGAAAATATAAGAAACTTTTTATTCTACAGAAGATCTCGTTAAATTATGAGCCGCTGGACATCACCGTGCTGACCGACGAGAAATGGCTGGTCTTTGTGTTGGAGCAACTGTTGTCCAACGCTTTGAAATACACACTTAGAGGAGAGATATCTATCTATATGGATCCAGAGAGGACCAAGACTTTAGTGATTGAGGACACGGGAATCGGCATTGCGCCGGAGGATCTTGGCAGGGTATTTGAGCGGGGCTTCACTGGCGGCAATGGACGAAGAGATAAGCGCTCCACAGGGATAGGACTGTATTTGGTGAAGAAGATTATGGGGAAACTGTCACACGGTATCTGGATTCAGTCTCAACTGGGGGCAGGGACAAAAGTCTACATGGATCTGGCCAGAGTGAAGTCGGAATACGACTGAGATAATGGCGGAGGAGATATCTGGCTGTAAAGTCAGTATTCTTACAGAGATGTAAGCTTGACTGGATGAATGTAAGTTAAAACTATGGCAGAGGGGCTTCCGGTTTTTTATAATAAGATCATCGATAAAGTTGAGAGACAGAAAGAGGGATGAGAAAATGGAACTGTTGGAAGTCAATAATCTGAAAAAAATTTATACCACGCGATTTGGAAAGAATAAAGTGCAGGCGTTGTCAAACGTGACGTTCTCTGTGGAGCGGGGGGAGTATGTGGCCATCATGGGAGAGTCTGGTTCTGGAAAGACTACCCTGTTGAATATTTTGGCTTCTCTGGATAAGCCCACCAGTGGGGAAGTGTTGCTGGAGGGAAAAGACGTCCTGCACCTGGGAGAGAAAGAGATCTCCGTCTTCAGGCGTAAGAATTTGGGCTTTGTGTTTCAGGATTTCAATTTGCTTGACACGTTTAGTCTGAGGGATAATATCTACCTTCCGCTGGTGCTGGCCGGGGAGGAATACCGGGAGATGGAACAGAAGATACGGCCCATCGCTCGGAAACTGAGAATCACAGAGATACTAGACAAGTACCCCTATGAGGTCTCGGGAGGTCAGAAACAGAGAGCGGCTGTGGCCAGAGCTTTGATCACGGAGCCGAAATTGGTGTTGGCAGACGAGCCCACAGGAGCGTTGGATTCCAAGGCGGCGGGGGAACTTCTGGATCTATTCTCCCATGTCAATGAGGATGGACAGACAATCTTGATGGTCACCCACAGTGTGGCGGCCGCCAGCCATGCCAAGCGGGTCTTGTTCATTAAGGACGGGGAAGTCTTTCACCAGATCTACCGGGGAGAGATGTCGACACAGAAGATGTATCAGATGATCTCGGATACACTGACAATTCTGGCGACTGGTGGTGAGTGCCATGCGTAGAGGACTGTATTTGCGGCTGGCTCTCACCAACCTGGTGAAGAACCGAAGGATTTATATACCTTATCTGTTGACGTGTATCTGTTCCATCGCCATGTTCTATATGATTCAGTTTATTGTCCATAATCCTGGCCTGGATCAGATGCGGGGCAGTGAGAATATCAAGACGATTCTGGGATTGGGCATGGGGGTTCTGGCTATCTTCTCGGTGATCTTTTTGATCTATAGCAACGGTTTTTTGATGAAACGGCGGAAAAAAGAGCTGGGGTTGTACAATATTCTGGGAATGGAGAGACGCCATATAGGTAGGATGTTGCTCTGGGAGATGACAGTTACCGCCCTAATCAGTGTGCTGGTGGGAATTTTGATGGGCATCCTGGGTGGGAAGCTGATGTTTCTCTTGCTGCTTCGGCTGATCAACGCTCCGGTGCCTATGGGATTTTTCGTGTCAGGGAAGGCAATTGGGAACACCCTGGTGCTGTTTGTGGTGATCTACGGTATTACGCTGGTTAACGATCTTAGACAGATCCATCTGGTCAATCCCATAGAGCTGCTCCAGGGAGGAGGAGCGGGGGAGAAGGAGCCGAAGGCCAAATGGCTGATGGCGTTGGCTGGATTGCTCTGTATGGGGGTGGGGTATTACCTGGCCTGGACCACACAGAACCCTCTGTCTGCACTTAGTGTGTTCTTCGTGGCCGTACTCCTGGTGATGGCGGGAACCTACCTACTGTTCGTGGCAGGTAGTATCGCGGCGCTGAAGATCCTGCGCTGGAATAAGAAGTTCTATTATCAGACCAGGCATTTCACCAGTGTGTCAGGGCTGATCTACCGGATGAAACAGAATGCGGTGGGACTGGCTAACATCTGTATTTTGAGTACAGGCGTCTTGCTGATGATTTCCACTACCGTCTGTCTGTATTTTGGCACGGACGATGTCCTGAGTTACAGAGTGCCCAATGCGGTAAATGTGGATGTCTATGGAGTAGAGTTGGGCCAGGAAGAGCAGATTCTGGACACAGTGCGTCAGGCTCTAGATGAGGAAGGCGTCAAGTCACAGGAAGAGTACCAGATGTATTTGTCCATATTATGCATGGTAGATAAAGACGAGATCCAGATCACGGTTCCAAAGAGCAGTGAAAGTTTGGATATGAAGAATTTGTACGTGTACACACAAGAAGAATACGAGCGGATCACTGGCGAGCAGATCAAAGATCTGGGTGACGAAGAGATTTTGCTGTATGCCCCAGCGCACAAAGAGTTGGAGAACCAATGTGTGATACAGGGCGTGGACTATAAGGTGAGAAACCTAAAAAGTTTTGCCACAGAAGATGATCTGGAAGATATTGTACCCAATATTTTTCTCGTGGGGAGTGAGCGGACTTGCCGCCAGTTGGAGCAGATCGGGGAAGAAGTATTTCATCAGAAGAATTGGAACTTTAAGATGGGAATTGATCTGAAAGAAGGCTATGAAGATCGAGAACTCTCCGTGAAAAATCAGGTGGAGAGTCAGTTGAACGCTTTATCTGGGCAGCAGGAATTCACTGATTTGGAAAATGTGCGTGTACAGTCCAGACAGGAGAGCGAACAGAATTTCCGGGAGGTGGACGGCGGACTGTTTTTCCTGGGGATATTTCTGGGAACCTTGTTCTTGATGGGGACAGTCTTGATTATCTATTACAAACAGGTCTCGGAGGGCTATGAGGATCAGAGCCGCTTTGCGATCATGAAGAAAGTTGGTATGAGCGCTAAGGAGGTGCGGCAATCCATCCGCAGCCAGGTGTTGTTTGTATTCTTTTTGCCTCTGGTGATGGCTATCTGTCATATTGGGGTGGCTTTCCGCTTGATCTCCCAGTTGATGGGGACTATGGGAATGTTCAATACACATCTGTTCGGGATGTGTACAGTGGGTACGATCTTGGTCTTCGCACTGGTGTATGTTTTGATCTATGTGATCACAGCAAAAGTTTATTACAAGATAGTGAGCAGTGTTTCTTAAAAGAAAGACCGGCGCCGCATCCAGGTAGAGGATGCGGCGCCGGTCTTGCGTGTCGGGAGATCTCAGCGAATTTTCTACCCCACGAAAGGGTTCCGTGCCACACTGGGTGCGAAGACGAGAGTGCCGTAGACGGCTGTGCCAGGCGCGTCTCTCAGAGATTTTGCACAAAGTCGTTGATATAGTAAGCGGCAGCTCCCACGGCGGAAGCCTCTGTCCGGTAGTGGCAGACGCGGATGAAATCGCCGTTGTCCTCGAAGGGATTCAGCCGCAGGGCTTTCTCGCGGAAAATCTGAATATAGTCGGCCATATAAGATCCCACATTGCCGCCAAGTACGATATCACAGTCGTAGCACATGCGAAGGTTGTTGACGGCCAGCGCCAGGTGATTCAGGTACTCGTCAAAGACCCGCTGGATACCTGGATTGTTTCCGCTTTTTAGAATTTCAAAGAACTCAGCCAAGTTTCCGTCTGTGAAATCGGACAGGCATCTGGCAGAGCAGTAGGCATCCAGACAGCCTTTTTGGCCGCAGTAGCATTCTCTTCCGTTGGGCACGATACAAATGTGGCCAAATTCCGCGGAACGAAAGTTGACGCCAGTGTAGAGTTCTTTTCCGGTCATGTTGGCGCCTCCCACGCTGTTGCTGAGAGACAGGTAGATCATAGGTTGTTCAGAGCCAGAGATCCAACTCTCAGCCAGCCCGGCAGAGTTGGCGTCGTTGAACAGCAAAAAAGGGCAGGGGATGTAGGAGGCCAGCCGTTGGTAGATATTGGATGACACGTTGATCACAGTGGCGTAGGAGATACTCTTTTGATCGCTCATCACATGTACTGGCATAGAGATACCGGCTCCCAGAAGTTTATCATGGTCGATCAGATGGCTCTCCAAGAGCTTTGTGGACTCTGCCTCCAGGATCCGAAAGTAATCGTCGCAGTCACGAAAGGCTAGGCGCATTCTCTGGCTCCCGATAATATTCAGATCCAGATCGATAAGGACGAGGGAGAGATGATTTCTGGTGATGTCGATTCCTAGGGCAAAGCGTGCGTCAGGGATATAGCTGATGATGTGGGGCTTTCTGCCACCGGTGGACTGGAAAGAGCCGATGGTGCGAACCAGGCCGGCCTCAGTCAAGAGATTTAGGTTCAAGGCAATTGTGGGAAGGCTGATACCGGATTTTTGAGCGATGTTTTGGCGGGATGTTTTTTTGTCTTGATAGATGATGCGGTAGATCGTTCCGAAGGATTTCGTTCTTGCCTGTTCAGCGTTCAAAGTAAGTTCACCTCTCCTATTTTGATGGGGATTTTTTGTTGGATGGAAAATACCCCTCTCCATAAAAGATAAGGGAAGGAAAGGGATTCGTCAATAGATTTTTCGGAAGGAGATGGGAAACTTTATTCTCTCGTGAGAGGGACTTTGCTATGATAATGTGCGAAAATAAAGCCCTTTTTCTATGGACAAAAGTCTATCGGAGGGGGGAGGCGGCTGGCGTGCAGGGTTCTTTGTTTCCCAAATTGTTAGGTTGAGATGGAGTGGGTGGAAATTGTCAAAAAAAAGATAAATAAAGTATTTTATATAAATGATTGTTAAAAAAATAATTATTTACAGAAATACGGTGGAGATTTTGGGAAAAATGTCTAAATATGCGAATGTAAAATTGTAAAATGCTACAAACTTAAATAAAATAATTGACAAAAGAAGGCGGCTGGAATAGACTAGAGACAGAAGAGGAGGATGCAGAAAGGGAGGGTAAGAAAATGGATGAAATCAAAATGCGCGTCGCCGGAGTGGAGAAGTCTTTTCCAGGTGTGAAGGCGTTGAGCAACATTGATTTTTCTGTCCGCAAGGGAACTGTACATGCACTCTGTGGAGAGAACGGCGCCGGCAAATCCACATTGATGAAGATTATCATGGGTTTGTACCGGGCAGATAAAGGACAGATCTATATCGACGAAAAGCCTGTGGATATCAGAAATCCCATTCAGGCCAGAGAACATGGTATTTCCATGATCGCCCAGGAGCTAAACTACGTGCCTGAGTTGTCCGTGGAAGAGAACTTGTTCCTGGGGCGTCTGCCAGTGTCAAAATTGGGGAAAGTGAACTGGAAGTTGGTTCGGAAGGAAGCGATACAGTTTCTCAAAGATGAAGGCCTCCCATATTCGCCGACTCAGAAGTTGAAGACGCTGACCGTCTCTGATATTCAGATGTTGGAGATTATCAAGGCAGTCACCAACAATGCCCAGATCATTATTATGGACGAGCCGACTTCTTCCATCACGGAGCGGGAGGTGCAGCAGCTATTTCACAAGATTGAGGAGCTGAAGGCCAAGGGAGTGGCGATAATCTATATCTCCCACAAGATGGACGAGGTGTTTCAGATTGCCGATGATATCACAGTGCTGCGGGATGGGAGCGTAGTCTCCACAGACCGGGCGGAGGACCTGGACCTAGATACTGTGATTTCACGCATGGTTGGGCGGAAGATCACCAATGTCTATCCAAAAGAACAAGTGGAGATCAGTGAGAAGGCCATAGAGGTGGAGCATTTCACCCAGAGAGGGGTCTTCGAGGATGTGAGCTTCTATGCCAGAAAGGGCGAGATCGTAGGCTTCGCAGGCTTGGTGGGCGCTGGGAGAACGGAGACGATGAGAGCTATCTTTGGGCTGGATCCCCATGAGTCTGGCAAGGTCAAGATTGACGGGCAGGAGGTTCACATTAAAAGTACGGCGGACAGTATCCGGCAAGGGTTGATTATGCTCTCAGAGAGCAGGCGTGACGATGGAATTATCCCGGTGAGAAGCGTACAGGAGAATGCCAGTCTGGCCAGCTTGGGGCGGTACATATATGGAGGTTACACACATAAGAAAAAAGAGCATCAGGAAGTACGGCAGATGTTTCAGAAGATGAATGTGAAGACTCCTTCTATGGAGACAGAGATCTCCAAGCTCTCCGGGGGAAACCAGCAAAAGGTGCTGCTGGCCCGGTGGATGCTCTGCAATCCAGAGATTATGATTTTGGACGAACCCACAAGGGGAATCGACGTGGGCGCAAAATTCGAGATCTACAAACTGATCACCGAGATCGTGCAGGAGAATAAGGCGGTGATCATGGTATCGTCGGAGTTGCCGGAGTTGTTGGGAATGTGTGACCGCATCTATATTATGTGCCAGGGGAAAATCAGCGGCTGTATCAGCAAGGAGGAGTTTTCCCAGGAGACGATTATGATGTATGCTACCGGTCTAAAAAATAATTGAGTGTTCAGAGTGTAGGGGAACTTGCGCCCTACCCCAGAGCTATGTAGAGTGAGGGATGAGCACAAGAAAAATCAACCATCAAAGGGAGAAGAAAGATGAATGTAAAGACGTCTCATTATTTACAAAAATTCAGTATCTATATTGTCCTTGTTATCTTGTTTATCGCGTGTAGTTTTATCAGTCCATATTTTATCCAGAGTAGTAACCTGATTAACGTGGCCCGTCAGCTCTGTGTGGGGATATTGATAGCCTACGGAGAGATGCTGCTGATCATCAGTGGTTTTCTGGATTTGTCTGTGGGATCTGTGCTGGCTCTGGCGGGAGTTCTCTCGGTGTCGGCTTATAAGAGTACCCAGTCCATGGCGGTGGCGGTGATTGTAGCTCTGTCGGTGGCGGTGGTCTGTAACTTGATCAATGCGCTGTTTGTGGCTAACTTTAATGTGCCGGCGTTCATCGCCACACTGGGAATGCAGCAGGCTGCCCGGGGCTTGGCACTCTACTATACAGGTGGACAGAACATTCTGCAATTGGGGGATTTCGTGAAGATCGGACAGGGGACGGTGGGCCCAATACCTGTGCCGGTGATTATCGTGATAGGTATCTCCGTTGTAATCTGGTATGTTGTCAATAACACCCAGTATGGCCGGGGGCTATACGCCATCGGTGGAAGCCGCAGCGCCGCAGAAGCCAGTGGTATTAATTCTAAGAGAAGCATTTATAAATCCTATATTATCAACGGACTTCTGGTGGGTGTAGCTGGCATGATTTTCATGGCCCGCAACAACGCAGGACTTCCCAACGGAGCTGTGGGATATGAGATGACTGGTCTTACCGCAGCCATCGTGGGCGGCACATCCTTTACCGGTGGAATTGGCACCGTCAGTGGGACAATCGCCGGAGCTTTCATTATTGGTTTCCTGGAGAATGTTATGAACTTGGTGGGAGTGAACCCGTATATTCAACAGGTGATCGAGGGCTTTATCATTGTCCTGGCCGTTGCCTTCGACGTGGTCAGCAAGTCCAGAAAATCTCAGAAAGTAATTGTGAAAGAGGAGAAGAAAGAAGAGAAGGCGTAGTGATCATGGTTAGCGCTTGAGGCGTGTCGATGATAAAAAAGAAAAGGGAGGAAGTAAGTATGAAATTCAAAAAAATGTGTGCAGTGGTGTTGAGTGCGATGATGGTTGTATCCATGGCGGCCTGCGGGGGTGGCTCTGGCAGTGCTGAGACCAGCGCAGACGGCGAAGGAAGCGACGGCGGATCGAAAGACGCCTACCGGGTGTGTTTTGTGGCGCGCGCCAGTGCGGATACGTTCGCAGCGTGGATGACGGAAGAGATGAAAAAGGCGGCGGAGACTTACGATGATATTGAACTTACCTGCGTCAGCGGCGAGGGAGACGACAATACAGAGAACGGTCTTCTGGAAGATTGTATCACGAAGAAGTACGATCTGGTCATTGTGCAATCCAACAACAACGCTGCCCAGGCTCCCTATGTGCAAAATCTGATCGACGCCGGAATCCCTGTGATTACCACAAACCCCACCACACATCAGAGCGACTTAGACGGAAGTGACGATGATTCTGTGATGGAAGGGACTGGAACCGTGGACGCTGACCCAGTGGCTCAGGCTCAGGTAAGTGCAGACCGGGCTGTGGAGGAGATCCCGGAGAATGCGAATGTGGTTGTGCTCAGAGGACCGTCCGGAAACTACCACGCAGAGAAGAGACGTGAGGCGTGGGATACGTATTTCTTTGACAAACGTGACGACGTCAATATCCTGTATGAAGATTACGCCAACTGGAACAGCGACGAGGCCATGACCCTGATGGAGTCCTGGATACAAGCTGGCAAGCATATTGATGCGATTATCTCTATGAATGACAATATGGCGGCAGGCGCTATCGAGGCGATTCGGGGTGACAGCGACTATGTGTCCACTGATGGAACGGCGAATTTCCTGGCCTACGGGGTGGATGGAACTGCCCAGGGATGCCTGTTGATCAAAGATGGCCTGCTCACCTCCACAGCATTACAGTCTGCTTCTGAGCTGGCAGAAAAGAATATGGATTATGCAGAGAAAGTGCTAAATGGCGAGATGGAGGTCACAGAGGTGAACGACTATGTGGATGCTCCGGAAATTAACAAAGACAACGTGGAAGAGTATATTCAGATGTACATTGATAATGGAGAAATCTCAGACGATGGATCTCTGGCATCAGAATCATAAATTGGGGGGGGATGACACCCAGGACATCAGTGAGGTTTGCCGGTAGTTTTCAATAAGACAGAGAGATTTATGGATACCCGGCAGAAAGCGCTCTGTCGGGTATCTTTATGTAGTAAAATGTATGAATAATTTATAAGAAATTTTATATGAATTTCAGATATCTAGATCTTACACTGGAAAAAATGAAGGGAGAATGTTAAAATATGAAAATGCAAAAAGGCGCCTACATGCAGGGGATGGACAAGATGATCTTGAGGGATATCCCCGTACCTGAGGCCAAGGAAAAAGAGGTTCTTGTGGAGCTGGAATATGTGGGAATCTGTGGATCGGACGTGCACTATTTTCACCATGGCTGCTGTGGAGCGTACAAGGTGGATCTGTCCCAGGATTTTATGTTGGGACATGAGTGCGCCGGCACGGTTGTGGCCGTGGGGGAGGGCGTCGCTGACTTGAAGGTGGGAGACCGGGTTGCACTGGAGCCGGGAATTACCTGCGGAAAATGTGAGTTCTGTAAGAGCGGCCACTATAATTTGTGCCCGGACGTAGTTTTCCTGGCCACACCGCCGGTACAAGGGTGCTACGAACAGTACATAGCATTTCCAGAGGATATGTGTTTTAAGTTGCCGGACAATGTATCCACCAAAGAAGGTGCGCTGATCGAACCTTTGTCTGTCGGCTTTTATGCGGCCAACCAGGGCGACGTCCAGGTGGGGGACACAGTGATCATCTTGGGTGCAGGTTGCATCGGTTTGGTGACGCTGCTGGCTTGTAAAGCCCATGGTGCTGGTCAGATCATTGTGGCCGACCTGGTGGAGGCCCGCCTGGAGAAGGCCAAGGAGCTGGGAGCCACGGCTGTGATTAATAGTAAAGAGGTAGATGTGTTCCAGGAGGTGAATAGACTGACCGGCAAGAGAGGCGCCGATGTGGTATTTGAGACGGCAGGCTCAGCGGTGACGATCGCCCAGACACCGTTCCTGGTGAGAAGAGGCGGAACCGTCACCTTGGTTGGGATCTCCTCCCAGGAAGAGATTAGCTATAATTTTGCACAGATAATGGACAAAGAGGCGACCATCAAATCGGTCTTCCGTTATCGCAATATTTATCCAAAAGCGATTGCGGCAGTGGCCAGCGGGGCCATCGATGTGGAGAGTATTGTCACGCATGAGTTTGATCTGGACCACATCCAGGAGGCTTTTGACGAGGCGGTGAACAACAAGACGGATTTGGTGAAAGCTGTGATCAAGGTAAAATAGGAGGCTTTATGTTATATATTGGGATAGATCTGGGAACATCGTCAGTAAAGCTCTTGCTGATGGATGCCACAGGACAGATCAAGAAAATTGTTTCGAGAGAGTACCCGCTGTTCTTCCCCCGTCCAGGGTGGTCTGAGCAGAATCCGGAGGACTGGTATGCCCAGACTTTGGAGGGAATCAAAGAGCTGGTGGCGGACGTCAAGGCTGATCAGGTGGCAGGCATCAGTTTTGGCGGACAGATGCATGGGTTGGTAGCCCTGGACGTCCAAGATAAGGTGATCCGCCCGGCGATTTTGTGGAACGACGGACGGTCTGCCAGGGAGACGGATTATCTCAATCAGGTGATCGGCAAAGAGAAACTATCCGAGTACACGGCAAATATTGCCTTTGCAGGCTTCACGGCGCCGAAGATCTTGTGGATGAGGGAGAATGAGCCGGAGAATTTCGCGAGAATTGCAAAGATCATGCTCCCGAAGGATTATCTGGCTTACCGTTTGTCAGGAAGCTTTTGTACAGAGGTATCCGATGCGTCAGGTATGCTCCTCCTGGATGTGAAGAACCGCCGCTGGTCCCAGGAGATGCTGGAGATCTGTGGGATCACAGAGCAGATGCTCCCGAGAATCTATGAGAGTTACCAGGTGGTGGGAAATCTAAGACCGGAGTTGGCCCGGGAGCTGGGGCTGTCTCAGGAGACGAAGATCGTGGCCGGAGCTGGGGACAACGCGGCGGCCGCCGTGGGGACGGGAACTGTGGGTGATGGAAAGTGCAATCTGTCCCTTGGAACCTCCGGGACAATCTTTGTGTCCAGCAGACATTTCGGCGTGGACGCTCACAATGCGCTCCATTCCTTTGGCCATGCGGATGGCTGCTACCATCTGATGGGGTGCATGCTCAGCGCGGCCTCCTGCAATAAGTGGTGGGCAGAAGAGATCCTAAAGACGACGGATTTCTCAGCGGAGCAGGAGGGAATTACCCGGTTGGGTGAGAATCCTGTCTTCTACTTGCCCTATCTGATGGGAGAGCGCTCGCCGCACAACGATCCCCAGGCCAGGGCGCTGTTCATGGGGATGTCCATGGATACCACCAGGGAGGACATGACTCAGGCTGTCCTGGAGGGGGTGGCGTTTGCCCTCAGAGATTCTCTGGAAGTGGCCAGGAGCCTTGGCAACGAGATCACCAGCAGCCGTCTCTGCGGCGGGGGAGCGAAAAGTCCGCTGTGGAGGAGGATTCTCGCCAATGTGATGAACCTGAGACTGGAACTGGTGGAGAGTGAGGAAGGCCCGGCCCTCGGGGCGGCTATGCTGGCGGCCGTAGGCTGTGGGGAATATCCAGACGTACAGGCAGCAGCCGACGCCATTGTGAAGGTGGTTGACACTGTGGAGCCGGAGACTGCGCTCGTTCAGAAATATGAGGAGAGATATCAGAAATTTAAGGCCATCTATCCCACAGTCAGAGAATTGTATAGGATGTAACTGAACGGTAGAGCATGATCTGGTAAAAGGGAAGATTTTCTCGATAAGAGAGCAGTGCACGCTATGCCTTGGGCAGAAAATATCTACCTAATTAAATGATACCCTCAAGTAGATTTACAAGGATGGAAATCTACGAGAGGGTATTTTAGACTTCATCAGAGAACTGTACGATATCGTTTGGTGTACAATTCAAGATTCGGCATAATTTTTCTAATGTCAGTAAGGTGATATTTTTGTTCTTTTTCAGAGTATCCAGTGTCTTGTTATCAATTCCGGACTTTAAGAGTTTGTACTGAGAAAAGTTCTTCTTTTCCATAGTTGACCATAGAGGGCTGTAGTCTATAATGGTGATCACCTCCTTCCTGCCCGACTGTTACAACAATTATATTTCCCAGCCTTCAAATAATATATTGTGGAGATGGACACAATGTGTTATTATGTAGGCCAGAGGGAAACAGAATGAAGCGTTATAAGTATCTATTTTTAAACATCATAAAATTGATAGTGATTATGCCAGTGGCGTTTTCTATGCCACAGAGGCTATTTTCTTGGTGCTTGGATTTTAGTCTTTCTATGAAGTCGGACAGACTTTTCTTTGATCTTCTGAGAAGGTATGAGCGGCAGGCCGGAGTGTATGTGAGGGAGTTGGAGAGAAGTCTGGAAGACTTACCGTTTGTGGATTTGATCAGGTGGGATCAGGTAGAAAAAGAATATAGACGATGATATGTGTGTTTGGGATAGGACCCCTTTGTCTGCTCAGTCTATGCTGGGGGACAGAGGGGTTTTTGTGTTTGGGAAAAAGTAACGTTTTGCTGTGTGGAGGTGGGAGGAGAGCATAGGTTCAAGCTTGAATATGCTCACATTCAGTGTTACAATTTTAGGATGAGTATAAGTTTGGAGGTATTGGGACAATGAAGCAAGAGGCTTTTCGCCGGGGAGTCCGGGATGGGATTCCCATTGCTATGGGGTATTTTGCAGTGGCTTTTACATTTGGGATGATGGCTGTGGGGGCGGGCTTGACTACCGGACAGGCGGTGTTGATCTCTCTGACCAATCTCACCTCAGCGGGGCAGTTCGCAGGGCTGAATTTAATTGTGGCGGGGGGAACCTACTATGAGATGGCATTGACACAGTTGGTGATCAATCTCCGCTATTGTCTGATGTCATTCTCACTGTCCCAGAAATTAGAGAGAAGATCGGCCGGCATACATAGATATCTGGTGGCCTTCGGCGTCACGGATGAGATCTTCGGGGTCAGCGCCAGTCAGCAAGGGCCGGTCAGCCCCTGGTATAACTATGGGGCCATGTGTGTGGCGATCCCTGGCTGGACTTTAGGGACGCTGGCGGGGGCAGTCTCGGGCAATCTGTTGCCGGAATACATGATCAGTGCGTTGAGTGTGGCCATCTATGGTATGTTCTTGGCTGTGATCATACCGCCTTGTAAGAAGAGCAGGCCGGTGCTCACGGTGGTTGTGGGGGCGATGGGAGTCAGCGCTCTGTTTGCCTATATTCCGGTTCTGGAGCACGTCTCCTCCGGTTTTGTGATCATCTTGACTACGGTGCTGGTGGCAGGACTGGCGGCATGGCTGTGCCCGGTTCAGGAAGGGGAGAGACAGATGAAGGGGGAGGAACTCTATGAGGACTAACGTATATTTGATGATTTTTGTGATGGCCGGTGTGACTTATCTGATTCGTATGTTACCGCTTGCCCTGGTGAAACGGGAGATCACCAGCCCTTTTATCCGGTCGTTTTTATTTTATGTGCCCTATGCCTGTCTGGCCGCGATGACTTTTCCGGCAATTTTGTCGGCCACAGAGAGTGGATGGTCGGCGGCCGCCGGGTTCGCGGTGGCCTTGGCGGCGGCTTACCGGGAGAAAAGCCTGCTGACTGTGGCGGTCTGTGCCTGTGTGGCGGTTTTTGTGGTGGAACGGCTTTTGACGGTGTTTGCTTGAGACGTGGTTGGCAACTGTCTGGGAGACACTAGCCAAAAAAGAGGACCTATGGTATAATTGCCATGTGGGCAAGCCTGACCAGGCGGTAGCGCGGCTGATGAGAGTCAGCCTTGATTTGCGGCCGGGGGAGTATTTCAGCCGGCGGCGTTTGCTTTAAGACAAAGGGAGAGTTTGATTATGAACAAATCCAAGAGAATCCTGGGAAGTTTGATAGTGATTACTTTGGCAGTCTCTATGGCTGCTTGTGGAAAGAAAAAAGAATTGGAGCCTGCAGAAGTGGTGACGGCGACCCCCACCCCGGAGGCGACTCCCACACCGAAGGTGACAGCGACACCTACGCCCACACCCACGCCGACACCTGAGATGGCCAACAAGACGATCTATGCCAACGACAACGTGAACGTGAGGGCCAGCGCCGCCTCAGATGGAGAGATTGTGGGATCTCTGCAACCTGGAGAGGGCGTGAAGGCATTGGAGAATCCCAAGGACGGGTGGATTCACATCCAACTGGACGGTGCGGACGGCTATGTGAAGGAAGAGTATATGACGGAGACGGCGCCAGCAGACGCGGGGACAGACGGGGCTGCAGTCGGTGACACAGCGCAGGCAGATACCTCTTCCGCCAGTACGGGGACGACAGCAGATGCGTCGGCCAATGTGAACGACAAGGGAGTTCCCTACGGGCCCAGCGATAACTGGACAGCCCACGCAACCGGCGACACAGACGCAGAGGGGACGCCGATTTATGCGGACACAGGTATCGTGGAGGATATCACCGGGAACAGCATCACCATCAAGTCGGATATCGACGGCAGCAGCAGAGTCTATGCCCAGGAAGGGCTGAATACCAATGGAACCAGCATAGGAGAGTCAGCCACAATCTTCTATTATGACACAGGCTCTATTATAGAAGTACAATAGTATCACAGAAGTATCGAGAACTTTTCGGGAAAAAGGATAGGGGAATCGGGCGCGCAGGGGATTCCCCTATGAAAAAAGGTTACCATCCAGTTTTGTTATAGCTGGATGGTAACCTTTTTGTTAACAGTTTTTATCGTTGGCTTTTGCCTCGGCCAGTTTCATGGCGCGGACTTTTAGCGGCAGGCCAAACAAGGTGATGAATCCAGAGGCATCGTGGTGATCATACAGGTCGCCGGTGGTGAAGGAGGCCAGAGATTCGCTGTACAGACTGTAGGGAGATGTGGTTCCGGCCTTGATGATATTTCCCTTGTATAGCTTGAACTTCACTTCTCCGGTCACGTATTGCTGGGTGGACTCCACAAAGGCTTGCACAGCCTCACGCAGGGGAGTGAACCATTTGCCCTCGTAGACGAT
This sequence comes from Blautia sp., assembly GCA_047014865.1. Lineage (GTDB taxonomy): Bacteria > Bacillota > Clostridia > Lachnospirales > Lachnospiraceae > Blautia_A. The sequence goes on along the minus strand of JBKXQO010000015.1, from coordinate 48,854 downwards.
CTGGGCCATCTTATTGCCCATGTCTTTTTTCGTGTTCATGGTCTCGCGGTCCAGGACCAGTTCCTCAAGTTGTGCGTGGGCTTCCATCAGAATGGTTCCCCCGGGAGTCTCATAGACGCCGCGGGATTTCATGCCCACCACGCGGTTCTCCACGATATCCACAATGCCGATGCCGTGTTTTCCGCCCAACCGGTTCAGCTCCGTGATGATCTCAGAGACTTTCATGGCTTTTCCGTTGAGTGTCTTGGGGACGCCGGCCTCGAAGGTCATAGTCACAGACTCGGCCTCGTCGGGAGCCTTCTCAGGAGTGACGCCGAGAACCAACAGGTGATCGTAGTTGGGCTCCACAGCCGGATCCTCCAGCTCCAGACCTTCGTGGCTGATATGCCACAGATTCCGGTCACGGCTGTAACTGCTGTCGGCGGAGAATGGAAGATTAATTCCATGTTGTTTACAATACTCGATCTCGTCCTCGCGGGATTGCATGGTCCACACATCGGTCATACGCCAGGGAGCGATGATCTTTAGATCAGGGGCTAAGGCCTTGATGCCCAACTCAAAGCGGATTTGGTCGTTTCCTTTTCCAGTAGCGCCGTGGCAGATGGCGGCGGCGCCTTCCTTCCGCGCAATCTCTACCAATTTTTTGGCGATGACTGGGCGCGCCATGGAGGTTCCCAGCAGGTATTTATTCTCATACACAGCGCCGGCCTTCACGCAGGGCATAATATAATCGTCGCAGAATTCATCGACGATATTCTCGATATATAATTTGGAAGCGCCTGAGAGCCTTGCGCGCTCGTCCAGTCCGTGCAGTTCTTCTCCTTGTCCACAGTCGATACAGCAACAGATCACTTCGTAGTCAAAATTCTCTTTTAACCAGGGGATAATGGCGGTGGTGTCCAGTCCGCCGGAATATGCTAAGATTACTTTTTCCTTCATTTTATCGTCCTCCTATTGGCCGTTTTGGTTATAATCAAAATTTGGTTCTTCGTTAATATACAACATTTCTTATAAATATGCAATAGTAAAATCGAAAAATGTGGAAAATAAATGGGGCGGCAGACGGGATGGGAGTTCCGGGAAGGTGGATACTCAGAGCAGTTTAAAATATGAATAATCTACAGAAAACTGAGAGATAAGCAAAAGGCGCGCAAGACTTATTTTATGGTGAGATTCAGGAGAGGCAAAAAAACTTAGATAAAAAAGCTTGCATAATATACATATAAGATGTATAATTATACACGCTTGAGTTAGTGACTGCGAGAGGGAAGGCAGACAGGCGCTTCCGGGTACAGGGCCAAAAGAGCGGCGGTTTGTGGGATACCTCTTTACGAATGGAACAGGATGTACTATCATAAGAGAAATGAAAATGAACTGGAGTCTTTTCCGAATAAATAGGATGAGGCGTCGAAGGATACAAAGGAGTAAGGTGAAGAATCATGATAAAAGCGGGAATTATTGGAGCAACCGGTTATGCCGGGTCAGAACTGGTCAGACTCCTTCTGGGACACAGAGAAGTGGAGATCAAATGGCTGGGATCCAGGAGTTATGTGGATCAGAAATATGCAGGGATTTACCAGAACTTTTTTCAGTTGATCGATGAGAAATGTATGGATGACAATATGGAGGAGCTGGCCAGGCAAGTGGATGTGATCTTCACAGCCACGCCCCAGGGTTTGTGCGCGTCTTTGATAAATGAAGGGATTCTCTCCCAGGCCAAAGTCATCGATCTGAGCGCTGATTTTCGAATCAAGGATGTGAAAAAATACGAGGAGTGGTACGGCATTCCCCACAGGTCGCCACAGTTTATTCCGGAGGCCGTGTATGGGTTATGCGAACTTCACCGGGAGGAAGTCAGGAAGGCGAGATTGATCGCCAATCCAGGGTGTTATCCTACCTGTTCTACCTTGGCGATCTATCCCCTTCTGAGAGAGGGGATGGTGGATCCCAATACCATCATTATAGACGCCAAATCAGGAACCTCGGGGGCAGGCAGAGGGGCGAAGGTAGACAACCTCTACTGCGAGGTCAATGAGAACATAAAAGCTTACGGGGTGGCCTCCCACCGCCATACGCCGGAGATCGAAGATCAGTTGGGATATGCATGTGGACAGGAAGTGCGGATCAATTTCACCCCTCATCTGATTCCGATGAATAGGGGAATCCTGGTCACTGCCTATGGATCTTTGACCAGAGAGGTGACTTATGAGGAAGTGAAGGCAGCTTACGACAAGTATTATGCCAAGGAACGTTTTGTCCGTGTGCTGGAGAAGGATGTGTGTCCCCAGACCAAGTGGGTGGAGGGCAGCAATTACGTGGACGTGAACTTTAAGATTGACCCTAGAACTCACCGTATCATCATGATGGGAGCTTTGGACAATGTGGTAAAAGGCGCGGCCGGGCAGGCGGTGCAGAATATGAATCTGATGTTTGGACTGGACGAGGCGGAGGGGCTGTATCAGATCCCCATGTGCCCGTGAGAGAGGGAGATAAAATGAGGAAGATAGAGGGCGGCGTGACCGCGGCAAAGGGATACTCGGCGGCTTCCACAGCGGCTGGAATCAAGAAAAACGGGGCGAAAGATATGGCCATGATCTACAGCCGGACGCCCTGTGTGGCGGCGGGGACTTTCACCACCAATGTGGTAAAGGCAGCGCCGGTGAAATGGGATCAGGAGGTTGTGTATCACCATCCGTCGGCACAGGCCGTGGTCTGTAACAGCGGAGTGGCCAACGCCTGTACAGGGGCAGAGGGCTATGGCTATTGTGAGGAGACGGCGCAGGCCGCGGCAGGGGCGTTGAATATTCAGAAGAACGCTGTGTTGGTGGCTTCCACCGGCGTCATTGGCCAGCAGCTTCCCATGGATAAGTTGAGAGCAGGCGTGGAAGCTATGGCGCCGCAGCTTGCAGAGAGTCTGGAGGCAGGCACGGCTGCGGCGGAGGCGATTATGACCACGGACACCAGGAAGAAGGAGATTGCGGTGTCCTTGGAGATCGGCGGTAAAGAGGTGGTGGTCGGCGGGATGTGTAAGGGATCCGGTATGATCCACCCGAATATGTGTACCATGCTTAGCTTTGTCACCACAGACGTGGCCATCGAGAAGAAATTGCTCCAGGAAGCCCTGAGTGCCAGCATCCAGGACACTTACAATATGGTCTCCGTGGACGGGGACACCTCCACCAACGATACGGTTCTGTTGTTGGCCAATGGGATGGCTGGCAATGAGAAAATCTGTGAGAAAAATGGTGACTATGAGAAGTTCCTGGAAGCGTTGAACCAGGTGAACACTTATCTGGCTAAATGTATTGCGGGGGACGGGGAAGGCGCCACCGCTCTATTCGAGGTGAAAATACTCGGGGCAGAGAGCAAGGAGCAGGCCGTCACTCTGAGCAAAGCTGTGGTGACTTCCAATTTGACCAAGGCTGCTATCTATGGCCACGATGCCAACTGGGGCAGAATTCTGTGTGCCATGGGGTATTCAGGCGCCAGCTTTGACCCGGAGAAGGTGGATCTGTTCTTTGAGAGCGCAGCCGGGAAGATTCAGATCATAGAGAATGGCGTGGCGTTGGATTACAGCGAGGAGACGGCCACAAAGATTCTGTCAGAGGACACCGTGACGGCTGTGGCAGATGTGAAGATGGGGACGTGTACAGCCACAGCTTGGGGTTGTGATCTGACCTATGACTATGTGAAGATCAATGCGGATTACCGCTCTTGAGAGTTGAGGAGGAGCAGGAAGATGGTAAATCAAAAATATCTGGATAAGGCGGAGGTTCTCATTGAGGCCCTGCCCTATATCCAACGGTTTAACCGCAAGATTGTGGTGGTAAAGTACGGCGGAAGCGCCATGATCGATCAGGAGTTAAAAGAGAATGTGATCAAGGATGTGGCTCTCTTAAAATTGGTGGGATTCAAGCCTATCATTGTCCACGGGGGCGGCAAGGAGATCAGCCGGTGGGTGAGTAAGGTGGGGATGGAACCTCATTTTATCAACGGATTGCGGGTCACCGACGAGGCCACCATGGAGTTGGCGGAGATGGTGTTGGCCAAGGTGAACAAAGAGCTGGTGACCATCGTACAGTCGCTGGGGATCAAGGCAGTGGGAATCAGTGGCAAAGACGGCGGCCTTCTCCAGGTGGAGAAGAAATATTCTGACGGACAAGATATTGGCTATGTGGGGGACGTCAGTGAGGTAAATCCAAAGATTCTCTATGATCTGTTGGAGAAGGATTTTCTGCCCATTATCTTTCCGGTGGGTATGGACAAAGAGTTTCGGACTTACAATATCAATGCAGACGATGCGGCCTGCGCCATCGCCGAGGCGATTCACGCGGAGAAACTGGCCTTCTTGTCAGATATAGAAGGCGTGTGCCGGGACGTCCATGACCCCTCCACCCTGATCTCGGAGCTGCATGTGAGCGAGGCCCAGAAATTGATCCAGGAGGGGTATGTGGGGGGAGGCATGATCCCCAAGTTGAAGAACTGTATCGATGCCATTGAGAAGGGGGTCAACCGGGTGCATATCCTGGACGGAAGAATTCCCCACAGCCTTTTGTTGGAGATTTTTACAAACAAAGGTATCGGGACGGCAATCTTGAGAGAGGATGGACAGAAGTATTATCATGAGGACAAATAATTTAATTGAAGAATCGGAGATTAATATTTTACACACTTACAATCGGTTTCCGGTGGTGCTGGACCGTGGAGACGGGGTGTATCTGTACGACGTGGAGGGGAAGAAGTATCTGGACTTCGCGGCGGGTATCGCGGTGAACGCTCTGGGCTATCACTATCCCGGATACGACGAGGCCATCAAGGAGCAAGTGGACAAGCTGATTCATATCTCTAACCTTTATTACAATCAGCCGGTGATTGAGGCGGGAGCAAAACTGGTGCTGGCCAGCCGTATGAGCAAGGCTTTTTTCACCAACAGTGGGACCGAGGCCATCGAAGGCGCTTTGAAGGCTGCCAAGAAGTATGCCTATGTCCGGGATGGCCATGCCGGACATGAGATCATAGCTATGAATCATTCGTTCCATGGAAGATCCATAGGCGCTCTGTCTGTGACTGGGACAGCGCACTACCGGGAGCCCTTCGAGCCTCTGATGGGAGGTGTGAAGTTTGCCAACTTTAACGACTTGGAGAGTGTGAAGGCGCAGATCACCGATAAGACCTGTGCGATCATCACAGAGGTGGTACAGGGAGAAGGCGGAATCTATCCGGCGACTCAGGAATTTCTGGAGGAGCTGCGCAGAATCTGCGACGAGAAAGATATCGTGTTGATTTTCGATGAGATCCAGTGTGGTATGGGAAGGACCGGTTATTATTTCGCATGGCAGGGATATGGAGTGCATCCGGATGTGATGACCTGTGCCAAAGCGCTGGGAAGCGGTGTCCCTGTGGGCGCCTTTGTGCTCAACGAAAAGCTGGCGAAGGCTTCCCTGGAGCCTGGGGACCATGGCACTACATACGGAGGAAATCCTCTGGTCTGCGCGGCGGTTAGCAAAGTCTTTGAGATTTTTGAGAAGGATATGATTCTGGCTCATGTTCAGGAGTTGACTCCGTATCTGGAGAAGAAACTGGATGAGCTGGTGGAAGAGTACGAATGTGTGGCCAAGCGCCGAGGAAAAGGATTTATGCAGGGGTTGGTGATTCAGGGCCGCCCTGTGGGTGAGGTGATCAATAAGGCGTTAGAACAGGGACTCTTGGTGATCAGTGCAGGGAGTGATGTGCTCCGTCTGGTTCCGCCTCTGGTAATTACCACAGAGCATGTGGATGAGATGATTGAGAAATTGAGAAGTTGTCTTTCGTGATCCCGGTGAGATTTCGATAGAGATATCCTGTGCAGGGGTCTTAAGCGTGGCAACCCGGTACGATGGTAATGGAGATCACAGTGTGGATTCGGCTTCTGAGGCAATGCCGCGGCGACGCAGGTGTGGAGGACTGTGAGACGTTCCACAGGGCGGGCCAGTCAGGTTGGGCGGCGGCGAGCACAGGAGAGGGAGGTGCTAAGATGGGGAAAATGAAGGTTGTGCTGCTTCAGACAAAAGTATCGGAGAGGAAGCGGGAGAATCTGGATGCAGTCGAGGAGAAACTGCAGATGCTCAGGGAGGAGAAGCCAGATTTGGTCATGTTGCCAGAGATGTTTAACTGTCCGTATCAGACGGATCTGTTCCCTCTATATGCCGAGAGAGAGGGCGGTGAGAGTTGGCAGGCTCTGAGTCGGATGGCAGGCAGAGAGGGGATCTATCTGGCGGCAGGATCCATCCCAGAAGTGGACGAGGAGGGCAGGGTCTACAACACGGCTTATGTCTTTGACCGGAGAGGGAGACAGATAGCGAAACATCGAAAGATGCATCTGTTCGACATCAATGTGACTGGAGGTCAGTATTTTAAGGAGTCTGATACCTTGACAGCGGGAGATCAAGTGACCGTGTTTGACTCGGAGTTTGGCAAGATGGGGATTTGTATCTGTTTTGACATTCGGTTTCCGGAATTATCCCGGCTGATGGCCCAGGAGGGGGCGCAGATTATTCTGATACCTGGGGCCTTTAACATGACCACCGGACCGGCCCACTGGGAGTTGTCCTTCCGGGCCCGGGCTTTGGACAACCAGGTCTATGTGTTGGGGGCCGCCCCAGCCAGGGACGCTCACAGCAGTTATACTTCCTGGGGACATTCCATTGTGGTGAACCCTTGGGGACAGGTACTGGGACAGTTGGATGAGAGAGAAGGCTGTCTGATTCAGGAATTGGACTTGGACGAGGTCGTCCGCATCCGGAGGGACCTTCCTCTTCTGAGGAGCCGCAGGCTGGATCTTTATCGTCTGGATACTTTATAAAAATAAAAGGAATGTATTTTCCAATATTGGGCAATCTATGCTCTAAGTGGTTGTTGTGGCATGAGGTGTTCTCATGGTTGATAAGACGGCTGCTTAGGGCATTTTTTAACCATATCAGGGAAGACGTTGCCATGGGCCGATGGTCCTCGGAAATCTTGGCCTAAGTTTTTCTTGACATATAGTGGAGTATTATTGTATTATATTAACACGAAGTTAGTTATAACTAACCAATTAAAAGGAGGTTTTGCATATGTCGTTTATTCAAAAAGAAGTCAGTGATTTCACGGTACAGGCATTTTGGAAGGGTGCTTTTCAGGAGGTTTCAAGGGAAGATATACTGGGAAAATGGAGTGTATTCTTCTTCTACCCGGCAGATTTCACTTTTGTTTGCCCCACAGAGTTGGAAGATCTGGCCAACAAATATGAGGAGTTTCAGGCGATAGGCTGTGAGATCTATTCTGTCTCCTGTGACACGCATTTTGTCCACAAGGCTTGGCATGACAACTCTGAGAGAATACAGAAGATTAAGTATCCGATGCTGGCAGATCCCACCCATGCTTTGGCCAGAGATTTTGACGTCTATGTGGAAGAGACTGGCGTGGCAGAGCGGGGAAGTTTTATTGTGAATCCAGAGGGGAAAATTGTGGCCTATGAGGTGATCGCCGGCAATGTGGGAAGGAATGCTGATGAACTATTGCGCCGTGTGCAGGCCAGCCAGTTTGTGGCCGAACATGGGGACGAGGTGTGCCCGGCCAAATGGCAGCCTGGGGCCGAGACTTTAAAGCCAAGCCTGGACTTGGTGGGCCAGTTGTAATCTATGGATAAGAAGATGGATAATTTCTATGATGTGGTAGTGGTCGGGGGCGGTCCGGCAGGTCTGACGGCTGCTTTGTATCTGGCCCGGGCACGTTACCGGGTGTTGGTGGTGGAGAAGGATCATTTCGGTGGCCAGATCACCATCACAGCGGAGGTGGTCAACTATCCGGGGGTAGAGAGCACTTCAGGCACGGAGTTGACGGATACCATGAGGAGGCAAGCTCAGAATTTCGGAGCAGAATTTCTGCTGGCTGAGGTGGAGAGTTTGTCGTTAGAGGGCTGTGTGAAGACGGTGAAGACTAGCCGCAAAGAACTGCAGTGTTTTGGGGTTCTCCTGGCCACAGGAGCACATCCTAGGATGGTGGGCTTTAAGGGTGAGAGTGAATTTCGCGGGCACGGGGTGGCCTACTGTGCCACCTGTGACGGAGAGTTTTTCACAGGAAGGGAAGTCTTTGTGGTGGGTGGAGGATTCGCTGCTGCGGAAGAGAGCGTGTTCCTGACCAAATATGCCCGGCATGTGACGATTCTCATCAGGGAGGATGATTTTACCTGCGCAGAGGCCACGGCAGACCTGGCCAGAAACCATGAAAAGATCACGGTATTGACCAACATCCAGGTGGAAGAGGTGTCTGGAGATACGGCTCTGAATTACCTCCGCTATCGAGATACCAAGACTCAAGAGGTGACCGAATACCGTGCCAAGGAGGGGGAGACCTTTGGTGTCTTTGTGTTTGCCGGGTATGAGCCGGAGACGGGGCTGGTTCAGGGACTGGCCAAGCTGGATGAACAGGGGTACGTGCTCACGGATCGAAATCAGAGTGCCAATATGCCTGGGCTGTATGCAGCCGGGGACGTATGCGTGAAGCCTCTCAGACAGGTGGTCACTGCGGTGGGGGAGGGCGCTCTGGCAGCCACAGAACTTGAAAAGTACGCGGCTCAGATGCAGAGGAAGACAGGCATTCATCCGGCGGCAGAGACCAGAAGGCAAGTTCAGGCAGAGGTGGGCGGGATTACCGGGAATCCGGGTAGTCTGTTTACCCCGGATATGCTGTCTCAATTGAACACGGTCTTTTCCAAGATGGAAGGGCGGCTTCAACTGCGACTATATCTGGATACTTCTTCGATCTCCCAAGAGCTGAGCCGGTATATGGAAGAGTTGGGAGAGCTGACAGATAAACTGGACGTGGTAGAACTTGAGGGTGAGGAGGCGGAACGAGATCTCCCTTGCGTGAAGGTGTGTAGAGAGGATGGCGATTGGACAGGGCTGGCTTTCCACGGTGTGCCTGGCGGGCATGAATTCACTTCCTTTATTCTGGGACTCTATAATGCGGCCGGGCCGGGGCAGGCATTGGATTCTGAGACCAGCGCACAGATCCAGGCCATCGACCGCCCTGTGGACATGAAGATATTGGTGTCGCTGTCCTGTACAATGTGCCCGGAATTGGTCACTGCAGCCCAGAAAATTGCAACGGAGAATCCCAGGGTGACTGCGGAGGTCTATGATTTGAATCATTTCCCACAGTTGAGAGAAAAGTATAATGTGATGAGCGTTCCGTGCCTGGTTGTAGATGGAGATCAGGTCTCCTTTGGAAAGAAGAATGTTCAACAGTTACTAGATTTATTGAGATAAAGACAGAGAGATCCCTCACAGGGCGGAAGAATTTCGTCTTGTGGGGGATATTTTAACTTTATCAGGGAAGTCTTCTGTCTCTTGCGCAGGCAGAGAAAATCTGAGATGGATGGAGTCGACAGAGAAGTCATTGGGGAGTGGTTTTCACAGAGAGAAGATGAGTAGAAAAATAGAGCGGTTCCATAGACAGGAGCGGTATGGCTTGGAGACAGTAAGGAGTCGTCGTCAGCCGAAAGGTTATTGCAGAGCGCGTATGACGTTTACCATCTTTTTTTGGATGTCCGGTGGACAGGCGCGCAATTCATGGAGAATCTCTTGTTCGATAGCGGAACAGGGGGTGTTGTACTCCTCTGCTAAAATATAGTCCACGGTGACGTCCAGAGCATTGCAGATCTGAACTAATGTGGATAGGGAGATCTTGACACGGTTGTTCTCTATATTGCTGATATGGCTGGTGTTGACGTCTGCGATGTTGGCGACGTACTCCTGAGTGAGACCTTTGGAGAGCCGGATTTCTTTGATTTTATGGGCAATTTGTATAAAATCTATATTCTTCATGTAGCCATAACCTTTCCTGGAATAACTATTCTAATTGTAATATTTATATAGTGATGATATAATGATGTATAACTATATAAATATTTCTTATAGAAATATCACAGATATGGGGAATATACATATGTTCATACTCATATAGGATACGGTACCATAGGATTTTGAAAGTTTTGTATTGATATCTATGGCAGGGACAGAAGGGATTGTGTATAGTATTGCCCTCGTTGAGAAGAGATATTACAATCTCTAGCCAAAGCGGATATTTGTATTCCGCTTCGTTGCTTGCTCACAACCTTATCGCCATTCTCATGGCATTTTGGCATGAGCCTTTCCTCCTGCCAAAACAGGGAAGTCATACTCTTGCGTAAGAAGCGGGAGACTGCCCTATAAAGTTAAAAAGGTAATTGGAAGAATCAGCCGATGGATTTCAGCGTCAGGGCGCGGATTTTGATTTTTCTGGGAAGCAGGAGAGAACAAATGATTTGCGAGAAATGTGAAGAGAAAGACATGGAAAAACAAAATTTCAATTTTTATGATGAGGACGCTGGCTATGGAGGAGAGGAACAACCAAAGCAGGGAGGAGGTTCCTTTGGGGGAGACAGGAGATATCGAAATTTAATCTGGCTGTTGGTGCTGGATCTCTTCATCATCGGAGTGATTATTGCATACCAAGCCACGTCGGGGATCTCCGGAAAGGCTGAGAAAGTAAGTGAAGCGGCAGGGTTCACATCCAGCTCGTCGTCAGAGAAAGAAGTTGTCGGGAAGTTGGAAAAGGAGGGCGGAGAATACCAGATTGATGGAGATGAAAAGTAAAATAAGACGTCGGTGTACAAGAGAAAAGCTCTGTACACCGACGTCTGTGTTTGCGGCTTTTTTGGGTTACCGGACCATCGGGGGGAGTGAGAAGAGAGGGGGAATCTTCCGTACTTAAAGTTTCGTGGGAAAATGCATTTGTATCTTGGCTCCGTCTGCGTGAATATCCAGGGAATAGGCTCTGGGGTAGTACCTGGTGGAGAAGACGGCCTGGCCGTTATTCAGGAAGACTTCCACAGAGGAGACGTCAGCCAGGATCTTCACATTCTCCAGCCTGTCCATATCCAGATAGCGCAGATGGCGTCCCCCAGAGATGCCATCCTTAGAGTGGGAGGTAAAACGCATCTCAAAGCGCCCTTGCCGATACTCCAAGATTAAATCATCGCACAACACGGCGCAAAATTGATTCTGACGGATATTCTGAATATCTGCCAGATACACCGGACAATTCTGGGAAGACAGTTCACCCTGGGCAAGGGTGGCTTTCTGAAAATAAGAGTCCAGCTCTCTGGCTGGTATCTGGCAGAGATGGCCGCCTCTCATCTGGAGTTCCCGCGGAAAGGTGAAACAGTGCTGCCATCCCTCTTGGACGGTGGGGGAGTTGCCATATTCCAGGCAGTCAGCCATGCCCATCCAGGCCGTCAGAATCGTGCGCTTGTCCTCAGTGATGAAGCTCTGAGGGGCGTAGTAATCGAATCCGTAGTCCCACAACTGGTAATTGCCTAACTGATAGTCGTCTGGGAGATCGCCGGTCACAGGGAAGTAACCGGATTGGTATACGTTTCGGTCTGTCCACGGTTCTCCCTCTAATCCCTGAACCGAAGCAGATAAGAAATTCTGTCCATCTACCTGGAGATAGTCGGGACACTCCCACATATAGCCGAAAGGAGCGGGAGTCTGGATTCTCTTCATAAAGGTCCAATTCACTTTATCGTTGGAGACGAAGAGCAGGGCCTGCCCCACATCGTTTCTGGTCCTGGCGCCTTGAAGCATATAGTAACGGCCATTCTGCCTCCAGACCTTGGGGTCACGAACATGGCAGCTTAGATCAGAGGGATAGTCGGAATTTCTCATGAGGAGCCGTTTAGGGCCAAAGTGTACGCCGTCCTGGCTGGCGACCAGCACCGTGTTTCCCTCACGCCCACTGTGGATATAGTCGTAGTCTCCGTCCTCCAGTTTGACATTGCCGGTGTAGTAGAGATACATCGTTCCATCCTCCAGAAAGGCAGAGCCGGAGTACACACCATTGCAGTCGAAAGGTTGATCTGGATACAGACAGGCGCCTTGGTATTCCCAGTGGACCATGTCAGTGCTGGTGGAGTGTCCCCATAACTTGGCTCCTCCGTTCACATCGAAGGGAGAATATTGAAAGAAAAAGTGGTAGATTCCCTGGAATTGGCACAGCCCGTTGGGGTCGTTTAGCCATCCAACCGGAGGCATCAGGTGGAATTTTTGACGAAATTTTTGATGATCTGGCGCCATGGATTCTGCCTGGGCGGTTAGTTTCTCAAGATCTCTGGTCAATGCGTTCATATATTTCTCCTATCATACTATATTTTGTGCCACAGGGAAGCCTTTTTGGGGAGCCTGTGGCACGGGACAAAGGGGTTGAAATATCATTCTGCGGTTTGCAGTGTAGGCAGCCGTCAGGATTTCTGTAACTCCATAATGGAATCTTCAGGGGAGACTTCTCCCGACTCAGTCTTGGAGACAGAGGTGAATTCATCCTCATTGGTGAGAATTACCATGGTGGCCGTGTCGTATCCGGCGGTGGAGATGGCGGACAAATCGGCTTCCACCAGCACGTCGCCGGCATGTACCTGGTCGCCGTCGGACACCTTTTTGGTGAATCCCTGGCCTTCCATTTTCACCGTGTCGATTCCAATATGGATCAGTAGTTCGGCTCCTGCTTTTGTGGTCAGGCAGACGGCATGACCAGTGTCATAGATACTAGAAACTTCGGCGTCACATGGGGCGGTGATTCTGCCGTCTTTGGGGGATATGGCCACGGTCGCCCCCAGGACTTCGGATGCAAAGGTATCGTCTTTGACCTCTGAGAGTGGAATGATCTCACCTAAGACGGGGCTTTTTAAAGTCTCGTTCTGGTATTGGGAGTCTGTGGCGTCCTGGGATGGGTCCTGTGGCGCCGTGGGAGTCTCCGGGTCGGACTCAGCGGTCTGGATCTCGGGCGTTGCATCCTTATAGAGAATGAAGGAGACGGTGAAGGCCACGCCCACGGCGATTGCCATCTCGATTAGGTACTGTAACGGCTGTTGCAGACAGAGCAGGATTCCGAAGATACCTGTGACGCCTGTGCCGGATGCGCCTAGGTGCACGATAGAAGCGTACAGAGCTCCGCATCCACCGCCGATACAGCCGGCGATAAAGGGTTTGAAGAAACGCAAGTTCACACCGAAGATAGCCGGCTCTGTGATTCCCATAAATGCACTCAAAGAGGATGGCAGAGCCAGGGACTTGATTTTCTTGTCTTTGGATTTAAGGGAGACGGCCAGCGCGGCGCCTCCTTGCGCCACATTGGCAGCGCTGGCCAGGGGCAGCCAGTATGTGACGCCGTATTTGGCGATCTGGCCTAAGTCGATTGCGGCATACATCTGGTGAATACCGGTCACGACAGTGGGGGCGTACAGACCGCCCATCACCAAGCTCCCCAGTCCCAGTGGAAGTGTCAACATCCACTGGATTGCATCGAGGATAGCATTCTCGGCCCAGACGAATACTGGTCCGATGGCGGCCAATGTCAGGTAGCCGGTGACAAAGACGCTGACCAGAGGCGTCACGAATAGGTCTAGAATTTCAGGGACAACTTTGTGCAGCTTCTTCTCCAGGACGGACAGCAGCCAGACAGCGATCACAACGGGGATGACATGGCCCTGATAGCCTACCATATCGATGTTGTACAGGCCAAAGAAGACCGGCTGTGTGGCCTGTACGCCTTGTTCTGCCACCGTGTAGGCGTTTTGCAGGCTGGGATGGATCATGATCATACCGATGACGGCGCCTAGGTAAGGATTTGCCCCGAATGCTTTGGCGGCGGAGAATCCGATCAGTATCTGCAGGAAGGTGTAGGCGATGTTGCTAAACAGGTTGGCAAATACATAGATGGAACTGGTGGTGTCCAGATTCAGATAACCGTTGGAAATCATGAAATCCAGGGAGTTCATGATACCCATCAGGAAACCGCTGGCGACGATGGCCGGGATGATGGGCACGAAGATGTCGCCTAGGAGCTTGATGGCCCGCATAAATATATTCTGCTTTTGGGTGGCGGCCTCCTTAGCCTCGGCTTTGGAGCTGGCGGTGATTCCAGCCATCTGGATGAATTCGTCAAATACTTTGTTGACTGTTCCGGTTCCCAAAATGATCTGAAGCTGGCCGGAGGCCTCAAATACACCTTTGACGCCGTCTACATTCTCCAGACGGGTCTTGTCTGCTTTCTTGTTGTCTGCGATAACCAGACGTAGTCTTGTGGCACAGTGCGCCGCGGAGACAATGTTTTTACTTCCGCCCACATATGCTAGGATATCTTGTGCGGTTTTTTTGTAATCCATGACTTCCCCTCCATTTTTAAAAAAAGTGTAATCGATTTCATATCTCTTGAACTTATAATAAATAAAAAAACGCCATTTGTAAAGATGGCATTTTTACTGATTTTTAATATTCTGTTTTGTATAATTTAACCTTATCGGGGCGGTCTCCCGCCTCTTTAGCGGAGGTAAGACTTTCCCGTTTTGGCAGAGGTAAAGCTCTTGCCAAAATGCCAAGAGAGAGGCGGTAAGGTTGTGAGCAAGTGGCGAAGGGAATTGAGAATATCCGTTTTGACCTTGACTCAGAGATTCATGAGCCTGTATCCAAGTTTAATCTGGACGGGAATGGAATGCCCGTGTTCTATCATGTCGATGATGAGCTGAGCCCCTTTGATTCCGCTGGTTTTGTAGGCAAAGTGGACGGTGGGAATTCCCCCGGTCACTGCCTTGAGAAACTGATTGTCGCCGAAACCGGTTACAGTGACCTCCCCCTTGCGCTCGGGATAATTTCTTTGGAGCGCCTCGATGGCGCCTGCGGCTATGGTGTCGGTGGCGCATGAAATGATATCGATTTCATGATTCCTCTCCAAAAGCTGGCAGGTCTGTTGATATCCAGATTCCATGGTGAAGGCCGCCTCCACGCGGCAGAGGGGGGAGAGCTGGCGTCCGGCCAATTCTAACCCAGCACAAAAACCGCTCTCCCTGGCGGCTCCGGCAGCCTGGTCGTCCTTCGTGACGGCAATGTAGGCGATCTCACGGCGGCTTTTCTGTCCCACATAAAGGCCTAGGTCCTTGGCCGCGCCGCGGTCGTCGTGGTAGATACAACTGGCGTGCTCTGTGTACTGTCCAATGACGACGATGGGAAGGGAAGACTCCTCTAAGAATTGTTGGTGTCTTGGAGTCAGGACAGTGGCGATTAAGATGATGCCGTCCACGGGGTAATTCTGAAAAAGCTCCATGTATTCCAATTCTTTTTGGGGCTGATTGTCTGTGTTGGCCAATAACATGTGGTAACCCTTTTCCCCCAGTATCTGGCTGATGCCATCTGTCACACGGCTGATGGATTCAGAGCTGATCTTGGGCACCACGACCCCGATTAGCCGGGAGCGTTTTGTGCGCAGGATCCGTGCCTGGATAGAGGGACGGTACCCAGTCTCATCGATTACTTTCTTAATTTTCTCTTTTTTTTCTTCGCTGATGTAGCCGCCGTTTAGGTATCGGGATACGGCGGCGCTGGATACGCCGGCCAACTGGGCGATTTCTTTGATTGTCATAGGGTTACTCCTGTTTCTTTTTTTATATCAAGTGTCAATCCATGTCTGAGTGGAGGAGACCTCCAGTGGGAAAATGCGCCCTTGGTCGACCTTGTCCTTTGCCTGATGGTATTTAAATAGCATACGTTGTTCATCCAGGGTTCCCAGGATTTCTATCTTTCCCCGGTGGTTGCTGAGTGCGTAGCGGACACCCTTGCCCTGTCCATTTTGCATATACTTGGCGCGCTCCACGATCTGGTAGCCTTCCCGCAGTGGAACCTGAAATTGGGCGCCTACACCAGAGACGGGACGACACTGGAAGATATAGTAGGGAATGATCCCGAAGCCGGTGAGTCCTTTTAAGAGAGCGCCCATGGTATGGCTGTCATCGTTGACGCCCCGTAGGAGGACTGTTTGGTTTCGCACGACGATTCCGGCCTCCCGCAGAGCAGTCACAGCTTTTCGTGCCTGTTGAGTCAACTCTCTGGGATGATTAAACTGGGTGACCACATAGATTTGTTTGCGGCGGGAGTATTCTCTGAGAATATCCAAAAGTTCAGGATCGTCATAGATCCTGGAGGGGAAGACCACCGGAGTCCTGGTGCCGAAACGGATAAAATCCAAGTGTTCCATGGCGCTGAAAGTTTCCAGATAATGCCGGATGGCCCGGTTGCTGATTAAAAAAGAGTCTCCGCCGGAGATCAAAACGTTGGAGATTTCTCTGTGGCCGCGGATGTAGGCGGCCATCTCATCGAAGTTCTCAAGGACCTCATCGTTGGAGAGCCCCACCAGTCTCTTTCGAAAACAGTGGCGGCAATACATGGCGCACCGGTTGGTGGACAGAATGATCACAGTCTGGGCGTATTTGTGCTGTAGCCCTGGTAAGACTGTGTTATCGCCCTCTCCACTGGTGTCGAAAGCGCCGGTGAGATCATTCTCATCCACATTCGGGATAGACATTTTGCGGATGGGATCCCCGGGATCTTCCGGATTGATCAGGGAGAGGTAATATTGGGTCACTGTCATGGGAAACTGTTCCAGGATATTGTCCATCTGGATTGTCTGCTGCGGGGTTAAATTCAGTAAGTCCCTCACATCTGCCGCTCTTGTTACATTTGATTTCAATTCGTCTTTCCAGTACATAACCACACTCCTTTGTAAATTCAAAAATGCTCTGGGCATTTTTCGGGGTCTTGCTGCTCACCGCCGGACGGGGCGGGAGATACTTTCCCACGCAAATAGATCTGGCTATATTTTACCGGAATAAATGGGCAAGAGTGTGAATAAATAATTAAAAAAATATAAAATTATTGAAAATTTCAAATTGTTGACATTTTATTTAGAGGATTTGGAGGCGTCAGTCTTTGGAAGAAGACGGTATGTGGTCGGAGAGGGCGGAGCGAAAGATGGCGTCGTATGTTCTGTGAGTCTGCAGAGCGATGTCGGCCACGTCTTGGTATTCCGGCTTTACTTTCTCAATTCCATATCCGGTGTAATGTTTCAGGCGGATTTTGCCCTGGGAAGTCTCTTTTTCTGTGAAATAGTAGTCTAAGGTGTAACGGTCGTAGAGAAGCTTGCGTACCCCTGCGGTGGTGGTGTGGGTTAAGAGCAGGCGGGCCATCTCGTCGGCTTGTTCTTCCCGGCAGGAAACGCACAGAAGTGTTCCAGGCCGGTTCTTTTTCATCTGTATGGCCATGGTGAATACGTCCAGAGCGCCCTGCTGAAGTAGGATATCTTGGGCGAATCCAATCGCCTCCGGAGACATGTCGTCCAGTGAGCAGCGCAGTTCGGCAATCCGGTTCTCGGAGTGGTGAAGGTGGGGATTTTCCTCCTGGCAGAATATGCGGAGAATGTTGGCGGCTTCCAATTCTTTGGAACCTAGGCCACAGCCAATCCGGTCATATTGAATGACAGGGGAACTGGTGAATTGTTCTACAAAATACCGCAGGAGAGCAGCTCCTGTGGGGGTGCACAGCTCCCCTTGAATCTGGCCACTGTAGAAAGGAATACCTTTTAACAGAAGGGCGGCGGCAGGTGCGGGGACAGGGAGGATCCCATGAGCACAGTGAATCTGGCCGCTTCCCACGTGAATGGGGGAGGCGAGGATATGCGTGGGGGCTAATTCTTCCAGGAGCATACACGTCCCCACAATATCTGCGATGGCATCCAGTTGTCCCACCTCGTGAAAATGAATCTGATCCACGGGACAGCCGTGGACAGAGGCCTCGGCCTGGGACAGAAGATGGTAGACGTCCAGCGCCTTTTCTTTCACAGAACGGCTGACATAGAGGGACTCTATGGTTCCCTGGACAGAGGACAGGGTGTTGTGGTGGTGATGGTGATGATGGGAGGGGGAGCCAGGCAACTCCTCGCTGCGCTCCTCATGTCCACGGATAAGGATGGAGACGTGGGTCCCGCCGATACCACAGCGGGATTCCCGGTTCCATTTTGCCTCCATATGAGGAATCCCGATCTGATTAAAGTTTTGAATCCAGCGGTCTTTGTCGGGAATTAAGTCTAACAGTGCGCCCAGCAACATGTCGCCGGAGGCGCCCATTTTACATTCAAAGTACAGTGTTTTCATCAGTCTGCTCCTTTTCTTGGAATTAGATCCAGCAGTACCCCGTCGAAGTAAGGGGAGAGTAGCTGGACCAATTGTTCTTTTTGCTGCAAAGCCTGGGGAAACTGAGCGTCCAGGAGTTGTAATCTGGCGTAGCTTCCCAGGAGACGGATACGAAAATCCCGGTAGCCCAGTTGGGATAACAGGTGTTCCGCAGTCTCGATTTTCTGAAGTAAATCTCCGGTGATCTGGGTGCCAGTGGGAATCCTGGTGGCCAGACAGGCGTAGGAAGGCTTGTCGTGGGTGAAGAGGCCAGCCTCCCGGGAGAGGTGGCGGATCTCTTCTTTTGTCAGGCGGCACTCTCTTAGGGGGGAACGAACTTGGAGTTCCCTTAGCGCTCTCATCCCAGGGCGGTCGTCAGCCTGGTCTGAGGCGTTGGTCCCGTCGAAGATTATGGAATAGCCGTCCGCCTGAGCCTGTTGAGCCAGGGCGGAGAATAGGGCTTTTTTACAGTGATAACAGCGGTCTTTGGGATTCGCTGTGATTTCTTTTTTATCCAGAATGTCCAGTTCGAGAACCTTCAAGGGGGCGTTGAGCTGGTGAGCGAGCCGGCGGGCGTCTTCCAATTCAAATTGGGGTTGAAAGGGACTCTTAATAAAATAGGCGGTCATCTTGCAGCGGCTTTTGGCAGCCGCGTAGAGGAGATAAGAAGAATCCACTCCCCCTGAGAAGGCTAGAGCAAAAGGAGGATGGTTCCTCAGGTAGTCGTTCAATGTCTGATTCATAAATTTGGCTCCTTTCCCTGCTTTTTGAATCAGTGTAACAAAAAAGCAGATTGTGCGCAAGTTTGCAGGAGAACAAAGCTGCAAATCTGAGAGGAGGGAGAGTGCGCAGGGATGCAGAGCCCGGCTTGACGAGGTGGGGAGTTTGTGTTTTACTTAAAGGATTCAGAGAGCTTTTATAAAGAGGAGGATGTGCGATGAGGATTTTGGCAGTGATTGATATGCAAAATGATTTTATTGACGGTCCCCTGGGAACGCCTGAGGCGGTTGCAGTTGTGGGGAGAGTGAGAGAGAAGATAGCAAGGTGCCGGGAAGAGGGGGATCGGATTGTGTTCACCCAGGATACTCACGGGGAGGGCTATCTGGATACCCAGGAGGGAAGAAAACTGCCAGTGGTGCATTGCATTGCCCATAGCCGTGGATGGGAGATCGCAGAGGGGCTGTATCAGGATGGGGATAAAATTATTGACAAGCCCTCTTTTGGTTCTCTTGCGCTGGCAGATTACATCGGCCAGATCAAACAGTTGGAGTCTGTAGAGTTGGTGGGATTGTGTACGGATATCTGTGTGATCTCCAATGCTATCATTCTAAAGGCCAAGCTTCCGGAGATCCGCGTCGCCGTGGATGGCAGTTGTTGCGCCGGGGTTACGCCCCAGAGCCATGAGAATGCCCTGGAGGCTATGAGAGCCTGCCAGATAGAAGTGAAGTTCCGGTGAGATGCAAAAAAAGAGTGTGCGGGGAGACAAGTGAGGAAGAGAGGAGATATCGATGACTTATCAGTATGACATCATACAGTGGCTTTTGTTCTTTTATATATACTGTTTCTTTGGGTGGTGCATTGAATCGGCTTATGTGTCCATCCATAAGAAGAAATTTGTCAACCGTGGTTTCATGCGGGGGCCTTTTCTACCCTTGTATGGATCCGGGGCAGTGATCATGCTGTTTGTCACGATGCCCGTTCGGGATAATCTGGCGCTGACTTATCTCTTTGGAGCCATCGGGGCGACAATCCTGGAGTATATCACCGGGGCTTGCATGGAGGCTTTGTTCAAAGTCCGGTATTGGGATTACAGTGACAAACCTTTTAATATTCACGGCTATGTGTGTCTGGGAACGACACTGGCTTGGGGATTTCTGACGATTCTGATGGTTCGGTTTATTCATGAACCGGTGGAGCAATTGGTTCTCTCCTTGAATCGAACGGCACAGGATGTGCTGGTCACTGTATTGACTGTCTATGTGACGTCAGACATGGCTCTGTCGTTCAAGGCAGCTTTGGATATCCGGACAATGCTGGAGCGTATGACACGGGTGAAAGACGAGATGGAGAAGGTTCAGGCCCGGCTGGATGCAATCATTGCGTTTACAGGACCGAAGGTGGCGGCTGAGGTGGAGAAAATACAGCGGCAGTACCCGTTCAACGAGTTGCTACAGGGCATCAAATCCAGGTTGGATTTCTTACAGAGACAGAGCAGCGGAGGAAATGCCAATCTGCGAAAGGTGGCGGATCAGTTCCGGGATGAGATTGAGCAGTTAAAAGACAAGTATGTTGTGGTCCGGGACGGGGGAAGGTTCTTGCGGGATCACCTGGGCTTTTACAAGCGCAGTATGCTGAGATCCCATCCCAGCATTTCTTCTAAGAAATTTGCCGATGCACTGGCTGAGTTAAAGAGACTTGCCCTTGAGAAAAAAGATGACGGCAGAAGGCAAGAGGGCGCCGGGGAGCCGGATGATCAGGACGGCCAGAGATAAAAGCCACGATTAAGGCCCCCCGAAGGGGAACGATCCGGCAACTGGGTGCCCTGAGCATCGAGAGTGAAATCATCAGAATATATAAGCTCTGACAGTGGAATGGGGGAGTAGCTTTCTTGCTCTAAGAGAGGGAGAAGGCTCTTCAGAGCTCTTGGGGTGTATTTGCTTCCCACATGGAAATAGAGAATGGAACCGGCTGTCAGTTGGGAGTGGTGCAAGACGGTGTCGGTGATAGCGGATTCCCCATAGTCTTTCCAGTCCAGGGAATCAACATTCCAGGTGACGGTGGTGTAGCCGTTCTCAGAGGCTGTGCGGATCACTTCGTTGTTGTACGCCCCGTAGGGAGGGCGGAAGAGCTTGGGGTGAGTCCCTGTCAAAGTGTAGATCTTCTGGTCCGCAGAGGCAAGCTCCAGTGAGATTTCCTCGGGGCTCATGGCAGTGAGATCTTGGTATTGGTCACCCAGGATCCCAAGCTCATGGCCGGCCTGGACAAGCTTTACAGTCTCTGTGGGGTAGCGGTCGGTCCATTCACCGGTGAGAAAAAAGGTGGCTTTGACCTGATGGGATTCCAGGGTTCTCATCAGTGTGGAGAGCTGGGAATTGTCCCCGGCTGCGTTGAAGGTAAAGGTAATCTTGTGGTCGGTTCTTTTTACACTGGTGATGGGAAGTTCCAGGCCGGTGACGTTGGTGCTCACAGAGACTTCACCGGGGAGGTAGCGGAGGATGCCTGCCATTAAGATCAGAGAGAAAATCCATAAAAGGGAGGCTTGGATATGTTTTTTCAATGGGATACTCCATAATGCATGTTTTCACAATATATGTGGAGGGTCGCAAAGATATGCGAGAGAGCGGGGCGAACGGGGAGAATGGCCTAAAATTATTTGGCGGAGCTCTTGTGGATGGAATGGCAATGTGCTATTATTCAGAAGGAGCACCCTCAGTTGACAAGAACGCACACACAGCAGGTAGAGACTTTTAGAAGTGTGATTTTTGATACGTCTGTGTGTCCTTGTCAGTTGAGGGTGTTTTTTGCGTGTAATTCAGGAATTCCCGCGAATTTCCCATTACATTGAGATGTATCCTGCGAGGGATGCGCATTTTGCATGGAGACAGAGCAGAGAGGAGGAAAATCCATTTTCTAGTGGATGAGAGAGCATTATGAAAAAGAAAACAGCGGCGCTGGTGTTGGCACTGGGACTTAGCTTTTCCCTATCAGTCATTACCTGGGGGGCGGCAGAGGGTTCCACAGAGGGGCAGGAGATCACTGTGAGTTCACAGGACCAAGAGACGGAATCCGTCACAGAAGGGTTCACCTCGGAGGGGGAAGAGACTCCTTCTGATGAAGAGAGTGAATCCGCAGGGGAATCAGCAGAAGATGGAGTGGACACAGGCGACCAGGAAGAGGAGGAGACCGTCGATAACTCTATGGATTTTGAGGAGATAGAGGACGACCAGGCGCAAGAGGCGGCCGTAAAGGTGGGATGGTCCCAGGATAGCCAGGGGAGCTGGTACTATTATCAGGATACAGAGGGGACGGTTCTTCCGGTGACAGGTGAACAGCAGATCGGGGAGAAGCGTTATCTGTTTGACGAGACGGGAAAACTGTTGACGGGATTCCAGTGGTCTGCAGACGCGATCGTCTATTACTCAGAGACCGGCGCGAACCCGGAGAGAGGGCTGGGCGCGAAGGTTGAGAGGGCCGGATGGCTCTCTGTGGATGGCAAGAGTTATTACCTGGACGGGGATGCAACCGTGGCTTACTCTGTGGTCCAGGGTTGGAAAACCATCGGAAAATACAACTTCTATTTTATGCCTGGCGACGATCTAAGCGTGGCCGGACAGATGGCCACTAGCTGGCTGAATGTGGATGGGAAAGATTTTTATTTTAAGGCCACGGGGAATCCGGGGCTGAAAGGGGCGATGCTCACCGGGTGGAATACTCTGGGCGGAAAAGTCTTTTATTTTCACAAAGACGACGCACAGGGGACCAAGGGGCAGATGGCCACCGGTTGGACTACCCTTGACAGTAAGACTTACTATTTCAAGGCCACCGGAGATCCGGGGGTAAAAGGGCAGATGTTCACCAGTTGGATTCAGATTGCCGGTAAGAAGTATTATTTCAAGGCCACTGGAGACTATGGGGTGAAGGGCCAGATGTTCCTGGGATGGCAGAATATCGGAGGCCGTACTTTTTACTTTAAAGCTACCGGAGATCCGGGGCTGAAGGGAATGATGTTCACCAGTTGGAAGACCATCGGCGGAAAGGTTTTTTATTTTAAGGCCAGCGGTGAAAATGGTGTGAAAGGACAGGTGTTCTCTGGGTGGAGTAGCATCTCAGGCAAGAAATATTACTTTAAGAAGAACGATATCAATGGGCGTAAGGGAACCATGTTGACGGGACTTCGGAATGTGGACTCCTATTACTATTATTTTAGACCTTCGGGCAGTTATGGAACCAAGGGAAGTCTGGCCACAGGTTATGTGAAATCCGGTTCTTCCGAGTATGTCTTTCTAGAGGAGGGCAAGCTGGGAGTCTTGGGCCGGGGAATTAACGGGTGGATTGACTTGAAGAGGGGAAGATGCTACTGTGTCAACGGTAAAATACAAAAGAGCAAGTACGTGGACAACTATTACCTGGGTACCACCGGGGCCATGTCCAGCAAATCGAAAAAACTGTATGACTTGGTTCAGCAGGTGATCGCCAGCAAGACCAACTCTGGCATGACCGATATGCAGAAGTTGAGAGCATGCTATAATTATGTCTCCAGCAGTGCGTTTAGATATGTGAGAAAATATAGTTTCCAGAATATACCGGCATGGCATCTAAATTATGCCTATGAGTTCTTCTCCACAAAAGGGGGAAATTGCTATAACTTTGCGGCTGGGTTTGATTTTATCGCCAAGGAGCTAGGGTATGACAGCGAGAGCGTCATCGGGATGATTACCTCCGCCAGCGGGGGGATGACTCCTCACTCCTGGGTGGAAATGAACATTGGCGGTGAGAGCTATATGTTTGACCCGGAGATGCAGCACGCGAAAGGCTACGACTTGTTTATGAAGAAGTATTACCAGACCGGTATGACTTACCGCAAGCTTGCTTAGAGGAAGCGTGGTACATAGTGTGGCGCGTTTAGATTTCACGAAGGATAGGTAACATTGGATGGTTTTTAGTTCTTTGACATTTTTATGTGTGTTTCTCCCGATTGTGTTGTTGGTACACACTGCAGTGCCGAGCCGGAGAGTGCAAAATGGCTTTCTGGTGGTTGCGAGTCTTCTATTCTATGCGTATGGGGAACCAGTCTATGTCCTGCTTATGATATTGAACACTTGGATGAATTATCTGTTTGGCAGGTGGATTGGCAGCACGGAGGGGAAAAACAAACGAGGGATACTGGCCTTGGCCGTGGTGCTGAATCTGGGAATGCTGGGCGTCTTCAAATACACAGGTTTTTTCTGCGACAGTTTAAATGGAATTCTGCCAGTTCAGATTCCGGTACCTGAGATTCGGCTTCCTGTGGGAATTTCCTTCTACACTTTTCAGGCGATGTCCTATGTGATCGACGTATACCGGGGAGATGTGAGAGCACAGCGAAATTATGGGAAGATCCTTCTGTACATCTCGTTTTTCCCCCAGTTGATCGCCGGGCCGATTGTCAAGTACCATGATATCGCAGAGGAGATTGACAACCGTAAGGTGGCCCTGCCTGAGATGGCGGAGGGAACCCGGAGATTCCTGTGTGGTCTGGGGAAGAAGGTGCTTTTATCCAACACCATGGCGACGGCGGCGGACGCGTTATTCGCCGTCCCGTCGGCACAGTTGAACATTCTGGGAGCCTGGTTGGGGGCGGTGGCTTACCTGTTTCAGATTTATTTTGATTTCAGCGGATACTCAGACATGGCCATCGGAATGGGGAAGATGTTTGGCTTTCATTTTAAGGAGAATTTTCACTATCCCTACAGCGCCGTCAACATTCAAGATTTCTGGCGCAGATGGCACATCTCTCTCTCCAGTTGGTTCAAGGAGTATCTGTATATTCCGCTGGGAGGAAACCGAAAGGGAAGGCTTCGCACAAGTGTGAATCGTCTGATTGTGTTTTTCTGTACGGGGCTTTGGCACGGGGCCAGTTGGACTTTTGTTTTCTGGGGACTGTATCACGGGTTCTTTCTGATACTGGAGGGATACCTGCCAGTCCGGAAGATGAACCGGGTTCTGGGCCACGTCTACGCCATCGTGGTGGTGTGCGTGGGTTTTGTGATCTTTCGGGCGGACAGCCTGACTCAGGGTTTTGTGATCGTGGGTAGGATGTTCACAGGATTCTCTTTTGACGCACTGTCTATGAGCGTATTTGTGGAACAACTGACCCCGTTGTTCTTGCTGGCTCTGGCGGTGTCTCTGGCGGCGGCTCTTCCACTCTGGGAGGGGGTTAAGAAGCGCATTGCGGATCCTGGGCGTGCACGGGTGGCAGAGATTCTCCTGTCTGCAGGCAGCCTGATGGTGTTGCTTCTGTGTCTGTTTAGTTTGTCGGGGGGGACTTATAATCCCTTCATCTATTTTCGGTTTTAGGAGGCGCGAGCAGGTATGAAGAGAATGGGACAACTGGTATATATCGTTCTGGTCTTTGGGATCTGTCTCCTGCCGCTGGTGGGTATGAGTGTGGCGAGGACGGACGAGACCACGGAGAAGACCGAGATGGCTTCCTGGCCCAAGCTGACTGTGGAGGGACGATGGAATACCGATTATCTGGAACAGATGGGGGAATATTTTGAGGATCATTTTGCTTTTCGACAGGAACTGATCACAGCCAACTCCCTTCTGCGGGCCAAGGTGTTGAGAAGTTCGGGGACGGAGAAAGTGGTCACCGGACAGGAGGGGTGGTTGTACTATAAAGCCTCGGTGGACGACTATCTGGGCAGAAATGTCATGACGGACCGGGGGGCTTACAATGCGGCTCACAATCTGGCTTTGATGCAGCAGTATGTGGAGGCGCGCGGTGGGAAATTTCTTTTTACCATTGCACCCAACAAAATGTCGCTGTATCCCCAGGCGTTGCCCTACTATTATCAGAAGGTCAGCGACGAGAATAACCAGGAGAAGCTGGTGGATCAGATGGCCAAAGAAAGGGTCAACTATGTGGATTTATATGGACTCTTTCGACAGCAGGACGAGGTTTTATATCTGAAGAGGGATTCCCACTGGAATAACAAAGGGGCAGTGCTGGCTTACAATACTTTGATGGACGCGGCCAGGAAGAGTCATGAGACTTATGAGGACGTGCCCTGTGAGGTGCGCCAGGACTGGGTGGGAGACCTGGATACCATGCTCTATCCCCTTGCGGAGGAGCCGGAAGAAAATATTTACTACGATAAGGAACCGGAGTACTCTTATCTGAATGACGCCAAGAGCGTGGAGGATGACTGGATTGTCACCGGGAACCCGGATCAGACGGGGCGGCTGTTGATGTACCGGGATTCCTTCGGGAATACGTTGCTTCCGCTGTTCTCCAATGAGTTTGAACAGGGATTCTACTCTAAGCTGTATCCCTATCCTGTGATGGCCAATGTGGAGCAGTACCAGCCCCATCTGGTGTTGGTGGAGAGGGTGGAACGCCATCTGTCCATGTTGGCGCAGCAGCCCCCGATCATGGAGGGGCCTAAGGTGGAGATCTCAGGGACCGTGGAGAGTCTGAACACGGACACCGACACCTTTGTGCGGTCTACGGAGAATTACGTGGAGATCTATGGCAAGTTGGATGAGCGGTATGTGACGGAACAGACGCGGATCTATGTGAAGGTGCAAGGAGAGGGGGAGGATCCGGTGGTCTACGAGGCTTTTCCTATCACCGCGGTGATGTCAGGGGAAAAGACAGACTATGGGTATCGGCTATATATCAGGAGAGATTCTCTGCCAGCGCGGGCCAAGGCGGAGATCCTGATACAGAATGAAGATCAATTTTTCTCTGTGGCAAACACAGAGAGGTTGGAAAATAAATTAGGAGGATATTGAGATGAAAGCGAAGAAAATTATGGTATTGACCTTGACGGCAGCCATGTTGGCCATGGCAGGCTGTGGCAAGAAAGAAGAAGCGGTGGATCCCACACCGACGCCGGCGCCCACGGAGGCACCCACAGAGGCGCCGACCCAGACGCCCACACCGATGCCTTCCATGAAGGCTGTGGGAGAAAAGACGGCTACGTCGAAGGCCGTTGAGATCGACAATACCACAGGTAAACAGATCAAAGAGCTGTATATCCGGACAGCAGGCTCTCAGGAGTGGGGAGAGAACCTGATGGCCGCTGAGGCGGTCATTGAGCCGGAAGAGAAGATGCAACTGAATTATGAGAAGGCAGGCCAGGAGGACGCCACCTACGATCTGAAGTGGGTGGATCAGGACGGTACGTCCTACGAGATCACGTATCTGAAATTGGATGATATGAGTAAGGCAGGATTGATGCTGGAGGAAGGGACGGCTTATCTGAAGTATCAGAGCCTGGCGGAGAAAAAAGAAGTGGACTCAAGGGATGTCACTGCCCAGTTTACAGCACAGTCTGATCAGGCTGTAGAGACTTCCGGGGAGGCGACAACCGGCGGCACAGATACCAGTGGAGGGAACAGTGGAGCTTCTTATGGCGATGAGTCCTACGGCGGTACTTCCTACGATGATAGTTCCTATGATGACGGTTCTTACGACGATGGGTCTGGGGATACTGGGTCCACTGGCGGTGGAACCGGAAGTGACGAAAACTATGACGACGGAGGCTCCGACGGCGCAGGTGGGGATGCCGGCTGTGCAGACGGCGGAGACGCCGGGTGTGGCGACACTGGCGGAGACATTGTGGTGGATGAGAATGGAAACTGGTCCGTTCAGTGAGAAAGGAGGGCAGATATGGGTCCTCTGGTTTTGCGCAGAGACACTCTGTGAGATCGGGTGAGTACACTGCCCCGGCTGGGAATTCAGCCGGGGCGGTTTGTTTTGTCAGCGGAATGTGATTGATGCAAAAGGGGAATCTGCAAGTTGCCGCTTGGTTACACCAGCGCGCAAAGGAAAAGTCTACAGTAGCTTTTCGATCTTATCAAAGAAATCTTTTTTGCTGTCGCAGACGGTCAGCTTACCGTCCAAAATTCCATAACATTTTCCTGACAATTCCGAATGTTTTTTCTTACAGGCGCCAATGCACCCCACCTTGTATTTTTTCTCGGGAACAAAGTCTTTGAGCTTTTTTACATCAAAGCCGGAACATTTTTTGCAGACCTTAATTTTTTTGGACATGGAGCTATCTTTCCTTTCTCTTTTTAGAATTTAGAAAGATTGTGGAGACGGTACTGGGCACAATCTTTGTGTCGATAAGTTCACTGAAAAATGGATAATAATAGTATTGATTTTGGCTTATCATAGCATTCGTTGTTTTGCTTGTCAAGGGAGAGGGATAAGAGCCTATGGTGCAAAAAAATATTGACATCTTCCTTCTTTGGGTCTATAATTTGCTTAATTTCATAGAGCGAAACCGATGAGGCGGAGATCAAAGTAATTATGCGCGCACAGAGAGTCCGGGAAGGTGAGAGCCGGGCCGAAAAGCAGATTGCCAAATGGACCGCTGAGGGCACAGTCAAAGGGGAGACCCGAGTATTCTGTGACGTGAGGGCATACGTCAGTTGCCGGGGATATGTCAGTATCTCAGTGAGGGCACAAAGATTTTGTGAATCAAGGTGGCACCGCGGAACGATAGCCAGGAACTGTCAGAG
This sequence comes from Blautia sp., assembly GCA_047014865.1. GTDB lineage: Bacteria > Bacillota > Clostridia > Lachnospirales > Lachnospiraceae > Blautia_A. The sequence continues at coordinate 20,566 of JBKXQO010000015.1, read as the reverse complement.
CAGTTCGTCTGTGGAATATCGAATTTCATTCCGTCCTTGACAGAAGTAAAGTTCTGTCAGGGGCGTTTTTTATTTCCGAGGGAGACAGTAATGTATGAAGGTAAGACCTTTCCTATGAGACAAAGAACGCTAAGTAAGGATCACACTTTTGCAAAAAAGGTTATAAAATTTCGTGAAAATGGAATTTAGGAGGCCTTCTGGCGGGACATACACGATAGACACTAGAATTTTCGGCAAAAGGAGGGGCATATGTTTCCAGAATTAGAGAGAGTAAAGGAGATTGCACAAAGTGGGGACTATGGGAGAATTCCCGTTGGAAGAGAAATTTATGCGGACCGTTACACCCCCATTGAGGTGATGAGGACGCTGAAGGCGGCCAGCAGGCATTGTTATCTGCTGGAGAGCGCTCATAGGGATGAGAAGTGGGGGCGGTATTCATTTCTGGGGTATTCTCCTCTTCTGGAAGTGACCTGTGTGGATGGTCTGCTGAAGATTCAGTATCTGTCGGAGGATATGGCTGTGAAAGGGGAGGCCACCTTCACGGACCACCCCAATGAGAAAATACGGGAGATCTTGCAGAAGTATCGGAGCCCGAAAATGGCAGGTTTTCCGTCTTTCACAGGGGGATTGGTGGGGTATTTCTCCTACGACTATCTAAAATATGCGGAACCCATTTTGAGGAAGAAGACAGAGAAAGGGGAGGACCTCTTCCGGGATGTGGATCTGATGTTGTTTGACAAGGTGATTGTCTTCGACCACTATCGGCAGAAGCTGCTGTTGATCGGAGGGGTGGACCCGAAGAACCTGGAGTCCTCTTATGAGAGTGCGCAGATGGAACTGGACGAGATGGAGCGGCTGTTGAACAGCGGAGCGAAGGCAGACTTTAGACCTTTGCATCTGAGAGAAGAATTGGAGCCGGTGTATTCCCAGACGGAGTACTGTCATATGGTGGAGCAGGCAAAGCATTATATCAAGGAGGGAGATATTTTCCAGGTGGTACTTTCCAATCCGCTGCGGGCAGAGGCGGACGGAAGCCTCTTTGACACCTACCGTGTCCTGCGTACAGCCAATCCCTCCCCGTATATGTTCTACTTCTCCAGTGATGACATTGAGGTGGCGGGGGCCTCGCCGGAGACGCTGGTAAAACTGGAAGATGGGGTCTTACACACGTTTCCGCTGGCTGGAACCAGACCCCGGGGCCGGGATCAGCAGGAGGACCTGGAGCTGGAGCGGGAATTGTTGCGAGATGAGAAAGAGCTGGCGGAACACAATATGTTGGTGGATTTGGGGAGAAATGACCTGGGCAAGATCAGCAAGCTGGGGACGGTGAAGGTGGAGCAATACCTGGGGATTGAGAGATTTTCCCATGTGATGCACATTGGCTCCACGGTGGAGGGGCAGATCCGGGAAGACAGGGACGCTTTGGACGCGGTGGACGCTGTTCTCCCTGCGGGGACACTCTCGGGAGCGCCGAAGATTCGGGCTTGTCAGATTATCCAGGAGCTGGAGCGGGAGCCAAGAGGCATCTACGGAGGCGCCATCGGTTACTTGGACTTTACCGGGAATCTGGATGTGTGTATCTCCATCCGGCTCGCTTATAAGAAGAATGGGAAGGTCTGTGTACAGTCTGGGGCAGGGATTGTGGCGGACAGCGTGCCAGAGAGAGAATTCACAGAGTGTACCAACAAAGCGAGAGCGGTAGTGCAGGCGCTGAGAGAGGCGGAAGGAGGCGGATTATGATTCTGTTAATCGATAATTATGACAGTTTCGTCTATAACCTTTATCAATTGACTGGGAGCATCTATCCCCAGATCCAGGTCAAGAGAAATGATGAGATCACTTTGGAGGAGATCGCTCAGAGGAGGCCGGAAGGTCTGATCTTCTCCCCGGGTCCGGGGAGGCCGGATCAGGCGGGGATCTGTCGGGAGGCCATTGTCCGCTTTGCGGGGGAGATTCCCATGTTGGGGGTATGCCTGGGACATCAGGCGATCTGTGAGGCTTTCGGCGGCACCGTCACTTATGCCAAGGAGTTGATGCATGGGAAGACTTCGGAGATCCAGGTGGATCCCCAGAGCGTACTGTTTAAGGGGCTGGATAATCCTGTGAGAGTGGCGCGGTACCACTCGCTTGCGGCAGACAAGGAGAGTCTCCCCAGTGAGTTGAGAGTCACAGCGTGTACCGCAGACGGCCAGGTGATGGCGGTGGAGCATGAGCGTTATCCAATCTACGGAATGCAATTTCACCCGGAGTCGGTGTTGACGCCAGGCGGGGCGAAGATGATAGAGAATTTTGTGGGACAATTAAGGCGATAGGAGGACGAGACGATGATAAGAGAAGCGATTATGAAACTTTCCAGGAAGGAAGATTTGACATACCATGAGGCGGAGGAAGTGATGAATGAGATCATGGAGGGAAAGGCCACAGACGTACAGATGGCAGCCTACCTGACGGCCCTATCTCTGAAAGGGGAGACTATAGACGAGATCACGGCCTCGGCGGCTGGTATGAGGGCTCACTGTGTGAAGCTGCTCCATGATATGGATGTGTTGGAGATTGTGGGAACAGGGGGAGACGGGGCGAATTCCTTTAATATTTCCACCACCTCGGCGTTGGTGATCGCGGCGGCGGGCGTGCCTGTGGCAAAACACGGAAACCGGGCGGCCTCCTCCAAGTGTGGGGCGGCAGATGTTCTGGAGGCATTGGGTGTGAAGATCACGCTTCCCCCGGAGCGGAGCGCGCAGCTTCTGTCCGAGGACAATATTTGCTTTTTGTTTGCCCAGAATTACCACATCGCTATGAAGTATGTGGCTCCAATCCGCAAAGAACTGGGAATCCGCACGGTCTTCAACATTTTAGGGCCGTTATCCAACCCGGCGGGCGCCAACATGGAATTGATGGGAGTCTACGAGGAAGAACTGGTGGAGCCGTTGGCCCAGGTGATGGCCAAGTTGGGGGTGCGCCGGGGAATGGTGGTCTTTGGCCAGGATAAACTGGATGAGATCTCTATGAGCGCTCCCACTACGGTGTGTGAGATTAAGGACGGCTGGTTCCAATCCTATGAGATTACACCGGAGCAGTTCGGGTATAGCCGTTGCGAAAAAGAAGATCTGGCAGGGGGATCACCCAGTGAGAATGCGCAGATCACCAGAAAAGTCCTGGACGGCACCGAGAAGGGGGCCAAGCGCCAAGCTGTCTGCCTGAATGCAGGGGCCGCCCTGTACATCACAGAGAGAGCAGACTCTCTGGAGGCGGGAGTCCGGCTGGCTGAGAAGCTGATCGACGAGGGAGCCGCGCTGGGCAAGCTGGAGGAGTTTATCCGGGAGAGTAACCGATGAATATATTAGAAGAGATCGCAGGAAAAACAAGAGAGAGAATCCGGGAAAAGAAAAAGCATCTGCCACTGGGAGAGATCCGGCGTCGAGCGGAGGCTTCTAAGCCTCCGAAGTTTTCCTTGGAAAAGGTTCTGGGCGAGTCACAGTTATCCTTTATCTGCGAGGTGAAGAAAGCTTCCCCCTCCAAGGGCGTGATTGCGGAAGAGTTTCCCTATCTGGAGATCGCCAAAGAGTATGAGAGCGCCGGGGCGGCGGCCATCTCCTGTCTGACGGAGCCCTTTTGGTTCCAGGGCCGGGACGCGTATCTGGAAGAGATCGCACGGACTGTCCAGGTACCTGTGCTGAGAAAGGATTTCACCGTAGATGAGTATATGATCTATGAGGCCAGGGCCTTGGGTGCCTCTGCAGTTTTACTGATCTGTGGAATTTTGGATGACGTCCAACTGCGGGATTACGGACAGTTGGCCAGGGAGTTGAGAGTGACGGCGCTGGTGGAAGCTTACAATGAGTGGGAGTTGGATAGGGCCTTGGAGGCAGGCGCCACAGTGGTGGGAGTAAACAACCGTGATCTGAGAACCTTTCAGGTGGATCTGGACAATAGCATCCGGCTGCGCAGGATGGTTCCCAGGGAGATTCCCTTTGTGTCGGAGAGCGGAATTCAGACGGCTGGGGATATGAGAAGACTCTACGAGAATGGAACGGATGGGGTACTAATCGGGGAGACTTTGATGCGCGCCGAGGATAAGAGGGCGATGTTGGCCCAGTTGAGAGGAGATAAGAGATGACCAGGATCAAGATCTGTGGGCTGACCAGGGAGGAGGACGTTGCCTTTGTCAATGCATTTACACCGGAGTATTGTGGCTTTGTGGTGAATGTGCCCAGAAGCCGTAGAACGATAAGTCCTGAGAGAGTGGGGGTGTTGTCCAGACTTTTAGCTCCCCAGATCACGGCGGTGGGAGTCTTTGTCAATGCCCCCGTGGAGGTACCGGCTACCTTGGCCCGGGAGGGGAGTATCCAGGTGATACAGCTCCACGGGCAGGAAGAGGAGGACTACTTGGAAAGGCTTCGGAGGTTGACGCAGGTTCCCGTGATTCAAGCTTTCCCCATAGCAGGGAAGGCAGATGTGCAGAGAGCTAAGAAAAGTAGCGCGGACTGGATTTTGCTGGATCAGGGTAAGGGAGGTACGGGCCAGACTTTCGACTGGGAGTTGGCGAAAGGGCTGGAGCGTCCGTTCTTCTTGGCCGGCGGGTTGACGCCGGAGAATTTGCCGGCGGCGCTGGAGCGGGTGCGTCCCTGGTGCGTGGACCTAAGCAGCGGTGTGGAGACTGACGGGAAGAAAGATAGAGAGAAGATAAAAGCGGCGGTGGCCGCGGTGAGGAGGAAGTACAGATGAGCAGAGGACGTTTTGGCCTTCACGGAGGCCAGTATATTCCAGAGACTCTCATGAATGCGGTTCTGGAGCTGGAGGAAGCCTATAATCACTATAAGGAGGATCCAGACTTCAACCGGGAGTTGGGAGAGCTTTTTAACGAGTACGCGGGGAGACCTTCCCGCCTGTATTATGCCAGGAGGATGACGGAAGATCTAAAGGGCGCCAAGATCTACCTAAAGAGAGAAGACCTCAACCACACAGGCGCTCACAAGATCAACAATGTGCTGGGCCAGGTATTGTTGGCCAAGAAGATGGGAAAGACCCGGGTGATCGCGGAGACAGGAGCCGGACAGCACGGTGTGGCCACAGCCACAGCGGCAGCTTTGATGGATATGGAGTGTGAGGTTTTCATGGGTGAGGAGGACACCAAGAGGCAGGCTCTGAATGTGTACAGGATGCGGCTTCTGGGGGCGAAAGTTCACCCGGTGACCTCGGGGACGGCCACCTTGAAAGACGCGGTCTCTGAGACCATGAGAGAGTGGACTAAGAGAATTGAGGATACTCACTATGTACTGGGCTCCTGTATGGGCCCCCACCCTTTTCCAACCATTGTGCGGGATTTCCAGTCTGTGATCTCTAAGGAGATCAAGGAGCAGATTGTGGAGAGAGAAGGGCGGTTGCCAGACGCAGTGCTGGCCTGTGTGGGCGGCGGTTCCAATGCCATTGGCGCTTTCTACCATTTCATCCAGGATGAGCAGGTGCGTCTGATCGGCTGTGAGGCGGCGGGCAGGGGCGTCCACACGGCGGAGACGGCGGCCACCATCGCCACAGGGAAATTGGGGATTTTCCACGGGATGAAATCTTACTTCTGCCAAGATGAGTATGGTCAGATTGCGCCGGTGTACTCCATCTCCGCGGGGCTGGATTACCCGGGAATCGGACCGGAGCACGCATGGCTTCATGACTGTGGCCGGGCAGAGTATGTATCCGTCACAGACGACGAGGCGGTGGACGCCTTTGAGTACCTGGCCAGAATTGAGGGGATCATCCCGGCCATTGAGAGCGCCCATGCGGTGGCGTATGCCAAGAAGCTGGCGCCTCAGATGGGTCAGGATCAGATTCTGGTGATCAATATCTCAGGGCGGGGGGACAAAGACTGCGCCGCCATTGCAAGGTATCGGGGGGAAGAAATATATGAGTAGAATAGAGAAAGTATTTCAGGACAAGAAAGCGTTTATACCTTTTATCACCTGTGGGGATCCGTCGTTGGCGGTGACGGAGCAGTTGGTCTGTGCCATGGAGAAAGCCGGCGCCGACATCATTGAGTTGGGAATTCCCTTCTCTGATCCCACGGCGGAGGGACCGGTGATCCAGGAGGCGAACATGCGGGCTCTGCGTGGGGGAGTGACCACAGATAAGATCTTTGACATGGTGTCCAGGATCCGGGAGAAATCCCAAGTTCCCCTGGTGTTTATGACCTATGCCAATGTGGTCTTCTCCTATGGGACGGAGCGGTTTGTGAAAAAAGCTTCTCAGTTGGGGATGGACGGTCTGATTCTCCCAGATGTGCCTTATGAGGAGAAGGAAGAGTTCCAGGCAGTCTGCGACCGGTATGGCTTGGCATTTATCTCTCTGATTGCTCCCACTTCCCATGAGCGGATCGCCATGATCGCCAAGGAGGCGGAGGGATTTGTCTACTGTGTCTCCTCCCTGGGCGTGACCGGGGTTCGCTCTGAGATTCACACAGATATAGCCGGGATGGTGGAGCTGGTGAGACAGGCGAAGAAGATTCCCTGTGCCATCGGCTTTGGGATCTCCACGCCGGAGCAGGCCAAGGAGATGGCCGGGTACGGTGACGGTGTGATCGTGGGAAGTGCGCTGGTAAAGTTGTGTGGCCAGTATGGGGAGGATTGCATTGGTCCGGTGTGTGATCTGGTGAGGGCGATGAAAGAGAGTATCTCACAGTAGGATCCGATTCAAGAGACACCGAGAGATGGGAATATCCCGTGGAGAGTCGCGCGACGGTGAGCGCGAAATTCCACGGGATATTTTTGTGTTATGGGAAAGTTCTCCAAACTTCCCTATAACACAAAAACATTCCGTGAGGATCGCACTGCGGCGGGAAAGGAATTATGTTGCTTATACGACCGCCGCAGGCGGAAAAACCTGCCAATGGGAGACATCCGGTGTGAATGGATGTCCTCTCTCCATGAAGAGTCTTATTATGGGACACTATGTAGATTTATCAGGATGTGGCCTCACTTGCCTGGTTCTGTAACCCTTTTGTCTTCCACTTGCCCCGGCGGTAGAAGAAGGTGGTGAGCAGGGCGCCCAGAATCCAGGAGATCAGTAAGGAGATCCACACACAGGTGTAGTGGCCGTGGGGAAGCTGTGGCGTCCTGGTCAGGTAGGAGATTCCGTAGGCGATGGGGATGCGGATGATGACGGTGGTCACAATGGAGATCCACATGGGGGTCATCGTGTCTCCCGCCCCCCGCATGACGCCGGAGAGACTCTGGGTGACGCCCATGGCGATATAGCCGAGGGCCAGAATCATCATCAACTGGTAACTCAGATTGACCAGCGCCTTGGTGTCGGTGAAAATACCCATCAAGGGTTTGCCAAAGAGCAGAATCAATAAGGTGATCACTGCGGAGGTCCCGGCGGCGATGAGGGCGCCTTGGCGGGCGCCTTTTGCGACACGGTCGTAGCGGTTGGCTCCTACGTTCTGCCCCGCATAGGTGGTCATGGCAGTCCCGAAGGAGAAATTAGGCATCATGGCAAAACCGTCCACCCGCATGAGGATCACGTTGGCGGCGATGACCATCTCCCCAAAACTGTTGGTGAGAGACTGGACAACCACCAAAGCCATGGAGAAGATTGCCTGGGTCAGCCCAGAGGGAAGCCCTAGCCGTATCATGGTGACGCTGTGTTTTCGATTCAGGCGCAGATAGTAAAGACCCATGTCGAAGAGATGGCTCATACGGCACAGTTTCCACAGGCAGAGCACGCTGGAGGTGATCTGAGCGATGACTGTGGCCAGGGCCACACCCTCCACGCCCATGTGTAGGCCTGCTACGAACCAGACGTCCAGGACGATGTTGATGACCGTGGCGATTAAGAGGAAGACCAGGGCCGAGATGGAGTCCCCCACACCTCTTAGGATTCCACAGAGAATATTGTAGTAGGCCACCCCGCCGATACCCAGCATTAGGATGCGCAAGTAGGAGGCGCACCAGTCGATGATGCTGTCAGGGGTGTTGAGAAATTCCAGGAGCGGCCTGGCCGTCAGAACGCCGACGATCATGATGACCACTGTGGCGATAGCCGTCAACACGATACAAGAACCGATGGTGCCGGAGAGCTGTTCCCGTTCCCGGGCGCCGAAATACTGGGAGACCATAACGTTGGCTCCCACAGAGATACCGATAAATAGTACCAGGAGTAGGTTTAGAATTGGGTTGGCGCTCCCCACGGCCGCCAGCGCATTGTCCCCGATATATCTCCCCACCACGATGCTGTCTACAGTGTTGTAGAGCTGTTGGGCGATGTTGCCTATCAGCATAGGAAGTGTAAAAATGACAATCTTTTCCCAGGGCTTTCCGGTGGTCATATCGGAAGGCTCGAACCAAGCTTTTAATTTCATGAAAATCCCCCTCTTTACCCTTTGTGAAGTCGTAGAAACTCTATAAAGCTATTATATAAGGCTGAGTCGGCTTTTGGCAAGAGGCCAGAGGGGAGATTTCAATATACTTCTGTCCCAAATGGCATTAGTGCCAATTGGGACAGTTTAAACTGCTGGATACCAAAGGGGATTTCCGCAATGGTGACACGCCAAAGACAGTCGGTCAGGTACCAGCTCAGTTCGTTGATGGCACCGCCGAAGAGAAACCATAACGCATTTCTAAAACACCCCATGTTATCATTCCTTTGGGAGCATTACATCTCTTCGAGACGGAGAAAGTCATTTATTTTCCTGAAAGATTTAAAAAAATATTTATTTTCTCAGATCCGGTTGACAAATTGGGAAAAGAGGCATATAATCCAATTAATTCAAATAAAACCTATCTGATTACTGGGAATATAGAGATAGAAAAGGAGAGAATGATATGTCGAACATTTACAGAGGTACATTGGGACTGATTGGGAGGACGCCGCTGGTGGAGGCGGCGAACGTGGAGAGAGATCTGGAGCTGGAGGCCACGGTGTTGGTGAAGTTGGAATACTTTAATCCGGCTGGTAGCGTCAAGGACCGAATCGCAAAGGCTATGATTGAGGACGCAGAGGAGAGAGGGATTCTGAAGGAGGGGTCGGTGATCATTGAGCCCACCTCAGGGAACACGGGTATCGGTCTGGCAGCCATCGCTGCGGTCAAGGGATACCGTATTATTCTGACCATGCCGGAGACTATGAGTGTGGAGAGAAGAAATATTCTGAAAGCCTACGGGGCGGAATTGGTATTGACTGACGGAGCCAAGGGGATGAAAGGAGCCATCGAGAAATCGGAGGAGTTGGCCAAAGAGATTCCCAACAGTTTCATCCCAGGGCAGTTTGTCAATCCGGCGAACCCGGCAGTGCACAAGGCGACCACGGGACCGGAGATCTGGGAGGACACAGATGGAAAAGTGGATTACTTCGTGGCAGGCGTGGGAACCGGCGGAACCTTGACCGGCGTGGGGTCGTATCTGAAGTCAAAAAATCCCCAGGTGAAGATCGTGGCTGTGGAGCCGGCCAGCTCCCCGGTTCTCTCACAGGGTAAGGGTGGAGCCCATAAGATCCAGGGAATCGGAGCAGGTTTCGTGCCTGAGGTGCTGGATACAAAGATCTATGACGAGATTATCCCAGTGGAGAATGAGGATGCCTTTGCGGAGGCTAAGTTGCTGGCTAAGAAAGAAGGAGTCCTGGTGGGGATCTCTTCCGGCGCCGCGCTGCACGCGGCCATTGAGCTGGCCAGGAGACCGGAGAATAAAGGAAAGACTATTGTGGCTCTGTTGCCGGATACAGGGGACAGATATTACTCTACCCCATTGTTCACAGAGTAGAGGAGACCGGAGAATTTAGGCTGGAAATGTGAGAGAAATGTATTTAACCTTATCAGGGAAATCTCCCGGCTCTTAAGAGGGAGTAAGATTTGCTATTTTGGCAGGAGCTTATATTCCTGCCAAAACGCCACGAGAGTGGCGGCGGGAGCATTGCCCGCACGGTGATAAGGGCGATGATGATAAGAGAAGTAAAAGAGCGGAGAGAGGCGGAAACCAGAAGTTTAGAGGACATCTAAATGTTCTGGTTTTTGTCTCATACAGAGACCCCTGGAGAGCGATTTTCGTGAGACGTAGATGGAAGCGCAATTGTATCTGCAAGGGAGGAAGAGAGCGGTGAGTCGCCATTGATTTGCCGGGAAAACGGAAAGGAGTCGTCTATGGAATTTAATTTTGATCAGGTCGTAGACCGGAAGGGAACCAATTGTATCAAGTATGACTTTGCCAAGGAGTGGGGGCGATCAGAGGACGCTCTGCCTCTGTGGGTGGCAGACATGGATTTTCAGACGGCGCCGGGAGTGATCCAGGCGTTGGAGGGGGCGGTGCGCCACGGGATCTTCGGGTACAGTGAGGGAAAAGAAGGGTACTTCGCCGCTGTGGCGAATTGGTATCGCCGCCGGTTCCAGTGGGAAGTACAGAGGAAATGGCTGGTGAGGACTCCAGGCGTGGTCTTTGCCCTGGCCACTGCAGTCCGGGCGTTCACACAAGAAGGGGACGCGGTATTGTTGCAGCAGCCAGTGTACTATCCGTTTCGGGAGGTAATCCTGGATAACCGCAGAAAATTGGTAAATAATCCTTTGAAGTTAGTGGATGACCACTATGAGATTGACTTTGAAGATTTTGAGAAGAAGATCGTGGACAATCAGGTCAAGCTCTTCCTGCTCTGCAGCCCCCACAATCCGGTGGGAAGAGTGTGGAAAGAGTGGGAGCTGAGAAAACTGGGCGATATCTGCCTGAGACATAAGGTGTTAGTGGCCTGCGACGAGATTCACAGCGATTTCGTGTGGGAGGGAAACCAGCACCGGGTGTTCGCATCGCTCTCTGAGCAATATGCGGATATCACGGTCACCTGCACGGCCCCCAGTAAAACGTTCAATATCGCAGGACTTCAGGTCTCCAACATCTTCATTTCCAACCAACAGATGAGAAGAGCTTTCCGTCAAGAGATGGGGGCGGCCGGGTATAGTCAATTGAATCTGATGGGGCTGGTGGCCTGCCAGGCTGCCTATGAGACTGGGGAGGAATGGCTGGAGGCGGTGAAAAAATATATCTGGGAGAATTTTCTCTTTCTGAAGAGATATCTGGAGGAACAGATTCCACAGATCCGGGTGTTTGTCCCCCAGGGAACTTATCTGGTCTGGGTGGATTTCCGGGAGTTGGGATTGACAGAGAAGGAGCGGGAGGAACTTCTGGACAGGGCAGGGATCTGGCTGGACAGCGGGGCCATGTTTGGGTCGGATGGGGAGGGATTTGAGAGAGTGAACATTGCCTGCCCCAGAAGGACGCTGGAGGAGGCCCTGAGACGGCTGAGGGAGGCGCTGTGAGGGCGTTATGGGAAAAAACGGAACGTCGGAGATGGCTATGATGTCTCTGAGCAACTGGCTGAGGGGCCTTGGGAAGAGCGGCCAGTTGCCTACCTCTGGCAATTATCTGTCCGGGGAGCAGGTCTATCTGGGCTTCGAGAGCAGATTGAACGATGCTCTGAGAAGTATTTTATTTGTCTGATAAAGGTTAAAAAAGTCTTGACATTATTTGTGAACGCGTTTACACTATGGGTAGTGAGAAAAGTAAACGCGATCACAAATATGTCTGCGGAGTGAAATCTTGGATAAAATATGGCAGTTTATGAAAAGGGAAATGAGACAAAACGGCGTCTGATTTTGTCTATGTACAACAATTTAAAGACAAAGAGTGCATCGGAGATCACAGTGCGGGAGATCGCCAAAGAGAATCAGTGTTCTCCGGCTGCACTGTACAGGCATTTTGAGAGTTTTGAGTATTTGATAATCTTGGGTTCTATGAGGTTCTTTATGGACTATATGGACGAATATGGCCATCTGATGGACTCCGATGACAACTTGATGGTCACTTACGTCAAGGGGTGGAAGTTATTCAACAAGTATGCGTTTGAGAGGCCAGATTTATACTACAGGCTGTTGTGGGGACAGTACAATTCCATGTTCTCCAATGCGTTGGCGGAGTACTTCGAGTTGTTCTCGGTGAATGGTTCGGAGCAGTATCCGGCATACTTTTATACACTGTTGTTCACAGAAGATATGATGGAGAGAGATTTCCTGATGTTGCGAAGGGCAGTGAACTATGATCTCCTGTCAGACGAGGACGCCGCCTATTTTAGTAAGAGCAATACGTTGATTGTCAAGGGAATGTTGGAGATCTATATGGAAAAAGAGTTGGTGGAGAGGCGGCAGGGAGAGCAGGAGTGCAACCAGTTGCTTTTGAAGAATGTGGAGAAGGTTTTCGTGCCTAAGGAAGGTACCGTATAAAGACAGAAGGGGGAGAGGGAGCGCTTTGAATCGCAGGCAGAGGATCGCTTGTATGGAATGCAAGCTTCCCAGGACGGAGTAATTCGGGAATAGAAGGGAGCTTGCCTTCTTTTTTACCTTAAAAAGTGAACGAGTTAACTAATTGATATGTCGAGAGGTTTTGTCGAGAAGAGGGAGGAGAATCTTATGGTAATTACAGGGAAGAAACGGTGGTTTGTGTTGGTTGTCGTGTCTCTGATGGCGGGCGTCATGGTCTATGTGCCATTTCTGCGTTACAGCTATTATGACCAGATGGTTCTGCTGTTTTCCCAGTATAAGCCGGTGGCGTCGGCGGCCAATGTGAATGAATTCATCGGTGATTTCAGTTTCTGGTTTGGCCTGGTCTGTACGGCGGGATATCCCATCGGCGGCGTTCTGGTGGACAAGTTTGGGGAGAAATGGCTGTTGATCATTGGATCTGTGATGATGGGGATCTGTTCATTCTGGTTTGGACTGGTACCGGGTAGATTTTCTATTATTGTGATACATATTTTATATGGTGTGGGGACCAGCTTTTTTATCTGGAATGCCTATTTGAAGACGACCCGTAAGATGGGAACGGCAGCGGAACAAGGAGCTATGTTCTCTACCTCGGAATTTGTGAGGGCTATTATAGGAATGATCTTGGGTTTTCTGGGGGTGGGACTACTCAACCGGGCGATCATGCCAGGCAACGCCACAGACCTGGAGGTCTTGGGAACGCAGTGGAAAAATATGTTGTTTTTCAACGGAGCGCTTTTTCTGGCGTTGGCGCTGATCGTATTTCTTGTGATTCCCAACCGGATGATTGGAGCGGAGGAGGCGGAGCTTGCCGTGGATGGAGAGGGTACTCTGACTCAGGAGAAGCTCTCGCTGGGTTCTGTGCTCAAGGTGCTGAAGATGCCGGGCACCTGGCTGTTATCGCTGTTGATTTTTTTCTGTTTCTCATTCACATCGGCAGCCAATGGATACCTGGGCTCTTACACGGTCAACGTACTGGGAATCTCCCAGACTCAGGCCAGTACCTTCGCTGTTGTGCGCAATTACATCATTGCAGGAGTCTCCACACTGGCCATCGGATTTATCGCCGATAAGATTGGCTCCAAGATTAAGACGTTAGGTTATTACCTGGCCGTTGCCACCATCTTGACAGTGGCTGTCTTGTTCACTAAGAATGCGATGGTTCTCTGTGTCGGAGTCACCTTCGTCTTTGCGATTGTCTACACCGGCATGCGGGGGATCTACTTCGCGACTCTAGGGGAGGTTGGAATTCCGCTGTCCCTGACGGGCGTGGCCACCGGGGTGATCTCGCTGATCTGTTATCTGCCAGATGTGTACTTTGCCAAGCTGGCGGGTATCTGGTTGGACCGATATGGAAATTTTGGCTATGATTTGATCTGGTACTGGGTGATTGGATGTGGTGTGCTGGGCATCCTCGTGGCGGTTCTCTCGGTGCGCTACGCGAAGAAGTTAAAGGCAGAGGGCAGGGCACTGTGAGAGTTAAATTGGTATAGATGTGGATACAGAATGGGTAAGCCAAGGGAGGTGGCGCTTATGAGTACAGCGCAGATGCTTTTGTCGGGTGGCTTGATTGTGATGGATTTGCTGGCCTGTGTGGCAATCGGTGTGAAGACCAAGGGAAAAGCCAAGGACGCGGAAGATTATTTTATCGGGGGCAAGAAGACAGGCACACTGTTGTTGTTCTTGACCGCCTGGGCAAGTTTTAGCGGTGCAGGTAACTTTATTGGACAGGCGGGAAGAGGAGCGTTGGAGGGAATCAGTGCTTACTGGCTGTGGCTGGGGGAGGGATTGCTGGGGGGAATCGTTATGGGATATATTCTGGCTCCTTATTTGGCCAGATTTAAGTATCTGTCTATGCCGCACTTTATCTCAGGATATCTCTTCGGGGGCGATCACTATATCCGGCGGGTGGGTGGCCTTGCGGCCTTGATGCCCAACGTGGTCTGGCCGGGAGCACAGATCATGGGCGTGGCTTATGTATTGGAACAAGTCTTTGGGATTGATTACCGGATTGCAGTCATTGTGTGCGGTATTGTCTTTGTCTTTTACACGGTGAGCGGTGGCTTGGAGGCGGTGATTTATGCCGACGCTCTCCACGGGACTATCCAGATGATCTTCTCCGTGATGGTGATCTATTTTGGAATGAAGTTGTTTCACTTTGACTTTGGCTTTCTGGAAGAGCAGATTGTGCAGGTGGATCCTGGAAAATGGGATCTGTTTGTGGAGAAGCCCGTCACCATTGTCAGTGTGTTTCTCACGGGACTGGTGGGAGCTGTCTCAAATCCCATTTTCTGGAACCGGGCTTTTGCGGCGAAGGATGTGGCCACGGCGAGGCGGTCCTACGGGGTGACGTTCTTTTTGAATATAATTCTGGTCTTTATTATGATTTCTGTGGGGATTGCATCTTTGATGTACACCAACGCAGGAGATCAGGCATTGGTCTGGGTTATTCTGAACAAGATGCCACCGATCTGTGGAATTATCCTGGCAGAGAGCGTGCTGGCAGCCTGCATGTCCTGCGCGGACACACATTTGAACTGCGCGGCGGCCAATGTGGTGTCAGATATTGTAGATCCGGACGCTAAGCTGAGTGGTGAGAAAAGTATCAAGTATGCCAAGATAGCCACTCTGGCGGCGGGGGTGATTGCCATTGTGTCAGGACTGTACGCCCCTTTTATCTATGCGCTGGGCACTTATGGGTACACGGTCTGTGGGGGAGTTTTGATTCCTATGTTTGTGATGGGGCTGATCTTCCGGGACCGCGAGTCTGAAGAGTACCAATCCAAGTTGAATATAAAGGCGGCCCGGATAGGCGTCACCTTGGGGATTATATTTGCCGTTGCATTTGAGGTGATCCCGTTTCTGTCGGCTATCTTAGGCGGAGGCGTGATCCCAGCCATCGGAGCCACGGTGCTGGGAACTTTGGTGTCCAATATTTTTCTGGCGCGGAATTTTTAAGATTTCCAGCCAGAGGATGTGGCTATAGAACAAGCAAGAAATATCAGAAAAGGAGAGTGGCAGGATGATTATTATTGGTGAGAAGATTAATGGATCGATTCCATCTGTGGCTGAGGCGATTGCCAAGAGGGACGCTGCGTTTATCAAGGAACGGGCGAGGATGCAGGCGCAGGCCAACGCCACTTTCATCGACTGTTGTGCGTCGGTGGAAGAGAAGGTGGAGGTGGAGACACTGGAATGGATGATCGACTGTATCCAGGAGGTGACGGATCTGCCCATCTCTGTGGACAGTCCCAGCGCAGAGGTGTTGGCACAAGCCTATAAGCACTGTAAGAGACCGGGGCTGATTAACTCGGTGTCTATGGAGGGGGACAAGGCGGATAAGATTTTCAAGGAGGTCGCAGATAGCGACTGGGAGATTATCTGTCTGCTCAGCGACGACACGGGGATTCCCAAGACTGCCAGGGACCGCCTGAAGGTTTTTGACGATCTTATGGCAAAAGCAAAAGAGTATGGAATTCGGCCCAGCCGTCTGCACATTGATCCGTTGGTTGAGATGCTGTGTACGTCGGAAGATGGAATAGCCATGAATGTGGAAGTGATTCGCACCATTCGTGCTAAGTATCCACAGATCCATATCACCGAGGCTGTCAGCAACATTTCTTTTAACCTGCCAGTCCGTAAGTTGATCAATATGGGATTCACGGTGTTGGCCATGAATGCAGGACTGGATAGCGCCATCTTAGATCCCACCAACCGGGACTTGCTGGGACTTATCTATGCCACGGAGGCGTTGCTGGGGGAAGACGATTACTGTATGGAGTATATCGGGGCCTACCGGGAAGGTATTATCGGACCGGTGAAGAAATGACGCTTCTGTCATAGGACCAGAGAGGTCCGGGAAAAAATTTTGGAACCAAATCACAATCGTTTTTTATGCGGAGGAAAAACAGATGTCAAAAATTCAAGAAGTAGCAAAGGCTGTGGAGACTGGAAAAGTAAAACTGGTGCAGGGACTGGTTCAGGAAGCCATCGAGGCAGGGTGTGATCCCACTGAAATTCTCAACGAAGGCATGATCGGGGCTATGGATATTGTGGGTGAGAAGTTTAAGAACAATGAGATCTTTGTGCCGGAGATGTTGATCGCGGCGAAGGCCATGAAGAAAGGGGTAGATGTGTTAAAGCCTCACCTGGCCTCGGGGGAGTCAGGATCAGCAGGGAAATTCATCATAGGGACTGTGGCTGGAGATCTCCACGACATCGGGAAGAACCTGGTGGCCATGATGATTGAGAGCGCTGGGTTCGAGGTGATCGATCTGGGTGTGGACGTCCCCATCGAGAAATTTCTGGAGTCTGTCCGGGAAAATCCTGACACCAAGATCGTGGGATGCTCAGCTCTGCTCACCACCACCATGCCGTCTCTGAGGGATACGGTGAAGGCCCTGAACGAAGCAGAGTTCAGAGATAAAATTAAGGTGATGGTGGGGGGAGCGCCCATCACACAGGAATTCGCCGATGAGATCGGAGCGGATTGTTTCACAGAGGACGCCGCCAGCGCCGCACAGGCTGCGAAAGCGCTGATTGCTTAGAGAAGGGCATGGAAAAGAGCGTGGTTCTAAGAGGAGAATGTGAAGCAGACAATATTTTAGGATAGATAAGATAGGAGGATTTGGCATGGCGGACAAGAATAGGCCTCTCAGGCTCGGGATGCACACGTATACGTTACATTTCTTTGGCTTTGGGGAGAGCTGGGGATTTGGGAAGGATTATTATTTTGAGCAGACGATGTCGCTGTATGAACTGATGGATCAGGCTGTGGAGTGGGAGTTGGATGGTCTGCAGATCACGAAGGTGGACTTGTTGACCACAGCGCAAGAGGATCCCTTCTCCACAGAGAATCTGAGAAAAGTGGCTCAGGCTGCCAAGGATCGCGGGCTATTTTTGGAGTTTAATTCGTCCTTCCAGGCGGGCAGTGATTCCAGGGTAAATTGCACCGTGCAGGAAGCTCTGGAAATCGGCCATGAGCTGGATGCGGAGTTGGTGAAATTCAGCTTGGATATTCGCCGGCCCAGTAAGTTTTATGGTTCCTGTATGCATCCGGAGGTGATGCGACAGATGGCGGAACGGTATGAGGAGTTTCATGCGGCGATTCCTATGATTGAAGAGTATGGAATGCAGGTTGCCATTGAGAACCACACCGATACTTTTGCCGACGAGATCCTGTGGATTGTGGATCAGTTAAATCATCCATTGATAGGAACTTGTGTGGATACGATGAATCCCCTTCAGGTGATGGAGAATCCTTACGACGCAATGGAGAAGATGCTTCCCAGAGCTTATTGCTGCCATTTCAGCGACGACGTTATTGTGGTGGATCCTCTTGGGGTGCACGATGTGGGGGCTCCTCACGGGCAGGGGTCTATGGACTGTCCCAGGATGGTATCCCAGATTCGGGAGAAATCTCCCATGGATAAGATTATCTTTGAGAATGAAATCGCATTCAAGTGCATGGACGAGCCCATCGAGGAGGCGAGGGCCAGGGAATACAAGGCTTGCCAGGAGAGCGTGCGCTATCTCCGGAATGTGCTGGGGCTGGGCGTGCGAAACCGGTAAATAGGGAGCAGAACACGGGAGTGAAGAGTTTTCGTCAGAATTCAGGAGGATCGAATATGTCAAGAGAGCAGATGATACACGACGCGGCCATGGAGATTATGAGAGAGGTGGGTGTGAACATTCACAACGCCAAGGCCATTGAGATTTTTAAAGAAAATGGAATCAAAGTAGAGGGGAGTACGGTTTTTTTTACAGAGGAACAGGTGATGCATTGGATCAAAAAGGCGCCGGAATCCTTTACCCTCTATGCCCGGAATCCGAAGTATGATACTGTGATTGGGAAAGACGCCATCAATCCGGCGCCCACATATGGCTGTGCGTTTATTGACCAGTGGGATGGGACACGCCGCCGGGGAACGGTGGAGGATTATTTGAAATGTCTAAAGCTAGTCCAGGCAGAAGATAGTTATTCCATCAATGGCGGAATCATGATTCAGCCGGGAGATATACCGGAGGAGACCGCAGCTATTGAGATGTTCTATGCCACCTTGCTTCACTCTGATAAGGCGATTATGCTTCCCACTGGATTCAAAGAGGAGATGCAGTTGATGATGGAGGCCAGTTGCGAATTCTTCGGTGGGAAGGAGGCCTTGATTGAGAAACCTAGGATGATTGCTCTGATTAACACAGTTTCCCCGTTGACTCTGGACGAGAGGATGTTGGATTGCCTAATGACCTTGGCAGAGTATGGGCAGCCGGTGATCCTCTGCCCGGCCACAATGTTGGGTGCCACGGGGTCTCTGTCCATGGCCGGCAGTCTGGCCAGCGGCACTGCAGAGAATCTGGCTGGCATCGCCTTGGCTCAGATGATCCGTCCGGGCACGCCGACGGTGTTCGGGATTCAGTCCACGGCCGCAGATATGAGGGGTGGTATCACCTTCGCCTGTGCGGCTCCTGAGGGAACACTGATGCAAGGATTCGGCAAAAATCTAGCCAATTTCTATGGGATGCCATCCCGTGGTGGCGGCTGTCAGACGGACGCTCCGGTGATCAACTGTCAGGCAGGGTATGAGTCTATGTTGACGTTCTCGTCTGCTTACCGTCACGGAATCAATCTGATCATGGAGGCAGGGGGTGTGATGGACAGCGTCAACGCAACTTCTTTTGAGAAGATGATCATTGATTTTGAGATCATCCGTCAGGTAAAAGCAGCCTTCACACCTATTGAGGTCAACGAGGAGACCTTGAACCTGGAGGAGATCAAGGAGCTTGGCCATACGGGGAGCTTTGTGACTTCGGACTATACGCTGGAGAATTTTACAGATCTGTATGCGCCACGTATCGGCGGGCGCAATGCCAAAGGCACAGAGTATTTCAAGGAGAGCATCGACAAAGAGATGGCTCGTCTGCTAAAGAAGTATGAGGATAACCGCCCGGAGGTGGATGCGGAAGTTATGGTCAGGGTAAAGGCGGTTCTGGAGAGATCCGGCTGTGATCTGGGCCGGTATGAGATCTAAACTTATCAGGGGAGTCTACCGTTTCTTAAGCGGGAGACTTCCCTGTTTTGGCAGGAGTACGAGCTCCTGTCAAAATGCCACGAGAGTGGCGGTAAAGTTATGGACAAGTGGCGAAGCGGATTGGAATTATGTCGCTTATCTGGTTTTTATATGATAGAGTGCAGAAGGTCAAGAAAGTGTAGATTTGATGTTGTTTATCGTTGGACGGCACTTTGAGGATTGGATGGCCATTTGAAGAGGATAGGGCTCTCGAAAAATTTTGTCAGGGTGTATTTTATCTGAGGTATCACGAAAAGGATTCATTTCTTTACTTTGTCCCCCATATCTCTTCCTATCGGATAAAATGATAGGAAAGCTAATACATGGGAAGCGACGGAGGAAGACAGATGAATATTATAGTTGACGAGAGTATACAAGCATTTAGAAATCATTTGTATCTGAACGAAAAGTCCGAGGCGACGGTGATGAAGTATACAACTATCGTCAGGCGATTGGCTGAACACCTTGCAGGGAAAGAGTTGACGAAATTGCGTCTTTTGCAGTACCGGGAGTATCTACAAAATGGGCATAAGGCCCAGACCGTCAACGGTAATCTGACGGCAATCCATTCTTTTTTAGATTTTTGCGGATGGGAGGGAATCAAGGTCAAGCTCTTGAAAATACAGCGCCGTGTCTTTTTAGATGAGTCTAAGGAACTATCGACAGCAGAGTATAAGCGGTTACTGGCCGCTGCTCAGGCGCGGCATAATAATCGTCTGTATATGCTGATGCTCACTCTATGTGGGACTGGCATACGCATCGGAGAGTTGCGTTATATCACAGTAGAGGCGGCGCAGGCTGGCCGTGCGGAAATCAGTTTGAAAGGAAAGAATCGTACAATTATTCTTCAGAAGGAGTTGTGTGGTAGGCTGATGAGATATGCCAGGGCGAGAGGGATTGAGAGTGGTATGATCTTCTGTACCAGGAGTGGAAAGCCTTTGGACCGCTCCAATGTGTGTCATGACATGAAGCAGTTGTGCGAAGAGGCGAAAGTGGATTCCCGCAAAGTATTTCCGCACAGTTTTCGCCATTTGTTTGCCCGGACATTTTATGCCGCAGAGAAGAATCTTGCGCACCTGGCGGATGTGCTGGGGCATAGCAGGATTGAGACGACACGAATCTATGTGGCGGTCAGCGCCTCCACTCAGGAACGCATTCTGAGTCGGATGAATCTGATAATATAAAAAAGACCACAGAATAATCCTTCCGTGGT